>NZ_FWFG01000081.1 GCF_900163655.1 Brachybacterium nesterenkovii
CCGTACCGCCGAAGGGCGCACCCTCCGGGAGATCCGTCGCTGCCTCAAGCGCTACCTCGCCCGCGACATCTACCGCCGCCTCAACACCGCCGCTCAGAATGAGCTCACCGGCGCTTGACAGACATAGGAGATTCAACGGGATCATCGAACTCGGCCGCCGCATCGCCCGCGGGTTCCGCAACTTCGAGCACTACCGCCTCCGCATGCTCCTCATCACCGGAGGCCTCGATGCCTCACCCCACACTCAGCTCTGAAGAGCCAGATAAGGGAGGCGACCGCCGGGGTGCGCGCCGCCATGCGCGCGGGCACCGCCTCACTGTACGGCTTGACGATGAGGAGGCGGGGCAGGTCGCAGACCTCGCCGAGCGGTACGGCATCCCGGGCTCCGGGGTGCTACGGGCCGGGGTGGCCGTGCTGGCTGGTGCGCCCGTGCCGCAGCCGCCGAACGTGGACTTGCTGGCCGTGCGGCGTGAGGTGAACGCGCTGGGCGTCAACGTCCACCAGATCGCGCGGCGTGTGAACGGTGGCGAGCGTGTGGCGGCGGTCGAGCTGCAGCAGATGGTCGACATGCTGCACGAGCTGGTGCGGAGGTGGTCGTCATGAGCGTCACCAAGGTCTCGCCGTCCGTGCGGGCTGCAGCGTCGATCATCTACGCCTACTACGGACGGCCTGCGGACTTTTCACGCTCGCGTGCGGCGGGTGAGCTCTCCGACTTCGCCTCGCCGATGGACGCGGTCGAGCAGATGGAGGCAATGACGCGGGGCACCGGGCGCAAGAACCAGGCGCTCACGATCATCCAGTCCTTCTCGAAGGAAGAGATCGACGCGAGCGACCCCGAGCAGCTCGCGCTCGTCACGGAGGCGGGCTACCGGCTCGCACGGCGGGTCGCGCCCGGCTCGCCGTGCGTGGTCGTGACGCACGATGACAGCGAGGGCGGGCACCCGCACAACCACATCATCATCGCCAACCATGACCTGGAGACAGGGATGGCGGCTCGTGGCGGGCAGGGCCTTCGCCATCACGAGCTGGCCGGGGCGAACGACGCCGTGATGCGCGAGATGGGCCTGCAGGTCGTGGCGCGCACCGAGCTGGCCCACGACGTGAACCGCTCCCGCGCTGTGGAGAAGACCGACCTCTCCCAGCTCAGCGTGGACGAGCTCGACAAGTCCACGTGGCGGGAGTTCCTCGCTGACCGCGTGGACGAGGCCCTCCAGGACTCGCGCTCGGTTGACCTCGACTCCCTGGCCGAGGTGGCCAAGGAGCACGGTGTCTCGATCCGGGCGAAGACAGGCAAGCGCGCGACCGGGCTGACCTATGCCCTGGTGGATGAGAACGGCGTGGTCAGGCGCAACGGGCGCTCGAAGTTCGCCAGCACGGGCACGAAGCTCGGCGCTGATTACACGTACGAGGAAGTGCTGGTGAGCATCCAGCAGCTCCGGGAAGCAGAGAAGGAGATCGACGATGAGCAGGGCTATGGAGAAGGTGATGAGCTCAGCGCAGCCGTCGCACGGCTCGCAGCAGACGGACCCCGCCGAGGCGGTGCGGGTACTCGTCACCGCGATGGAGAAGCAGGCGGAACGGTTGGGGTATCTGGAGGCGGCGATCGAGGAGCTGGAGAAGGAGATGTCCACGCGCGCTTCGACAGCGGACAGCACGCTGCACTCCGAGCTGCGCTCGCTCGCGAGCGCACAGAGCGAGATCGAGAAGACGCTGAGCGAGATCGGGCGGACCGTGTCCGACGAGCGCGTCGTGAAGCTGCCGAGCGGAGAAAGCGTGAGCGCCGCCGACCTCTCAGCGCACTCCCTGGTGTCGAGGCTGGAGAAGCAGATCGAGGTGATGACTTCCAGCTCGAATGACCTCTCCGAGGCGGTGCGCAAGCGCGGTCAGGTCGTCATCGACATGGCACGGCTGGAGAAGCACGTGGCTGGGCTGCTCGACCGGCGCCTCCAGCGTGCCGTGGAAGGGCCTGTAGCGCGGCTGGAGAAGGTCCTGGGTGGTCGGATCGATGCTGTGGGCGCGGAGGCTCGGGAGGCTGGAGAGAGGGCAGCGGATCATCGGCGTCCTCCCCTCGGCGATTACCGGAGCGTAATACCGTGTGAGACCGACGCGGCGGGTGACCGTGCTTCGTCGGCTCTGCCGCCGACTCACTCCCGAAGCCCACTGCTCAGGGCCGTGCGTCGAGGGTGACCGTGACCTCCTGGGCCTCACCGTCGCGGATGATGTCGAGGGTGACCTCGGTGCCCACCGGCCGTTCACGGATCTGCGCGATCAGCGAGAGGGCGGAGTCCACGGCCTCGTCGTCGATCGCGAGGATGCCATCGCCCTCCTGCAGGCCGGCCTGCGCTGCGGGGCCGTCGGGTGCCACGTTCGCGACACCTGCGGCCCACCGCTGGGCCCCGTCGACCTCGACGATCACGTCGCCCACACCAACGCCCAGGTAGGGGTGCTGGACGGTGCCGGTCTCCAGGATCTGGTCAACCACGGACCGCATCTGCCGTGAGGTGATCGCGAAGCCGATGCCGATGTTGCCGGATTCGGGGCCGAGTGCGGCGATCGAGGAGTTGATGCCCACCAGCTGGCCGTTCGCGTCGACCAGGGCGCCCCCGGAGTTGCCGGGGTTGATCGCGGCGCTGGTCTGGATGGCGTTGGTGACCACGGGCTCCTGCGCCCCCGACGCCGACGGTTCAGCGCTGCCAGCCGTCACGGGACGATCCAGCGCGCTGACGATGCCGGTGGTGACCGTGCCGGACAGTCCCAGCGGGTTGCCCACGGCCATCACGGGTTCGCCGACCACCAATTCGTCGGAATCGGCGACCTCGATCGGGGTCAGGTCTGCGGGAGCATCGGCGATCTCCAGGACCGCGAGGTCGCTGGCCTGATCGCTGCCCAGCACGGACGCCTCGAAGACCCGCTCGTCAGCGAGCGTCACCAGGATCTGCCCGCCCTCGGTGGCCCCGGCGATGACGTGGTGGTTGGTGACCACGTGGCCCTGCTCGTCGATGATCACGCCGGATCCGGCGCCACCGCCCTGCGAGGTGCGCACCGAGATCGAGACCACGCTCGGTGCGACCTGCGCTGCCGTGGCAGACCAGTCCCCGCCCGCCGATGCCGCGACGGCAGCCGGCTCAGAGGCCGGTTCCGAAGCGGAGGAGGCAGGCGATGCGTCCGGGGCAGCGGGACCGGTGTCCGCGCCTGTGCACCCCGCCAATGCCAGGGCCACACAGGATACCAGGACCACTGGTGCAGCGGTGCCTCTCACCCGTCGGATCGTCCTGATCGTGCTCGGCCACGTGATCCTCATCCCTGATCTACCCCTCTCATGGACAGCGCAGCGGCGCACGATGCGCCGCGACGGCGAAAGAGGTGGACCGCCGGCGCCTCTTCGCAAGACACCGGCGATCTCCCCCTACGGGGAGCATCCCACCGCATAGTCTCTGCCGACTGTAAGGGATGCGAAAGCCTCCTGGGAGACGGACGGCGAACCGCTCAGATCTCCTCGAGTGCCTCCGGGGTCTCCGGCAGGATCTGTCCGCCATCCACCACGATGCCTTGCCCGGTGATGTACCGGGCGCCGTCCGAGGCGAGGAAGGCGACGGTCGCACCGATGTCCTCCGGCTCACCGAGGTAGCCGGCAGGCACGGACCGTGCCATCTGGTCCAGGTACTCCTGCCCCAGCTCCGTAAGCCCCGGGGTCAGGATGTTGCCGGGCAGCACAGCATTGATCGTGATGCCCCTGCGTGCCAGTTCGATCGCGGCGGAGCGCACGAACCCCATCTGCGCGGCCTTGGTGGCCCCGTAGTGGGACCACGCCGGGAAGCCCGTGTAGTTGCCGGTGATCGAACTGGTCACCACGATGCGACCGCGCCCCGATGCTTCCAGTGCGGGGATCGCCGCCTGGACGGCGTGGATGGTGCCCTTGACGTTGATGTCGAAGATCAGATCGATGTCCTCGTCGGTCATCGCTTCGATGCGGGCCTGCGGGTACACCCCTGCGTTGGAGGCCAGCACGGAGAGTCCTCCGAGCTCGTCGGCCGCTCGGGCGATCACCTCGTCGCACGCCGCGCGATCACGCACGTCGAGCACGTGGGCGGTGAAGCCGTCCTCCCTTGCCTGGGAGCGTTCGTCCTCGGTGAGGCCGGTGACGATGACCTGGGCGCCGTGGTCGCGGAGCTGGCGTGCGATGCCGGCGCCGATGCCGACGGTCCCTCCGGTCACCAGGGCCGTGCGGGAATCAAGCAGTGCGGTCACGGGAATCCACTCCTCGGTCGAGATCAGAGTCCTGGCTCGCCGACCGTGGATCGACGGCCGCTTCCACTGTAGTTCGGCAAGCGGGCCCGGGCCGGGACCTGCGATGGGTCCCGGAGAAGGTCAGCGCTGCAGGACGGCTGACTGGCGCATTGAGGCACCGCCGCGCAGGATCAGCTAGCCTCGAGATTTCACGGGGGTGTGGTCTCGACCGGCGGAATGAATGGCGAAAGGTGCTCCTGGCCTGGGATGATACGAGGTGTTGAGACCCGTAGCCATCCGCTGGAAGGAGCACCTTTCAGGTGTCCCACCCTACCTTGTTCTTCTACCCCCGTCCGCGGGTGGACGTCGCCGAGGTTCCGGCCCTCGCGCATGCGGGCGCTGTGCTGCTGACCGACACGATTGACGCCACTGGCCTCGCTGCTTCGCTGCGTGAGGCGCTGGATTCGTGGACGAAACCGCTGGCAGAGCATCACGGCTCGAAGGTCCTGCTGGATCTCGCACTCACTCTCGCGATCGGCGGCGAGCACGCTTCGGATGCTGATCTGCTGCGTTGCGAGCCGGGCCTGTTCGGTGATGTCGCCTCGGCCCCGACGATCTCCCGCATGCTCACCACGCTGGCTGAGGACGCGCCCGCCGTGATCGAGGCGATCTCGAATGCCCGTCGCGCCGCGCGGGAACGGGCCTGGGCCTTGGCCGGAGACCATTCCCCGACTGTGGGGGCGAGCGTGAAGAGCCCGCTGGTCATCGACCTCGACGCCACCCTGATCACCGCCCACAGTGAGAAGGAGCAGGCCGCACCGACGTTCAAACGCGGCTTCGGATACCACCCGTTGTGTGCGTTCCTTGACCACGGCAGCGACGGGACTGGGGAACCGCTGGCGATCCAGCTGCGCCCCGGCAACGCCGGCTCGAACACCGCGGCTGATCACATCACCGTCACCAAGGCCGCGCTCGCGCAGCTCCCACCAGCCCTGCTGGCCCGGAGCAGGCGGGGGTCGAAGAAGATTCTGATCCGCACCGACGGAGCCGGCGGCACCAAGGAATTTCTCCAGTGGATGACCAGGCGGCGGCTGGCCTACTCCGTCGGGTTCACTCTCCCCGCGCACACTCCTGACCTGCTGGAACATATCGATGAGGCGCAGGCGTGGACTCCGGCCTATGACACCGATACCGACGGGATCCGCGAGGGGGCGTGGGTGGCGGAGCTGACCGGACTGCTGGACCTGTCCGGGTGGCCTGCCGGGATGCGGGTGATCGTGCGGAAGGAACGCCCCACCCCGGAGCGCAACTACGGATCACCGATCACGAAGGAATGCGCATCACCGCGTTCGCCACCACTCCCCCTCCTCGCTGCGCTCGGGGGAGGTACCCCCACCCCGCGCGGCCAGCTTCCCGTCCTGGAACTACGTCACCGCCGCCGTGCACGATGCGAAGACCGGATCCGCAACGCCAAGGACCTGGGCTTGATGAAGTTCCCGCTGCAGTCCTTCGCGCAGAACCAGATCTGGTGCCAGATCATCCAACTCGCCTCCGAGCTCGTCGCCTGGATGCAAACCATCGCCTTCACCAGGCACGACGCGAGGAAATGGGAACCCAAACGGCTCCGCGCGCGGTTGTTCGAGATCCCCGCGACCCTCGTGCGCCGCGCCCGGCACAAGGTCCTCCACCTCGCCGAACATGCACCCGAAGCCGTGAGGGTCCTGACCGGCGTCAACCGGCTCCGCACCACCGTCGCACAGACCTAACCCGGCGAGACCACCCGCCCCTACGACCAGCAGCTCCTCTTCTCGGAAGTGGAACCCGACCGCCCGCAACGGACACTGCGACGATCTGTCATACCCGAATGCCAGAATCAGCAGCTCAACACCGGCAACGACGCCGACCCACCCCGCTCACCAGCCCCATGAAACATCGAGGCTAGAGTCCGCTCATCATCGGGGACCTCGACGTCTATCCCCAGCTACCCCGCATCACCGGCGCGCCCACACTCAACTCTGAAGAGCCCGATGTCCACGACGAGGTCGAGGCCGACGTCCCGAAAGGCGAGGATCGACTCCGTGACCTCAGCAACCCCCATCTCCGGCGCCGGGTCACGGGTCTGCGGGTTGATCTCCGCGCCGTACACCTCGGCTCCGAGGATCGCGGCGACCTTGGCACCGATGTACCCGAGGCCGCCCAGGCCGATGATCCCGACCTTCATGCCCTTCTCGAGCGCCCCGGTGCTCACGACCGCCCCGTAGGCGGTGAGCCCGGCATCGGTCGCCATGGCGCCCGCATCGAACGGGACCTCATCGGGGAGCCTGACGAGGTTGGCGTCGGTCGCCCGCAGCTTCGGCCCGAACCCGCCTTCCCACGGCCCGTACCCGATCGCCGTGCCGTCGGGCATCATCGGCGCCATGCCGACGCGGTCGCCGACGCTCCAGTGCTCCATCCCCTCGCCGATCGCGGAGATCACCCCGGCGGTCTCGTGCCCCATCGTGTGGGGCAACTCGGAGAACAGCGCCATCCATCCCGGATCATCGAGGGCCGAGACGTCCGAGTGGCAGACGCCCGCGGTCTTGACGTCGACGACGACCTCCCCGGGGGCCAGGTGTCGGCTCCGGGACGTCGCCCAGCCCGAGGGGGTCCCGGTGCCGCAGAACTGCCATGCCTCATGGGCCCTCCACGTCCGTGCACACCATCGTGCTGTGTGGTTCCCCTCACAGCACGCCCGGGTCCTATCGCCTGTCGGCCAGCGCACGCATCTCCGCCCTGCCAGCGGAGGCATGAAGTCCTGGACGTCGTCCCGGGACAGGGCCCACGATGGAGGGATCAGAGGTACCCCTCTCCCCTGCCGGGCCCCGCCCCGGCAGTCCCGTCCCGGCCGAGGAGGCCCCATGTCCGAGTCCCGTCCCGGTGGTCTCTCGATCTCGTTCCTGTGCGCCGTCGACCACGGCGGGGTCGAGGAGACCTCGCCCGCCGCCCGCACCGCGGCCCTCGAGGCCTCGCTGGACCTGTTCGCCCTCGCCGACGAGCTCGGCTACGACGCGGGGTACGTGCGCGCCCGGCATCTGCAGTCGCCTCTCGCCTCGCCCCTGCTGTTCCTGGCGGCGGCGGGCCAGCGCGCCCGGCGGATGGACCTGGGCACGGCCGTGATCCCGCTGTGGTTCGAGAATCCGGCGCGCCTGGCCGAGGACCTCGCGACGACGGACCTGCTGCTCGGCGGGCGCCTGCGCGCCGGGCTCTCCTCGGGCTACTCCGCGCAGCTGGCCCCGTACGTCGACGCGTTCGGGATCACCGAGACGGATCCCCAGGAGCGCGTGGACCGCGTGCTCGCCAAGACCCTGGACCTGCTCGACGGGACGATCGTGGCGACCGCGGACGCCCACGTCGAGGACATCGAGCCCGGCTCCTCCCTCCGCATCCAGCCGCAGGTCCGCGGGCTCCGCTCGCGACTGGCCTACGGGGCCGGCGGGCCCGCGCGCGCCGCGCGGGCGGGCGCCCAGGGCCTCGGCCTCCAGCTCGCGACGCTCCAGCCCGACGACGGCACGCAGCGCACCTTCGAGGATCTCCAGCTCGAGGCCATCGCCGCGTACCGGGAGGCGAGCCGGGAGGCCGGGCACGGCGAGGGCCGCGTGGCGGTCAGCCGCCAGGTGGTCCCCGTCGCCGATGAGGACGAGCTCGAGCGCTTCCTCACGCTGCTGCCGCGCGAGCGCTCCGTCGATCCGGCGGACGGGGAGCATCGCGGACGCGAGATCGGCGGCGGCCGCGCCGTGTTCTCCCGGGTCGTGCTCGACACGCCCGACGTCGTGGCCGAGGCGCTCACGAGCGACCGGGCCGTCGCCGCGGCCGACGAGCTGATCCTCGCCCTCCCCTTCCAGGGGCGGCCGGACGAGTCGGCGCGGGCGCTGACGACCTTCGCCCACGAGGTCGCCCCGCAGCTGCGGGGCTGACCGTCAGGCGCCGCGCAGGCGCTCGGCGAGGTATCCGGCGACCTGGTCGAGCGCGACGCGCTCCTGGGCCATCGTGTCGCGCTCGCGCACGGTGACGGCCTGGTCCTCGGCGGTCTCGAAATCGACGGTGACGCAGAACGGGGTGCCGATCTCGTCCTGGCGGCGGTAGCGGCGCCCGATCGCCTGGGAGCTGTCGACCTCGACGTTCCACATCCCGCGCAGCTCGGAGGCGAGCTGCTGGGCGCGCGGGACGAGGTCCTCGCTCTTGGACAGCGGCAGCACCGCGACCTTAACGGGCGCGAGGCGCGGGTCCAGGCGCAGGACGGTGCGACGGTCGACCCCGCCCTTGGTGTTGGGAGCCTCGTCCTCGGTGTAAGCGTCCACGAGGAACGCCATCATCGAGCGGGTGAGGCCGAAGGACGGCTCGATCACGTACGGGGTGTAGCGCTCGCCGCTGGCCTGGTCGAAGTACTGCATCTTCGTGCCGGAGGCCTCGGTGTGGCTGCCCAGGTCGAAGTCGGTGCGGTTGGCGATGCCCATGAGCTCGCCCCACTCCGAGCCCTGGAAGCCGAAGCGGTACTCGATGTCGATGGTGCCGTCGGAGTAGTGGGCGCGCTTGTCCTCCGGGACGTCGAAGCGGCGCATGTTGGCCGGGTCGATGCCGAGGTCGACGAACCAGTTCCAGCAGTCCTCGACCCAGCGGTCGAACCACTCGCCGGCCTCCTCCGGCGGAGTGAAGAACTCGATCTCCATCTGCTCGAACTCGCGGGTGCGGAAGATGAAGTTGCCGGGCGTGATCTCGTTGCGGAACGCCTTGCCGACCTGCCCGATGCCGAAGGGCGGCTTGCGACGGGCGGCGTTGACGACGTTGAGGAAGTTCACGAAGATGCCCTGCGCGGTCTCGGGCCGTAGGTAGTGCAGTCCGGCCTCGGAGTCGACCGGGCCCAGGTAGGTCTTCATGAGGCCGGAGAACTGCTGGGGCTCGGTGTACTCGCCGCGGGTGCCGCACTTGGGGCACGGGACCTCGGCGAGGCCGCCCTCGGGGGCGCGCCCCTTCTTCTCCTCGAACTCCTCGATGAGGTGGTCCTCGCGGTGGCGGCTGTGGCAGCTCTTGCACTCGACGAGGGGGTCGGTGAACGTCGCGACGTGACCGGAGGCCTCCCACACCTTCTTGGGCAGGATGATCGAGGAGTCGAGCCCGACCATGTCCTCGCGCCCCTGGACGAAGGTGCGCCACCACTGCCGCCGGATGTTCTCCTTGAGCTCCGTGCCGAGGGGCCCGTAGTCCCAGGCGGAGCGCGTACCGCCGTAGATCTCACCGGCCGGGAAGACGAATCCGCGCTTCTTCGCGAGCGCGATGACGTTGTCCAGGGCTGAGGGGGCGGGCTTTGCCACGACGGGTCTCCTGCGGTCTTCGGGGGGCGCACGCGCATGCCGCGTGCCCGCCCAGCATATCCAGGGCGCCTGTCCCTCGACTTGCCCGACCTCCCCCACTTGTTGATAATGATTGTCATGCGAACGTCGCTTCACCTCTCCTCCGCCCGCAACGCGCCCCGGCCCGCCGCTCCCGGACGCCGCAGCGTCCTGGCCGCAGGCCTCGTCGCGCCCCTCGCGCTCGCCCTGTCGGCCTGCGGAGCGCAGGCAGGCTCCGACCGCCCCCTCGTCGTCGTGAGCTGCTACGGGATCGAGTACGCGGCCCGACTCGTCGCGGGCGACGCCGCCGAGGTTGCGAGCCTCGCCAAGCCGGGGCAGGAGCCGCACGATCTCGAGCTCTCCGTCTCCGAGATCGCCGGGCTCGAGAAGGTCGACGTGATCATCCGCATCCCCGGCTTCCAGACCGCGCTCGACGAGGCGATCACCGCCCGCGGCCTCGAGGACCGGGTGCTCGACGTCTCGACGGTCGTCACGCTCCTCCCCCTCGAGGAGCATGCGGAGGACCACGGCGGCGAGGAGACCGGCGCCGACGGGCACGAGGGCCACGACCATGGCGGGCTCGACCCCCACATGTGGACCGACCCCACGCTCCTGGCCGCCCTCGCGACCGCCCTCGGCGAGCACCTGGGCGCCGTGGCCCCCGAGGAGAAGGAGACGTTCACGGCCTCCGCCGCCGAGGCCGTCCGACTCCTCGAGGAGCTCGATGCCGAGCTGCAGCAGACCTTCGGCGCCGTCGAGGGCGAGAAGGTGTTCGTGACCAGCCACACCGCCTTCGGCTACCTCGCCCAGCGCTACGGCCTCGAGCAGATCGGGATCTCGGGCATCGACCCCGAGGTCGAGCCCTCCCCGCAGCGCCTCCTCGAGCTGCAGCAGGTCATCTCCGAGCGCGGCGTGACCACGGTGTTCTTCGAGGAGAGCGCCTCCCCCAAGGTGGCCGGGACCCTCGCGCGGAACGTCGGTGTGAGCTCGGCGTCGCTCGACAACCTCGAGACCCATCTCGACGCGTCGAAGGACTACCGTGCAGTGATGCGAGAGAACGCCGCGAAGCTCGTGGAGAGCTGGGCATGAGCCACCCCGTCGCCGAGACGCCGGTCATCTCGGTGCGCGACCTCGACGTCCACCTCGGATCGGCGCAGATCCTGCACGGCGTCTCGCTCGACGTCCGCCCGGGAGAGCTCGTCGCCCTGCTGGGGTCCAACGGCTCGGGCAAGTCCACGCTGCTGCGCACGATCGTCGGGATCCTCCCCGCGCGCCGCGGCACGGTCGAGCTGTGGGGGCGCCCGGTCCAGGAGCGCCCCGTCCACGACCGCATCGGCTACGTCCCCCAGCACAGCGCGGAGACCGGGTCGATCCCGGCGACCGCCCGCGAGACCGTCGCGATCGGCCTGCTCGGAGCACGCCGCTGGCGGACCCGGGGACGCGATCCGCGCGTCGAGGCGCTCCTGGCCGATGTCGGACTCACCGAGCTCGCCGAACGACCCATCACCCAGATGTCCGGCGGCCAGCGCCAGCGGGTCATGATCGCCCGCGCGCTCGTGCGCCGGCCCGAGCTGCTGGTCCTCGACGAGCCCTTCGCCGGCGTCGACCTCGAGACCCAGGCGAGCCTGGCCCGGCTCATCACCCGCCTCGCCGCACGAGGCACCACCGTCGTCATCGTGCTCCACGAGCTCGGGCTCCTGGCCGAGGAGATCACCCGCACCGTCGTCCTCGACGCCGGGCGCGTCATCCACGACGGCGACCCCGCCGACCGGCCGCACCTCGACCCCGGCCATGAGCACATCGTCAGACCCGAGGAGTGTCTCGGACAGGAGCTGCACCCGTGACCGTCACCCCGTGGGACCTGCTGACGTCCGACATCATGCGCTACCCCCTGATCATCGCCGTGCTGATGGGCGTGACCGCCCCGGTGGTCGGGACCTACCTCGTCCAGAAGCGCCTCTCGCTGCTCGGGGACGGCCTGGGCCACGTGGCCCTGACCGGCGTGGCCGTCGGCTGGCTCGTCGGCGCCTGGGTCCAGACCACGCCCCACGACCTGCTCGCGATCCCCGGGGCGCTGCTGGCCTCCGTGATCGGCGCGCTCGTGATCGAGCTCGTGCGGGAGGTCGGGCACACCAGCCGCGACGTCGCCCTCGCGATCCTGTTCTACGGCGGCATCGCCGGGGGCGTCGTCATCATCCAGCTCGCCGGCGGCACCTCGCAGTCGCTCATGGGCTACCTGTTCGGCTCGCTGGCGACGGTCACGGGCACGGACCTGGTGATCGCCCTGATCCTCGCCGTGATCGTGCTGGCAATCGGCGTGGGCCTGTCCCAGCTGCTGCACGCGGTCACGAGCGACGAGGAGTACGCGCGGGCCGCGGGCCTGCCCGTCCGGGCGGTCAACATCCTCATCGCCGTCCTCGCCGCCCTCACGGTGACGCTGGCGATGCGGATCGTCGGCGCGCTCATGGTCTCCGCGCTCATGATCGTCCCCGTCGCCGCCGCGCAGACGATGGTGATCGGCTTCGCACGCACCATGCGCACCGCGATGGCGATCGGGGTGGCCTGCAGCCTCGGGGGCCTCGTGCTGACCGCCTACGTCGACCTGCCGCCGGGCGGCGTGATCGTCCTGCTGACGATCGCGGTGTACGCCACCGGGCTGGGCCTGCGCGTCGCGCGGGGAGCGTCGTCGTCCGGGGCCGGCGCGCACGCCCGCTGAGCACGCGCATGGGAGACAATCGGAGCATGGAATCGTCACCGAGGCCCCGGACCACGAAGCAGCGCACCGCCCTGCTCGCGACGCTCGAGCGCCAGGACGACTTCCGCAGCGCCCAGCAGATCCACGAGCAGATGAAGGCCGACGGCGAGACCGTGGGCCTAGCCACCGTCTACCGCAACCTGCAGGCCCTGGCCGAGAGCGGGCAGGTGGATGTGCTGGTGACCGACGACGGCGAGTCCATCTACCGCCAGTGCGCGCAGGAGGATCACCATCATCACCTCGTGTGCCGCCGGTGCGGGCGCACGGTCGAGTTCCTGTCGCCGGGGCTGGAGGACTGGGCGCAGAAGGTCGCCTCCGAGCACGGGTACACCGAGCTCGAGCACACGATGGAGATCTTCGGCCTGTGCCCGGAGCACTCCCCCGCCGCCTCCTGATGATGGAGCGGATCCTCGACCTGCCCCTCGTCGCGGCCGTCGGCGTCCTGTGGGTGATCGTGCTGTGCCGCGCCGGGGCGACCTATGCCCTCGGGCGCCTGGCCGGGACCTGGGCCCAGCGCGGCCGGATCGGCGCGTTCCTCGAGGGCCCTCGCGTGTCCAGGGCGCAGGAGTCCGTGCGCCGCTGGGGCGCTCCGGTGGTCGCGGTGAGCTTCCTGACGGTCGGCTTCCAGACCGCGATGAATGCCGCGGCGGGGCTCACGCGGATGCCGCTGACGCGCTACGTCCCCGCCCTCGTGGTCGGGGGCTTCGCCTGGGCGGTGCTGTACGCGACGATCGGGCTGGCGGCCTTCGTCATGTGGCTCGAGCTGTCCCTGCTGAGCCCGTGGGCGGCCGTCGCCGGGGCCGTGCTCCTCGTCGTCGTGATCGCGCTGCTGGTGCGCCGACGGCTCAGCTCCCGCGCGCAGGCTCCTGCTCCCGCGGATCCGTCGGCTGGGGAGCATCGATCGCCCCGCCGTAGCGACGATCGCGCCGCGCGTACTCGGTGATCGCGCGCCACAGGACGCGCCGGTCGACGTCGGGCCACAGCTCGGGGACGAACACGAGCTCCGCGTAGGCGGCATGCCACAGCAGGAAGTTGGAGGTCCGCTGCTCCCCGCTCGTGCGCAGGAACAGGTCGACCTCCGGCATCTCCGGGTCGTTCAGGCGTCGCCCGAGGTTCTTCTCGGTGATCGCCCGCGCCGAGAGCCTGCCCGCGCGGGCCTCCTGGGCGATCTCGCGGACGGCATCGACGATCTCGGCGCGGCCGCCGTGGTTGACGCACATGTACAGCGTCATCCGCGTGTTGTTCCGCGTGAGCTCCTCGGCCTCCCGCAGCTCGGCGATGACCGACCCCCACAGGCGCTGCTCGCGGCCGACCCAGATGATCCGCACGCCCCAGCTGTTCAGGGTGTCGCGCTGGCGGCGGAGAACGGAGCGCGAGAAGCCCATGAGGAAGCGCACCTCCTCCGGCGAGCGCTTCCAGTTCTCCGTCGAGAAGGCGTAGGCGGACAGGTGGGTGACGCCGATCTGCAGCGCCCCGGCGACGACGTCCAGCAACGCCGCCTCCCCCGCCTCATGGCCCGCGGTGCGCGGGAGGCCGCGCTGGTTGGCCCAGCGGCCGTTGCCGTCCATGACGACGGCGACGTGGTGCGGGATCACGGCCGACGGCAGCTGCGGGGGCCGTGCCCCGCTCGGGTGCTCGAACGGCTCGACGGGGGCGGGGCGGGGAGACGGCATGGGGCCCAGGATACTGACGGCGCAGTGCCGTTCAGCGCTCGACGTAGTGCAGGGCGCGCACGCCGCGCTCGAGATGCCAGGTGATGGAGTCGGCGATGAGGCGGCTGGCCTCGAGCTGGATCGTCGCGTCGGCGCGCAGCGTGCTCTCCCAGTCCCCCGCGAGCAGGTAGATCATGTGCTCGATCGCTCCCTGGCGCACGGCGACGGCGCCCGGTCGGCGGCATGCGGAGCAGACGAGGCCGCCCGCGGCGACGTCATAGGCGTGGTGCGGCCCCTCGGCGCCGCACAACGCGCAGGTGCGCAGATCCGGCGCCCAGCCGGCGTGCGCGAGGGTGCGCAGTAAGAAGGCGTCGAGCACGAGCGAGGGCGGGATGCGGCTTGCGGCGGCGGTGCGCAGCGCGCCGACGAGCAGGAGGAACTGCTGGGCATTGGGGTCCACGACCTCGTCGGTGAGGCGGTCCGTGGTCTCCAGCATCGCGGAGGCCGCCGTGTAGCGGGCGTAGTCGGAGCTGATGCCCTCGGCGAAGGTCTCGATCGTGACCACCTGCGTCACCGTGTGCAGGGTGCGGCCGGTGTGCAGCTGGACGTCGATCAGCCCGAACGGCTCCAGGCGCGCGCCAAAGCGGCTGCCCGTGCGCCGCACGCCCTTGGCGACCGCGCGGACCTTGCCGTGGCGGCGCGTGAGCAGGGTGATGATGCGGTCGGCCTCCCCGAGGGGGTGCGTGCGCAGCACGATCGCGTGGTCCCGGTAGAGCTTCTGCATGACGGGTCGAATCTACCGCGCGCTCTCGGCCGCGACCTGCTCCGCCTCGACCAGCCCCGCGTCGAGGAGAGCAGCATCGTGCAGAGCGCGTCGCACCGCACGGATCCCCGGGTGCCCGGCACGCCCGGACCGGACCGCCGTGTAGACCGATCGGCGCGGCATCCCCGGCAGCCGCAGCGCCCGTGTCCCGTCGAGATGCGTGCTCGCGACCAGGGCGGGGATGAGCGCGACGGCATGCCCGGTCCGCACGAAGTGGACCTGCAGCAGCGGGTCCGGGGTCTCGACGAGGATCGCGGGCTCGATCCCGTGGCGGCGCAGCTCGGCACGCTGCCAGAGGCCCGCGGCGGTGTCATCGGGCTCGAGCACCCAGCGGGCGTGGTGCAGGTCGGAGAGGGCTGCCGGGCGAGACCACGGCCCGCGCTCCGGGACCACGAGCAGGAGGTCATCGGCGATCAGCTCCGCCCGGTCGATGCCGGGGACGAGCGCGTCGCGGGCGCCGGGGAACTCCTCGCCGAGGACCAGATCGAACTCGTGCGAGCGCAGGCCCGCGATCGCCTCCGGGAGCTCGCGCTGGGCGAAGACGAGGCGCAGGGCCGGGTGCTCGGCCTCGAGCGCGGTCAGGGCGCGGGGCGCGATCGTCAGCAGCGGCGTCTGGAACGAGGCGATCCGCAGGAGACCGCCCACCTCGCCCGCGGCCTCGCGCAGCTCGGACTCGGCGCGCTCGAGGCGCTCGGCGACGGCATCGGCGTGGGCGACGAGCCCGAGCGCCGCATCGGTGAGGCGCACCCGGCGCCCCGCGCGCTCGAGCAGCGGGACGCCCGCCTCGCGCTCGAGGCGGGCCAGCTGCTGGGAGACCGCCGAGGGGCTGCAGAACTGGGCCCGGGCCACGGCCGAGACCGTGCCGAGTCGGTGCAGCTCCGCGAGCAGGCGCAGGCGCTGGACGTCGAGCATCGTGCACCTCCCCTCTCCCCGGGCCTCGCCCGGGCCGGCATCGCCGAGAACGCGAACCTGCCCCCGAGACTATGAAGCTCTGCTTCACACGTCCCGTCAGATGATAGCGATGGACTGAATCATGGTGGACCGGGGATCCTGGACCCGTGACCCGCTCCTCCACCTCCCCCGTCCCTGCATCCACGACGGCCGGCCCCACGATGGCCGGACCCGTGGCGATGGTGCTCGGCTCGTGCGTGTCGCTGCAGATCGGGGCGGCCTTCGCCGCGCAACTGTTCGGCCCTCTCGGCTCCTGGGGCGTCACCTGCCTGCGCCTGGGCATGGCGGCCACGGTCCTGCTGCTCGCGGTCCGCCCTGCCCTCCACCGCTGGGACCGGGCGCAGTGGCGCGGCGTGATCCTGTTCGGCCTCGCCCTCGGAGCGATGAACGGAAGCTTCTACGCCTCGATCGCCCGCATCCCCCTCGGGGCGGCCGTCGCGATCGAGTTCCTCGGGCCCCTCGTCCTGTCGGCGATCCTGTCGCGGCGCGGCGCGGACCTGCTGTGCGTGCTCGTGGCGCTCCTCGGCGTCTCGATGTTCGGCGTGGAGAGCCTCACGGGAGGTGCCGCACTCGATCCGCTGGGCGTGGTCTTCGCCCTGATCGCCGGCGTCTTCTGGGCGGGATACATCCTGGCGAGCGCCCACGTGGGGCGCCTCGTCCCGGGGCACGGCGGTCTGGCCGCGGCCGTCGGCATCGGCGCTCTCGCGATCCTCCCCCTCGGGGCCGACGGCGGCGCCACGGGACTGGCCGATCCGCACCTGGCCCTGCTGGCCCTCGGCTGTGCGCTGCTGGCCTCCGTGATCCCCTACTCCCTCGAGCTGTCGGCGCTGCGCAGCCTCCCCAGCCGCGTGTTCGGCGTCCTGCTCTCCCTCGAGCCCGCCGTCGCCGGTCTCGCCGGGCTGATCCTGCTGGGACAGCCGCTCACGGCACTGACCGCCCTCGCGATCGTCCTGGTCGTCGCCGCGAGCATCGGCATCACGCTCACGGCCCGACGGACGGGCACCACGGCATCGGAAACAGGCACGGCCCCGAATGACGACTCGGTCCCGGACGGACGCACGGGCGGGGAGGCGGAGCGCTCCGGTGAGGGCTCGGTCCTCGCCACGCCGATCGGATGAGCCGAGCCCTTCTCTGGCCGGTGGTGCAATAGGCGTGTGCGCTTCACGATCATCGGCGCGGGAACCATCGGCCTGACGGACGCGCATCTGCTGAGCCGCGTGCACGACGTGGACTACGTGGTCCCCGATGGACGTCGCTCGGCCTATGAGGGCTCCTTCCACCTGCATCTCCATGATCTCCGAGACGGGACGGACAGCGTCCGCGAGTTCACCCCTCGCCTGCTGTCCGACGTCAGCGCGTCCGAGGCGGATGCGATCCTCGTCATGGCCCCCGGGGATCGGCTCCCGGAGCTGCTCCCCCACCTGGCGTCGTCGGCTCCGCCGCATATTCCCCTCGTGCTGATGCTCAACCGGTGGGGCCTCGAGCGCGAGGCGCGCCTGCATCTGCCGCGTTCGAGGTTCCACCTCGGTCTCCCGTCCCAGGTCGGCGGCGGGAGGCAGGGACGGCACGTCCATGCCACCGTCTTCCGCACCGGGACGGTGCTCGAGACCGGTCATGCCGCGGGACGCCGCGTCATGGATGCCATCGAGGAGGCGTTCCGCGCAGCGGGGCTCTCCGTGGCGCGCCAGCGCCGCATGAGCGACTGGCTGCGCATCCACTGCCTCCAGCAGTCGCTCACCGCCGCGCCTCTGCTGGACGCCGGCGGCTACGACGAGCTCATCGGTGATCGGGCGCGTGCGCGGGACCTGGTGCTGGCGTTTCGCGAGGGGCTGCGCACCTGCCGCGCCGCCGGCTCACCGCCCGGCCTGCTGTGGCCCTCTCCGCTGTTCCGCCTCCCGGCACCGGTCGTCACGCGCCTCATGCAGGGCATGTTCGCCGATGCCGATGTTCGCACGATGGTCATCCGCCGCAGCGCGCACGGGATGCCGGAATGGATCTCGGGCTTCCGAGACATCCACGCCTCAGCGATGGCCGCGGGGCTGAGCACGCCGATGCTCGACCGCCAGGCCCGCGTCCTCGATCGATGCGCGCGGGATCCCGGCGCACCCGGCCGCTGACGGGCCGCCGCAGCCTTCGTGGACCGGTTCGACCCGAGGGGACGAGCAACGGCGAACCGATCCGACCGAGACGGATCAGGCCGAGATCGCCGGGCGTAACCGCCCATCTGGACGACCGGGCCAGGACGGTCGTTCCGCCCGGCCCGGTCGTACTGTCCGCCTGATCGGGCTCTCAGCCCTCCGCGCGCGCCGCCCGGTTGAGCGCCGAGACGATGCCCTGCATCGAGGCGCGGGTGATCGAGGAGTCGATGCCGACGCCCCAGAGGATCCGGTCTCCGATCTCGCACTCGACGTACGCGGCGGCGAGGGAGTGCTCGCCCTCGGTCAGCGCGTGCTCGGCGTAGTCGAGGATCCGCACGGGCACCCCCTGCTCCCCGAGCGCCTTGACGAAGGCGTCCAGGGGGCCGTTGCCGAGCCCGGTAATGGTCCGCTCGGCGCCGTCGACCAGCAGCTGCACGGTGACGCGATCGGCGCCCTCGCCCTCGCTCTGGTGCTGGACGCTCCTGAAGCCGTAGCGACCCCAGGCGTCCTTCGCGTCGGGGGCCGGCAGGTACTCGTCGACGAACGCGTCCCACAGGGCGGCGGGCGACATCTCGCCGCCCTCGGTGTCGGTGAGGTGCTGGACGATCGAGGAGAACTCGATCTGCAGGCGACGCGGCAGGTCGAGCCCGTGCTCGGTGCGCAGCAGGTAGGCCATGCCGCCCTTGCCGGACTGCGAGTTCACGCGGATCACGGCCTCGTAGGAGCGGCCGATGTCCTTGGGGTCGATCGCCAGGTAGGGGACCCGCCAGACCATGTCGTCGCGGGTCGTGCCCGCGGCCGCGGCATCGGCGTCCATCCGCTCCAGGCCCTTCTTGATCGCGTCCTGGTGCGAGCCCGAGAACGCGGTGAAGACGAGGTCGCCGCCGTAGGGCGAGCGCTCGGGCACCTTCATCTGGTTGCAGTGCTCGACCGTGCGGCGCACCTCGTCGAGCTGGGAGAAGTCGATCTGCGGATCGATGCCCTGAGCGAAGAGGTTCAGGCCCAGCGTCACGAGGTCGACGTTGCCGGTCCGCTCGCCGTTGCCGAAGAGACAGCCCTCGATGCGGTCGGCGCCGGCCAGGTAGCCGAGCTCTGCGGCGGCGACACCGGTCCCGCGGTCGTTGTGCGGGTGCAGCGACAGGACGACGGAGTCGCGGCGGTCCAGATGGCGGCTCATCCACTCGATCGAGTCGGCGTAGACGTTGGGCGTGGCCATCTCGACGGTCGCGGGGAGGTTCACGATCATCTTGCGCTCGGGGGTGGGCTGGAAGACCTCGATGATCGCGTTGCACACCCGCACCGCGTACTCGAGCTCGGTGCCGGTGTAGGACTCGGGCGAGTACTCGTAGGTGATCCGCGTGTCCGGGATGATCTCCTCGTACTTGCGGCACAGCAGGGCGCCCTGCACGGCGATGTCGAGGATGCGGTCCTGGTCGGAGCAGAACACGACGTCGCGCTGGACGATCGACGTGGAGTTGTACAGGTGGACGACGGCCTTCTTGGCGCCCTCGAGGCTCTGATACGTGCGCTCGATGAGGTGCTCGCGGGCCTGGGTGAGGACCTGGATGGTGACGTCGTCGGGGATGTGGCCGTCCTCGATGAGCGTGCGCACGAAGTCGTAGTCGGTCTGGCTGGCGGCGGGGAAGCCGACCTCTATCTCCTTGTAGCCCATGCGGACGAGCAGCTCGAACATGCGCAGCTTGCGCTCGGAGTTCATGGGGTCGATGAGCGCCTGGTTGCCGTCGCGGAGGTCGACGGCGCACCAGCGGGGGGCGCGGGTGATCTCCCGGGCGGGCCAGGTGCGGTCGGGCAGGTCGACGCGGATCTGCTCGGAGTAGGGCAGGTACTTGTGGATCGGCATGCCCGAGGGCTGCTGCGGGTCCTCGCCGTCGGGGCCGACGACGGGCAGGGCGGGGTCAGCGGTGGCGGCGACCGAGCCGGGGGCGACGGCGGGGGCAGTGCTGGGCACAGGAGTGGTGGATGCGGTGTTCACGGGGGTCTTCCTCAGGGGTCTCGCGGGGTCGCCGGGGGCATGGGGAGGTCGCCGCGGCGGGGTCCGGCGAAGATCAGGCCCCGACGCGGCTGCTAAGGAGGAGCAGCGATCCGCGCATGTCGTGCACGGTAGCACTGCGTCCGAGACGCAGGACACATGACCGTGATCCGAGACGGGCTCGGGGTGATCCCTGGCAGGAGGGGCACGTCTCGCAGAGAGCTCGAACGGGCGGCGGCGTCAGAACGGCGGCGGCCCGATCGACGGGCGGAAGGACCCGCCCCCGCCACTCGACCTCTCTCGGCTCGACCTCTCCCGGCTCGATGGCGCTCGGTTCGACGTCGCCCGGTTCGGCTTCCCCCAGCTCGGCATCGCCCGGCTGGCTTTCGTCCGGCTGGCTTTCGTCCGGCTTACGGAACGGCGCTCCCGATCACCAGGTGTGACCTCTCCGGACTCGCCGCATGCCGCCTGCCCTGCGGCAGCCGCATCTCGGCCCAGCTCACCGTCGCCCCGGGCGTGTCGTCGCTCCAGAACCGTGTGAGCCTGCCAGTGCATCTCGAGATCGGCGACGATATCAGGCGTCAGGAGGTCGACGTCGTCCTGGATGACGACGGATGATCCATCCCCCAGGCTCCACCGCGTGGCCCCAGGCAGCACCGCAGCTCCGGGCAGCACGACGGCCGGGCACTCGCTTGTCGTGTCCGGGGGATCGTCCCCGTCCTCGGGCCCCTCCCGCGTCGTCACGGGGGTCGTCCGGTGCGGCGCCCGTGGTTCCGCCGGTGGAGAGCCGGAATCCGCACAGCCCTGCGGAAGGCGCACCGGGTCGATCCGTCGACGGGTCTTGAGCAGATGGTGCTGCCAGCACAGCAGATGCAGGTTCTCGATCTCCGTCCGACCGCCCTCGGAGGGGTTCCGATGGTCGAACTCCTCGATGTGGTCGCACTCCGAGGCCCAGGAGGATGGCCGGGTGCACCCGGGCGCGGCGCAGGTGGCCGAGCGGAGGCGGAGGTGCTCGCGCATGGCGGGAGTCGGAACGTAACGATCGGCCGGGAGCGGGAGGAACGCCCCGGAGACCGGATCCGTCAGGACCCGGCACCAGGTGTCGGACCCGCCGGCCAGGGAACGGGCCAGCTCGGCAGGCACCGGAACGGTGCCATCCAGCGTGCCCGGGGCATCACTCACCCCGAGCAGGGTCATGGCGGGGACCACGACATTGATGCGGAAGCGCTCCGCGGGGACCTCTGCCCCACCGGCATCGAGCGGCGAACGCGTCAGGAGGTCGAAGCGCAGGCGAGCAAGGGGGAGGGCTCGACCCGTCGCCTCGACGGTGCCGTCGTCATAGGGGATCGGGAACGCCTGGTCGTCCTCGGTTCGGACCTCGAGCGCCCGACGTTGCGCCGCCTGCACCGCTCGCGCCGAGGCATCGAGTCGGCGGGCGAGCGCCATCACGTCGGGCACGGGGCCGACCACGCGGAGGCAGGCCATGCCCTCGTCGTTGTCCGGATGGACCTCCACACGCCGACGGGCGCCAGGAGATGCCTCGGGCACCAGCGGGGCGCTGCTGCGCACTCGGGAGGCGGCGAGGGCGAGGTCCTTGCGGAAGCGCTCGAAGGTCACGTCCAGGTCCCACCCCACGACCATGGCGTCGAGACGGTGACGCTGCTCGGTCTCGAGGTCGCGCACGGCGCGGATCACGCGGCGCATCCAGGGCCAGGCCATCGTCCCGGCCTCGAGGAGGGCGAACGTCCCGGGAAGGTCCGTGCGCGGGAGGTGCGCCTCGTGGACGAGGTGCGAGGCCGTCGTCGGTGAGATGCGCAGCGCGATCGCGACACGCATGTCGGCCTCGTCCCCGTCCTGCATGGCGTCGTCCGAGGCGGAGCCGTCGACCCAGAAGGCGTCGAGCCGTTGCATCCGCGCCGCGGCGATCCGCGACTCGAGCACCGCGTCGTCCCAGAGCTCCTGCAGGCCGGCCACCAGGCGGGGGTCGTCGGCGGCATCCGCGCGCTCACCCAGGACATCACGGGTCATCACCGTCGTACGGCGACGGGGCAGGCGAGAAGGCTCGAACGTTCCGCCCTTGTCCTCGGTGTCCCCGAGAAGCACGGGCGGTGCATCGGGGGCTGGCCCAAGCGCTGTACCGATGGCTGGCGCATGGACCGCGGCGTCGGGACGAACCGGGGAATCAGCGCTCGCAAGTGCCTCGGATGTCTCAGAGGCAGAGGCAGCATCCGGCAACAGATCGCCCACGGTCCACCTCCCTCTGCGGTGCGAGGGTCCAGCGGCTCCGCTCCTGGGCGGAACCGCCGAACACCTCCTTCGAACTCCTGTTCGAATCAGAGGAGAAGAGGGGTGTGACGAATGAAAGGCATCGACGGCAGATGCGGAGAACCCGCACCTCCCGCTCAGAACCCGAGGCGACCCATCTGCTTGGGGTCGCGCTGCCAGTCCTTGGCGACCTTCACCCGCAGGTCCAGGTGGCAGCGCCGCCCCAGGTGGCGCTGGATCTCCTGGCGCGCCCGGGACCCGACCTCCTTGAGGTGCGAGCCGCCCTTGCCGATGATGATGCCCTTCTGGCTGTCGCGCTCGACGAAGATCGACGCCCGCACCACGAGGCGCCCCTCACCGGGCGCGACCTCCGCGAACGGGTCGCCGTCGGGGTCCGTCTCGGCCATTTCCTCGACGACCACCGCGAGCGAGTGCGGCAGCTCGTCGCGCACGCCCTCCAGGGCGGCCTCGCGGATCAGCTCGGCGACGATCCCCTCATCGGTCTCCTCGGTGATCTGGTCGTCCGGGTACAGCTGCGGCCCCACGGGGAGGTTCTTCGCGATGACGTCGGTGAGCACATCGACCTGACGTCCCGTGACGGCGCTGATCGGGACGATGTCGTCGAAGTCCAGCAGACGCGAGACCTCCAGCAGGTGCTCGCCGACGCGGTCGCGGGAGACGAGGTCGCACTTGGTGACGATCGCGACGATCCGCGGGCCCTTGCGCCGCCCGCTCGTCCCCTGCGTCATCTCGGCGAGGTCCTGGGCGATGTAGCGGTCGCCGGGCCCGATCTTCTGATCGGCCGGGAGGCAGAAGCCGACGACGTCGACCTCGGTGAGCGTCTCGCGGACCAGATCGTTGAGCCGCTCCCCCAGCAGCGTGCGGGGCCGGTGCACGCCGGGGGTGTCGACCAGGCCGATCTGCGCCTGCGGCAGCGTGACGATGCCGCGGATCGCGCGGCGCGTCGTCTGCGGCTTGGAGGAGGTGATCGCGACCTTCTCCCCCACCAGCGCGTTGGTCAGCGTCGACTTCCCGACGTTCGGGCGGCCGACGATCGCGACGAAGCCCGAGCGGTGCTCGCCCTGCGCCGCCGTTCCGTCGTCCGCCGATGCGGTGGGCTCGTGCGTGTCAGTCATCGTCGTCTCCGTGGTTCTCCGGGGCCTCGTCGTCCTCGTCGCCGCGCGGCGTGCGCGAGACGAGCACCGAGGACAGGCGCTTGCGGCGGCCCGCGGTGCGCTCGGCCTCCAGGTGCAGGCCGTGGGCGTCGCCCTCGGCACCGATGACCGGGACCCTGCCCAGCGTCTTGGCGAGCAGGCCGCCGATGGTGTCGACGTCCTCGTCCTCGATGTCGAGGCCGAACAGCTCGCCGGCCGCGGTCACGGTCTCGCGGGCGGGGACGCGGTAGACCCCGTCGCCGAGGTCCTCGATCTCCGGCTCGCGGCGGTCGTGCTCATCGGCGATCTCGCCGACGATCTCCTCGAGGATGTCCTCGATCGTGACGATCCCGCAGACGCCTCCGTACTCGTCGACGACGATGCCGACGTGGATGCGGCGCTGCTGCATCTGGCGCATGACGTCGTCGGCCCCGGCGATCTCCGGGACGAACATCGCCGGGCGCATGATCTCGGTGACGGGGCGATCCGACCCCGGGTTCCACGGCGAGTGAATCGCGCGCATCACGTCCTTGGCGTACAGCACGCCCAGGAGGTCGTCGACGTTCTCGCCGATCACGGGGATGCGCGAGAAGCCCGAGCGGACGAACAGCCGCATCGCCTTCTCGGCCGAGGCGTCGTCGGAGATCGTGACCATGTCGGGGCGCGGGACCATGAGCTCGCGGATGCGGGTGTCGCCCAGGTCGAACACGCCCTGGATCATGTCGCGCTCATCGTGCTCGAGCTCCTCGGACTCGGTGGCCCGGTCGACGAAGTGGCGCAGCTCGGCCTCCGTCGCGTAGGGGCCGCCGCGGACCTTCCCGCCGGGGGTGAACGCGGAGCCGATGTGGATGAAGGCCATCGCGAGCGGCCACAGCAGCACGCGGGCCACGCCGATGAGCCCGGACAGCACGATCGTCACCTGCTCGGGCCGACGCCGGCCGATGGTGCGCGGCGACACCGACAGGGCGATGAACGAGACGGTCCAGACGCCGAGGATCGCGACGAGCAGGGCGATCGGCCAGGAATCGATGAGCGTGAAGGCGATGCCCGCGATCGCGACGGTGAACGCGGCCTCGGAGAGAATCCGGGCGAGGGTCACGGTCGCGAACACGCGCGGGGCGTCCTCGTGCTGGGCGAGCACGCGGCGGCGGACCCGGTCGGTCGCGTCCTCGAGGGCGCGCTCGAGGCCCGTGCGCGAGACCGAGAGCATCGCGGCGTCGGCCGCCGTGAACAGGGCCGCCGAGATGAGGCCGAGGACGGCCAGGGGGATGAGGGTGGCGAGCAGGGCTGTCATCGTGCTCCTCTCAGGCGCGCGACTCGCGCGCGGCCAGGAAGGTGAGCAGGAGCTTGCGCTGGAGGTCGAACATGACGCGGCGCTCGTCCTCCTCGGCATGGTCGTAGCCCAGCAGGTGAAGGATCCCGTGCGTGGTCAGCAGCAGCATCTCCTCGACGGCGCTGTGGCCCGCCTCAGCGGCCTGCGCGGCGGCCACCGTCGGGCACAGCACGACGTCGCCGAGCAGGCCCTCCGGGGCGTCCTCGTCCTCGGAGCCGGGACGCAGCTCGTCCATGGGGAAGCTCAGGACGTCCGTCGGCCCGGGCTCGTCCATCCACTGGATGTGCAGCTGCGTCATCGCCTCCTCGTCGACGAAGAGGATCGACAGCTCCGTGGCCGGGTGCAGGTGCATGGCCCCGAAGATGTAGCGGGCGAGCTCGACGAACTCCCGCTCGTCGATGCGGACGGTGGTCTCGTTGTTGACCTCGATCGTCATCGGGCCTCTCCCTGCGTGGTCTCGGCGGCGCCGGCGGCGCCCTGCGTGCGGCGGCCGCCGCGGTGCTCTGCGCCGCTGCGGCGCTCGGCGCGGCTGCGGCGCTGCTCGCGGCTCCCGCCGCCGATCTCCCAGCGGCCGTAGGCCTCGACGATGTCGGAGACGAGGCGGTGGCGCACCACGTCGCGGGGCGTGAGGCGGCAGAAGGCGATGTCGTCGACGCCGCCGAGGACCTGCTCGACGACGCGCAGTCCGCTGCGCTGCTCGCCGGGGAGGTCCACCTGCGTGACGTCGCCGGTGACGACCATCGTGGAGTTGAATCCCAGGCGGGTCAGGAACATCTTCATCTGCTCGGGCGTCGTGTTCTGCGCCTCGTCCAGGATGATGAACGCGTCGTTGAGCGTGCGCCCGCGCATGTACGCCAGCGGCGCCACCTCGATCGTGCCGGCTCCCATGAGGCGCGGGATCGACTCGGGGTCGAGCATGTCGTGCAGCGCGTCGTAGAGGGGCCGCAGGTACGGGTCGATCTTGTCGTTGAGCGTGCCGGGGAGGAAGCCCAGGCGCTCCCCCGCCTCGACCGCGGGCCGCGTGAGGATGATCCGGGTGATGCGCTTGGTCAGCAGCATCTGCACGGCCATCGCGACGGCGAGATAGGTCTTGCCGGTGCCGGCGGGGCCGATGCCGAAGGTGATCGTGTGGGTGTCGATCGCGTCGATGTACTGCTTCTGCCCGAGCGTCTTGGGGCGGATCGTGCGTCCGCGCGCCGACAGCACCGCCTGGGACAGCACCTGCTCGATGCGCTCGTCCGTGCGGCGCTCGTCCCCGTAGAGGTCGGCCGCGCGCTCGACGGCCTCGGCCGTGACGGCGCCGCCGCCCGCGGCCACCTCGATGACCGAGCGCATGATGTGCTCGGCGCGGCGCACCGCGTCCTCGGTTCCGCGGATCGTGACCCGGTGGCCGCGCACGCTCACGTCGGCGTCCGGCACGGCGCGCTCGAGGGCGTCGAGGGCCTGGTCGTTCTCGCCGAGGACCTGGAAGGGGCTCAGGTGGTCGGGGATCGCGAGGCGGCGGTCGATCACCTGGGGGGCACTGCCGGGGGTGGGCGTGGTGCCGGTGGACGATGAGGTCACAGCTCTCCTGCGGCGGTGGTGGACTCGTGCTGGTCGGTGCCCGCGAGGACGTGGGCGTGGGTGTGCATGACGGTCTGGCCCGCCGCGGCGCCGGTGTTGAAGACCAGGCGGAAGTCGCCGTCGGCGAGCTCGGCGGCGATCTGCGAGGCGACGGCGACGAGGTGCGGCAGCAGCGTCGGGTCCGCGGTCGCGAGCTCGCGGACGTCGGCGGTGTGCTCGCGCGGGACGACGAGGACGTGCACGGGGGCCTGCGGCTGCAGGTCGCGGAAGGCGACGACGCGGTCGTCGGCGTGGACCTGATCGGAGGGGATCTCCCCGGCGATGATCCGGCAGAAGATGCAGTCGGCGGGCGCGGGTGCGGAGTCGGCGTTCACGGGTCCGATCCTACGCGGGGCGGGTGACGGACGACCTGCCCTCGCGATCCCGCTGGTCGGCATCTCCCGCGGATGTGGCGGGACTGACATGGCATGCGCGCCGCAGAACCGACATACTCATCACGGCAGTTAGTCAAAGAATCAATCATCTGGAGTCGCGAACATGCCCACCCTCGGCCTCATCACCGCCAGCGCCCGCCCGAACCGCGTCGGCGAGCACGTCGCCCGCTGGGTCGGCGAGCAGCTCCCCGGCACCTGGGACGTCGACGCGATCGACCTCGCCGAAAACCCGCTGCCGTTCTTCGACGGCGCGAGCTCCCCCAAGCAGGGCCTCCCCCGCACCGAGCAGCACGCGATCGACTGGGCCGCCCGCATCGACGGCCTCGACGCCCTGGTGATCACCACGCCCGAGTACAACGGCTCCTATCCGGCGATCCTCAAGAACGCGATCGACTACCTGTCCGCCGAGGTCACGGACCTCCCCGTCGTGCTGGTCGGCTACGGCTGGGCCGCCGGGGCGGGCTCCCTCGAGGCCACTGAGCGCCTGCTCGTCCGCCTCGGCGCGAGGATCGTCGGCTCCGTCGGCCTCGGCTTCGGCACCGACCTCGAGACCGACGGCACCCTGCACGTGACCGAGCCCGTCACCGAGGCTCTCGGCACCGCGCTCACCGAGCTGGCCACCGCCGTCCAGGAGACCCCGGCGGCCTGATCCCCCGGCGATGCACCGGGCCCCGTCGCCCCGTCTCAGCCCCGTCGCCCCGCCTCAGCCCCAGCGGCCCACCAGCGCGCTGAGGACGGCGAGGGCGGCGGGGCCCGCCGTCGAGGAGCGCAGCACCTCGGGCCCGAGCAGGACCGCGCGGGCGCCGGCCTCGCGCAGCGCCGCGAGCTCATCCGCGGCGATGCCGCCCTCGGGGCCCACGATCACGGCGATCTCGGGACAGCCCGATGCCGCGGCGCCGCGCAGATCCTCCGCCAGGGCCAGCAGCGGCGAGGACTCCTGCTCGTGCAGGACGAGCACGATCGCCCCTCCCGCGACCCGTTCGCGCACGTCCTCGATGAGCCCGGCGGTCGCCGCGGGCGCATCGACCACGGGGATCGACGCGCGACGGCACTGCTTGACCGCGGTGCGGACGGTCTGGGTCCACTTCGCGCGCCCCTTGGCGAGCTTGTCGCCCTTCCACACGGAGACGGAGCGGCGGGCGATCCACGGCGTGATGCGGTCGACACCGAGCTCGGTCCCGGACTCCACCGCCTGCTCGTCGCGACCGCCCGTCGCGAGCGCCTGGACCAGCGCGAGGCGCGGGAGCCGCACGACCCCCTCGGCCGGGTCCTCCAGCAGCTCGAGGGCGAGCGACTCCTTGGCGGCCGCGACCACGACGGCCGGGGCCTGGCGCCCGGCCTCATCGGTCAGGAGGATCTCCTCTCCCGTCCCGATTCGTGCGACCTTGGCCGCATGGCGGCCCTCGTCCCCGCGCAGCTCATAGGCGGAGCCGGCACGCAGGCCGGACAGGTCCGGGTCGAGGGCCAGGAAGGCGGCGCGGGTCGCGGGCATGCGGTGCCGGTCCTTCGGCTCAGCGCTCGCGGAAGGCGTCGCGCAGGCGCCCGAAGACGCCGCCGTCGCCCTTGCGGCCCTGGTGGCGCGGGGCCTCCTCGCCGCGCTTGGCGGCGAAGGCCCGCAGCAGCTCCTTCTCCTCGCCGGAGAGGTTCTTGGGCACCACGACGTCGAGCTCGACCTTGATGTCGCCGCGGCGCTCGGAGCGCAGGGCGGTCACGCCGAGGCCCTTGAGCGTCAGGACGTCGCCGGGCTGGCTGCCGGCCTTGATCTCGAGGTCCTGCTCGCCGTCGAACGTCGTCAGCGGGACGGACGTGCCGAGCGCGGCGGAGGTCATCGGGATCCGCACGCGCGTCAGCAGGTCGTCGCCCGCGCGCTCGTAGAGGTCGTCGTGGGCGACGGACAGCTCGACGTACAGGTCGCCGGAGGGGCCGCCGGCCTCGCCGACCTCACCCTGGCCGCGCAGCTGGATGCGGGTGCCGTCCTCCACGCCCGAGGGGATGCGGACGGTGACGGTTTGCTCCTTCTGCACGCGGCCGTGGCCCGAGCACTCGGTGCACGGCGAGGAAATGATGTCCCCGTGGCCCTGGCAGGCGGAGCAGGCGGCCATCGTGACCATCTGGCCCAGCAGGGACTGGGCGACGCGCTGGACGTGCCCGGTCCCGTGGCAGACGGTGCAGGTGGTGGGCGAGGTCCCCGGAGCGCAGCAGCTGCCGTTGCAGACCGAGCACAGCGCGGCCGTGCGGAAGGAGAGCTCCCGCTCGGTGCCGAAGACCACGTCCTTCAGGGAGATCTCGGTGCGGCGGAGGATGTCGCCGCCGCGGCGCTGGCGGGGCACGGGCCCCTGCGCGCGGCCGCGCATGCCCGAGGCGCCGGCGAACATGTCGAAGATGTCGGCGAAGTCGAAGCCCGCGCCGCCGAAGCCGCCGCCCATCGGGCTGCCCGGGCCGCCGCCGAGGTCGTACAGGCGGCGCTTCTCCGCGTTCGAGAGCGTCTCGTAGGCCTGCGAGACGCGCTTGTACTTCTCCTGCGCCTCCGGATCCGGGTTCACGTCCGGGTGGAGGGTGCGGGCGAGCTTGCGGTACGCCTTCTTGATCTCGTCGGTCGATGCGTCGCGGGAGACGCCGAGGAGCTCGTAGTAGTCGTCGTTCACGGGGGCAGAAGTCCTGTCGTCGGGTCGGTGCGCCGGGCGGCGCGCGCGGAGAGGGCCGGCCGCGGCGCGGTCACGGGGATCAGCGGGCGGTGGTCACGAGATGTAGCGGGAGATGTAGCGGGCGATCGCGTGGACGCTCGAGATGCCGTGGACGTAGTCCATGCGGCTGGGGCCGAGGATCGCCAGATGCGACCCCGCACCGTACCCCGCGCCGACGATCGCCGTCCGCTCGAGCGGGGCCCCGCGGATCTCGCCGCCGATGCGCACCTCGACGCCGCCCGGCTCGGGATCGAAGTCCGCGAACAGGCGCAGCAGCACGAGCTGCTCCTCGATGACGTCGAGCAGCGGCTCGACGTCGCGGGAGCGCTCGAGCGCGGCGCGCGCGATGTTCGAAGCGCCGGCCATCACGAGGCGCTCCTCGCGGCGGTCGGCCAGCATGGTGCCCAGCACGTCGACCACCTCGCGGACCGAGGCCGTGTCCTCGGCGGGCGTCTGCTCGACGATCGCGGCGAGCGCCTCGCCCAGGTCCGTGACCTGGCGTCCCACGGCGGCGGCGCTGAGGCGCTGGCGCAGAGCGTCGTAGAACTCCGCGGGCTGGGCCGCCTCGAGCACGACCGTGCGCTGGTCCACCCGACCGGACTCGGTGATCAGCACGATCAGCAGCATGGACTCGCCGACCTTGACCAGCTCGATGTGGCGGACGGTGGCCTGACGCCGCACCGGGTACGTCAGGAGCGCGACCTGGTGCGTGAGCTGCGCGAGCAGGCGCACGGTGCGGTCCAGGAGGTCATCGAGGTCCCCGGCGTCGGCCAGGAACGATTCGATCGCGCGGCGCTCGGGGGACGACAGCGGCTTGACGCGCGCGATGTGGTCCACGAACGCGCGGTAGCCGCTGTCGGTGGGGACGCGCCCGGCCGAGGTGTGGGGCTGGGCGATCAGCCTCTCCTCCTCGAGCGCGGCCATGTCGTTGCGCACGGTCGCGGCGCTGACGCCGAGGTCGTGGCGCTCGAGCAGGGACTTCGAGCCCACGGGCTCGCGGGTCGCGACGTAGTCCTCGACGATCGCGCCCAGGATCTGCAGCTTGCGCTGGTCCGTCGTGGCCATCACCGCCTCCTCCGCGTCGTCTTCCGGATCCGCCGCCCTCGTCTGGCACCCTCGGGCCTGGAGTGCCAAGTCTACAAGCGGCGCGTCCGCAGGCCGGGCGTGTTCGCTCCCGGTGTACGGTGCTGGCCGTGCCCAGCTCCTCCCGCCCCTCACGCCCGCGTCCGACCGGCTCGGGAGCCGACCGCTACGGACGCGACGTCCTCGCCGCCGGCGCCCCGGACCTCCACCGCCGCCGCCCCGTCGCCACCGAGGTGCCCGTCCGCCGCGACCTCGTCGTCGAGGACGCGACCACCGGCTGGACCGGCGCGATCACCCGCGTCGAGAAGACCGCGGGCGGGATGCTCGTCGAGCTCGAGGACGCGCGCGGCCGCAAGCGCTCCTTCCCGCTGGGGCCGGGCTTCATGATCGATGGCAAGCCGGTCGTGCTCACACCCCCGCAGCGCCGCCCCGCCGACGCCAAGCCGGTGCGTAGCGCGAGCGGCTCGGTATACGTCGAGGGCGCCCGCGCCCGCACGGCCCGAGCCTCGCGGATCTGGGTCGAGGGCAAGCACGACGCCGAGCTCGTCCAGAAGGTCTGGGGCCACGACCTGCGCATCGAGGGCGTGGTGGTCGAGATGCTCGACGGCGCCGACAACCTGGCCGAGCGGGTGGCCGACTTCCAGCCGGGCCCCACCCGGCGCCTGAGCGTGCTCGTGGACCACCTCGTGCCGGGCTCGAAGGAGACGCGGATCGCCGAGCAGGTGATGCGCCAGAAGGGATCGGCGGGCAACGTGCTGATCCTCGGCCATCCCTATGTCGACGTCTGGCAGGCGGTGCGACCCGCCCGCGTGGGGCTGCGGGAATGGCCGCGCATCCCCCGTGGCACCGATATCAAGGTCGGGACGCTCGCCGCGCTCGGCTGGCCGCATGCCGACCAGATCGACATCGCCGAGGGCTGGAAGCGGATCCTGTCGACCGTCCGCTCCTACGCCGATGTGGAGCCGACGCTGTCGGGGCGCATCGAGGAGCTCATCGACTGGGTGACGCAGGACGGCTGACGTCCGGTGCCGCTGCCTGCTTTTCCCGCTCCGTCCCTCTAGGCTGAGACCACGATGAGGTCCCGGGGGTCGGGACCCGCGACTCGAGGGGACCCGATGACCGTTCCGCAGCAGCCGTCGCCGTACGACCCGTACGGGCAGCCTCCGCATCCGGGCACCGGCCCGCAGCAGCAGGGCTTCCCGCAGCCCGGCCCGCAGCACCCGCAGGGAGCCTTCCCCGGCCCGCAGGGCTTCCCGGGCCCGTCGCAGAACTACGACGTCCCGCCGCCCGGCACGCCGGGGGTGTCGAGCGAGCGCATGACCGGCCTGCCGGTCTCCGACGCCGAGGCCCGCCAGTGGGCGATGATCGCCCAGCTCAGCACCCTCGTCACCGGGTTCATCGGCCCGCTCGTCGTCTACATGCTGTACAAGGACCGCAACCGCTTTGTGCGCTTCCACGCCGCCGAGGCGCTCAACCTCGCGATCACGACGGTCATCGCCATCTTCGGGCTCTCGCTCGTGCTGGGGATCATCACGGTGGTCACGTTCGGGATCGGCGGCATCCTGTTCCCGCTCGCGTTCGCCCCCGGGATCTACGCCTTCGTCGTCGCGATCATCGGCGGCGTCCGGGCGAACAACGGCATCTGGTGGCCCTACCCGGTCAACATCCGCCTGCTGTCCTGACGGCGAGGACTGTCCCCTGGGCAGACAGCGAGCTCAGACCGTGAGGTCGCGGATCACCGCGTCGGCCAGCAGACGGCCCTCCCGCGTGAGCACCAGGCGCCCCGCCGCGGCCGCATCGGGGTCGAGGTGGCCGCGCCGCACGTGGACGTCGATCATCGCCCGCGCCTCGGGGGCGACCGCGTCAGCGGGCAGGCCGTCGACGATGCGCAGCTCGAGCATGATCCGTTCGAGGGCCCGCTCGACCTCGGTCAGGTGCTCCGACTGCGCGCGCGGTAGCTCGCCGGCGCGGACCATCGTCGCGTAGCGCGAGGGGTGCTTGACGTTCCCGGCGCGCAGGCCGTCGCGATGGCGGTGGGCGCCGGGACCGATGCCCCACCAGTCGCCGCCGCGCCAGTACGCGAGGTTGTGGCGGCAGCGATGCGCGGGCGTGCGCGCCCAGTTCGACACCTCGTACCAGCTCATCCCCTCAGCGGCCAGGAGGTCGTCGACGAGCTCGTACTTGTCGGCCATGTCGTCGGGGTCGGGCTCGGCGATCTCCCCGCGGCGCAGGTGGCGCGCCATCGCGGTGTTCCCCTCGATGATGAGCGAGTAGGCCGAGAGATGATCGGGCTCGCAGGCGAGCGCCGCGCGCACCGAGGTCTCGACATCGGCGAGGGTCTCCCCCGGCGTGCCGTAGATGAGGTCGAGGCTCACGTCGAGCCCGGCCTCACGGGCCCAGGCGACGGCCTGCGGGACCCGCTCGGGGTCGTGCGTGCGATCGAGCGTCGCGAGCACCGACGGCACTGCGGACTGCATCCCGAAGGAGACGCGGGTGATGCCGCCGTCGGCCAGGCGCGCGAGCGACGCGCGGGTGACCGAGTCCGGGTTCGCCTCGGTCGTGACCTCGGCCCCGGGCGCGAGGGGGATCAGCGAGCGCAGATGCGCGAGCATCGCCACGAGATCGTCGGCGGGCAGCAGCGTGGGCGTGCCACCGCCGAAGAACACCGTCGAGACGGCGTCGTACTCGTAGCCGGCGGCGCGGTCATCGGCCAGCACCAGGTCCATCTCGGCCATGGCGACCTGCGGGTACTCGCGCTGCGAACCGCCGCCGCCGAGCTCCGTGGCCGTGTACGTGTTGAAGTCGCAGTAGCCGCAGCGCACCGCGCAGAACGGCACGTGGATGTAGACCGACAGATCGCGCCGGGCAGGGACGGCGGACGCGGCGGTCACAGCCCCATCCCGAGGCCCAAGCCCCGCCCCGTGGAGCGCAGGCGCGCATCGATCCCGGTCTCGCTCGCCCGCTCGAGCACGGTCGAGGCGGCGCGAGCGACACCCTCGTAGAGGATCGTGGAGGTCTCCGCCGACCAGTCGCGCAGGGCGCTGGCCTGCGCGGCGTCGAGGCCGCGGAACACGTCGCCGACGCTGACGCCATGCTCGGGGCGGGCGACGACGTCGATGCCGTCCCCGGCCCGGATCTCGCCCTCCTCGATCACCCGCAGGTAGGCGCCGCAGCGTCCCGCGGCGGTGAAGCGCCGCGCCCAGGTGCGCTCGCCCATGCGCGCGGAGAACGTGGCGCACGGGGACCGCGGCGAGCTCGCCTCGAGCAGTGCGGAGCCGATGCGCCAGCACTCCCCGATCACCGCCTCGTCGACGTCGATCCCCTCGGTCGCGAGGTTCTCGCCGAAGAAGCCGTCGGGCAGCTCGCGATCGATCGCCGCGCCCCAGGCCCGGCGCATCTCGCGGGAGACCGCGTACACGGCCTTGAAGATCCCGCCGTGGTGCTCGCGGTCCCCCTGGACATCGCCGAGCACGCCGTGCGTCAGGACGCGGACGGGGCCGTCGACGGGCCGCTTGTCGATCCCGCTCATGAGCCCGCGCTCGGGAACGGGGAACAGCTGCGCCACGGTGCAGACGGCCGCCACGCGCGGCGACGCACCGGCCTCGAGGCGGACGTCGAGAGCGTCCGTCGCGCCGGCGTGCGCCGTCACTTCTTCTTCCCGTCCTTGGCGGCACTGTCGTCCGAGGAGAGCGCGGCGATGAAGGCCTCCTGCGGGACCTCGACGGAGCCGATGTTCTTCATGCGCTTCTTGCCCTCCTTCTGCTTCTCCAGCAGCTTGCGCTTGCGCGAGATGTCGCCGCCGTAGCACTTGGACAGCACATCCTTGCGCATGGCGCGGATGTTCTCGCGGGCGATGATCCGCGAGCCGATCGCCGCCTGGATCGGCACCTCGAACTGCTGGCGCGGGATGAGGTTCTTGAGCTTGCCGGCCATCTCCACGCCGTAGTTGTAGGCCTTGTCGCGGTGGACGATCGCGCTGAACGCGTCGACCGCCTCGCCCTGCAGGAGCATGTCGACCTTCACCAGGTCCGCGGCCTGCTGGCCCTCGACGTCGTAGTCGAGCGAGGCGTAGCCCTTGGTGCGCGACTTCAGCTGGTCGAAGAAGTCGAAGACGATCTCCGCGAGCGGGAGGGTGTAGCGCAGCTCGACGCGGTCCTCGGACAGGTAGTCCATGCCGCGCAGGTTCCCGCGCTTGGACTGGCACAGCTCCATGACGGTGCCGATGTACTCGCTCGGCACCAGGATGGTCGCGCGCGTGACCGGCTCGCGGATCTCGCGGACCTTGCCCTCGGGGAAGTCCGAGGGATTGAGGACCTCGATCTCGGTGCCGTCCTCCATCGTGAGGTCGTAGACCACGCTGGGCGCCGTGGAGATGAGGTCGAGGTCGAACTCGCGCTCGAGGCGCTCGCGGATGATCTCCAGGTGCAGCAGGCCCAGGAAGCCGACGCGGAAGCCGAAGCCGAGCGCGGTCGACGTCTCGGGCTCGTAGTTCAGGGCGGCGTCGTTGAGCTTGAGCTTGTCGAGGGCGTCGCGCAGCGCCGGGTAGTCCGAGCCGTCGATCGGGAACAGGCCCGAGAACACCATCGGCTTGGGGTCGGAGTAGCCCGACAGTGCCTCCGTCGCCCCGGTGCGCGCCGTGGTCACGGTGTCGCCCACCTTCGACTGGCGCACGTCCTTCACGCCCGTGATGAGGTAGCCGACCTCGCCGATGCCCAGGCCCTGGGTGGGGATGGGCTCCGGGGAGATGACGCCGATCTCGAGGAGGTCGTGCTGGGCCAGCGTCGACATCATCGCGATGCGCTCGCGCGGGGACAGGCGCCCGTCGATCACACGGACATAGGTGACGACGCCGCGGTAGGTGTCGTAGACGGAGTCGAAGATCATCGCGCGGCAGGGGGCGTCGGGGTCGCCCGTCGGCGCCGGGATGGTCCGCACCACGTGGTCGAGCAGCTCGGGCACGCCGACGCCCGTCTTGCCGGACACCCGCAGGACGTCGTCGGGGTCCACGCCCACGAGCGATCCGATCTCCGCCGCGTACTTGTCGGGGTCGGCGCCGGGCAGGTCGATCTTGTTGAGCACCGGGATGATGGTGAGGTCGTTCTCCATCGCCAGGTACAGGTTCGCCAGGGTCTGGGCCTCGATGCCCTGGGCGGCGTCGACCAGCAGGATCGCGCCCTCGCAGGCGGCCAGCGAGCGGGAGACCTCGTAGGTGAAGTCCACGTGGCCGGGGGTGTCGATCATGTTCAGGGCGTACGCCTCGGTGCGGCCGGACTCGTCGGTCACGCCCCACGGCATGCGCACGGCCTGGGACTTCACGGTGATCCCGCGCTCGCGCTCGATGTCCATGCGGTCGAGGTACTGGGCGCGCATCGCCCGCTCGTCGACCACGCCGGTCAGCTGCAGCATGCGGTCGGCCAGCGTCGACTTGCCGTGGTCGATGTGGGCGATGATGCAGAAGTTGCGGATCCGCTCGACCGGGGTGGCGGCGGGAGCGATGATCGCGGCGTCGGCATCGGCGATCCTCGGGGTCACCGGCGTCCGTCCTTCCTGAGGTGGGAGTGCTGGGGCCGCGCGGCCCGGCGGGCGGCGCGCGGAGGCGGCCGGGCGCTCGCGCGCCCGACACGTCATCGTCTCACGCGTCCGTGTGCACGGCCCCGTGGCGCGAGGCAGACGTGTCCGCTCTCGCACCCCTCGCTACCATCGCCCCATGTCCTTCACCTCGCACCTGGCCGACCTGCTCGGCTCCGTCCTCCGCTCCCCCGAGGCCCGCCGGGCCGGCCGCGACCTGGCGCGCGCCGCCGCCCAGAAGGCTGGCGGCGACCGTTCGGATGAGCGATCGGACGACCGTTCCCCGCAGCGGTCCGGCACCCGCGCCAGCTCGCGCGCCGGCACCGCGCAGGACGACGACCGCCGCGACGGGGCCCTCGCCGATCGCGATTCCTCCCCCGCCCTCGCGCTGCGCTACGCCCCCGTCGACGACGAGCGCGCCGATCCGGGCGAGGTCGTGTGGGCCTGGGTGGCGTTCGAGGAGGACATCACCCAGGGCAAGGACCGCCCCGTGCTGGTGATCGCCCGCGAGGATGCCTCGGTCGGCGGTCGCGACGGCGACGGCCAGGTGCTCGTGGCGCTCATTCTCACCTCCCACGACCGCGGCCGCGGCACCCACACCGACGAGCACGGGAACACGTGGGTGGATGTGGGTACGGGGGCCTGGGACCGCCAGGGGCGGCCCTCCGAGGTGCGTGCCGACCGCCTGCTGCGGATCCCGATCGACGCGGTGCGCCGCGAGGGCGCACGACTGGACGCCGAGCGCTTCAGCGCGGTCGCCGACGCCGTCGCCGAGGTCCACGGCTGGCGCTGACCGCACTCGGCCCCGGACCGCCTGCGGCGGATCCGCGGACGGGGAGCGAGGGGCAGGATGGGACCCAGGACACGCTCCCGCGGCCACCGGCCGCGGGGCGCCCTCTGCTAGGCTCGCTCCTTGTATGTGTGACATACCGATCGGTGTGCGCACGGCGTCCAGCCCCTCCGTGTCCGGGTGGCGACGTCGCTGCGAACCGCTCGAGTAGTCCGTGGTCGTGAACCGCGGTCGACGTCTCCAGGCGATCCCCACCGCCCGTCCCCGTCGTCCGTGCGCCTCAACGCCACGGGAGATCCACTCCGCAGCACGAAGAGAAGAGTCGTACACGTGGCAAACATCAAGTCCCAGATCAAGCGCAACAAGACGAACGAGAAGGCTCGTCAGCGCAACAAGGCCTACAAGTCCGAGCTGAAGACCTACGTCCGCAAGGTCCGCTCCGCCGTCGCCGCCGGTGACGCCGAGGTCGCCGGCACCGCGCTCAAGGATGCTTCGCGCAAGCTCGACAAGGCCGTCTCCAAGGGCGTCATCCACAAGAACCAGGCCGCCAACCGCAAGTCGGGTCTGGCCGCCCTGGTCGCCGGTCTCGGCAAGTGACCTGCGCGGGCTGAGCCCGCATCTCGACGCCCCGTCCGGCACCGCCGGGCGGGGCGTCGTGCTGTCCCGGCGGGGTGGTCAGCGAGTTCCCGCAGAGCGAGCTCCGCCAGAGTGCTCAGCGACCCCGGCGGGCGCGGCAGATCTCGACCACCATGCGCTGGACCGACCAGCGGGGATCGCGTCCGGCGCCCTTGACCTCGTGATCGGCGCGGGCCACCGCGTCGATGGCGCGGGCCAGGGAGCGGTCGTTCCAGGCGCGGGCCTCGCGCGAGAGGTTGCGCAGCATCCAGTCGGGCATGCCCAGGGTGCGGGCGCTCGCCCCGGGCGCGGTCACCTTGGCCAGGCCGCGCACCTTCATCGCGACCGCGGCGACGAGCGGGACGGGGTCCACACCGGCCAGGCTGGCCTGCTGGAGGAGCACGAGGGCCTCGGCCTCGCGGCCGGCGATCGCGGCATCGGCCACCGCGAAGGCGGTCGACTCGACGCGACCGGCCGTCACCGTGCGGACGTCCGCGAGGGTGACCGGCGGCGCCGTCGCCTCCGGGTCCTCGGGCGTCGTGTCCTCGAGGAGCTGCCGGCTGATCGCGGCGAGCTCGGACAGGTCGCCGCCGAAGGCGTCGACGAGGGCGGCCGCGGCCTCGGGCTGGATGCGGCGACGGTGCCGGGTGAACTCCGCCGTCACGAAGGTCTGCTTGTCCGCGGGCTTCTTGATGGGGTCGCAGGCCACGCGCGGCACGCCGCTCCTGCGCAGGGCGTCCAGCAGCTTCTTGGCGCGATTGCCGCCGCGGTGGACCAGCACGAGCGCGACGTCGGCCTCCGGGGCGGCGCGGTAGGCGTCGATCTCGGCGATGAGGGCCTCGGGCGCGCTCTGCAGATCGGGCACTGTCACGAAGCGGCTCTCGCCGAACAGGGAGGGGCTCGCGACCTGGGCGAGCGAGGTGGCGCCGCCTTCGCCGCCGAGCGTGTGCCACGCCGTCTCGGGGTCTCTCGCGCGCGCCTGGTCGCGCAGGCGCTCGAGGGCGCGCTGGGCGAGGAGGGGCTCGGTGCCGTGGAGCAGGACGATGGGGGCCAGGTCCACGCTGTGCCAGGCGACGTCGGCCACAGGGCCCCCTCTGCTTCGTCAGTGCGGTCGGTCGGTGCGTTCGGTCGGTCGATGCGCGCTCGATCCTATCGAGGCGGACCGACGGACCGGGCATCTGCGAGGTCCCAGCCGGGGGCGCCGGGAGACGCCCCCTCGGAGCCGTCTCCCGAGCCCTGCATGCTGTCCGCCGCCGCGCGCGGCGTCAGCACGACCGTGCCGTCGCGGTCGGTGCGCACCGCGGGCGTCCCCAGGACGTCGAGCATCGTCAGGGTCGCCGGGGCGGGGTGGCCGAAGGTGTTGTCCTGGCCCACCTCGACCAGGGCGAGCGACGGGGAGAGCGCCGCGTAGAGCGCGCCGTCCTGGCGCCGAGAGCCGTGGTGGGCGACCTTGACGAGGTCGGTCGGGCCGGGCCCGAGCTCGGCGAGGGACGCCTGCGCCTCGGGCTCGAGATCGCCCAGGCCCACGAAGCGGGAGCCGTCCGACCAGGTCGCGGCGAGGACGACGGAGCAGTCGTTCGCATCGCCCTGCTCGGAGCTCGAGGTCTCGCGCGCGGCCACACGGACGACGTCCTCGGCGCTGAGCGGCCACAGCACATCCAGGCGCAGCCCCGGCAGGTCCGCCCCGTCCCCGCGGACGACAGGCCGCGCAGCCGGCCCCGGGACCGCGGCGCCCTGGGCATCTCGGGACGGGCACACCCATTGCTCCCGCGGCATCCGCGGCCCCGTGAGCGCGGCGTTCCCGCCGACGTGGTCGGCATGCGGATGGGTGAGGACCAGCAGGTCGATGCGCTCGACGCGCAGGTCGTCCAGGCAGGCCGTGAGGGCCGCAGGATCGGGGCCGGTGTCGATGAGGACCACGAACGGGTCTGCGCCGGGCGGGAGGGTCCGCAGGAGCGTCGCGTCCCCCTGGCCGACCGCGCAGGCGGCGACCGTCCAGCCCTGTGCTGCGCCCGGCAGCCACGGGGAGCAGCGCGCCGCCCCCTGGGCGATGAGCACGGCGGCCGCGACCGCCGCGAGCCAGCGGACCGCGCGACGATGGCGCAGCGCGGTCATCGCCGCGACCGCTGCGAGGACCGCGACCGCTCCGAGCGCCCCTGCCGCCCCGTCGGGCACGGCGATGTGCGCTCCGGGCAGGGATGCGGCGCCGTGGGCGATCAGGAGGACGAGGTGCGCCGAGCCCGCGGGCAGCAGCCAGAGCACACCGGCGAGACCCGGTGCGAGCGGGCCGATGACCACGGCGATCAGCCCCAGCACCGTGGCGGGCCCGACGAGGGGCGCGGCGAGCAGGTTCGCCGCCACGGTCCAGAGCGACACCTCGGGGACGAGCAGGATGAGCACGGGGGTGCACGCCGCCTGGGCGACGAGCGGGACGGCGACGACGAGGGCCGCCGGCCCGCTCAGGCGCTCGCGGGAGAGCGAGCCAATGGCCCGCGCGGTCGGCGGGGCGAGGACGAGGATGGCGCCGGTGGCCAGGGCGGAGAGGACGAAGCCGATCGAGGCCGCCTCGAGGGGCGCGGCGACGGACCAGAGGACGAGGGCGGTCGCGAGGGCCGCGACGGGCGAGGGCCTCACCCCGGCGAAGCGGGCGGCGAGCATCGGGGCGGCCATGGTGGCGGCCCGCAGCACGCTCGGGTGGTCGCCGACGAGCGCGACGTACCCGGCGCCGACGAGCACGGCGAGCAGGATCCGCGGTCGCCGCGGCGCGCCGAGGAGCAGGAGGGGCACGAGCACCGCGCCGAGGACGAGCCCGAGGTTCGAGCCCGAGACGGCGACGAGGTGCGAGAGCCCCGCCCCCTGCATCGCGTCCTCGGCCGCGCGGGACAGTCCGGCGGTGTCCCCCGTCGTCATGCCGCGCACGAGGGCGGCCTCATCGGCGGGCAGCGTCCCCGTCGTGTCCCGGGCCGCCGCTCGCAGCTGGGCGCGGATGCCGCGGGCGGTGTCGATCCGCTGCACCTCGGTCACCCGGATCATCACGAGGGTGCCCTCGACGCTCGGGCGCCCGCGGATGCGGACCACGTCCCCCATCGACGCACCGGCGAGGGAGAGCTCCGCGGGCCCCTCCCCTGCGGCTGCCGTCCCAGCATCGCCGACCAGGAGCGCGCGCAGGCGGACGGGCAGCCGATGCTCCTCGCGCCCGACGCGCACCGTTCCGGCCGGGAGGACGACCGGGGCCATGACGCTCGGAGAGGCCCACTCGGGTCCGCCCTCGCGCGCCTCGGGCTCCTCCAGGACACGCGCCTCCAGCGTCACGGTGCGGCTATCGGCCTGAGCCTGCTCCAGGACGTCGCGGGCCGCCTGCGCCCGCTGCACCGCGGGCAGCAGGAGGAGGGTTCCGACCAGCAGCAGCGCCAGGTGCGCGCACACCGCGCGGACCGCATCGGTGCGTCCGGCGAGCAGGATCGGCACGAGCGCGGCGACCACAAGCAGTGCGAGGGCCACGAGCACGGGGCGCACCCCCTGAGCGGCGCCGACGGCGGCGAGCGTCCACAGGGCGCAGGCGGTCGGGACCAGGCGGAGATCGGCGCGGGTCAGCGCGGATCGCGCAGGGACGGGAGTGCTCACACGACGGCTCGATCGCGCATCTTCTCGAGCGTCGCCGGGCCGATCCCCGGCACGTCCTCGAGGTCGTCCACGCTCGCGAACGGCCCCTCGGCCTCGCGGTGCTCGATGATCCGCTGCGCGATCGCAGGGCCCACGCCCGGGAGCTCCTCGAGCTGGGCGGCCGATGCCGTGTTGATGTCGATGCGGGCGTCCGCGTCGCCTGCACCGCCGCCGCCCGTGCCGCCCGCGGACTCGGACCCGCCGGCGGCCTGCGCCGTCGGCCCCGATGCGGGCCCCGATGCGGGCCCCGGCGTCGGCTGCTCCACCTCTTCGCCGGGGAGGGGGATGCGGATCTGCTCGCCGTCCTGCACCGGGCGCGCCAGGTTCACGGCGTCGAGGTCCGCCTCGGGCTCGGCTCCCCCGGCCGCCTCGATCGCATCGCCGACGCGATCGCCGGGCCGCAGCTCCACGACGCCCGGGGAGACGACCGCGCCGGACACGTGGACGAGGACGACCGCGCTCGCGGTGGCGCCGCCCGCGGCCCCCGCCTCTCTGTTCCCCGCCTCTCCAGTCGCGGCCGAGTCGGCCGTACTGCTCGCCCCTCCGTCGGCCGCTCCCGTTCCGCCTCCTGCCGAGGAGGGAGTGTCTGCACCGTCGGCACCGCTCGCGGAGGGCTCGTCGGCGCCGTTCCCGCCTGCCCCGTCCGGACCGCCGCTCGACTGGGCGACCGGTGTTCCGGCCGGCAGCGCTCCCGTATCGAGCGCCCCGCCGCTGGACGCGAGGTGGAACGTGCCTCCGGCGATGAGCGCGAGCGCGGCGGTCCCGAGGATCGCGGCGCGCGGAGGCCGCGGCACGTCCCGCCACGTGCGGTGCGGACGCGGGGGTCGTCGGTCGATCTCCTCGACGATCGGGAGGGGGCGGACCACGGGACCGCGCGGCGCCCCACGCAGACCCGCATCCGCGACGGCATCTGCGTCGTCGCCCGGCGCCCGGCGGCGGTGCCGCCCCCGCACCGTGCCGCCTCCCACCGGCCCACCCCGCGCCGTGCCGCCCCCGGCCGGCGTCCGTCCCCGGGCCATCGCCGCCTGCTCCTCATCCGCGTCGTCCATGCCCCGGACGCTAGGCGGGAGACCCCCGGAACGCAGACCGCCGCCCCCTCGATGGGGACGGCGGTGACATGGGGAGGAAAGGCGGGCGGGCTCAGAGCCCGGCCATGGCCATCCACTGCGGGAGGAATGCGAGCAGGATCGTGACGGCCACGAGCACGTACCACAGCACCGTCAGGACCGCCCAGTGGCGCAGCACCATGGCGATCGGGCCCGGGACCGGGAGGTCCCGCTCCTCGACCATGTGCGCGAGGTAGGCGAAGAACATCGGCGCGGTGGCGACCCAGACGACCATGCACCACGGGCACAGGGCGCGGATCACGAAGATCGCGGACAGCGCGAGGAAGTGGATGAAGCCGAAGGCGAAGACGAGTCCGCCGAGCACCGCCCAGCGGAACCAGCGCGGCGGCTGGACCCGCGACAGGAGCAGGGCGCCGACGGTCCCCATGATCGCGAAGCCGCCCAGGCCGATCGCCATGTTGGGGATCCCGAACGCCGAGGCCTGCCAGGTCATCATCACGGACCCGCAGGAGATGAAGGGGTTCACGTCGCAGCCGAGCTTCGACCCGGGATCGGCGATGAGCTGCATCTTGTCCACGAGCAGCACGAGTGCCGCGGCCCAGGCCACGGCGGCGCCGAGCAGCAGCACCAGTCCGGTGCGGACGCGCGGTGCCAGGCGGCGCTGGCGCCGCTCGGCCGCGAGCTCGGCGTCGACCTCGGCCCGCAGGGCCGCGTCGTCGTCCGCGCGACGCGACGCAGCGGCGCCGGGCTCGGTCGGACGCGGATCCGGGGTGAGGGCGGGGTCCTCGGTCATGGCATGGCTTCTCTCGGGATCGGGGAGGGCAAGCGCGCGGATGCGCAGCGGCGTCAGCGGATGGGGTGGGCGGCGAAGTACCGGGCGAGCTCGGCGAAGCCCTCGTCGAGGCTGATGCGGGGCGTCCACTGCAGGCGCTCGCGGGTGCGGCGCTGGTCGAACCAGTGGGCGGTCGACAGCTGCTCGGCCAGGAACTCCGTCATCGGCGGCTCGTCATGGCCGGGACGGATCTCCCACACCCGCTCGATGAGCCGTCCGGCCCGTCGCACCACGGAGCCCGGGACGCAAAGCCGCGGCCGGGCCACGCCCGCGGCGTCGCACAGACCGCCGATGAAGTCGCGCACCGTGCGGGGCTCGCCGTTGGAGACGACGAAGCTCTCGCCGTGGACGACCTCGATGCGGTCGAGCGCCGCGACGATCGCCTCGGCCGCGTTGTCCATGTAGGTGGTGTCGATGAGGGCGAGCCCCTGGTCGAGCAGCGGCATGCGTCCCGCCGCGGCGCGGTCGACGATCCGCTCCACGAGCTGCGTGTCGCCCGGGCCCCACACGACGTGCGGCCGGATCGAGGTGACCAGCATGCCGTCGCGCCCATCGGCGTCCATCGCGGCGAGCTCGGCGGCGGCCTTGGTGCGCGCGTAGGGCCCGCGGGCCCGCTCGGGGTCCGCGGGCGTGGCGTCGAGCCCGACGATCGAGGAGCCGAGGTGGGCCACGGACGGGGAGGACACGTTGACCAGGCGTCCGCCGCCCGCCGCGCGCATCGCGTCCAGCAGGGTGCGGGTGCCGCCGACGTTGATGGCCCGGAACTCGTCCTCGGAGCCGGAGATGCCGACCTTCGCGGCCAGATGCACCACGGCGTCGACGCCCTCGACAGCACGGCGGACATCGTCCGGCTCGGTCAGGGAGCCCTGGACGTCCGTGACGCCCGGGATGGCGGCGGGGCGGCGCTGGAAGGCGCGCACGTCCTCGCCGCGGTCGCGGAGCACGGTGGCGACCGTGCCCCCGAGCATGCCGGAGGCACCTGTCACGAGAATCTTCACGGCCGGCCCGCCTTCGTGCCCTGCAGGGCCTTCTCCGCCCAGGCCGACAGCGCGGCCCGGTCGATCTTGGAGTTGTGGCGGATGTCCGTGGGCAGCGTGCGGGTCGTGAACACGGCCACCGGATCGGCGCCGGTGGCCTCGCGGACGGCGCGGCGCACGGCCTCCTGCAGCGCGGGCTGGGCGGGCTTCGGAGCGGACGCGCGGCCGGGCCGGGCCTTCCCCTCGACCTCGAGCACGACGACGACCTGCTGGGTCCCGACGGGGCCGACGGCTGCGGCGCCCGCCCGGCGGACCGTCGGCACGGACTCCGCGGCGGATTCCACGAGCACGGGCGTCACGAGGCCCTGTGTGGTGGCGAGCACATGGGCGGCGCGGCCCTCGACCCACAGGCGGCCCTGATCGTCCAGGTGGCCGACGTCGCCGGTCGCGTACCAGCCCTCGAAGCGGGCGGAGGTGCGGGTGGTGTCCCACAGCATGAGGTACCGGTCCCGGACGTGCGGGGCCTTGACGAGGATCTCGCCGGTGCGGCCGGGGGCGGTCGAGATGTCGGCGGTCGCCCGGCCCGTCTCGTCCATCGCGGCGATCGCGACCTCGACCCGCGGCACCGGGGTGCCGACGCAGACGCCGGAGCCCTCGCCCGCGGCCTCGATGCCCTCGAGGTCGATCGCGGTGACGGCCAGGCACTCGGTCATCCCGTAGGGCGTGAGGGCCTTGGCGTTCGGCAGCAGCTCCGTCAGGCGCCGCAGCAGCGGGGCCGGGATCGGGGCGCCGGCTGAGAAGTAGGAGGGGACGCGGGCGAGCGCCGTGCGGTCCTCCTCGGTCAGGGCGTCCTCGGTGTCGAAGAGGTTGCGCAGCGCGGCAGGGGCCGTGAACACGGCCGGGGAGCCGAGGGCGCGCACCGCGGCCGCGAGGGCGGGGGCGGTCAGCTCGCCCGGGCGCGTGACGTCCATGTCGGGGACGACGGACGGGGCGCCGAGGGCCGGGCCCAGCAGCGCGAACGGGGCGAAGCCGGCGACGAGCCCGCGCTCGGGGTCGAGCCCGAGCGTGGCGCCGACGGCCTCGAACATCGCGGCCATCTGCCGGTGCGTGTAGACGGCGCCCTTGGCGGGACCGGTCGAGCCGGAGGTGAACAGGATGACGGCGTCGTCCTCGGCTCCGGGCCAGGATGCCGCGAGCGGAGCGCCCAGCTCGCGCATGCGGCGGCCCTCGCGGGCGAGGCTCGTGATCGACGTGTCGACACCGAGCACGCGGCGGTCGACCGTCGGCAGGTCCGCCACCGAGATCCGCGACCCCGGCCAGCCGAGCGCCCGGGCCGCCATGAGCGCCTTCGGGATGCCGATGACGTGGTCCATGTGGGAGCCGACGACCGCGCGGGTGAGACCCTGCACGCCGAGGCCGGCGTCCGCGACGACGGCGACGACGCCGATGCGCAGGCACGCGTACAGCACCGCCGTGAGGTCCGCCCCCGGCGGGACCAGGATCGCGGCGCGCTCCCCCGGGCGGATCCCGTGGGCGAGCATGCCCGCCGCGAGGTCGTCGGTGCGCTCGGCGAGCATCGACCAGCTGATCTCCCGCGGTCCGTCGGCACCGGGGCGCATCTCGACGACAGCGGCCTCATGGGCGTGCAGCGGGTCGGCGGCCAGGCGCCGGATCGGCTCGCCGATGCGCGGCGCGGCGGCCTCGCCGTCGGCACCGTCCCGCACGACGCGGTCGCGGTTCGCGCGGGCGTCGTCCCCGAAGGTGGCCTCGAGCCAGCGGGAGACGACCCCGGCGACGTCGGCGTCCTCCCACACCAGGTGGCTCGCGCCCTCGAAGCGGTGGACGTCCGCGTGCGGGACGCGCTCGACGAGGCCGCGCAGGAAGCGCTCGGTGAAGGAGATGTCGCGCGGGCCCCAGGCGATGAAGGTGGGCACGCGCAGCTCGGCCAGTCCCGCGGCGAGGCGCTCGAGGGTCGGGCGGCTCGGGTGGTCCGCGTCGGCGGGGATGTCGGCGACGAACTGCTCGATGCCGGCCCGACGGGCGCGCGTCCGGTACGGCGCGAGATAGGCGTCGCGGACCTCGGCGGGCAGCGGCGGCTCCGACAGCGACAGCGTGGTGCGCAGGAAGGCGTCGGTCACCGACGTCGAGGCGCGGCGGAAGCCCGGGGCGCTCGCGAGCTCGAGGGAAGCCGGGAGCATCTGCCCGAGGTCCTGATGGATGCCGGTGTTCGACAGGATCATCCCGACGAGATCGTGGCGGTTGTCGAGCGCCCAGCCGACCGAGACGATGCCGCCCCAGTCGTGGCCGACGGTGACGACGGGCCCGCGCACGCCGAGGGCGTCGGTCAGCAGCGACAGATCGGTGATGCGGTCCTGCAGGCGCCGGGCGGTGCCGGTGCGCTCGGACCAGCCCATCTCGAGCTGGTCGACCGCGATGACGCGCCACGGGATGTCCTCGCGGATCAGCGAGCGGTACAGGAAGGAGTGCGTCGGGTTGCCGTGGACGCACAGGAGCGTGCCCACGGGCTCGACGCCGCGCTCGGCCAGCAGCGGCGCGGAGTCCAGCAGGTGCCAGCGGCGCTCGATGCCGGCGTGGTCGCGCACCGTGACGATGCGGTCGGCGCGCGGGTCGACGCCGGGGCGCGGCGGGACCTCGGCCTGATCCTCCGGACGGGCGGCGCCGAGACGGGACGTGAGAGGGCTCGTGTTCACCAGGTGATCTCCATGAAGGCGGTGTTGAGGCCGGATCCGACGCCGAGCAGGAGCACCCGGTCGTCCTTGGCGATATTCGGCTGATGCTTGGCGAGGGTCATCGGCACGGCCTCGGCCGCGACGTTGCCCCAGTCGGAGACCGTGACCGGGATCCGGTCGAGGCCCACGCCCGTGGCCTTGGCGAAGTTGCGCGTGTAGACCGTCGAGACCTGGTGCGGGATGACGTGCTGGACGCCGCCCAGATCGAACCCGGCCTCGTTAGCGTCGCGCCACGTGTCCAGGATCAGCTGGATCCCGTTCTCGAGCAGCCCCGCGGAATCGGTGCGCATGTCGTCCATGTCGCCGATGCACAGGTCGTGGTGCTCGGTGCCGGCGCGCGCCTGGGTCCCCACCAGGCGGTGGCCCTCCGGATGCCGGTCTGCCGGGCCCAGCACGGCGGCGGCCGCACCGGAGCCGAGGGTCAGCGAGGCGAACTGGTTGTTGAAGTCGGCGCGGGTGGCGCCCTTGGAGTTCAGGCGGCCGATGGTGCCCCGCTGGACCTCCTCGACATCCTCGGCGCCCACCACGAGCGCGTACTGGATCTGCCCGGAGTCGATCATGCTCGCGGCCATCGTCATCGCGTTGACGAAGCCCAGGCAGGCGTTGGTGATGTCGAAGTCCATGCAGGTGGTGGGCATGCCGAGGGCGTTGTGGACGCTCGTGACGACCGCCGGCTCGAGGTGCTGGCGGGAGACGGAGGCGTTGATCATGAGCCCCACCTGGTCGCGCGTGATCCCGGCCCGGGCCATCGCCCGCTCGGCGGCCAGCACGATCCCCTGGCGCCAGCCGGTCTCGGTGTCGCGCCACCAGCGGCGCTCATAGACCCCGGCGACGCGCTGCAGCACGCCCTTGGGCAGTCGCAGGCGGCGGCGGGCGGGGGCGAGCCACTCGTCGATCTGATCGGAGCTGACGGGCACCTGCGCCTCGGTCGCCTCGACCGCGAGCAGTGCCGTGTTCCGATGCACGATGGTCGTGTTGCCGTTCAAGTCCTCTGCCTTCGTCCCTGCGTTCGTGGTCGTCCCATTGTCCATCTTCCGTCTGCCCGTCGCCTGAGGGGCGGGCGCACGGACGCGGCGCACGCACGCGGCACGGTCAGGCCGCTGTGCCGTCAGGCAGCGGTCCCGTCGGCGCTGGTCCCGTCGGCGGGAGTCCCGTCGGCCGCCTGGCCCAGGTGGGCCCGGGTGAACCGCAGGCACTGGCGCAGGACGTCCTCCCGAGCGGTCGGTCCGCGGCGACCGCTCGTGGAGACCTCGAGCAGAACGGATCCCTCCCAGCCGCGGTTGGCCAGGCGCCGCAGCACCTCGGCGCACGGCTGATTGCCCGCCCCGGGTGGCAGGTGCTCGTCCTTGGTGGTGTCGCCGGAGCCGTCGGCCATGTGCACGTGGGCCAGGCGGTCGCCCAGGCGGTCGATCATCGCCAGCGCGTCATCGCCGGCGGTCGCCGCGTGCGAGAGGTCCACGGTCACGTGCGCATAGTCCTCGTCGGTCGGGTCGTGGTCGGGCAGGTAGATCATGGCCTCGCGCACCCCGAGGCGCCAGGGGTACATGTTCTCCACCGCGATCGCGACGCCGTACTCGGCCTCGAGCTTGCCCACGCCCTCGACGAACTCCGTCGCATAGGAGCCCTGCCAGCGGAACGGCGGGTGGGCGACCACGGTCGGGCAGTCGAGCTCACGGGCCATCCGGACGCTCTTCTCGAGCTTCGCCCACGGGTCCCACCCCCACACGTGCTGCAGGAGGAACAGGGTGGGGGCGTGCAGCGACAGGATCGGCTGGCGGTACTCGGCCGACAGCGCCCGCAGGGTCGCCACGTCCCGCGTCGCGGCCTCGACGGAGATCATGACCTCGACCCCGTCGTAGCCGATGTGCCGGGAGAAGCGGAAGCAGTCCTCGACCTTGAGGGGGAACACCGACGAGCTCGACAGGCCGACGGGGATGCGACGGGCGGGCTCGCAGTCGCTCAGCGGGTCGCCAGCGCTGAGACGACGGCGGAGGTTGTCGCGGCTGGCCCGGTGGGCGCGGTTGCTGCGCGTGAGCGGCTTGCGCGGAGGCCGAGGCCCTCCCGCGCGCAGCGGTCGGGGTCGCATGGGACTCACCAGGTGCTCCTTGTCGGCGGATGCGAGAGCTGTCGGCTCGGACGAGCGCGGGATCCAGTATGGCGCAGCCGCCTTCCCCGGCGAGGGCCTCCGGTCCCCCGCACCCGGGCGACCTAGACTGCTGCGATGGCCAAGCTGCATTTCAAGTACGGGGCGATGAACTCCGGCAAGTCCGACACGCTGATCAAGACGGCGTACAACTACGCCGAGCGAGGCCTGGCCACTCTCACCGTTAAGCCGGCCCTGGACACCAAGGGCGAGGACTGGGTCGTGGCGCGCGGAGGCGCCCGGCGCCGGGTGGACGTGCTCGTGGCGGAGGGCGAGGACCTCCGGGCGCGGATCCGCGCGGCGGCCGCGGCGCAGGGCGATCAGCCGCTGCACTGCGTGCTCGTCGACGAGTCCCAGTTCCTCTCCCCCGCGCAGATCGACCAGCTGTTCCTCGTCGCCAAGCGCGACGACGTCTCGGTCATCTGCTATGGCCTGCGCACGGACTTCCTGGCCCACGAGTTCCCGGGCTCGCGGCGCCTGTTCGAGCTCGCCGACAACTTCGAGAAGCTGCCCACGATGTGCCGCTGCGGCTCGCAGGCGGAGTTCAACTGCCGCGTGGTCGACGGGCGCCACGTGTTCGAGGGCGATCAGGTTGCCATCGACGACGGCGCCGTGGTCACCTACGAGTCCCTGTGCGGGGCGTGCTTCATGCGCGAGCAGGACGCGGCGGGCGCGCGCGTCATCGGCTGACGCCGCCGCAGCGGGCAGGGCCCGACGGGAGCAGGGCCAGACGGGACCCGAGCGCGATGGCCGCACCGCGGGTGCGATGAGCGGGCTGTGCGGTACACCGGCGGCACCATGCGCGGACGACGAGACGGGGCGGCCCGGGGAGTGATCCCCGGGCCGCCCCGTCTGCCGCTTGGCGCCGGTCATGCACGACGCCTGCTGTGCGAGCCGTCAGCTCTCGAGCGGGCGGTCCCCGACCTCGGCGTCGCCGCCGATCGCGGCGGAGTCGCGGCTGTCGGTGTCGGCATCGGGAGCGGTGTCGGCGTCGGGAGCGGTGTCGGCGTCAGCGCGATGGGTCGCGCTCGAGGCCTTCTCCTTCGCCGTGGCGGCGGCGCTGGACGCCTTCTCCTTGGCCGCGGCGGCGACCTCGGGGGCGCGCTCCTTGACCGTGGCGGCGGCGTCCTGCGCGGCGGCGCGGGCCTTGTCGGCCTGCTCCTGCACGCGCGGGTCCTGGACGAACTGGCGGGCCTGGGCCTCGAGCTTGTCGTAGGTCTCGCGCCCCGAGCGGGCGCCGACGACGAACCCGATGCCGAGACCGGCGAGGAAGATGAGCTTCTTCATGGGAGATACCTCCTGGTGGAATGCATCGGACCGGGCCATGGTGCCACAGCAAAGTGCCGCAGGTCACTGCACGGGGGATCCGCCCGACCGTCCGGTCGACGTCCCGATCGAGGCCCCGTCGAGATCCCTGCCCGATCCCCGCCGCGGTTCCGGCTGCGATCCCGGCTCTTATCCGAATGCTTCCGGGGCATCCCGTATCGGTCCCGGGGATCGTCGCCACGCCGTAGCATCGGATGCGGCGCTGTCGCACCCGGCGGACGCCCCACGACCCCCTCATCTCTTCCGCACAGCCGCGCGGTCGCGGCCGTGCCCCGTCGTGACCAGGAGACGCAGTTGTCCTTCACCCAGAACGCCGCCACGGCGGCCCCGTCCGTGACCCCTGAGGCCGTCAGCGAGCAGGTGCGCTCGTGGGTGGCGGCCGCCGCGAAGCGGCCCGCGCCCGCCCAGGCGCGGATGCTCGCCGATCTGCTCAAGGACCCGAAGGGACTGGACTTCACGGTCGCCTTCGTCGACCGCGTGATCCGCCCCGAGGATCCGCGTGCCGCGGCGGTCGAGTTGCGCCGCCTGGCCCAGGACTCGCCGGCGTTCCTGCCCCCCGCGCTGCGCCGGATCTTCTCCTTCGGCGCCGCCGCCTCGCCGCTGGCTCCCCAGGTGGTCGTCCCCGCCGCCCGGGCGGTCATGCGCCGCATGGTCTCCCACCTGATCCTCGACGCGCGCGACGCGCAGCTCGGCAGGGCCATCGCACGCCTCAGGGCCGACGGCACGCAGCTGAACATCAACCTGCTGGGCGAGGCCGTGCTCGGGGCGAAGGAGGCGCGACGGCGCCTGGCCGGGGTCCAGCGCCTGCTCGCACGCCCCGACGTCGACTACGCCTCGATCAAGGTCTCCTCGATCGTCGACCACCTCGCGATGTGGGGCGCCGAGGAGACGAAGGAGCACGTCGTCTCCACCCTGCTGCCGCTCTACCTCGACGCCGCGCGCGCCGAGAGCCCGAAGTTCATCAACATGGACATGGAGGAGTACCGCGACCTCGAGCTCACCCTCGACGTCTTCGAGACCCTCCTGGACCGGCCCGAGCTCATGGGGCTGCGCACCGGCATCGTGCTGCAGGCCTACCTTCCCGACGCCGCGCGCGCCCTGGCGCGTTTGCAGGCCTTCGCCGCCGACCGGGTCGCCCGCGGCGGCGCCCCGATCAAGGTGCGCGTGGTCAAGGGCGCGAACCTCGCCATGGAGCAGGTGGAGGCCTCCCTGCACGGGCTCGAGCAGGCGCCGCTGCACTCCAAGGAGGAGGCGGACGCCCAGTACAAGCGGGTGCTGCTCGCCGCCCTGACGCCGGAGTCCCTGCGCTCCCTGCACGTCGGCGTCGCCGGGCACAACCTGTTCGACGTCGCCTTCGCGCACCTGCTGCTGACCGAGCGGGGCATCGCGCCGGGCGATCCGTCGGTCGAGTTCGAGATGCTCGCGGGCATGGCGCCGGGCCAGCAGCAGGTGGTGCGCGACGCCGTCGGCTCGATGCGCCTGTACGTGCCGGTGGTCTCCCCGCGCGAGTTCGACGTCGCCGTCTCCTACCTCGTGCGGCGCCTCGAGGAGAACGGCTCCTCGGAGAACTTCATGTCCGCCGTGTTCGAGCTCGACTCGAGCGCGGAGCTCTTCGCCCGCGAGGAGGAGCGCTTCCGCCTGGCGCTGGCCCGGGCGCTGCGTGAGGAGGCGCGCCCGACCCACCGCGACCAGGACCGCACCGCCGAGGCCCGCGCGGGCCTCCCCGAGCTCGGGTCCCGGGTGCTGCCGGCCAAGCCCGGACGCTTCGCGAACACCCCCGACTCGGATCTGTCGACCCGCGCGAACCAGGAGTGGGCCGCCGCGATCACGCGCCGGATCCCCTCCTCGACCGCGGGCATCGCCGAGGCGGACGCGGCCCGCATCTCGAGCGTCGACGAGGTCGACGCCGCGATCGAGCGGGCCCTGAGGGGCCAGAGCGCGTGGAGCGCTCGTCCCGTCGCCGAGCGCGCCGGGGTGCTGCGCGAGGCCGCCCGCCTGTTCTCGGTCCGCCGCGCGGAGCTGCTGGAGGTGGCCGCGTCCGAGACGGGCAAGATGCTCGAGCAGGGCGACCCCGAGGTGAGCGAGGCGATCGACTTCCTCCTCTACTACGCGGACCGGATGGAGGCCCTCGCCGCCGATGCGGACCTGCGCATCGCCCCGCGCCGCCTCACGCTCGTGACGCCCCCGTGGAACTTCCCCCTCGCGATCCCGACCGGCGGCATGGCGGCGGCCCTCGTCACCGGCTCGTCCGTGATCGTCAAGCCGGCTCCGCAGGCGCGGCGCTGCGGCGCCGTCCTGGTCGCCCTGCTGCACGACGCGGGCGTGCCCGAGGACGCGCTGATCCTGCTGGACGCGCCGGAGAACGAGGTGGGGCGCGCCCTGGTCTCCGACCCCCGCATCGACCAGCTCATCCTCACCGGCGCCTACGACACCGCGACCCTCTTCGCGCAGTGGCGCCCGCAGCTGCGGATCAAGGCGGAGACGAGCGGCAAGAACGCGATCATCGTGACGCCCCAGGCGGATCTCGACCTCGCCGCCAAGGACGTGGCCCTGAGCGCCTTCGGGCACGCGGGCCAGAAGTGCTCGGCGGCCTCGCTCGTGATCACCGTGGGCTCGGTGACGCGCTCCCGCCGCTTCCGCTCGCAGCTGGCCGACGCCGTCCTGAGCCTGCGCGTCGGGTACCCGACCGACCCCACCGCCCAGGTGGGCCCGGTGATCGAGAAGGCCGAGGGCAAGCTGGCGTCCGGGCTGACGACGCTCGGTCCCGGTGAGGAGTGGCTCGCCCGTCCCGAGCAGCTCGACGAGACCGGTCGCCTGTGGTCCTCCGGGGTGCGCGACGGCGTCGCCGAGGGCTCGGAGTACCACCGCACCGAGTACTTCGGCCCGATCCTCGGTCTCATGCACGCGGACACGCTCGAGGACGCGATCCGCATGCAGAACGGCACCGACTACGGGCTCACGGCGGGTCTGCACTCCCTCGACCCGGCCGAGATCTCCCTGTGGACCTCCCGCGTCGAGGCAGGGAACCTCTACATCAACCGCGGCATCACGGGCGCGATCGTGGAGCGCCAGGCCTTCGGCGGCTGGAAGCGCTCGGCGATCGGGCAGACCGCGAAGGCGGGCGGCCCGAACTACCTCGTGCACCTGGTGGACGTGGCCGACGCCCGCGAGACGGACGAGGAGGCCTGGCTCGACGCCGCCCGCCACTCCGACCGCGAGCACATGGCCACGACGTTCGCCGCGAGGGACCCCCAGGACCTCCACGGCGAGATCAACGTCCTGCGCCACCTGCCCGTCTCGACCGTGATCCGCGCGGCCGCGGGCACGACACCGGCGCAGCTGCGCCGCGTCCTGCACGCCGCGGCGACCGCGGGCGCCGACGTGGAGCTGTCGGTGGCCGATCCTGGTCTGCGCGAGGTCGCCGAGCCGCTGGTCGACGGCGCCCCGCTGGCCGTCGAGACGGCCGAGCAGTTCGCCGGGCGCATCGGCGCGCTGTCCCGCACGCGGGTGCGTCTGATCGGCGAGGCCGATGACGCCCTGCTCGAGGCGGTGGCGTCGCGGGTCGAGGTGGCCCTGTTCACCGGCGCCCCGGTGATGAGCGGGCGCGTCGAGCTGCTCGCGTTCCTGCACGAGCAGGCGATCAGCGCGACCGACCACCGCTTCGGCAACCCCCTCCCCCATGCGCTCGACCTCGTCGGGCCGGGCGGGTACCGGCGCGGGCGGGACTGATACCCGACAGAAGTGGGCGTGGGAGAGCCGGTCACCTGCACATATGCGGGTGACCGGCTCTCCCACGCCCATCTCTGCAGGCGCAGGCTCCTCAGCTCTGCAGGCGCAGGCTGCTCAGCCCTCGATGACGGTCCCGTCGGGGATCTCGCGCGGGTCCTCCGCGGTGACGCGGGCCTCGCCGCGGGCGATGACGCCCGCGCCGAAGACGTGGTCGCCCTCGACGCTCAGCGAGCGCGCCTCGCGGATCGAGGGGACACCGGCCGGGAAGCGCTCGTCGAAGTCGCCGATCAGCTTGTAGTGCTCGGCATCCAGGGACACCGTCGGCACCGTCTCGACGCGCTGGACGAGGGCCCGGCGGTCGTCGAGGTCGTAGGCGTCCGAGCGCACCAGCAGCAGGTCGCTCGTGGCCTTGACGGGCAGGAAGCGGTCGCGGCCGACGACGATCGCGGTCGCCCCCTCGAAGACCTCGATCGCGGCGCCCATCGCGGACTCGATCTGGTACACGGGGGTCGACGTCTTGTCGGCGGGGTCGACGGTCTTCTCGTTGCGGATCAGCGGCAGCGGCATGACTCCGTCGTTGGCCTTCAGCACCTCGTCGAGCTTGACCAGGTCGAACCACAGGTTGTTGGTGTGGAAGAACGGGTGGCGGTGCTCGTCGGTGAAGAAGTCCATCTCCTCGGGCGGCGTCTGCGCGGTGTCGCGCAGGATGAGGCGGCCGTCGGCCTTGCGGACGGCGAGGTGGCCGCCCTTGCGGTCCGCGGGGGTGCGGCGGCACAGCTCGGCGGCGTACGGAGCGCCGGAGGAGGCGAACCAGGAGGCGATGACGGGGTTGGGGATGGTGCCGAGGTTGTCGGAGTTGGAGACCGAGGCGTACCGGAAGCCCGCGTCGAGGAGCTGCTGGAGCACGCCGGAGGTCTGCAGGGCGGTGTAGAGGTCGCCGTGGCCGGGCGGGCACCACTCGAGCGAGGGATCGGCCTTCCAGTCGACGGGGGTGAGGTCGTCGGTGCGGAGCTTGGGCTCCTTGTTCTGCAGGAAGTCGAGCGGGAGGTCACCCACGGGCAGGTCCGGGTACTTCGCGAGGACCTCGAGGGTGTCGGCCTGCGTGCGGAAGGAGTTCATGAACAGCAGCGGGAGGCGGGCCCCGGTCGCACGGCGCGCCGCGAGCACCTGCTCGACGATGAGCTCGAGGAAGCTCTTGCCGTCGCGCACGGGCAGCAGGGACTTGGCGCGGTCCATTCCCATGGACGTGCCCAGGCCGCCGTTGAGGTTGATGACGACCAGCTTGTCGAAGACCTCCTTGGCCTGGAAGGGGTCCATGCGGACGTCCTCGAGGCGCTGCGGGTCGAGGTAGGGCTCGATGGTGTCCTCGGGGATGGAGCCGGTCACCCCCTGCTCGAGCTGATCGTAGTAGCGGGTGAAGACGTCGATCGCGGTCTGCGGGACGCCCTCCTCCCGCATCTTGCGCTGGGCCTGGGAGAGTCCTTCTGTGCTCATGGCCGACAGGCTATCGGCCCGGGGCCGGACGCCCCGTGCGCCTCGCCTGCGCGTCCCGTGCTCCCTCCCTGCGCCTCCCATGCTCCGTCGCCTGAGCGTCCCACCCCTCCGCACCGCACAGAGACGCGAGCACGCCCCGTAGAATCGGCTCCCATGAGCACAGTCCTGTCCGCGGTCGCCTGGCCGTACGCCAACGGTCCCCGCCACATCGGCCACGTCGCCGGCTTCGGCGTCCCCTCCGACGTCTTCTCGCGCTACATGCGCATGGCGGGCCACGACGTGCTCATGGTCTCGGGCACCGACGAGCACGGCACGCCGATCCTCGTGGCCGCCGACGCTGAGGGCATCTCCGCTCGGGAGCTCGCCGATCGCAACAACCGCGTGATCGTCGAGGACCTCGTCGCGCTGGGCCTGTCCTACGACCTGTTCACGCGCACCACCACGGTCAATCACTACAGCGTGGTCCAGGAGATGTTCCGGACCGTCCGCGACAACGGCTACATGCTCGAGCAGACGACGCACGGTGCGATCTCCCCGTCGACCGGCCGCACCCTGCCCGACCGCTACATCGAGGGCACGTGCCCGATCTGCGGCGCAGGCGGTGCACGCGGCGACCAGTGCGACACCTGCGGCAACCAGCTGGACCCGACCGACCTCATCGACCCGGTCTCCCGCATCAACGGCGAGACCCCGGAGTTCGTCGAGACCACCCACTACTTCCTCGACCTGCCCGCGCTCGCCGCGGAGCTGGGCCGCTGGCTCGACGAGCGCGAGGCGACGGGGCTGTGGCGCCCCAACGTCATCCGCTTCTCCCAGAACATCCTGGGCGAGATCCGGCCGCGCGCGATGACGCGCGACATCGACTGGGGGATCCCGGTCCCGGGCTGGGAGGACCAGCCGACCAAGCGCCTGTACGTGTGGTTCGACGCCGTGATCGGCTACCTGTCCGCGTCGATCGAGTGGGCACGCCGCAGCGGCGATCCCGAGGCGTGGCGGCGCTGGTGGAACGACCCGGAGACGCTGTCGTACTACTTCATGGGCAAGGACAACATCGTCTTCCACTCCCAGATCTGGCCGGCGGAGCTGATCGGCCACAACGGCCGCGGCGACAAGGGCGGCGAGCCCGGCGTCTACGGCGAGCTGAACCTGCCCACCGAGGTGGTCTCGAGCGAGTTCCTCACGATGGAGGGCAAGAAGTTCTCCTCGTCCAAGGGCGTCGTCATCTACGTGCGCGACGTGCTCGAGCGCTACCAGCCCGATGCCCTGCGCTACTTCATCTCCGCCGCGGGCCCCGAGAACCAGGACGCCGACTTCACGTGGGCCGAGTTCGTGGCGCGCACCAACAACGAGCTCGTGGCGGGCTGGGGCAACCTGGTCAACCGCACGGCCGCGATGATCGCCAAGAGCTTCGGCGAGATCCCCCCGCTCGGCGAGCTCGAGGACGTCGACCGCGAGCTGCTCGGCCAGATCGAGGCGGGCTTCGCGACCGTCGGCCACCTCATCGAGACCCACCGCCAGCGCGCGGCCCTCACGGAGGTCATGCGCCTGGTGGGCGAGGCCAACGCGTACGTCTCGCGCACCGAGCCGTTCCGCATGAAGGGCGAGGACCAGCGCGAGCGCCTGGGCACCGTGCTGCACGTGCTGGCGCAGGCCGTCACGGATCTCAACACGATGATGGCGCCGTTCCTGCCGCATGCCGCCAATGAGGTCGAGAAGGCCCTGGGCGGTGATCGCGTGATCGCGCCGATGCCCGAGATCCGCGAGGTCGAGGACCTCGACGGCGGGCCCGCCTACCCGATCATCACCGGCGACTACACGGACGTCCCCGCGTGGGAGCACCGGGAGATCTCCGCGGGTGCTCCGGTGTCCAAGCCGTCGCCGATCTTCGTCAAGCTCGACCCGAAGATCGTCGAGGAGGAGCTCGCGCGGCTCGGCATCGAGCAGGCCTGAGGCGGCGTCTCGTCGCCACGATCGCGGCGACGAGACCTCGACGCGACGGCCCTGACGCCGCGATCTCGACGCGGCGGTTCCTCGAGATGGTCCTGTTCGGCGCCCTCACGTTCCATCCGTGGAACGTGAGGGCGCCGATCTCGTGCGGGGAGCGCGACATCGAGGCGGCGCGCTCCCCCACGCGCTCCGAACGGTGAGCAGGCAGTGATCGTTACTCACACTTTTAGCGGAAGTGTGAGTAACGTCCGCCCCGGTCGGCGTGCGGTAGCGTGCCGGACACGGCGACGCGATGCGATCAGTGCGGCAAGAAGCTCCGGGGCAGCGGCCACCAGACCTATACGCGCACGCTGTGCGCCTCGTGCAACGACGCGTACATGGGCGCCGCGGCCGGTCTGATCGCCGGCGGCGACGTCGAGACCGGCATCGCCACGGCAGGCTGGTACCAGCGGATCCGCAAGCTCACGCGGCGAGAGCGCTGATTCCCGACGCGGCGGCGAGCCCGCGGGCGAGGTCCGCGCGGAGATCCTCGACGTCCTCGAGACCGATGGACAGGCGCACCGTCCCGTCCCCGGCACCGCAGACCGCGCGCCGTGCGGGCGGCAGGTGGCTGTGCGTCGTCGTCGCCGGATGGCACGCGAGGGTGCGGACGTCGCCGATGTTCACGGCGATCGTGCACAGCTCGAGCGCGTCGCAGAAGGCCTCGGCGGCGGCCTCTCCCCCGCTCAGGTCGATGCTGAACACGCCCGCGGTGCCGCGGGGGAAGTCCCGGGCGATGATCCGGGCGTCGGGCCTGCCCGGGGCGCTCGGGTGGTTCACGCGCGCGACCTGCGCCTGCGATCCGAGCCAGTCGGCGAGATCGGCCGCCGTGGCGCTGATGCGCGCCATCCGCAGGTCGAGGGTCTCGATCCCCTGCAGCACGGCATGGGCGCTTGCGGCCGGGAGGGTGGCGCCGAAGTCGGTCACGTACTTCGCGCGGGCGTAGGCCAGCAGCGGCGTGCAGCCGGGGCCGCGCTCATCGGCGAACACGACGCCGAAGCGCGCGCTGGCCTCGGTGAGGCGGGGCCAGCGCTCGGGACATCGGCGCGGGTCGAAGCGCCCGGTGTCCACGATGACCCCGGCCATCGCGGCGCCGTGGCCGGAGAGGTACTTGGTCGCGGAGTGCACCACGACGTCGGCGCCGTGGTCGCCGGGGCGGTAGAGGGCGGGGGTCGCGAGCGTCGAGTCGACGACGACGGCGACGTCGCGGGCGTGGGCGATCGCGCTGATCGCGTCGAGGTCCACCGCCTCGCAGCCGGGGTTGGCGAGCGATTCGACGAGGACGGCCCGGGTCTCGGGCCGGATCGCGCGCTCCCAGGCGGTCAGGTCCCAGGGGTCGACGGTCGTGATCTCGACGCCGAGGTCGGCCAGGGTGTCGGTGAGGAACTCGGTGGTCCCGCCGTACAGGCGCTCGGAGGCGACCAGGTGGGTGCCCGGTGCGAGCAGAGCGCACAGGGCGATCGTGGTCGCAGCCTGCCCGCTCGCGACGGCGAGCGCGGCCGCACCGCCCTCGAGCGCGGCGACGCGCTCCTCGAGCACCCGGGTGGTGGGATTGCCGGACCGGGCGTAGGCGAAGCCCTCGCGGCGCCGGGCGAACAGGTCGCGCAGGTCGGCGTGGGTGGCGTGGGCGTAGGCGGTGGAGGCGTGGATCGGCGGGACGATCGAGCCGTGCGGGTCCTGTGCGTCCCATCCGGCGTGCACGTGCTGGGTTCCCATCGCTCCTCCTCATCCGCTGCCGGTGCCGCGTGGACCAGCGCCTCCAGGGTGCGCGGCGCCGCGGGGCGAGCGGAACCGGTGTGACGGACTGTGACGCGCTCCGGCACCGCGCCAGAGGGCACGGCGCGCTCCAGCGCACGCGCTCATCACTGGCGGGGCGTGCCGTCCTCGTTCCAGATGCCGGAGCTGCCGCGGCGGTGGGAGCCCAGCAGGTGGGTGTCGACGATGCCGAGCGCCTCCATGAGAGCGAACATCGTGGTGGGGCCGACGAAGCGGAAGCCGTGGCGCTTGAGCTCCTTCGCGAGCGCGATCGATGCGGGGCTCGAGGAGGGGACCTCCGCGAAGGAGGCCGGGCGCGGCGTGGTCGGTGGTCGGTGGGACCAGACGAGGTCGGCGAGCGTGGCACCGGGGCCGAGGTCTCCGCGCGGACCGAGCCCCTCGGCATCGCGCAGGGCGACGGCGGCGCGGGCGTTGGCGATCGTGGCCTCGATCTTCCCGCGGTGGCGGATGATCCCGGTGTCCTGGAGCAGGCGCTCGATGTCGGTCTCGTCGAACGCGGCGACCGCATCGGGCTCGAAGCGGGCGAAGGCGCGGCGGAAGCCCTCGCGGCGTCGCAGGATCGTGGCCCAGGACAGGCCCGATTGGAAGGCCTCGAGGCTCAGGCGCTCGAACACGCCCCGCTGATCGCGGATGGGCATGCCCCATTCGGTGTCGTAGTACTCGCGCAGATCGTCGTGGCGGCTGGCCCAGACCGGGCGGACGAGGCCGTCGGCGCCGGTGACCAGGTCGGCGGAGGCGTCGGCCGTCACTCGTCGATCCGCCCGATCGGCTCGCGCTTCTCGGCCTGGAAGCGGTCCTCGACGCGCCCGAGGGCCCAGTAGGCGGAGATGGACAGGCGGTCGCGGGGGATGCCCTTGTCGACCACGAGGATGCGGCGCAGCTGCTTGATGATCCCGCGCTCGCCGTGCACGAAGGCGTCGAGCGCGCTCGGGTCCTCGATCTCGAGGGAGGCGGCGGTCTCGAGGAGCAGCTCGCGCGCCCCGATGAGGTACTGGATGCGCACGCCGTCGGGGGCGGTGAGGTGCAGGCGGTCGCCCTCGTGCTCGAGCTGGATGACGGCGCGGCCCCGGGCGTCCTCGGGCAGGGCCTCGAGCGCCGCCGCGATCGCCGGGAGCGCCGAGTGGTCGCCGATGAACAGGTGCTGCGCGGCGGCGGGGTCGGGGCTGTAGGCGCCGCCGGCCCCGCGAAGGGCGACGCGGTCGCCGGGGAGCGCGCTGTCGGCCCAGGTCGCGGCGACGCCCTCGAGCTCGCCGTCGCCGTGGAGGACCACGTCGATGTCGAGGCGCTGCGCTGCGGTGTCCCAGTGGCGCACGGTGTAGGTGCGGATCCGCGGGAGGTCCTCGGGGCGCTCGCGCCGCAGGGCCTCCATGTCGTAGGGCGGGGTCAGGCCGGAGGCCGGGTCCGGCAGCAGCAGCTTGACGTAGCGGTCGGTCGCGTCGTTGCACGAGAGGTCGGCGATGCCGGGGCCGCCAAGGGAGATGCGCAGCAGCGACGGCGACAGGCGGGTGCGATCGATGACCTCGAGCACCGCCTGGGGGCGCTCGGGGCGCTTGGCGCGGGGGGCGGATTCGCCCGATCGGCCGGGTCCGCCGCGGCCGTGCTCTCCCGGAGGCACAGCGGGTGCGGGGCGGGTCGAGGCGGCGTCGGCGGCGCGATCGTTCGGGCTCATCATGCCCACCACCCTAGAGGGGATGCGCGGCGCGGAGATCCGACGCAGGTCGGAGGACGTCCCGGGATCGTGCACCTACGCTCGTGGAATGCAGTCATCATCCGACGCTCCTGACGTCCTCGTCGTCGGCTCGGGACCGAACGGTCTTGCGGCCGCAGTGGTCTGCGCCCGGGCGGGCCTGTCGGTGCAGGTCCGCGAGGCGCAGCTGACGCCCGGCGGAGGCGCCCGAACAGAACCGGGCCCGGTCCCCGGGATCGTGCACGACGTGTGCTCCGCGGTGCATCCGCTCGCGCTCGCGAGCCCGTTCCTGCGCGCCGTCGATCTGCCCGCGCGCGGAGTGGAGCTGAGGGCGCCCGAGGCGTCGTATGCGCATGTGGTCGATGCGCGGCGGACGGCGATCGCCTGGCGGGACATCGAGCGCACCGCCGCTGGTCTCGGCTCCGACGGGCGGGCGTGGAGCCGGATGCTCGGCCCGCTGGCCGAGGACGCCGGGACCGTCGCCGCCCTCGCGCTCGGGGACAAACGCTCGCTGCCCGCGGAGGCTCTCGCGCCGCGGGGCCTGGGCACTGCTGTGCGCCTCGGCACCGCGATCGGGATGCAGGGCACCCGCGCGTGGGATGCCCCGTTCCGGACGGAGGCCGCACGGGCGCTGCTGGCGGGCGTCGCCGCTCACGCGATCACGCCGCTGCCCTCCCTCGCCGCGGGCGGGACGGCCCTGCTGCTGGCGACGCTGGCGCATGCGGAGGGCTGGCCGATCCCCGTCGGCGGGAGCCGCGCGATCACCGATGCGCTCCTGGCCGACCTGCACGCCCACGGCGGCGTCGTCACGACGTCCGATCCGGTGGACTCGCTCCCCCGCCCCGGTGCGCCCGGTTCCCCGCGGGCCGCGGTGCTGGACACGAGCGCCGACGAGGCGCTGCGCCTGCTCGCCGACCGCCTGCCCTCGCATGCCGCGCGCGGCCTGCGGCGCCTGGGCCACGGCGGGGCGGCCGCCAAGGTCGACCTCGTCCTGTCCGGGCCGATCCCCTGGGCCGACCCCGCTGTCGCTCACGCGGGGACGGTGCATCTGGGCGGAACGCGCACCGAGATGGCGGCGGCCGAGCGCGCGGTGCTGCGCGGGCGTCTGCCCGATCGCCCGATGATCCTTCTCAGCGACCCCGTCGTCGCCGATCCCTCGCGGAAGGTCGACGGCCTGCGCCCGATCTGGGCCTATGCGCACGTCCCGCTCGACTGCCCGCTCGACCCCGTGGAGCTGGTGCTCGAGCGGATCGAGGAGGCCGCTCCCGGGACCCGGGATCTCGTCGTCGCGGCCCGCGGCATCCCGGCCGCCGGGATGCACGAGCACAATGCCTCGCTGATCGGCGGGGACATCGCCCAGGGCACGGTGACGATGGCCCGGATGCTCGCCCGGCCCCGCGCCGCACGGGATCCGTGGCACCTGGCCGACGGGGCGTACCTGTGCTCGGGCGCGGCGATCCCCGGCCCGGGCGTGCACGGGATGGGCGGGTGGTTCGCGGCGCGCTCGCTGCTGCGCCGCGAGTTCGGGATCCTCCAGATGCCAGGGGTCGGGCCGCGGCGGTGAGGGCGCTCAGGGGGTGAGGGCGCTCAGGCGGGCTCGGCCGGACGGTGCTGGGCGATCCAGCGGGCGGTCGCGAGGACTCCGCCGAACGTGTAGAAGTGCAGCGCCACATCCCCGGTGTCGGCGCCGAGGCCTGCGTCGAGGTCACGGATCATCCTCTCGGGCCCGGCGGTGCCCAGCAGGTTGGTGAGGGAGAAGCCGTAGGTGCGGGCGATGCTCGCCGACGACGCGACCCCGAACCGTGAGGCGTACGTAAGCAGGCGCTTGACGCCCGCCGGTCCTGGGACCCCGATGCGGATGGGCAGGTCGATCCCGCGGGCGCGGACCTCGCGGATCCAGTCGAGGACGGGCACGGAGTCGAAGCCGAATTGCGTGAGGATCGATCCGGTCAGTCCCTGCTCTCGCAGGGCGGCGACCTTGGCCTCGAGGAACTCCCAGAGCTGCGCCTCGGACAGGTGGCGATGGCCCGACGGGTATCCGGCGATCGAGACCTCGGTGAAGCCGTGCTCGGCGGGCAGCCCCGAGCGGATCAGATCCAGCGAGGACGCATAGGGCCCCATCGGCTCGGCGGGGTCCCCGGCGACCGCGAACAGGAGCGTGGAGCCGACCTCACTGCGCAGCGCATCGAGGAACTCGGCGAACTCCGCCGTCGAGGCCATCCGTCGAGCGGCGACGTGGGGCACGGGCGTGAACCCTGCGTCGGCGACGGCTTTCGCGGCGCCGACGCGCATCGGGCGGTCCTCATTGCCGAGGAAGGTCACGTTGATGCGTGTGCCGGGGGCGATCAGCGGTGCGGCCTCGCGGAGCGCCGCGACGTCCTTGCCTGTCATCTCGAGGGAGGGAGCCCGCAGGAGCATCGATCCCGCCAGGTCGAGGTCATCGTGCCGCTCCGTCATATCCTTCACCGTTTCCGCTGGTCACCTGTCCTGCAACGCGACAGCTCCAGTGTGACGCAGTTCACGGCGATGGTCCAAGGTCCGGAGGCGAGTCACCCCACCGCGTCGAGCGCCTCATCGGTCGCGCGCACGATCTGCTCCTGCGCCTCGTCTCGGGTGATCGACGCGGTGCCGTCCCCGGGCTGGGCGCCGTAGTCGCCGAAATGGGCGTGCACGGCGCCGTCGATGACGATGAACCGTGCGGACGCCGGGAGCTCGGCGCGGCTCGCGGCGATGTCCTCGGGCGTGGAGAGCCCGTCGCGCGTGCCGCTGATCGAGGTGACGCTCAGTCCGTCGCGGTCGGCCAGCGAGCCCGCCGGGTACGAGGCCCACAGGACGAGGGCGTCGACGTCCGCGTCTTCGGCGGCCGCGGAGGCGACGACGCCGCCGAGGCTGTGCCCGCCGACCGCCCAGCTCGTGACCTCGGGGTGGTCTGCCATGATCCGCCGGTGCGCCTCAGGGGCGAGCATCGGGAGCTGCAGGGGCTCCTCGACGATCACCACGGTGCGGCCCTCGGCGGCCACCCGCTCGAGCAGGGGGATGTACGCGCTCAGGTCCACGCGGGCACCGGGCCAGAACACGAGACCGGTGGTCGTGGAACCGTCCGCCGGCGCGAGGGTGATGGTCCCGTCGCCCTCGTCCACCGCGACGCCCGCGACCGGCGCCGGGGCCGGGTCAGCGGGGAAGGGCCGCAGCCAGATCGTGGCCGCGAGCAGTGCGATGCTCAGGAGCACCCCGAGCAGCCGGGCGAGGTGGGCGCCGATCCGCGTCGGCCGATCCCGAGGGCGACGACTCCCGCTGACGATCAGGTGGAGCATGCCGATCACGATGACGACGGCGATCAGCGCGAGGTGGGCGGGGTGCGCCGCGGACAGCACGTCCCAGCGCGTGGCCAGAGTCCAACCCGCGGCCAGGAGGAGGGCGAGGCCGAGCAGGGCGTGGAGGGACCGGAGGATGGTCTGTGCCCATGACCTGGACGTCCGCTGCTCCGTGCTGATCACGTCCTCACGCTATCGCTGCGGCGTCCGGGCACGAGGCAGGCATTGCTAGCGTGGCGGCATGCCCACGTCTCCCGCCCCGTCCGAGGGTGCCTGGCCCCTGCACACCGCGCGCCTGGCGCTGAGGCCCCACCGCAGCGATGACGCGGACCCGCTGCAGAGGATCTACGGGCAGGCGGACGTCGCCCGCTTCCTCCTCGAGGAGCCGTGGAACGTCGCGGATGCGCAGCGCCGGGTCGCCGAGAGGATCCCGCGAACGGGTCTGGACTCCCCCGCCGGTGCGCTCACACTGGTGATCGAGCACGACGGCACCGTCATCGGCGATGTCGCACTGTGGTTCGGCGACCGGGAGCAGCAGACCGCGGAGATCGGCTGGGTGCTCGATCCGGCCCGCGGCGGACAGGGCCTGGCGACGGAGGCCGTGAACGCAGTGCTCGACCTCGCCGTCGCCCGCTGGGACCTCCACCGGATCAACGCCCGGATGGACGCCCGCAACACGGCATCGGCGGCCCTGGCAGAGCGCGTCGGGATGCGGCGCGAGGCGCATTTCCGCCGGGACTGGTGGTCCAAGGGCGAGTGGACGGACACGCTCGTGTACGCGACGCTCGCGGAGGAACGGCGGCTGCCGCCGGCTGGTCCCTCGTCGTCCACGGCGGTGCCGGCGGTCGCATCGCCGAGCTCTCCGCGCAGCGCACATCCGCGTTCCGCGCCGGACTGACCGCCGCGCACGGTGCCGGTGCAGATGTCCTGTCCGCTGGCGGCAGCGCGGTCGATGCCGTGTGCGCCGCAGTCGGAGCGCTCGAGGACGATCCGCTGTTCAACGCCGGGCGCGGCGCCGCGCTCACGCTGCAGGGGACGGTCGAGCTCGACGCCTCGATCATGACGGGCGATGGGCAGGCGGGCGCGGTCGCCGTCGTGGACCGGGCCCGCAGCCCGATCCGCGTGGCGCGGCACGTCATGGAGGCGACGCCGCACGTCCTGCTCGCGAGCCCGGATGACGCGCTGGTCGAGGCCGCAGGCGTCGAGCTGATGGACCCCGATTACTTCGTGACCGAGGCGCGGCGCCGCCAGCTCGAGCGGATCCTCGCCGACGAGGAGGCTCCACTGACGCACGGCACCGTCGGCGCCGTGGCCCGGGACAGCGCGGGACGGATCGTCGCGGGCATGTCGACCGGCGGGATCTCGAAGCAGCTGCGCGGCCGCATCGGGGACACCCCGATCATCGGCGCCGGGACCTGGGCCCGCGACGGGGTCGTCGGCATCTCCTGCACAGGAGACGGCGAGGCGTTCATCCAGGGCGCGGTGGCGCACGACGTCTTCGCGCGCATGGCCTACGGGGGCCAGAGCGTCGCGGAGGCGGCGAGCTCGACGTTCGCCGCCGAGTGCGACACGCGCGGCTCCACGGGCGGCCTCATCGCCGCGACCGGCGACGGGAGCGTGCTGCTGTGCCACAACTCGGCGATGATGCTCGCCGCCTTCTCCCAGGACGGCGAGACCGTCACCTGGGTGTGAGGCGCGCCCTGCGGGCCGGGAGCGTAGGCAGGGCGCGCCGTCGACCGCGACTCAGACCCGGTCGTTCCAGGACCAGATGTCGTCGCCGCGCAGCGAGGCGTCGGCGCCGCCGTCGTCATAGATGGTCTGCCCGGCCACGTGGGTGTTCTCCTCGCTCGTGAGCCAGATCAGCAGCGTGGCGATCGACTCCGGGTCCTGGTGGCCGTTCAGCGGCATCGGCACGGCGTCGTCGACCATCTTCCTGCCCTGCGGCGTGGACAGCAGGCCCTTCGTCATGGGGGTGACGACGGTGCCGGGCGCGACCGCGTTCAGGGGGATCCCGCTGCCCGCCCAGTCCTCGGAGATGGACTGCCGCCGCACCCAGCGGGAAAGCGCGCGCTTGGAGGAGGAGTAGGTGAGGAAGCCGACCCGCGGCCCCTGCTGCTCGAGCGTCTCGCCGATCGCCAGCGCGGCAGCCTCGTCGCCGTCGAGCATCGCCTGCACCAGCTCGGCCGAGACCGGCTGCAGCGAGGCCATCGACGAGACGACAGCCGCCCGCGGCGCCGCGCTCCCGCGCAGGGCGGGCAGGAGGTGCTCGAGGAGCTCGGTAACGCCGAAGTAGTTGATCGACACCGTCTTCGCGATCGGCGCGGAGATCCCGGCGCAGGCGATGACGGCGTCGATCGTGCCGCCGGCCAGCTCGATCGCCTTCTGAGCCGCGTCGCGACGGCCCTCGGCGACCGAGAGGTCCGCGTCGATCTCGGCATCGTGCAGGTCGATCCCGATGACCTGGTGCCCGCGCTCGCGCAGGATGCGCGCGGTGGCCGCTCCGATGCCGGATGCGGATCCGGTGATGACGTAGGTGCGAGTCATGATGTCCTCCGTTCGAATCGGTCGCCCGGTGCGACCGAAGCCTGTCGCTGCGCGGATGCAGCCCCCTCGCCGTCCTGCCCCAGCACCTGCGGGACGAAGCGCGCCAGCAGCTGCGCGAACCGTTCGCGCTCGTCCGGATCCCACTGCCGCAGCGCTCCCCCGACGCGCTCGACCCCGGCGCCGCGCAGCAGCCGGTAGGCCTCCAGTCCGCGCCCGGTCAGCTGCACGCGCTTGGCGCGACCGTCCTCTGGGTGATCGTGCACGTCGACCAGGTTCTCCGAGACGAGGCGGCCGAGGAGCTTGGAGGCTGTGGGCCGCGTCAGGCGGAGCACGTCGGCGAGCTCGCTGGGGCGGGCGGCGCCGCCCCGCAGGCCGAGCGCGTACACCGCGCGGATCGCGGTGTCGTCCAGGTCGAGGCCGACCTCGCGGACGATCTCGCGCTGCGCATGGGGCGCGGACCAGTGCGCGAGCAGGCGCACCAGGTCCCGCAGGACCCGCTCTTCGAGGCCATCCGCCGGTGCATCGCCCATGGGACGAGCATACGGGTTTCGGTTGCCTCAGGCAATCACTGTTGCGGACTGACCGCCGCCTGCGCGGGATTGGCACCGTGCATGCGCGGCCGGAGACGCACTGCCATCATCGCCGATCGCGACTTGACCCAGGACAAGGCCGCCCGACCCCACCCCCTGGTGCACTGAACGCACTCGATCCGATCGGCCCTGGAAGGGGGACCCTCATGCATGCGCGCACCAGAGCCCGCATCTCCGCCGTCAGCGGCACGCTCCTCATCATCGCGCTGGGCGCCTGGGCTGCAGCGCGCACGACGGGCTCACCGACCTGGTCGGCGCTCCAGGACGGGGCGCTCGTCATCGCCGCGATCATCGCCGGCGCCCCGATCGCCCGCTCGGCTCTCGCGGCGCTGCGCCATCGGGCCTTCTCGATCGATCTGCTCGTGACGATCGCCGTCTCGGGTGCGCTCATCATCGGGGAGTTCGTCGAGGCGGGCGTGGTCGCCTTCCTGTTCGTGTTCGGATCGTGGCTCGAGGCCCGCACGCTCGAGCGCACCCGCGGTGCGATCCGCGACATGATCGATATGGAGCCGCGCACGGCCGAGGTGCTGCGCGACGGGGCCACGGTCACGGTGCCGGTCGACCAGGTGGGCGTGGGCGAGCATGTCGTCGTGCGCACAGGCTCGCAGATCCCGGTCGACGGCGATGTCGTCTCAGGCAGCGGGCACGTCGACGAGTCGGCGATCACCGGCGAGCCCGTCCCCGCCCGCAAGGACCTCGGCGACTCCGCGTTCTCCGGCACATCCCTCACGGACGGCTTCCTGACGGTCCGGGCGCAGCGGGTCGGCGCCGATACGACGTTCTCGCGGATCATCGAGCTCGTCGAGGACGCCCAGGACTCCGCATCGAGCACCCAGCGCTTCCTGGACCGGTTCGCGGCCTGGTACACCCCGGCGATCATCGTGAGCGCGGTCATCGTCCTCCTCCTCACGCGCGATCTGCACTTCGCCCTGACGTTCCTCGTCATCGCCTGCCCGGGCGCCCTGGTGATCTCCACACCCGTCTCGATGGTCGCGGGCATCGGCAACGGCGCACGGCACGGGGTCCTGCTCAAGGGCGGCGATGCGGTCGAGCGGCTCGCCGCCGTGGACACCCTGGTCGTCGACAAGACCGGAACGCTCACGCACGGCAGGCCCGAGCTGACCGTCGTCCGTGCGGTCGACGGCGACGACACCGGGATGCTCGCCCTCGCCGCCGGGCTCGAGCAGGCGTCCGAGCATCCGCTGGGGCGGGCCGTCGTCGAGGCGGCGACCGCTCGCGGGCTCGTGCTCGCCGAGCCCGCTGACGTGACGGTGCACGCGGGCTCGGGGATCTCCGGTCTCGTGGACGGCGAGCGCGTGGCCGTCGGCTCCCCGCGCCTGCTCGCCGACCTCGGGGCCGGGCTGGAGCCGGCGCTCGCCGAGCAGGCCGCTGAGCTTGAGCGCGGCGGCGCCACGGTCTTCTTCGTCGCACGCGGGCCACGGGGCTCCGCCGCGGTCCTCGGGATGATCGCGGTGGCGGACACGGTCCGCCCGGAGGCCGCGTCCCTGCGCACGGTGCATCACCTCGGGATCGACCGTGTCGTCATGCTCACCGGGGACAACGCCCGCACCGCCGGCGCGGTCGGGGAGGCCCTCGGGATCGATGAGGTCCGCGCCGAGCTCCTCCCGGAGCAGAAGGTCGACGCGGTGCGGGAGCTGACTGCGACCGGACGCAGGGTCGCGATGATCGGCGACGGCATCAACGATGCGCCGGCCATCGCCTCGGCCCACGTCGGCATCGCGATGGGCACCGGCTCCGATGCGTCGATCGACGCGGCGGACGTCGTCCTCGTGGGCAGCCGCTTCGACCAACTGCTGCATGCGCGCCGACTGGCCCGTGCGACGGTGGCGAACGTCCGGCAGAACACCGCGATCGCCCTGGTCACGGTGATCGGACTGCTCCTCGGGGTCCTCGGCGGGGCGGTCTTCATGTCGCTGGGCATGCTCATCCACGAGGGATCCGTGCTGCTCGTCGTCCTCAACGCGATGCGCCTCATCCGCTTCCGCACCGAGTCGGCGGACATGTCCACGAGCCGCCGGGGACCGGATGCCGCGGAGCACGGCGGGGAGCCCGCGGAGCTCCCCGTGAAGGAGGGCGCGATGACGACCTGATCCACGACCCCGCGCGCAACCGGCCGCCACCGATCCGAGAATCGAGAGGAACGCACCATGACCATCACGACCACCACCTTCCGCACCGAGCCCTTCTCCTGCCCGTCCTGCATCTCCAAGATCGAGTCGGCCGTCGGCCGCATGGAGGGGGTGCACAGCGTCGATGTCGGCTTCAACTCATCACGCGTGAAGGTCGCCCACGACACGGAGACCGTCGCGGCCGACACCCTCGCCCGCACCATCACGGATCTGGGCTACGCGGTCAGGTCCTTCGCCTGAGCGGCGTGGACGGGCGCCCCGGGAGACCGGGGCGCCCGTCATTGCACAGCGGCGAGTGCGTCGGCGGCGCGCACCCGGATCACGCCTCCGGGCCGCTGCTCTATGAGCCGCTCGTCCTCGAGGCGGCGAAGTCGCCGCGACAGGGTCTCCGGCGTGGTGCCCAGGAACGAGGCGAGGTCCCTCTTGGTCATCGGGAGGACGATCGTGTCGGAGCCGGCGCTGGCCGCGAGCGCGGCCAGGTACTGGCCCAGCCGCGACATCACCGACTGCCCGGTGATCGCGGCGAGCTGCTCCTCGGCCGCGGTGAGACGCTCCGACACCTCGACGAGCATGCCCAGGGCGACGCCGGGCTGCTCGCGGAGCACGGCGGCGAGATCCGCGGCGGTCAGCTGGCAGACGGTCACCGCCGACATCGCCGTCGTCGTGTGAGCCTCCCGGCGGCCGGTGAGGACCGCTCCCTGCCCCGTGAAATCGCCCGGGGCGAGGATGCGCAGCAGCTGCTCCACCCCGGTGTCGGACGCACGAGACTGCCGCATCCGCCCGCTGTGCACGACGCGCAGCGCCGGGGCATCCCCCGGCAGGGCGATGACCTCCCCCGCCGCGAAGGCCCGATGCACGAGGCGCTCTGCGATCGCCTCCTGAGCAGACGGTTCCAGCCCGCTGAAGATCGGGACGGAGGCGACGCAGCTGGGGGCCATGCGACTGACACTACCCGGCTCGGCAGCACGTTCCACGGCACTGCTTCGCTGCGCCTGCGCAGCCGCTGACGGCGGCGAGCGACACCTCCGCGTCCCTGCTCCCGCCCCTGGCGTCCCCCGCCGGGCGGCTCCTCCTGCATGCCCGGCTCCGCATCGACCACGGAGCAAGCAGTGCCCACCTACCGTCACGGCCGTCATGAGCACGGCCAGAACTTCCTGACCGATCCTGCACCCATCGCCGCGATCACCCGCCTCGTGGCCGCGTCGACCGGCCCCATCCTCGAGATCGGCCCCGGCGACGGCGCCCTCACCGTCCCGCTGAGCCGACTGGGCAGACCGCTCACGGCCGTGGAGATCGATCCGCGCCTCGCAGAAGGCCTGGCCCGGCGACTCCCACCGCACGTGCACGTCCTCACCGGGGACTTCCTCTCCCACCGTCTGCCGGACTCGCCGCACGTGCTGGTCGGCAATCTCCCCTTCCACCGGACCACGGCGATGCTGCGGAAGATCCTGCACTCGCCGGGGTGGACGGAGGCGACGCTGCTGGTGCAGTGGGAGGTCGCGCGGCGCCGGGCCGGCGTGGGCGGGACGACGATGATGACCGCCCAGTGGGCGCCCTGGTTCGAGTTCGCGCTGGACCGCCGCGTCCCCACGCGCGCCTTCGCCCCGAGCCCCGGTGTCGACGGCGGGATCCTCACGATCCGCCGCTGCACGGACCCGCTCCTGCCGGAGGTGCAGCGCGCCCGGTTCCAGGCGCTGGTCCATCGCGTCTACACGGGGCCGGGGCGCGGGCTCGGGCAGGTCCTCGCCCGCAGCACCTCTCTGGGCACGCCCGAGGCGGCCCGCACCTGGCTGCGTCGCCACGGCATCACGCCGTCGGCCCTTCCCAGGAGCCTGTCGACCGGCGCCTGGGTGGATCTGTTCAAGACGACGGGGTCCTCCCCGCCCCGTCGGCAGGGCCGAGGTGCCTCGGGCAGCCAAGGTCGATCGCTCGGTCGCGGTCGATCAGGCGCTCAGGGCAGTACGCACCCTCAGGGCCATACACGCGCTCAGGGCCCTTCGCCCCGGCGCTCGCGATGAGCGCGGCACCCTCGCCGCGGGCGGGTCACCGTCGTAGGGTCACGGTCGGGCGCTCGGGCGACGACGCCGCACGCCGCGCCGCGCCGCACGACGCTTCACCGCGGTGATGGGCATGACGCCCTCGGAATCCCGACGGCGCCGAGAATCAGCGCCACCGGCTCCGTGATGCGTCGACGTCTCCCTGGCGCTCAGCCTCTCGAGCAGATGCCTGCGGGCTCTTGGTCGAGACTCACCCCGTCATGCCCTCCTGAGGCGATGTGCTCCAGAAAGCCGCAGGAAAGGAGGTGCGGGATATGCCCCTCCTTCGCGGGGACCGCCGAAGCCCCTCAGATCAATGATTCGCGCTCACCCCTGGAACCCCTCGATGACCGGCATGGACGGCTCCTTCAACGGGGTGCGGCAGTGCAGGGTGAGGTCCGGCACGCACCCGATGTTGCTGCGTGAGATCTGCACGCCTCGGCGGATCTCGACGACACCGTCCGCGGGGCCCGGTTCACGTGCGGGGATCGATTCTCGCCGCATGTCCCGATCGGGGAAGGGCCCTGCGACTGGGGTATCCCCCACGATGACCTCCGTGCCGGGCCCTCGGACATACACGGTGCCGTCGCCCGTGCCCACCTCGGCGACCTTGCCCGCGGCTCAACGTCGCCTGCGCCCTCCGTGCGATGCCAGTGGTCTGGACCGTCATCTGCCTCGATCAGGATGTCGGTCCCCTCGAGAACGGTGAGGACCTCATCGAGACGGGCGGACGGATGATCCCATGCCATGGCGTAGGTGGTGGTGACGGACAGCTCGCAGTGCTGGATCGCCGGGATCAGGAGGCCGGGTTCGACGCCGCTGCACGACACGTACCAGGTCTGTTCGAGCGGTTCGCCGAGCACGGGCTCGAGAGCATCTCTGCGAGCAGTCTCCTCGGTCTCGACGTCGTCGATATGCGCCTCGTAGCCAGCCTCGTCATCGGCGCGAGCGCGAGCCGCCGGGCCGCTGACGCCACCACGGGCATAGAGGAGGCCGCCGGCGACCACGACCATGGCCAGCAGACCCATCAGGCAGGCGACGATGATCAGCGTCCGGCCCGTTCGCCTTCTCGCCGTCATGGCTGAGCCACCTCCACGCTGTGCGTCAGCACCGACGGTCCGCCCTTCACCGCTCGTGCCCGCATGCCGACCCCCGACCCCGTCGCGCCGCTCCGGTCCCCTCAGCTGGGCCCCTGGGCCCGCCCGAGGGCCCTGTCCGATCATCCTCCCTGCTCAGAACTTCGCCTGCAAGGGAAGCACCTCGCCTGCAAGGGAAGCGCTGCACCCAGCGCGGGGCCTCGATTCGGGCGACCAGCAGGTTCTCGGGCTCGTGATGGAGAGGTCGTCCAGGACGTCATCCGCCGATGAAGGCCGACTCCGAGCAGGGACCGTGCCCAGGGGGCCGGCTGAGAATTCGGTGCGGTCCACTCAGTCCTGGTGGATCAGGTGACGTCTCGCCGTCGTCGTTCATCGGCGTGTGGGGACGACGTCTCCAGCCTCCGCATCCAGTGACGTCGAACGTCCGGAGCCGGTCATGCCCGCGACAGCAAGAGGCCCGCCGGATCTCTCCGGCGGGCCTCTTGACGAGTCACTGTCTCACGGTTTCTCGAGTGGAGCTAAGGGGATTCGAACCCCTGACCTCTTCCATGCCATGGAAGCGCGCTACCAACTGCGCCATAGCCCCGTGGGCGTCTCCAGCGCGAGGCTCGGACCGGTGTGTACCTGCTCTTCCGATGTCTCCTCGCGTGGCGACCTGGTAACTCTACAACGACCCCGCCGTCATGCGAAATCCGGGGCGAGGTTGTGTGACACCAACCTCATCAGGCGCCCCTCGGGGTCCGCGAGCAGCGGATCGAGCACGGAGCGGTGGCAGTTCTCGAGCCCGGAGATGCCGCGGAAGGCATCGGGGTCCAGGCCCAGCAGGTCGCTGATCCCGAGCGTGATCGCGGCCCCGTGGGCGACGATCAGGACGGTCTGACCGGGGTGCGCGGCCATCACGCGGCGCGCGGCGGCGCCCACGCGCAGCGATGCCTCGGCGCGGGACTCCATGCCGATGCCGACGACGTTGTGCCGCGCCCGCCAGGCCTCGAACTGCTCGGGCCACTGCGCCCGGATCTCCTCGCCCGTGAGCCCTTCCCAGGAGCCGAATCCCCGCTCGACGAAACCCTCGTCGAGCGCCACCTCCCGGCCGATGGCCTCCCCCACGGCGCGCGCGGTCTCGGCGGCGCGCTGCAGCGGGGAGGCGACGATCACGTCGGGGACCGCCGCGCTCGCGGCGATCGAGCGGGCCAGGGCGAGCGCCTGCTCGCGCCCCGCCGCGTTCAGCGGGATGTCGATGCGGCCCTGCATGCGCCCGGCCGCGTTGTAGTCGGTCTGCCCGTGACGGGCGAGGATCAGCCGACCGCTGCCCTGCGGACGGGCCGCCGGGTGCAGGGAGGCCGACGCCCCGGGCTCGGCGGGCGCGCTCACGCGGACGCGCCGGCGTCGCCCTCTGCCGGGCGGCCGTCGTCGAGGCCCAGGTCGATCACCGGTGCATCGCGCCACAGGCGCTCGAGGGCGTAGAACGCGCGGTCCTCGGCGTGCTGGACGTGGATGACGATGTCGGAGTAGTCCAGAAGCACCCAGCGGGCGTCCCGCTCGCCCTCGCGGCGCACCGGCTTGCGGCGCAGCTTCTCGAGCATGTCCTTCTCGATGCCGTCGACGATGCCCGCGACCTGGCGCTCACTGGTGCCGGAGCACACCAGGAAGATATCGGTGATGACCAGCTGCTCGGACACGTCCAGGGCGATCACATCGCCCGCGAGCTTGTCGGCGGCGGCCTGACCGGCGACGCGGGCCAGCTCGATGGATTCTTCGGGGGCGCTCACGAGAGGGGGACCTCCAGGGTCGGGACGAGATGGTGACCGGCGAGGGAGATCCCCGCGCCGGAGAGATCGAGGGCGGAGGCGGCGCCTCCGCCGAGGACGCCCGTGGCCAGGAGGACCACGAGGGCGATGACGGCGAGGGCGACGAGCGCCCACACGATCCACATGACCGGACTCCCGGAGCCCGAGCCGCCGCTGCGGTTCAGCACGCGGCCCTCGAAGCGCGGGGCGGGCTTGGGCGCCGGGGCATCTCCCACGGACAGCTCCCCGAGCTCGACGCCGTCGGAGTCCGTGGGGATCGCGGTGGCGGTCACGGTCGCAGCCGCACCAGGCGCAGCGGCGTCGGCCGGCGCCTCATCGATCTCGATGATCCGGGCGCGGCGGCCGAAGCGGCGCAGGCTCGGCACGGCGGGCTCCGCGGGGACGGCCCACGGGTTGTGCTCGCGGGGCTCCTCGGCGTCGGGCGCCGACGCGGCGTCGACGGCCTGCACCTGGTCCTCGTCCGACGGCTCGGACTCGGGATCCCCCGCACCGTCGTCGCCGGACGGGTCCTCAGACCTCGGCGAGTCGGTCTCCGGCGCGTCGTCGGCGTCGGACTGCTCCTCCGCCTGAGTCTCGGACTGCTCGTTCTCGGACTGCTCGTCCGCAAACGGATCTGTGTCCGCGGCGGGCTCGTCGGAGGCGTCGGCGACGGGTGCATCGGCCCCCTCCGCGTCGGACTCCTCCGCACTATCGGCGAGAGGGTCCTCGACGCCGTCAGCGGGGGAATCCTCGACCGGCTCGATCTGCTCGGTGACGGGCTCGCCCGCGGTACCAGGCTCATCCGCCGAAGCGGGGTCCGCCGCCGTATCGGGGTCCTCTGTCGGGTCCGTCGCGTCCTCGGCTGCGTCCTCGGCTGCGTCCTCGGCCTCCGCGGATCCGTCGCCCTGGGGCGACTCGTCGGCAGCGCTCGCGGCTGCATCGTCGCTCGGGGCCGCGTCGTCGCTCGCGGCCGCATCGTCACTCGCGGGCTTCGCGTCGTCGATCGGGCCGTGGACGGCCTCGTACTCGGCGCGCAGGCGCTCGAGCTCGGCGACCTCCTCGGGGGTCAGCTGGCGGGCCCGTCGTCCGTGACGACGGGGTGCGGGCGACGCGGACGCCTCAGGTACGGGGCTGGTCTTCATCGTCGTCACCTCCTGTGTACAGGCCGTACTTGTTGATGTACTGCACCACCCCGTCGGGCACGAGGTACCAGACGGGCTTGTCCTCGGCGACGCGGCGGCGGCAGTCGGTGGAGCTGATGGTCATCGCGGGCACCTCGATGAGGGTCACGCCGTCGGGCGGCAGGCCCTCGGTGTCCAGCTCATGGCCCGGACGGGTCACGCCGATGAAGTGCGCGAGCTCGAACAGGACGTCGGAATCGAGCCACGTGAGGATCGACTGCAGGGCGTCGGCACCGGTGATGAAGAAGAGGTCCGCATCCGGGTGCTGCGCGTGCAGGTCCCGCAGGGTGTCGGTCGTGTAGGTCTTGCCGGGACGGTCGATGTCCACGCGCGAGACGGAGAAGCCGGGGTTCGCGGCCGTGGCGATGACCGTCATGAGGTAGCGGTGCTCCGGGTCGGAGATGTCCCGCCCCTCCTTCTGCCACGGGCGTCCCGTGGGCACGAAGACGACCTCGTCGAGGCCGAACACGCTCTGGGCCTCGCTCGCCGCCACGAGGTGGCCGTGGTGGACGGGATCGAACGTCCCGCCCATCACGCCGATACGGCGCCGCGTCTGCTCCATCCGGTCAGTGCGAACGCTGCGAGCCGTGCGCGCCGTGCGTCCCGGCATCGGTCTCGCCCGCGCGCACCACGTCGCGGCTCGGGCGGTTCTCGACCTGGTTCAGGCCCTTGAAGAGGTAGGTGATGCCGAGCAGGCACATGAGGATCGCGAACGCCGCGCCGCCGATGAGGAAGGGCGAGACGCCCTCGCTGGCGTGGGCACCGCCCTCGGCGAGGATCAGGAGACGGTCGAGCATGAGGACGAGCCTTTCGTCGTGCCGGAGAACGGGGCCATCATCCCACAGGGCCGCGCGGCGCAGGCGCAGCCGGGCGCGTCACGGCCGGACGTGCCCGTCCCCGATCACATGCCACGTGGTGGTCGTCATCTCGGGCAGGCCCATCGGCCCGCGGGCATGGAGCTTCTGGGTGGAGATGCCGATCTCGGCGCCGAAGCCGAACTCGCCGCCGTCGGAGAACCGCGTGGACGCGTTGACCATCACCACCGCCGAGTCGACGCCCGCGAGGAAGGCCCGCTGGGAGGCGATGTCGTGGGTCAGGATGGACTCGGTGTGCCCCGAGGAGTGGGCGCGGATGTGCGCGATCGCGGCCTCGACGTCGGGGACCACGCGCACCGCCAGGTCCAGGGACAGGTACTCGGTGTCCCAGTCCTCCTCGGTCGCGGGCACGACGCTCGCCGTCGTCCCGGCCTGCGCGAGGATCTCGCGCGCCTGCTCATCGGCGTGCAGGGTGACGCCGGACTCCGCGAGGCGCGCGGCCACCCGCGGCAGGGCCTCGACGGCGGCGGCCTCGTGCACCAGCAGGGTCTCCAGCGCGTTGCACACGCCGATGCGCTGCGTCTTGGCGTTGGCGATGATCTCGAGGGCCTGGTCCAGGTCCGCGGTGGCGTCGATGAGGATGTGCGTGTTGCCGGTGCCCGTCTCGATCACCGGCACGATCGAGTTCTCGACCACGCGGCGGATGAGGCCGGCGCCGCCGCGCGGGATGAGCACGTCCACCAGGCCGCGGGCGCGCATGAGCACGTCGGCGCCCTCACGGCCCCAGCGGTCGATGCCGACGACGAGGTCCTCCGGCAGGCCCCGCTGCGCGAGCACGCCGCGCAGGCAGGCGATGAGGGCGGTGTTGGAGCTGATGGCCGCGGAGCCGCCGCGCAGCACCACGGCGTTGCCGGACTTCAGGGCGAGCCCCGCGGCGTCGACGGTCACGTTGGGGCGGGCCTCGTAGATCATGCCGACCACGCCGAGGGGCACCCGCACCTGGCGCAGCTCGAGGCCGTTGGCGAGCACTCCCCCGCGCACGACCTCGCCGACCGGGTCGGGCAGGGCGGCCGCGTCCCGCAGCTGCTGGGCGATCGCGGCCACGCGGTCGGCATCCAGCGCGAGACGGTCCCGCAGCGCCGGGTCCATGCCGGCGGCGTCGGCCCGCTCGAGGTCCTCGGCGTTGGCGGCGACGATCGTCGCGGCATCGGCCACGAGGGCGTCGGCCATGGCCGTGAGCAGGGCGTCCTTGTCCTGGCGGGTCAGGCGCACGAGCGCGGGCTGCGCGTCCTTGGCGGCGCGGGCGGCGGCGAGCACCTCCTGGGCGCCGGAGGCGGCATCCGGTGTCGCGGCGGTGTCCGGGCCGGTGGCGGTGTCCGATCCGGTGGCAGTGGTCGAGGCGTCGTCGCTCATGGAGCCCAGGGTACGGAGGCGACGGGGCGGGGGCGAAGAGGGGCCCGCGATGCGGGCAGCGGGAGGAGCGCGCGGGATCCGCCCGGTCAGTCGGCCGGCAGCAGCACCATCTCGTCGCGGTGGATGAGCGGGCGCCCGTAGCCCTCCCCCAGCTCGCGCCGCAGCTCGGCGGTGCCGCGCCCGGCCATGCGCCGCATCTCCTCCGAGCCGAAGGCCGCGAGGCCGCGCGCGAGCACACGGCCGTCGGGACCGCGCACGTCGACGGGCACACCCTCCGGGAAGGCCCCGTCGACGGACACCACCCCGACGGGGAGCAGGGAGCGCCGGCGCGCGGTCAGGGCGGCGGCCGCCCCGGCGTCCACGTGCAGCGAGCCCGCGCCGCGGGTCGCGAAGCGCAGCCAGACGAGGCGGGAGCGGCGCCGCCCGCGGTGGCCGGGGAAGAAGGTGCCCACGTCCTCCCCGGCGACCGCGGCGCCGAAGCGCTCGGCGGCCGTCAGGATCGTCGCGGTGCCGGTGCTCGCGGCGTGCTGGGCGGCGGCGAGCTTGGTGACCATCCCGCCGGTGCCGATGCTCGAGCCGACGGACCCGACGGAGACGCCCTCCAGGGCCGAGGCGTCGGGCACGACGTCGATGCGCCGCGACCCCGGCTCCGAGGGCGGGGCCGTGTACAGGGCGTCGACGTCGGTGAGGAGCACCAGCAGGTCCGCCCCGATCAGCTGGGCCACGAGCGCCGCGAGGCGGTCGTTGTCGCCGAAGCGGATCTCGCTCGTGGCCGTCGTGTCGTTCTCGTTGACCACGGGGACGGCGCCCATCGCCAGCAGCGCCTCGAGGGCGGTGCGCACATTGCGGTACGTCTCGGAGCGGATCACGTCGGCCTCGGTCAGCAGCACCTGGCCGGTGATGAGGTCATGCCCGGAGAACGCGGCCTTCCACGCCGAGGCGAGGAGCGTCTGCCCGACCGCGGCCGCGGCCTGCTGCGCGGCGACGTCGGCGGGACGCTCGTGCAGGCCCAGCGGCCCGAGGGAGGCGGCTATCGCCCCGGAGGACACCAGCACGACCTCGCAGCCGCGGGCGACCAGGCGCGCGGTCTCGTCCGCGACGGCAGCGACCGCGTCGGGGTCCAGGCGCCCGGATCCGTCCGTCAGGCTCGAGGAGCCGATCTTCACGACCGCCCGGCGCGCCGTGCCCACCTCGTCGCGCGCGAGCAGGCGACGGGGCTGACGGGGTGCGTCCGGGGCGGTCAGCACGGCTCAGTCCTCGTGCGCGGGCGCGTCGCCCGTCTCGCCCGTCGCGGCGTCGTCGACGGAGGGATCCGCCCAGTGCCCGGAGCGGCGCTCGTCCTCCATCGCCGCGAGCCGGCCCAGGCGGGCCTCGGTCCGGGCCTTCTGCTCGGCGCGCTTGGCCTCGCGGGTGGGACGCGAATGGTCCTCGAGGCGCGCGTCGGTGCCTCGGCGGCCCAGGTGCTCGGCGCCGCCCATGTGGGTGGGCTCCCAGTCGAAGACGACCGCGTCGTCCCCGGGACCGATCACCACGGTCGAGCCGGCGACGGCGCCCGCCGCGTACAGCTTCTCCTCGACGCCCAGGCGGTGCAGGCGATCGGCGAGATACCCGACGGCCTCGTCGTTGGAGAAGTCGGTCTGGCGCACCCAGCGCTGCGGCTTGTCGCCCAGCACCCGGTAGGCGACGTCCCCGTCATACTGGTCCTTGACCACCGTGAACGGGGCGGCGTCGCGGGCCTGCGGGGTGAGGACGATCGGGGCGGCCTCGGGCTCCGGCTCCTGCGCGCGGGCCTCGTCGACCAGACGGCCCAGGAGGAACTCGAGCTCGCGTAGGCCCTTGTGGGAGACGGCGCTGACCTCGACGATCGGCAGATCGCGCTCGGCGAGGCGCTCGCGGACCATCTCGGCCATGTCCTGGCCGTCGGGAAGATCGGTCTTGTTGAGCACGATCACCGTCGGGCGCTCCATGAGCGGCGTGCGGTCGGAGGCCTCGGCGTCCAGACGGTCCGCATAGGCGGCGAGCTCGCCCTCGATGATCTCGAGATCCGTGACGGGGTCGCGATCCGACTCCAGGGCCGCGGCGTCGAGCACGTGGGCGATCACATGGCAGCGCTCGATATGGCGCAGGAAGTCCAGGCCCAGTCCCTTGCCCTCGCTCGCGCCCGGGATCAGGCCGGGAACGTCCGCGACGGTGTAGCGGAACTCGCCGGCCTCGACCACGCCCAGGTTCGGGGTGAGGGTGGTGAAGGGGTAGTCGGCGATCTTCGGACGCGCGGCGCTCATCGCCGCGATCAGCGAGGACTTGCCGGCGCTGGGGAAGCCGACGAGCGCGACGTCCGCGACCGTCTTGAGCTCGAGGACGAGAGAGCGATCCTCTCCCGGCTCTCCGAGCAGCGCGAAGCCGGGGGCCTTGCGGGTGCGGGACGCCAGCGCGGCGTTGCCGAGGCCGCCGGTGCCGCCGCGAGCGGCGACGAAGCGGGTGCCCACGCCCACGAGATCGGCCAGCACCTCGCCGTCGCTCGTCGTGACGACGGTGCCCTCGGGCACGGGCAGCACCAGGTCCTCGCCGCCGGCGCCCGCGCGCATGTCGCCCTTGCCGAAGCCGCCCTTGGGGGCGCGCTGATGCGGCGAGTGGTGGTAGGCCAGCAGCGTGGTGGTCGAGGCGTCGACCTCGAGGATCACGTCGCCGCCGTGCCCGCCGTTGGCGCCGTCCGGGCCGGCGAGCGGCTTGAACTTCTCGCGACGGATGGAGGCGCAGCCGTTGCCGCCGTCCCCGCCCTGGACGTGCAGGACCACTCGGTCGACGAACGCGGCCATGAGGGCTCCTTCCGGGCGCGTGGACGCCGGCAGTGCGGGCGGGGCGCTCTTCATGCGAGAGGCCTGCCCAGGATAGGGAAAAACGACGAGGGGCGGAGAATGCTCCGCCCCTCGTCGAGGTGTTCGCGTCGGGCCGGAGCCCGGGGGTGTCAGGCGCCCGCGACGACGCTGACGACGTTGCGGTCGCGCTTGCGGCCGAACTCGACCGTGCCCGCCGTGAGGGCGAACAGGGTGTCGTCGTTGCCGCGGCCCACGCCGTCACCGGGGTGGAATTGCGTGCCGCGCTGACGGACGAGGATCTCGCCCGCGCCGACGACCTGGCCGCCGAAGCGCTTCACGCCGAGGCGCTGAGCGTTCGAGTCGCGGCCGTTCTTGGAGGAGCTTGCGCCCTTCTTATGTGCCATGTCGGAACCTTCTCTCGTTCTCGCCTGATGGGATCGCGCTCAGGCGATGCCGGTGACCTTGAGCTTCGTGAGCTCCTGGCGATGGCCCTGGCGCTTCTTGTAGCCGGTCTTGTTCTTGTACTTGAGGATGCGGATCTTCGGGCCGCGGAGCGACTCGACGATCTCGGCCGTGACCTTGACCTTGTCGAGCTCATCCTTGGCCGAGGTGACCGTGCTGCCGTCGACGAGCAGGACGGGAGCGAACCCGACGCTGTCGCCCGCCTCGCCGGCGACGCGGTTGATCACGATGGTGTCACCGACCGACACCTTCTCCTGACGACCGCCTGCGCGGACGATTGCGTACACCACGTCACTGCTCCATCTGTTCGGGAATCCGGGGTTGTGCGGACCCGCCTGGCCTCTGCGGACCTGCGACCGTCGACCTCCAGCGGACGCGCTCCTCATCAGGAGCGCCGTCGGGGGACGATGCGGTCGCGCAGACGCCGGAGGGCGGGGACGACTCGGGCGCGCAAATGCGCCAGGAGACAGCCTACGTTCCCGCCGCAGGCCGGTCAACCATCGCGACCGGCCTGACCTGCGGGAACGCAGTCATCGCCGTGTGGAACTCATCACGCCGACGGGGCATCGGAGCCGGTCGCGGCCCCGTCCGGCGCAACGTCGCCCTCGGGAGCGGTCGCCGCGCCCTGGGCCGACGAGTCCTCCCCCGCGGGCGCCGGGACCTCGGTCACCTCGCCCGATGCGTCCGCCGCAGCCCCCCGCTCGTCACCGCTGGTGACCTCGGGCTGGTCGACGCTGATCACCTGGCCGTCGACGGTCACCTCGGGATGCGAGTGCCCCGTGGTGGCGGCGGCGATCGACGCGATCGTGGCGCGCGCGAGCTCCCGGGAGGTCGTGTCCTCCTCGAGGCGGTGCACGTTCTCCTCGCCCGCGCCCGGCGTCTCTGCGGACTCCGGGGCCTCCTTGGACGATGCGCCCTTGCGGCCCGAGCGGCGGCGCGAGGGGCGGCTGGGCTCCTCCTTCGCCTCGGACTCCGCGTGGTGGTGCTTGCCGTCCATGTCGATCATGTGGCCGCGGCCGTTGCAGGCCTCGCAGGGCGTCGAGAACGTCTCGACCAGTCCGGCGCCCACGCGCTTGCGGGTCATCTGGACCAGGCCCAGCGACGTCACCTCGGCCACCTGGTGCTTGGTGCGATCGCGCCCGAGGCACTCGACCAGGCGCCGCAGCACGAGGTCGCGGTTGGACTCCAGGACCATGTCGATGAAGTCGATGACGATGATGCCGCCGGTGTCGCGCAGGCGCAGCTGGCGCACGATCTCCTCGGCCGCCTCGAGGTTGTTGCGGGTGACGGTCTCCTCGAGGCTGCCGCCGCTGCCGGTGAACTTGCCCGTGTTGACGTCGATGACCGTCATGGCCTCGGTGCGGTCGATCACGAGGGAGCCGCCCGAGGGCAGGTACACCTTGCGGTCCATCGCCTTGAGCAGCTGCTCGTCGACGCGGTGCTTGGCGAACACGTCCTTGTCGCCCATGTGGCGGGTGACGCGCTCGAGCAGGTCGGGGGCCACCGAGCTGACGTACTCGTGGACGTCGTCGTAGACCTTGTCGCCCTCGACGATCAGCGAGGTGAAGTCCTCGTTGAAGACGTCGCGCACCACCTTGATGGCGATGTCCGGCTCCTGCGACAGCGCGGCGGGCGCCGACTTCGACTTCTGCGCCTTGAGGATCTTCTCCCACTGGGCGCGCAGGCGCTCGACGTCGCGCGTCAGTTCCTCCTCGCTCGCGCCCTCGGCGGCGGTGCGCACGATCACGCCCGCGTCCTCGGGGATGACCTGCTTCATGATCTTCTTCAGACGCGCGCGCTCGGGGTCCGGGAGCTTGCGCGAGATGCCGGTCATCGACCCGCCCGGCACGAGCACGACGTAGCGGCCCGGCAGGGAGATCTGGCTGGTCAGGCGCGCGCCCTTGTGCCCGATCGGGTCCTTCGTGACCTGCACGAGGACGGGATCGCCGGACTTCAGCGCCAGCTCGATGCGGCGGGGCTGGCCCTCGAGGCCCGCGGCGTCCCAGTTGACCTCGCCGGCGTACAGGACGGCGTTGCGGCCCTTGCCGATGTCGACGAAGGCGGCCTCCATCGACGGCAGCACGTTCTGGACCTTGCCCAGGTACACGTTTCCCACCATCGAGGTCTGCGACTTCTGCGCGACGTAGTGCTCGACCAGCACGTCGTCCTCGAGGACGGCGATCTGGGTGCGGCCCGGGCGCTCGCGCACGATCATCGAGCGCTTGACGCTCTCGCGGCGCGCGAGGAACTCGGCCTCGGTGATCACGCTGCGGCGGCGACCGGCGTCGCGGCCCTCGCGGCGGCGCTGCTTCTTGGCCTCCAGACGGGTCGAGCCCTTGACGGCCTTGACCTCGTCGCGGCGCTCACGCACCTTGACCACCGTGTTCGGCGGGTCGTCGGGCGCGGGGCGGTCATCGCCCGAGCTCGAGCCCGAGCGGCGGCGACGGCGACGGCGACGGGTGGACGAGCCGGACTGCTCCTCGCCCTCGTCGCCGGAGCCGTCCTGATCGGAGGAGTCCTCGCCCTCGGAGGCGTCCTCGGAGGTGCTGTCGCCGTCGTCGGCGGCGTCGCCCGAGCGCTTGCGCGAGCGGCCGCCTCGGGAGCGCGAACGGCGCGAGGAGCGGCGAGTGCCCCCCGCGTCCTCGCCCTCGGCGTCCGTCGAATCCTCGGCCTCGTCCTCGGCGCTCTCCGCCTCGTCCTCGTCGGAGTCGTCCTCGGTGCCGGGGGCGCCGTCGTCATCGCCGCGTCCGCGACCGCGGCGTCCGCGGCCGCCGCGGCGCCGGCGGCGCCGGGAGGAGGACCCTGTCTGCTCATCGTCCGCCTCGGAGGACTCCTGCGTCTCCTCGGCCTCGCCATCAGCGGTCTGCGACGGATCGTCATCGGAGTCGTCCTCGGACGCGTCGTCATCGGACTCATCGCGGGCGGGACGGGTGGCCTGGGGCGAGGGCGCCTGGAACAGCAGGGAGGCGAAGTCGAGCTGGGCGCGCTCGCGGCGCTCCCCGTCGCCCTCGCGGGAGGCGCCGGGGGCGCTCGCGGCGAGAGCGGCCAGGTCGTCGGCCAGCGAGGTCGCCGCGGCGGGGGCGGGCTGCGCCTGCGGAGCATCGGCCTGCGCCGTCTGCTCATCCTGCTCCGACGCGGACTCCTGGTCCTCGTCGGCCTCGTCGGTCTCGGCGGAGGCCGGTGACGGCACTGCGGCCGTCTCGGCGGCGGAGAACACCGGGATGACGGGCGGGCCGGCGGGAGCGGAGGCCGCGCGGCGGCGGGGGCTGCGGCGCGTCGGCTCGGCGGGCTCGGCGACCTCGACCGGGCTCTCCTGCGCGGGCACGCTCGTGAGCGGGGCGCGCGGTGCGTCCGCGGGGGTCTCGGCGACGGGCTCGGCGACGGCGGGGGCGCCGACGGGGGCACCGGCGCGGCGTCGGCGCCGGGTCGCGGGCTTGACCTCCGCGACCTCCTCCGGTGCGGCGCCGTGCGACGTCTCGTCGCGGTCGTCTGCGGGTGTGCGGGAATCCTCAGCCATGGGGCTGCTCCTTACAAGCCGGTCCAGCGCACCCTGGGCCGGGTCTGGTCATCGCCCTGACGGGCGGAAGTCGTCTGCCCTCGCCGTCGCGCTGCTCCAGGTCGTGGAGCGCAGCGATGTCGATGCCCGAATGCAGTCTCGGTCGCGAATGGTCGCGGGGCCGGTTCTGGGCGGTCGACGCCGGGAGGTTCCTCCGCCCGGTACGGGGCCGAGGAGCGCTGGGCCAAGTATGGCACAGCCCGTGCACGCGAGAGGGCGGCGACGGGGCCGCGTGGACCCGCGTCGCCGCCCTCGCGTGCGGCGTGTCGCGTCAGGACTCGCGCCCGCTCTCGGGTGCGCTCTCGATGCTCTCCTCGAGCTCGGCGTCCACGGGCTCGGCACCGCTTCGCGGTGCTTCGATGCCCTCGCGCGCGGGCGCGCCGGAGATCTGTCCCGCCCCGGCGCCCTTCTTGAGGGCGGCGAGGCGATCGTCGACGTCCAGGCGGCGGGCCTGCACCTCGAGCGACTCGAACTGCTGGTCGATCGAGTTCGCGGCCAGCTCCTGGCGCCCGATCACCCGGGCCTCCTCGCGGCGCACCTTCTCCTCGAACCGCGAGAGCTCGCTCGTCGGGTCCAGCACGTCGATCGCGCCCACGGCATCGCTCATGCGGTTCTGGGCCTCGGCGGCGCGGGAGCGCGCGACGAGGGAGTCGCGCTTGGAGCGCAGCTCGTTGAGCTTGCCCTTCATCGAGTCGAGCCCGGTCCGCAGCTGGCCGACGACCTGGTTCTGCGCGTCGATGGTGGGCTGGACCGAGGCGATCTCCTCCTCGGCGCTCATCTGGCGCTCGATGGCGACGCGGGCCAGGGAGTCGAAGCGGTCAGCCTCGGCGGCGTTGCCCTCGGCGCGCAGCTGATCGGCGCGCTGGGAGGCCGCGAGAGCCTTGCGCTCCCAGTCCGCGGCCGCGTTGCGGTCCTCCTCCTGGTCGCGCTCCATGAGGCGCAGGTTGCCGATGGTCTGCGACACCGCGGTCTCCGCCTCGCGGATCGACTCGGTGTAGTCGCGGATCATCTGGTCGAGCATCTTCTCGGGGTCCTCGGCCTGGTCGAGGAGCGCGTTGATGTTGGCACGGGTGAGCTGGGCGATGCGCCCCAGGATGGACTGCTTGGCGGGCATGGACGGTCCTCTCGTCGACGATGGGGCCACGCCGCAGCGGACTGTGGCCCGGATCACCGAAAGGGTATCGGGTTCACGCGCCGCGCCGTACGAGGGACCATGGTCCCGGGACTGAGGTCCCGGCTGACATAGCGTCAGCATGATCCGCCCCATCCCTGCCCTTCCCTAGGAGTCCCATGGAAGCCCTCGATGTGGCCCGATGGCAGTTCGGCATCACGACGGTGTACCACTTCATCTTCGTGCCGCTCACCATCGGCCTCTCGTTCCTCGTCGCGATCATGCAGACCGTCGCCACCCGCGCCAAGGACCCCGTCAAGGTCGACGCCTGGACCCGCCTGACCAAGTTCTTCGGCTCGATGCTGATCGTGAACTTCGGCATCGGCATCGCCACCGGCATCGTCCAGGAGTTCCAGTTCGGCATGAACTGGTCGGAGTACTCGCGCTTCGTCGGCGACGTCTTCGGCGCCCCGCTGGCCTTCGAGGGCCTCGTGGCGTTCTTCCTCGAGTCCGTGTTCCTGGGCCTGTGGATCTTCGGCTGGAACCGCCTGTCGCCGCGCCTGCACCTGCTCACGATCTGGTGCGTCGCGATCGGCACGACGGCGTCCGCGTACTTCATCATCGCCGCCAACTCCTTCATGCAGCACCCGGTCGGCGCGACCTATAACCCCGAGACCGGCCGCGCCGAGCTCGAGTCGATCATCACCGTGCTGACCAACCCGACGACGCTCGCCGCGTTCCCGCACGTCGTCTCGGGCGCGTGGCTCGTGGCAGCCTCCTTCGTGGCCGGCATCGCCTCCTGGCACATGGTGCGCCACCACAACAAGGCCATCGCCCTGGGCGCCGACTCCGTCGAGGGCGCCGCCCACGCGAAGCAGGCCAAGGACGTCTTCCGCCCCGCCGTCCGCTTCGGCGTGCTGGCCATGTTCATCTCCGCCCTCGTGCTCGTCGTCTCCGGCGACATCCAGGGCAAGCTCATGTTCCAGCAGCAGCCGATGAAGATGGCCTCGGCCGAGGCCCTGTGCGAGACCGAGACCGGCGCGTCCTTCTCGATCCTCACGATCGGCGGTCCCGACGCCTTCAGCCAGGACTGCTCGGACGTGACCCATCTGATCGAGATCCCCAACGTCACCTCCTTCATGGCGACGAACGACCCCAACGCGACCCTGCAGGGCGTCGAGGAGCTCGAGAAGCAGTACCAGCAGGAGTTCGGCACCGAGGTCACCGCGGTCGACGGCTCCACGCAGACCGCTGAGTACCGTCCGAACCTGTTCGTGACCTACTGGTCCTTCCGCCTCATGATCGGTCTGGCCGCCTTCAGCGCGATCCTCGCGTTCTGGGCCCTGTGGGCCACCCGCGGCGGACGCACCACCGGCTCCAAGGCCTTCCAGTGGTTCGCGCTGCTCGCGATCCCCATGCCGTTCCTGGCCAACTCGGCCGGCTGGGTGTTCACCGAGATGGGCCGCCAGCCGTGGGTCGTCGCCCCGAACCCGACGGGCGATCCCACGATCCGCCTCATGACCGTCCAGGGCGTCTCGCACAACCCCGCGTGGATGGTGATCCTGTCGCTGGTCGCCTTCACGCTTCTGTACGGCGTGCTCATGGTCGTGTGGTTCAAGCTGATGCGCCGCAACGCGGCCGCCGGGATCCCCCTGCCCCGCCGCGATGAGACCACGGACGAGCTGGACACCCCGGCCCTGTCCTTCGGCTACTGAGGAGATCGGACACAGTCATGGAACTCACCATCCTCCAGATCGTCTGGTTCTTCCTCGTCGCGATCCTCTTCGCGGGCTACTTCGTGCTCGAGGGCTTCGACTTCGGCGTCGAGATGAACGTCGCCGCCCTCGGCAAGGGCGACTCCGAGCGCCGCGGGAAGATCCTGTCGACGATCGGCCCCGTCTGGGACGGCAACCAGGTGTGGGTGCTCGTCGGCGGCGCGTCGATCTTCGCGGCCTTCCCCGAGTGGTACGGCACGCTGTTCTCGGGCTTCTACGTGGCCCTGCTGCTCCTGCTGCTGGTGCTGATCGTCCGCGTCTGCGCGTTCAAGTACCGCTCCAAGTCCGATGACCCGACCTGGGTGAAGACCTGGGACCGGATCCACATCATCAGCGGCTTCGTGCCGGCCCTGCTGTGGGGCGTCGCGTTCGCCAACATCGTCCGGGGCGTCGACATCGACGAGTCGAAGTTCGTGACCACCTCCCTGTTCGGGCTGCTGAACCCCTTCGGCCTGCTGGGCGGCATCACCTTCGTGCTGCTGTTCTGGCTGCACGGCACCGCGTACCTGGCGCTGAAGTCCGTGGACCCGATCCGCGAGGACGCCAACGCCCTGGTGGGCAAGCTCGCCATCCCGACGATCGTCGCGGGCGCCGCGTTCCTCATCTGGAACCAGCTCGCCCACGCCAACACGGCGATCACCTGGGTGCCCCTGCTGCTGGCCGCGGTCGCGCTGGTCGCGGCCCTGGTGCTCAACCGGATGCGCCGCGAGGGCCTGACCTTCATCGCGACCTCGCTCGCGATCGTCATGGCCGGACTGCAGATGTTCGGGGGCCTCTTCCCCAACGTCATGCCCGCCCGCAACGTCGCCGCCAACGGCCTCACGGTCGCCGAGGCGTCGTCGACCGAGCACACCCTGATGGTCATGCTCATCGCGGTCTGCGTGTTCCTGCCGATCGTGCTTGCGTACCAGATCTGGGCGTACTGGGTGTTCCGCGCCCGGGTCGGCTCCCCCGAGGAGTCGGCGCAGCCGGCGACTCTCGGCGAGCGCGCGAAGGCCGGCTACCGCGCCGCGTTCGAGCAGAACTGATCACCGGTTCGGCGCCCCTGCTGCCCAGCGGGGGCGCCGAGCCCTGTCCCACGGAGGCGAGAACCCTGACGGGAATCACCGACGCGGACGCACGGACGGCCCGGGCCCACGAGGCTCCGGGCCGTTCGTCGCTGCGCGCCCCCTTCGACCCTGCCCGGATCACCGATCCCGGGGGCGGGGCCGCCAGCCGCCCGACGGTCCGCCGCGTGCGCCGCCCGCCGCTGGATCCGCGCCTGGTCCGCCACGTCCGCGCGGCCCGCGGCCACGTCCTGCTGCAGGGCGCGCTCGGGCTCCTCCAGGCTCTGTGCATCATCGTCGCCGCGATCCTCCTCGGGCATCTGGGGGCCGCGCTGCTCGTGGACCGGGTCCTCCCCTGGGAGCGGCCCGAGCTGCTCGGCGGGACGATCGCCGCCCTGGCCGTCCGCGCGCTCGCGGTCCTCGTCCAGCAGCGCACCGCGCACCGTGCGGCGACCGCCGCCATCGCCGACCTCCGCTCCCGCCTCGTGCGCCACGCGGCTCTGCTGGGGCCCCGCGGCTCCGCGGGTCGCGGTGCCGACCTCGCCGCCCTCGCGAGCACCGGCATCGAGGCCCTGCGGCCGTACCTCGTCGGCTACGTCCCCCAGCTGCTGCTGGCGGCGACCGTCACTCCCCTGTGCCTGGCGACGGTCGCCGTGCTCGACATGCCCAGCGCGATCCTGGCGGCCGTCTCGATCCCGCTGATTCCGATCTTCATGATCCTCGTCGGCCAGCTCACCGAGGGCCGCTCCGAGCAGCTGCTGGCGGACATGCGGGTGCTGTGGGCCCAGGTGCTCGACCTCGTCGAGGGTCTGCCCACCCTGCGCGCCCTCGGACGCCAGAAGGGGCCGGAGGCCACGGTCGAGGCCCTCGGCGAGCGCCACCGCCGCTCGACCATGGGCTCCCTGCGCTACGCGTTCCTGTCCTCCATGGTCCTCGAGCTGCTCGCGACCCTCGGGGTGGCGCTCGTGGCCGTGGGCATCGGCATGCGGCTGGTGGCCGGGGACATGCAGCTGGCCCCCGCGCTCGCGGTGCTGGTCCTGGCCGCGGAGGTGTACCTGCCCCTGCGGCAGGTCGGCACCCAGTTCCACGCCTCCACGGACGGCCTCGCCGCCGTCGACGCCGTCTTCGCGGTCCTCGACGAGCCCCTGCTGCCCGATGGCGATGTCGAGGCGCCCGACCTCCGCCGCGCCTCCCTCGCGCTCGTGGACGTCTCCGTGCGCTCGCGCGACGGCCTCGCGCCCGCGCACGCGAGCCTGCGCACCCGGCCCGGACGGATCCTCGCGATCACCGGGACCTCGGGGGCGGGCAAGACCACCGCCGTCCAGTGCCTGCTGGGGCTGCTCGCCCCGACGAGCGGCCGCGCCGTCGTGCTGGGCTCCGGGACGAGGAGCGCTGAGGTCGATGAGACCGACGCGGCAGGCGCCACGGACGTGCTCGACCTGCGCCGCGCGTCCCTGTGGGATCAGGTGGCCTATCTCCCCCAGCGCCCCGTCGTCGGGCCCGGGACGCTGCGCGCCCTGCTCGCCGAGGCGCGTCCCGATGCGGACGACGCCGCCCTCGACGAGGCCGCGGCCGCGACCGGACTGGCCGCCGTGGCCGCCGAGCGCGGCTGGGACGCCGAGGTCGGCCGCGGGGGTCAGGGGCTGTCGCTCGGCCAGCGCCAGCGCCTCGCCCTGGCTCGCGCCGTCCTGTCCCCCGCCCCGCTCGTGATCCTCGACGAGCCCACCGCGCACCTGGACGGCGCGAGCGAGCGGATCGTGCTCGACCTCCTCGCCCGCTTCCGCGCCGAGGGGCGCGCCGTGGTGGTCGTCGCGCACCGCAGCGCGCTCGTCGATGCGGCTGATGACGTCGTCGTCCTCGCACCCCAGCGCGATCGCGCGTCCGCCTCCGATGATGTCGCCTCCGATGAGGAGCTCCCCGCATGACCGCCCCTGTGCATGCCTCTGCGAACACCTCCGCGAACGCCTCTGGGACCGGATCGGCCAGCGCTCCCGCGTCCGGGAGCGGGGCTGCGGGGACGGACCGCGTCGCGACGCCGCTGCGCCGCGTCACCGCCATGCTGGGCATCCCCCGCTCGCGCCTGATCGCCGCCGTCGCCGCCGCCTCGGCTACGCTCCTGTCGGCCCTCGCCCTCGCTGCCGTGAGCGCCTGGCTCATCACCACGGCCTGGACGATGCCGCCCGTGCTCGATCTGACCGTCGCCGTGGTCTGCGTGCGGGCGCTGGGCATCTCCCGCGGCGTGTTCCGCTGGGTGGACCGGATGGCCACGCACGACGCCGCCCTGCGCGGTGTCGTCACCCTGCGCACGCGGCTGTTCGCGGCGCTCGCCGATCGCCCCGGCGATGCGCTGTCCCGCCTACGGCGCGGCGATCTGCTGGCCCGCCTCGGCGACGACGCCCAGGAGCTCGCCGATCACGTGATCCGGGCGACCGTCCCGGCGCTAGTGGCCGTCGTGCTGGGCATCAGCACCGTGCTACTCATCGCGCCGATCTCCCCGCTCGCGGCGCTGGCGATGATCGCCGCGCTCGTCATCTCGTCGGCGCTGGGGCCCCTGGCCGCCTACCGGGCCGCACGGCTCACCGAGGAGGCCGTGGTCGCGGGCCGCGGCGCCGTGACGAGAACGGCCCTGCAGGTGCTGGATGACGCCACCTCCCTGCGTCTCGACGGCCGGCTCGACGGCGCGCTCGCGGAGCATGAGCGCGCCCAGCGCGCGTACGACGCGGCGCTCGACCGGGCGGCCCTGCCCTCGGCCCTCGCGGCCGCGGTGGTGCCGGTGGCGATGATCCTGGCGCTGACGGGCTCCGTCCTCGCGGCCGGACCGCTGTGGGTGGCCGGTCAGGCGTCCGCCGGGCAGATCGGCGTCCTGCTGCTGTTGCCGCTGTCGGCCTTCGAGGCGGCATCGGCGCTGCCCGCGGCGGCCTCGCAGCTCGCCCGCTCCCAGGCCGCCGCCCGTCGCCTCGTGGAGACCGTCGGCCCTGAGCGCCCCGGGCACGAGCGCCCCGGGCACAAGCGCCCCGGCGCTCGGCGCCCCGGACCCGAGCATCTCGGCGCTGAGCATCCCGACGCCGAGCGCCGCGCACCGGGCACCTCCGCGTCGGCCCCGGCGCAGCCCGTCGCCTCGTCCCCGTCCCTCGTGGTGCGCGGGCTCGTGGCCGGCTGGTCGCCGGAGCGTCCGCTCACCGCGCCGCTCGACCTCGATCTGGCGCCGGGTGCTCGCGTCGCGATCACGGGCGCATCGGGGGCCGGCAAGTCCACTCTCGTGTCCACGCTCGCGGGCCTGCTGGCGCCCCTCGCCGGCAGCATCCGCCTGGACGGCGCCGATCTGCAGGAGCTGCCCGAGGCGGCCGTGCGCGAGGCCATGGTGCTGTTCGCCGAGGACGCCCACGTGTTCGCGACCACGGTCCGCGAGAACCTCCGGGTGGCCCGGGGGGATGCGAGCGACGAGGAGATCCTGGCGGCGCTCACGGCCACGGGGCTCGCGGACTGGGTCGCGCACCTGCCCGGCGGTCTCTCCCATCTGCTGGGGCCCGATGGGACGACGGTCTCCGGCGGGGAGCGACGGCGCCTGCTGCTCGCCCGCGCGCTCGTGCGCCGTGCCCCGATCACCCTGCTGGACGAGCCGACGGAGCACCTGGATCCCGAGCGCGCCCGCGCCCTGCTCCATGCCCTGCTGAGCACGGGCGATGACGCCCTCCTGGAGCCCGACGGGATCGTCGTGGTGGTCACGCATGACGTCGCATCGCTGCCCGCAGGGACCACGGTCCTCCCCCTCCCCGTCATCGCACCGTGAGAATGGTCCCCAGAACGGATTCCGGGGCGCCCGTCGCCGACGTCGTCGAAGGAGCACTCATGCCGTACACCGTCGAGGCGACGCGACCCGCCCGCATGCAGGACCTCGCGGCGGCCGTGCTCGCCATCGGGGACGCGGGCGAGGTGCTCGAGATGCTGGTCTCGCGCACGCGCCAGGACCTCGGGGCCGATCTGGCCGTCCTGATCCTGCCGGACGGCGGGGGCGACTGGATCGCGGAGGTCGTCGAGGGCGAGGACTCCGATGAGGTGCTGGGCCTGACGATCTCGGCGGACTCAGCGTGGGGCCGGGCTCTCGGTGCCGTCGACATGGCCACGATGCCCGAGGACGACGGCGAGCTTCCCGATCCCCTGGCCGCGGCCCGGCGCGAGGAGCGCCTGCTGACGGTGCCCGTGGCGGCGGGGACCGACGGGATGGGCGCGCTCCTGGCGGTGCTGCGCCCTGACGCCATGGCTCCCGCGGACGAGGCCGCGGCCCGCGAGCGCCTCGACGCGATCGCCGCGCTGGTCGCGATCGCCCTGGATGCCACGGACCGCGAGGTCGAGGGCCTGGACGATGAGCGCAGTCGTATCGCCCGCGATCTCCACGACCTGGCGATCCAGGAGCTCTTCGCCGTCGGCATGGAGCTCGAGACCGTGCAGCGCGTGGTCTCCGCGCCGGACGCGTCGGGGCTGCACCCGGATGCCGCCCGGGCGATCCGGTCCTCGGTCACGGGCGTGGAGCGCGCCGTCGCGCAGATCCGCCAGATCGTCCAGTCGCTGCGGCGTGACCGCCCGGAGGCGACGCTCACCGAGCGGCTGCGCCATGAGGCGGGGATCGCGACCGCGGGGCTCGGCTTCGTGCCGAGCCTGCGTCTGCCGGCGGATCCCGCCGTGCTAGACACGGAGGTCCCCGACGAGATCGGCGGGGACATCGTGGCCGTGGTCCGCGAGTGCCTGGCCAATGCCGCGCGCCACGCCCATGCGAGCGCCGTGGCCGTCACGGTCTCGGTGTTCTCCGAGGGCGTGGACCGGGTGGCGCAGGTGGCCGTCTCCGACAACGGGCGCGGCATCGACCCGACGGTCACGCGACGCAGCGGGCTGGCGAACATGTCGGCCCGCGCGCGCAGGCATCAGGGCTGGGTCGATGCGATCCCGCTGGAGCCGGGCACGATGATCTCCTGGCGGGTCACGCTCCCGCCGCGCTGATAGGCGACGCAGCGATCGTGGACACGGCGCTCGGGGACGCGGCGCTCAGGGGCACCCCGTCCGGTGACGCAGCGTGCGGTGATGCAGGGTTCCAGGGCTGGGGCCGGTCACTTCCAGCCGGCGCGGCGGCGCGCGGCCTCGCGCGCGGCGACCTGCGTGCGGCGCTGCAGGCCCAGGGCGTGCAGGATCGCGGTGATGCGGTTCTTGACGGTCTTCTCGGCGATGCCGAGCTCGTCGGCGATCTCCTTGTTCGTGCAGCCGTCGCCGATGAGCTCGACGATCCGCTGGTCGGTCGCGGAGAGCTCGTCGTCCTCCTCGGGTGCCCGGGCGGGCCACACGGTCAGGCCCTCGGCCACGCGCTCGATGGCCACGACGATGTCGCGCGAGCGGGAGGACTTCAGAAGCATGCCACTGGCGCCGACCGCGCGGGACTCGCGCAGCGCCGAGTCGTCGTCGAAGGACGTGAGCACGAGCATCTTCTGCAGCGGTTCGAGCTCGCGGGCCCGGCGCATGACGTCGATGCCGGTGCCATCGGGCAGCTGGAGGTCCACGATCAGCACCTCGGGGCGGACCGCGGGCAGGCGGCGCAGCGCCTCGTCGACCGTGGACGCCTCGCCCACGACCGAGAGGCTGGGGCTCGCATCGATCACGGTCACGATGCCGCGACGCACCACCTCATGGTCGTCGACGATCATCACGCGCACGGGCGCGTCCGTGAGCTTCGCGGTCATGTGGCCACCTTCCTGGTCATTCAACAGGCAGAACGGTACCCGAGCCGAGGCTCCGAGGTGCACTCGACGCGGCCGAATGCCCGCACATCCGACACGGGGACCGCCGGGGCGATACTGGCCCGATGACGACCGAGCCGCCGTGGACGCACCTGGGCGCCGTCGACGTGGGCGGACGGGACCGGACGGAGCTGCGCGCCGCCCTCGCCGGCGTCGGCATCGCCTTGAACGAGAGCGCGGAGATCCTGCTGGGTCTCGACGCGATCGAGGCGGGAGCCGGAGTCCTCGACCTGGCCTCGGCGACCCCCGCCGATCTGGGGCTGGCCGGGGGCGGTTCACTGCCCGCGATCTTCGCCGCCGCGTCCGAGCAGGGGCTCGCCCTCTGCCCCCTCGCCACCGCGCCCTTCCTGCGCCTCGTCCACCGGGAGGACGAGTCCGTCGATCCCGAGCTCCGGCGGCACCGGCCGCCGGACGGGGCGCTGCACGTGGCCAGTCCCCTGCCGCCTGGTGGGACGGACATCCCCACGGGCTTCTACCTGCGGACCGTCTCCGGGCAGCGCTGGCTGCGCGGCTACCGGTGCGATGCGGACTATCGGCTTCCGCCCGACGCCGTCTTCGTGTTCGCTCTGGAGGGCGCACGGACGCGGCTCTGACAGGTATTTCGTATTACACTTCCGGCATGGAGACCATCGATGGCAAGCCGGTCACGCCCGAGATGATCCAGGCGTGGGCCGACGAAGCGGAGCAGGGGTACGACATCGAGAAGCTACGCCGACGCGGCCGCAAGCCGAACGGCGATGGTGCTGCCCGTGTCGTTCCCGTTCGCCTCGACGCGACATTGCTCGCGGCTGTCGACGCCCAGGCTGAGATCGAGGAGACGAACCGCTCGGATGTGATCCGCGCAGCACTGCGTGCGTACGTCGCGTGAGGATCAATCCGTCCGCCCTCAAGCACGGGATCACCGAAGAGGACATCCTGCACGCCGATTCTCATCGCGCCTACGAGAGCGAGCCCGACGGTGATGTACCCGCGAAGCAGTTCGTCCTCGGCTGGGACGCGCGAGGACGTCTCCTCGAACTGGCGATCCTGACCTTCGATAGCGGTCACCGACTGGTCATCCCTACCATGAAGGCTCGACGGTCGTCGCTAACGCTGCTCGACTGAGGGATGGGCCCTCATCGCCGACGCTGGCACCGCGGGCAGAAGAAGCAGGAGCGCCCGCTGCGCACCTGGCGCCGCAGGGCGGTCCCGCAGCGCGAGCACGGCTCGCCCTCCCTGCCGTACGCCTCGAGGGAGCGGGCGAAGTAGCCGGAGCGCCCGTCGACGTTGACGTACAGCGCGTCGAAGCTCGTGCCGCCGACGGCGAGCGCTCGCTCCATGACCGCGCGGCAGGCGCGGAGGATGCGGTGGGCCCGCACCTGCGAGAGCGCCTGGCCGGGGGTGGCGTGGTGGGCGCGCGCGGCCCACAGGGCCTCGTCGGCGTAGATGTTGCCGATCCCGGAGACGAGGTCCTGAGCCAGCAGCAGGGACTTGACCGGTGCTCGGCGCCTCCGGATCGCGCGGGCGATCGCCGGGAGGTCAGCCGCGTCGTCGAAGACGTCGCGCGCGATGTGCGCCGCATCCCGGGGCAGAAGGTCGTCGGGGCTCCCCCAGGCGCTCGTGCGGCCGTCGTCGGCCGTGACCAGCGGCGAGGTCCACAGCCCGCCGAAGAGGCGCTGGTCGATGAAGTCGACGTGCGAGCCGTCGTCGAGCGCGAGGCGGATGCGCAGGTGGCGGACGGGATCGGAGGCGGGCCCCTCGCTGGGGGCCGGGGCGCGGAGGTCCGCTGGGAGGTCGACGTCGGGCGGTGCAGCGTCGGGTGCCGCAGCGCCGGGCGATGCGGCGTCGTGCGCGGGGACCGCTGCTCTCGAGCGGACCCGCAGCTGCCCGCTCATGCCCAGGTGCGTCATGAGCGCGTGCCCGGTGTCGGCGCCATCGGGGTCGGCCAGGCGCCACCACAGGAACTTGCCGCGGCGCGCGATCGCCGTGACGGTCGTGCCCACCAGCATCTGCTCGAGGCCGCTCGCTCCCCCGGCCTGGCGCCGTGCGCTGCGGGGATCGCGGATCTCGACACCGATGATGGTGCGGCCGACGGCGTGGGGTCCCAGGCCCCGCCGTACCACCTCGACCTCGGGCAGCTCGGGCACGTCGGTCAGCCCCGCGGGAGCAGCGGCTCCCCGCTCTCGGCGAGGACGGCGCGGACGGCGCTCGCGGCGGCGGCGAGCTCGGCGTCCTTCTTCGAGGCGCCCTGCCCGGTCGCGGTGACGGTGCCCTCGACCGAGACCTCCGCGGTGTAGATCCGGGCGTGCTCGGGGCCCTCGCCGGTGATCGCGTAGACGGGCACGAGGCACTTCGCGGCGGCGATCTCCTGCAGACGGGTCTTGAAGTCGTAGCCGGCCTCGAGCATCTCGTCGCTCGCGAGCAGCGGTTCGAGCAGCGCGAGCACGTAGGCGCGGCTCGCCCCCTCCCCGAGCGCCAGGTGCACGGCGCCGATCACGGCCTCCATCGTGTCGGCGAGGATCGAGGCCTTCTCGCGGCCGCCGGAGAGGTCCTCGCCGCGGCCCAGGTGCACGAAGTCGCCCAGGTGCAGGCGTGAGCCGACGAGGGCGAGGGCGCGGGTGTTGACGATCGCGGCGCGCCGGGTGGCGAGGTCGCCCTCCGGCAGGGTCGGGTGGGCGCGGTAGAGCTCCTCGGTCACGGCCAGCCCCAGCACGGCGTCGCCGAGGAACTCGAGGCGCTCGTTGTGGGGCGTGCCCTCGTGCTCATAGGCATAGGAGCGGTGGGTCAGCGCGAGGTCCAGCAGGCCGGAGGCCCGCAGTGCCTCGCCCTGCTCGGGGGTCAGCGGCAGGCGCTCGAGGAGCGCGGCGGGGTCCTGCGCGGAGCGGGTGCGGCGAGACCGCGCCATCAGCGCTCGCCCGCGGTCTCGTCGGCAGCGTCGCCCTCGGTGCGGTCGCGCCCGGTGCCGTCGTCTCCGGCACCCTCGCCCTCGGCACCCTCCGCGGGGGCGGTGCCGAACAGGCCCTGGAGCGCGGCGAAGCGGTCGTCGATCACGTCGTGGTGATGGTCCGGGTCGTCCTCGAGGCGCGCGCCGCACTGGCCGCACAGGCCCTCGCAGTCCTCGCGGCACAGCGGGGCCGCGGGCACGGCCAGCACGAGCGCGTCGTAGACGAGGGGGCCCAGATCCACGGTGTCGCCCTCGAGGATCACGACCTCCGCGCGCTCCTCCTTCGACATCTCGTGGGGGATCTTCTCGGGGTAGGTGAACAGCTCGTCGAAGCGGATCTCGATGTCGTCCTCGAGCGGGTCGAGGCAGCGCGAGCACTCGCCCACCAGGTGCGTCGCGGCGGTGCCACCGGCGTACACGCCCTCGACGACGGACTCGAGCGCGCCGATGACGTCGATGCTCCCGCCGGCGGAGATCCACATCGCGGCGGGCGGCTCGGCGGACTCGGGCACCGCGATGGTGCGGGAGATGTCCCGGTGGGCGCCGGGGCGGCCGATCAGGTCGACCGCGTCGAAGCGCAGGTCAGGGAGGGGGGAGTTCGGCTCGGTGGTCGTCACGACCTCAGGATACGGGGCGCGGGCGGGGCCGGGCCCGGCTCAGGCGGTCTGTTCGCGCTCGGCGAGCGCCACGCGCAGGGCGCGCGCGGAGGCGGGCGGCAGCATCGCCTCGACGTCGCCGCCGAGCATCGCGACCTCGCGGACGAGCGAGGAGGAGATGTGGGCCACGGCGGGGCGGGCGATGAGCAGCATCGTGTCGATCCCCGCGAGGTGATCGTTCATGCGGATCATCGGCTCCTCATAGGAGAGATCGGCCTGGCCGCGGATCCCGCGGACCACGGCGCCCGCACCGATCTCGCGGCAGAAGTCGACCAGCAGCCCGGCGGGAAGGGGCCGCACCTCGACGCTGTCCCCCAGGCCCTCGGCCTCGAGGGTCTCGCGGATCGCAGCGCAGCGGGTGTCCTGGTCCAGCAGCGAGCGCTTGGACGGGTTGTGGGACACGGCGGTCACCACGCGGTCCGCGATCGCCGCGGCACGGCGGGCGATGTCCAGGTGGCCGAGGGTGAACGGGTCGAAGGAGCCGGGCAGGACGACGGTGCTCATGCGCGTCACTGTAGTGCCGCGGCCGGGCACAGATCGGTGGCCAGCATCGCCCAAGTCATCGAGTCCAGCCAGCGGCCGCTGCGGTGCAGGGACTCCTCGCGGAAGAGCGTCTCGCGCCGCACCCCGATCCGAGCCATGATGCGCCAGGACGGCTCGTTGTCGCTGAAGCAGTGCGCGACGATCCGCTCCTGGTGCAGCACGCTCAGAGTGCTCGGCGCGGTCGCCTCCATCCGGGCGGCGAAGGACGCGAGATCCGCGTACCGCGTCGGCGTGTACTCGGTGACCTCGGGCCGCGAGTACCAGGACCAGATCTCGGGCGCGTCCGAGGCGGTCAGCGGGCGCAGCTGCAGGCGCCGGGTCCGCGCCGGCCAGGTCAGGTCATCGGCCGCTGTCATGCATCCCCCGCTCGTCGTGCTCGTCACCGAGCGCGCCTTCCGCCTCGTCGACGGTCGACGGCCCGCCGTACTGGACGACGGTCTCGCCGTAGGCCTTGGTGCCGTCGTCGGCGTATTCGGCGGGCCAGACGAGGGGCGCGCTGCGCGAGGAGCGCTCGACGGCGACGACGGCGTCGGGCTCGAGGGCGGGCAGGAGTGCGACCAGCAGCTGCTCGAGGGCGGACGTCGGGACGTCGTAGGGAGGGTCGATGAGCACGAGGCCGAAGGGGGCCTCGCCGCGTCCGACGGCGGCGGCGAGGGCGGCAGCGGCCGCCTCGGCCCGGGCGGACTGCACGCGGGCGCGGTCGGCCAGTCCGAGGTCGTGCGCGGTGCGCGTGATCTGGGCGGCGGTGCGGGCGTGGGCCTCGACCAGCACGGCGTCGAGCGCGCCCCGGGAGAGGGCCTCGAAGGCCAGCGCTCCGGTCCCGGCGTAGAGGTCGAGCACGCGGCGCCCGGCTATCGCGTCCCAACCCTGCAAGCGGGAGAACACGGCCTCGCGTACCCGGTCGGAAGTGGGGCGGGTCCGGCTCGAGGGCGGCCCCGGGACGGTCCTCCCGCCGAGCTCGCCGGCGATGATGCGGGGCATCTCAGGTCCTCTCCACGTCGGGGTCGGCGTCGCGCAGGCGGTCGGCGACCGCGCGGGCGAGGCCCGGATGGGCATCGAGATCCGGGTCGTGCTCGACGACGCGGGCGGCCTGCTGGCGCGCCGCGTCGACGACGTCGGTGTCTGCGAGCATGTCGAGGTGGCGCAGCGTGGCGTGCAGCCCGGACTGGCGGGTGCCGACGAGGTCGCCGACGCCGCGGCGCTCGAGGTCGAGGCGGGCCAGCTCGAAGCCGTCGCGCGTCGCGGCGATCGCCCGCAGATGCTCGGCGGCCTCGGACTCGGGCGGCGCCGTCGTGGCGAGGAAGACGATGCCGGGATGCTCCCCGCGGCCCACGCGTCCGCGCAGCTGGTGGAGCTGGGAGATCCCGAAGCGCTCGGCGTCGCAGATCACCATCGCGCTCGCGTTGGGGACGTCCACGCCCACCTCGATGACGGTGGTCGCGACGAGCACGTCGAGCTCGCCCCCGCTCATCGCCCGCATCGCCTCCTGCTTGTCCTCGGTGCTCATGCGCCCGTGGAGCATGCCCAGGCGCAGGCCGGCCAGGCGGGGATCCGCCGCGAGGCGCTCGAGGGTCTGCTCGACGCCGCGGGGCGGATCGGCGCCCTCCGTCTGGCCTCCGGCCCCCTCGCCGCCTGCTCCCCCGGCACCCTGCCCTGCCCCGTCGGCCGCTTCGCCGTCGATGATGCGGGGGCAGACGACGAAGGCCTGCCGTCCGGTACGGACCTCCTCGGCGACGCGCCGCCACATGCGGTCCTCCCAGGCGGGGAGGCGCTCGGGCACGAGGAAGCTCTCGGTCCCGGCGCGGCGTGCGGGCATCTCGGTGAGGGTGAGCACGTCGAGGTCTCCGACGATCGCGAGGGCGGCCGAGCGCGGGATCGGGGTCGCGGTCATGACGATGACGTGGGGGCTGGAGCCGTCGGCGCCGCGGCGGCGCAGGGCGCGGCGGTGGTCGACGCCGAAGCGGTGCTGCTCGTCGATGACGACGAGCCCGAGGGAGGAGAACTCCACGCCCTCGGTCAGCAGCGCATGGGTGCCGATGACGAGGCCCGCTTCGCCGCTGACGACGTCCAGGAGCGTGCGGCGGCGGTCCGCGGTGCGCTGGGATCCGGTGAGCAGGCGCACCGAGGTGGCCTCGGGCACGCCGTCGAGGCGGCCGGCGCGACCGAGCTCCCCGAGCAGCTCGGTGATGGTGCGGTGGTGCTGCTCGGCGAGGACCTCGGTGGGGGCCAGCAGGGCGGCTTGGTGACCGGAGTCGACGGCCCGCAGCATGGCCAGCAGCGCGAGGACCGTCTTGCCGGAGCCGACGTCCCCCTCCAGGAGCACGGAGGTGGGGCGGTCGCGGGCGATGCGCTCGGCGATCTGCTCGGTGACCTGCTCCTGCCCGGCGGTGAGGGTGAAGGGCAGCCGCTCGCGCAGGCGGATCTGCAGCGGCCCGGCGGCGGTCAGGGCGGGGGCGGGCGTGAGGTCGTCGGCGGCGCGGCGCTGGGCGAAGATCGCCTGCAGCACGAACGCCTCCTCGAAGCGCAGATGCGCCAGGCCCCGCTGGGCATCGGCCTCTTCGCGCGGGGCGTGCAGGAGGCGCAGGGCCTCGGCGAGCGGGGGCAGGCCCTGGGAGCGCAGGACGGTCTCGGGGACCACGGGGGTGAGGACGTCGGCGTGCTCGAGGGCGGTGGCGAAGGCGGCGCGCATCGTCTTCTGGGTCGTCTTGCCCCGCAGCGGGTAGACGGGGACGGGCCGCATGGCCTCGTCGATGGTGGGGCCGTCGTCGAGGACCACGTAGTCGGGGTGGACGATCTGCGGCTCGCCGCGGTGCTCCCCCGCCGTGCCGGAGACGAGGATGCGCACGCCCGGGCGCAGGAAGCGGCGGTGGTACTCCACGAGGTGGCCTCGCGCGAGGAAGAAGGTGAGCGTGAGGGGGCCGCTCGAGTCCTCCACCGTGACGAGCAGGAGGGAGCCGCGCCGGGCGCGCATGGGCCGGTCGCGCACGTCCCGCACGGTGACGACGGCGGAGATCTCCTCGCCGGCGGTGATGTCGGCGATCCGGGCGAGCGGGCCGGGGACGACGTAGCGGCGCGGCGCGATGCGCAGCAGGCCGTCGAGGTCCACGGCGCCGAGGGCGCGCACGGCGGTGAGCTCCTTGCCGGAGAGGATCACGTCGAGGGGCGGCGGGGCGGGGGCGGCGGGGCGGTCCTGGACGACGAGCGGATCGGCGTCGGAGGGGAGGACGAGATCGATGCGGCCCTCGCTCATCTCTGCCTCCCTGTTCCCGTCCGGCCTTGTTCGATCCGGCCTTGCTCAATCTGGTCTGGTTCCATCCGGATCGCGTTCGCGGACACGGTGTCGCGCGGCGTGGGACCATCGTGCCATCGTGGTCCGACGGACGACGCCCCGCGCCGTCCGGGTGGGGATGGCGCCCGAGAGGACGCGGCAGGACCTGCGGAGAGTCCGCCGACGGGGCGAACGGCCCGCACATGCCCTTCCCTGTGTCCGTTCCCACAGCATCCGCCGCCTGCGGGCCTGGGGCGGGCACCGGCCATGGGCTATGATTCTTCAGTTGCCGTGCGCCAGTGCTCGTCCTGCGATCCGCCCGGATCCGTCGGCGGACCACGGACGCGGAGCACCCCACAGCGAATCGAAACCCCAGGAGACAGTCGTGGCTTCCACGTGTGAAATCTGCGCCAAGGGCCCGAGCTTCGGCAAGAGCGTGTCCCACTCGCACCGCCGCACCTCGCGCCGCTGGAACCCGAACATCCAGTCCGTGCGTACCGTGATCAAGGGCACGCCCACGCGCGTGAACGTGTGCACCTCCTGCCTCAAGGCCGGCAAGGTCCAGCAGATCAGCGCCTGATCCCCGGCGGCTGCCGCCGCGGATCGACCTCGAAGGCCTCCTCCCGCTCGGGAGGGGGCCTTCGCGTCGTCCGGACGCTCTCCGATGTCCCCTGCAGCACGGAGTCTCCCCGGAGATCCGCACCCTGCGTGCCGGTTCGTCGGAATCGCAACCTATGATCGAAGCAGCCCGGTGCACGATCCTCGTGTTCCGGGGGAGGCACTTCCCCGCCCCCGCAGGCCCCGCCATCCCGACGAGGCCCTCCGCTTCACACGCACCGAGGATGTCCGCCATGAACACACCGATCCCCTCCCGACGCTCCGTCCTGCTGGGCACGGTCACCGCCGGCACCGTCACGGTCCTCGGCATGCCCTCCGCCTTCGCCGGCGGCGGCACCCTGCGCCGCGGCTCCCGCGGCCAGCAGGTCACCGATCTCCAGAACCGCCTGAACTCCCTGGGCTACTGGTGCGGCCGCGCCGACGGCCGCTTCGGCGCGTCCGTCCAGCAGGCCGTGTACGCCCTGCAGAAGGCCGCCGGGCTCTCCCGCGACGGTCGCGTGGGCCCCAAGACCCGTCAGGCGCTCGACGCCGGGGTCCGGCCCTCCAACCGCGTGTCCGACGGCATCGAGATCGACCTCGACCGCCAGCTGCTGATCGCCTCCCGCGGCGGGTCGATCCGGTGGATCCTGAACACCTCCACGGGCAGCGGCGAGCGCTATGACGGCGGGAAGATCGCGACGACGCCGCGCGGCAGCTTCAAGGTCTACCGCACGGTCTCGCGCGGGTGGCGCACAGCGCCGCTGGGTCGCCTGTACCGTCCCGCGTACTTCACGGGCGGCTACGCCGTGCACGGGGCCACCTCGATCCCGCCGCGCCCCGCGTCGCACGGTTGCGCGCGCGTGTCCGTCGGCGCGATGAACATGCTGTGGGACGAGGGCTTCACCCGCAAGGGCACGCGCGTCAAGGTGTACTGAGCACCGCGATCCCCGCGATCCCCGCGATCCCCGCGCTCTCCGGTTCTCGCCGGTATGCACGACGCCGCCCCGTCCATCTGGACGGGGCGGCGTCGTCATGCGCGGGCCGCGAGGGCCGCGCGTCAGGCCGCGGGACCGCACCGCAGTACGGCACCCGGTCGTGCTCAGTCGGCCAGGGGGGCGTCCTCGAAGGTCGAGGTGTCGATGACGGCGCGGAAGTGGACCTTCCCGTCGACCACGCGGTCGTAGGCCGCGTCGACCTCGTCGACCGAGACCGTCTCGATGCGGGCGCCGATGCCGTGCTCGGCGCAGAAGTCGAGCATGTCCTGGGTTTCGGGGATGCCGCCGATGTTCGATCCGGTCAGCACCTTGCGGCCGCCGATCAGGGCCCCGACGTGCAGGGACTGCGCCTCGGGCGGCAGGCCGACGAGCACCATGACTCCGCGGGGCTTCAACAGCCCGAGGTAGGAGTCGACGGGGATGTCGGCGCTGATCGTGTTGAGGATCAGGTCGAACTCGCCCCGGTGCTCCTCGAAGAACCCGTCCTCGGTGGTCGACAGCATCCGGGAGGCGCCGAGCTCGCGGGCGAGCTCCTCCTTGGCGAGGCTGCGGGACAGCACGGTGACGTCCGCGCCCTTGGCCGCGGCGATCTGGACGCCCATGTGGCCGAGGCCGCCCAGGCCCAGCACCGCGACCTTCTGGCCCTCCTTCACGTCCCACGTCGCCAGCGGCGAGTAGGTGGTGATGCCCGCGCACAGCAGCGGGGCGGCGACATCGAAGTCGAGGGCGTCGGGGACGGAGCACACGAAGCGCTCGTCGACGACGACCTTCTGGGCGTAGCCGCCCTGGGTGATCGTGCCGTCGACGTCCTTGGAGTTGTAGGTGCCGACGTTGCCGTTCAGGCAGTTGTTCTCGAAGCCGGCCTCGCACTCGGAGCACTCGCCGCAGGAGTTCACGAGACAGCCGACGCCCACGCGGTCCCCCACCTGGTAGCGGGTGACGCCGTCGCCCACGGCCTCGACGACGCCGGCGATCTCGTGGCCGACGGTCAGCGGGAAGTGCGCCTCACCCCACTCGTTGCGGATGGTGTGGATGTCGCTGTGGCAGATGCCCGCGGCCTTGATGTCGATGACGACATCGTGCTCGCGGGGGTCGCGGCGCTCGATCTCGACGACGCGGAACGGCTGGTCCGGCCCGGTCTTCTGCAGGGCCTTGACGGTGATCGGCATGGGAGCCTCCTGGCTGGTTCGGGGATGCCCCCAGGGTAGACGCGGTGCCGAGGGAATCTGAGGGTCCGATGGACGGACGGCACGGCTGGCACAGCGACATGGGAGACTCGCCCGATGGATACCGTCCGCCTGCAGGGCCGCCTCATCTGCCGGGACTCGCAGGAGGCCGCCATCGTCGCGGCGCATCTCCCCCAGCAGATCGAGCTGACGCGCGCCGAACCCGGATGCATCTCCTTCGCCGTCGACGCGACCGAGGACCCGCTGGTGTGGACGGTCGACGAGGAGTTCGAGGATGCCGCATCGTTCCGCGCGCACCAGGAGCGTGTTCGCGACAGCGACTGGGGACGGGCGACGGAGCGCATCGAGCGCGCGTACACGATCGACGGGCTGTGACCCCGGAGCCTCTCCGAGAACCGCGGACGTCCTGGGAATCTGCGCGATCGCGGGCTGCGAGTCGCCGACGGTCAGTGCGATGTCGCTCTGGGCGACTCCCGACGTATGGCTCATGAGCCGATCCGACAGGTGTGCCAGAAAGCGGCTTCGGACCTTGCGGAACAGGGGATTCGTGGCTCTTCAGAGTTGAGTGTGGGGTGAGGCGTCGAGACCGCCGGTGATGAGGAGCATGCGGAGTCGGTAGTGCTCGAAGTTGCGGAACGCTCTGGCGATGCGGCGGCCGAGTTCGATGATCCCGTTGACGGCCTCTGTCCCGCCGTTGCTCGCGCCGTCGGTGTCGAAGTAGGCCAGGAACGCGGTCTTCCAGCGGCTCAGGGTCTTCCCCAGCCTCGCGATCTCGGGGATCGGGCAGGACGGCAGCTGCTCGATCAGCTGCTCGGCGAGGCGGCGTCCCTGGGCGGGCGTGGGCTGGTGGAACACGTCTCGGAGGTCCTGGACGCAGTGGTAGGCGACCTCG
>NZ_FWFG01000009.1 GCF_900163655.1 Brachybacterium nesterenkovii
CCTGGCCCTCGGCTTCCGCAACCCCACCAACTACATCGCCCGCGCACTCCTCGAAGCCGACGGATTCAGACCACACCTACACCCCGAATTGTGAAGAGCCACTTTCACTCCCCGGATGCGAATGATCTTCTGCAGGAGTTGGGACGCGAATTCTTGTGCCTGCTGATCCTGATCGGACACGGTCGTCGCGGGCCGGGGCGCCAGCCTTTCCGCACGGGCGATCTCGCCCCCGTCATCGGGGACAGCCGATTCATCACGGTGCTGATCGTCTGCCACCGGAACCACCTCTTCTGCTCTGTGTCGTACTGTGCCGCGAGAAGACAGTGGTTCCACCCTGCGGCCAGCACGGGCCGCTCCACCGGAATCAAGAATTCGGCACCATCAGCCCGGTGTTCATTATCGACCTCGAGTCTCAGCCGGAGTGGCACCGTGAAGCAGTGCCCTCACGATGGGGCGCCCCGCCCGGCCCGGTGCCCCTCGAGATGCTCTGAGGTGCGGCGGACCGACCTCCCCGCACATGGGAGGCTTTCCCCATGTCCGCCACCATCCGAATGCATCGAGTCGCCGCAGGCCACGGTGCCGTCGAGCTCTTCTCCGGTCTCGACCTCGTGGTCGCCGACGGCGACGTCATCGGGCTCGTGGGCCCCAACGGCAGCGGGAAGACCACCCTGCTGCGGATGATCGCCGGTCTCGTCCCGCCGCTCGCGGGGACCATCGACGTCGCCCCGCGCGGCGCCTCGCTCGGGTACCTGACCCAGCAGGCGGACGCCTCCCCCGGCGAGACGGTCCGCGCGGCGATCGCGCGCCGCACCGGCGTCGCCGACGCCACGGCCCGCATGGACGCGGCCGCCGAGGCGCTCGGGGCTCCCGACGCCGATGATGCCGCCCAGGACGCCTACGCGGACGCCCTGGAGTCCTGGCTCGCGCTCGGCGGCGCGGACCTCGACGAGCGCCTCGAGGCGACGGCCGCCGAGGTCGGGCTCGGCATCGACCTCGACCGGGAGGTGTCCACGCTCTCGGGCGGTCAGGCCGCCCGCGTGGGCCTGGCCGGCCTGCTGCTGTCACGCTATGACGCCTACCTCCTGGACGAGCCGAGCAACGACCTCGATGCTGCAGGGCTGGACCTCCTGGAGCGCTTCATCGCCGACGCGGGCGCGCCGGTGCTCATGGTCAGCCACGACCGCGAGCTGCTCGCGAACACCGCCACCTCGATCGTCGAGATCGACCGCTCCCTGCAGCGGATCGTCGTCTACGGCGGCGGCTACGACGCCTACCTCGAGGAGCGCTCCATCCGGCGGCGCCACGCGCGCGAGTCCTACGAGGACTACGCCCGGCGCCGCAGCGCACTGGAGGCACGCGCGAGGATGCAGCGCGCCTGGATGGACAAGGGCACCAAGACCGCGATGCGCAAGGCCAAGGGACGCGGCATGGAGCGGGACAAGCACATCCGCGCCCACGCCAGAGGATCCAGCGAGAAGCAGGCCGCTAAGGCCGCCCAGACCGACCGGATGATCGAGAGACTCGAGGTGGTCGACGAGCCCCGCAAGGAGTGGGTCCTGCAGCTGACGATCGCCTCCGCGCCGCGCTCCGGCGACGTCGTGGCCCGTGCCCGCGGGGCCGTCGTGCGCCGGGGCGGCTTCACGCTCGGCCCCGTCGACGCGGCACTCGACTACGGCGACCGCGTAGCGATCACCGGACCCAACGGGGCGGGGAAGTCGACGCTGCTGGGCCTGTTGCTGGGGCGCATCGCGCCCGATGAGGGGCATGTCGATCCCGGGTCCCGCGTGGTGGTCGGGGAGATCGACCAGGCGCGCGGCGCCTTCGAGGGCCCCGAGACGCTGGCCCGGCGCTTCGCGACGGAGATGCCCGACTGGCCCGATGCGGACGTGCGCACGCTGCTGGCGAAGTTCGGCCTGAAGTCCGACCACGTCGCACGCCCGTCGGCCTCCCTCTCCCCCGGCGAGCGCACCCGGGCGGCCCTCGCGCTGCTGCAGGCGCGCGGCGTGAACCTGCTGGTGCTCGATGAGCCCACCAACCACCTGGACCTCCCGGCGATCGAGCAGCTCGAGGAGGCGCTCGACGCCTTCGAGGGCACCGTCCTGCTGGTCACCCACGATCGTCGGATGCTCGAATCCGTGCGCTTGACGCGCCGCTGGCACGTCGAGGACGGCCACGTGACGGAGATCCCGGCGGACTAGATGTACTGACCGGGGACGTTGATCAATCGTGAGAACGGCGGCTGGTTCCCGCAGGC
>NZ_FWFG01000096.1 GCF_900163655.1 Brachybacterium nesterenkovii
GGTGATGACGCTCGCTGAAATTCCCCAGTTGTGCTCACCGAAATTCCCCAGTCTGGGTCGCTCCGTCGCATGAGGCGGGCCTCCCTGGATGCTGGTGGTCTCTGACCACTCACCAGCCTTCCAGGGAGGCCCAACGCTCATGCTCTCAGAGAGGAGCAGCGTGGACATCCACGCTCTGCACCGGCAGGGAATCACGATCAGCGAGATCGCCCGACGCACCGGCCATGACCGTAAGACCATCCGTTCCTACCTCCGTGGCGACCGCGAGCCCGGAGTCCGCAAACCCGCCGTCCCGGACGCATTCGGGCCCTTCACCGACTACGTCACCGCCAGGCTGATCGAGGACCCCCACCTCTGGGCCGTGACGCTGCTGGACGAGCTGCGACCGCTGGGGTTCGAGGGCTCTTACCAGTCCCTGACCCGTCAGATCCGTAGCCGGTCGTTGCGGCCGGCCTGCCAGGCCTGCGCCCACGTCACCAAGCGCCCCAACGCGGTGATCGAGCACCCGCCCGGGGAGGAGACTCAGTTCGACTGGCTCGAACTGCCCGACGCACCCGTCCAGTGGGCCTACCCCCGGAAAGGGGCGTATGTGCTGGTCGGGTCACTCGCCCACTCCGGCGTCTGGCGGGCCGCGATCGCGCCCTCGATGGACCTGCCCCACCTGCTGGCCGCGATGACGACCGTCCTCACCCTTCTCGGAGGGCTCACGCGGGTGTGGCGGTTCGATCGGATGCGGACCGTGCTGGACCCCGCCACCGGGGACCTGACCGCGATGTTCTCCGCGTTCGCGAAGCACCACGGAGTCCAGGCCGTCGCCTGCCGACCCAGGTCCGGGAATCGTAAGGGCGTGGTCGAGAAGAACAACCACACCGCCGCCCAACGCTGGTGGCGAACCCTGCCCGACGAGATCACGGCCGAGCAGGCCCAGACCTCCCTCGAACAGTTCGCAGCCCGGCAGGACGGCCGCCGCCGCGAGAGCCCGACAGGCACCACGACCGCCGCCAAGATGCGTGCTCAAGAGCGGCTCCGGCCCCTGCCGCCGATGGCGTTCCCGGTAGTGGTGACCGAGCCACGGGGCGTCTCCCGGCAAGCCCTGATCCATTGGCGCGGCAACCGATACTCCGTCCCACCCGAACTCGCGATGGCCACGGTCAATGTTCATCAGCACCTCGGCGCGGACCACATCGAGATCACCACCACCTCCGGCGCTGCAGTTGCTCGTCACCGCCTGGCCGAGCCTGGTCTGGGCATCACCCAGCGCACCTACCAGCACGTCACCGCGCTGGAGACCATCGCACTGGCCTCGGCCCCGCCGGGACGGCCTCACCGCCGCAAGGAACGCATCCCACCCGGTGCTGCGGCGCTGGCCGCTGCCCAGGTCTTGACCGGGCCGCGGGCCCCGACTGCCACCGTGATCGACCTGGCCGCCTATGAGCAGGCCGCGAAGAACAGGAACACCCTGACATGACCACCACACCC
>NZ_FWFG01000037.1 GCF_900163655.1 Brachybacterium nesterenkovii
TCGGTCTACACCTCCAAGGCCTACGCCGAGCTCTGCCAGCAACTCGGCGTCATCCAGTCGATGGGAGCCGTCGCCACCAGCGCCGACAACGCGATGGCAGAGTCATTCAACGCGACGCTGAAGCGCGAGGTTCTCCGGGACGCCGCGTGCTTCACCGACGAGCTGTCCTGCCGCCGCAAGATGTTCCGATGGCTGACCCGCTACAACACCAAGCGCCGCCATTCCTGGTGCCGCTACCTCTCCCCGAACGCCTACGAGCGCGCCTACACCGCTACGCTGGCGCTCGCAGCGTAAACAACCCCCGTGTCCACGAACCGGGGGTAGGCCCCGGGCGGGGTGACATCGTCGGCGCGCAGAAGCTCGATAACGTTATCGATGCCGCCGATGCTTGATAACGTTATCGCGCCTCTATCTGGCATTGATAACATTATCGCCATGCGCACGCCGGTGAACTGCCCCTTCACCCCAGGCTCCTGCGGCTAGAAGCCCCGAACCGCCATCTCGCGGAGAGCGGCCTGGACACGATCGGCGAACTGTGGGCACCCCGCTCGGCGCAGTGCGCCATCGAGCTGGCATGCATCACCCTCGCGCTCAGCACGAGCGCTCCAATAGCGGAACTGGTACTCCACGATCGGGTGCACACAGCACGGATTCGAGTCCGCGACGAGGAGGAAGAAGTCGTCCGGGTGCATGATCTCGTACGGCTCATCGTCCGGAGCCGCCGTGAAGTCAGCCGGATCGTTCGCCGTCAGCAGGATGTCCGCTCGCGAACCGATCGCGGCGGCGTGGACGTGGTAGTCGCCGGCATCGGAACCTGTGAAGGTCTCTTTTCCCGAGAAGTCCGAGAGGACCTCGTCGACGCACGCTCGTATCCGCTGAGCGAGCTGATGGACCACCCCACCGGGCAGACGCGGATTCCTCTTGCGCAGACTCCGGAGGACCTCCGCCAGCACATCCTCCGTCGAGTGGAGCTGGAACATGCCCTCGTTGTCACGGCGCAGGAGAAGCAGCCAGTCCCTGCAGGTCCGACTGACCAGCACATTGGCATCGACGAAGACTCTCTGGGTCACCCGCCGAGCCTATGGCAAGATGCACCTCCCTGCCCTCAATCGTCGAGAAGGTCGGCGTGGTCCGCCTCGAGCTCGCGCAGGTCCTCGAATGCGGCTCGCCGTTTCTCGGCGCGCTCTGCACGCAGACGCAGGACGTCCTCCCGCCGGAAGCGCGTGTGGGTGCCGACCCGGTGCGACGGAATCGCCCCCTCGCGCGCCCACTTCATGAGGGTGGGCCGGGAGACGCCCAGCATTTCTGCGGCGACCGTGCTGGTCAGCTCGTCGGGAACCCTCCCGATCACGACCTCGCCACGATGGGCGACCGACTGCAGGGTCGCCAGCAGCATCTGCTGAAGCTCCGAGGGGAGAGAGACGTCCCGGCCATCGGCGGTGCGGAGGACGAGCGTCGCACCAGCGGTCTCCGGTGCCCGACGCGCCTCGTCGACGGTCGCATCGGTGATCGCGACGCGGGCAGCAGTCATGAGTGTGGCGGTCATGGGGTATCTATCTCCTTCCCGCACGGATCCGTGCCAGGGACGCGGGGTGCGAATCCCAACCCTATGAGCTTTTCACATATAAGTGCAATGCCGTTGTGCGAGTCATCGCCTCTGCACATGCTCGCACGGCCGCCCTCCCCACCCGTCTGTCAGGCCCCGGTCCTACGCTGGCGCCATGACGGGCCGTGCACGGCCCCTGCCGATCACCGCGATCATGTCCACCGCCAGGAGGCACCCATGACCATCGTCCCCGATCTCGCGTTCCATGACGGCCGCAGCATCCCGCAGCTCGGCTACGGCGTCTGGCAGGTCCCGGACGACGTCGCCGCGGACGTCGTCGAGCAGGCCCTGCGCGCGGGCTACCGCCACATCGACACCGCCGCGATCTACGGCAACGAGGAAGGCGTGGGCCGAGCGATCACGGCCTCGGGCGTGCCGCGCGAGGAGATCTTCGTGACCACCAAGCTGTGGAACGACCGTCACGATGACGTCGCCGCCGCCCTCGACGAGTCCCTCGAGCGCCTGGGGCTGGAGCACGTGGACCTGTACCTCATCCACTGGGCGCGCGTGGACCAGGGCCAGTACGTCGAGGCATGGAAGGGCCTGATCGAGGCCCAGAAGCAGGGCAAGGCGACGTCCATCGGCGTCTCGAACTTCCCGGCCGCCCAGCTCGAGGAGATCATCGAGGCCACGGGCGTGGCGCCGGTGATCCATCAGATCGAGCTGCACCCGTACTTCCAGCAGGGCGAGCTGCGCGCCGTGAACGCGCGCCACGGGATCCTCACCGAGTCCTGGTCGCCGCTGGGCCAGGGCGGCGGCGAGCTCGAGGATCCGGTGATCACCGAGATCGCGCAGGCCCACGGCGTCGAGCCCGCGCAGGTGATCATCGCCTGGCACCTGGCCAACGGTTTGGTCGTGATCCCCAAGTCGGAGACCCCGGCGCGCATCGTCTCCAACCTCGCCGCCGCCGAGCTCGAGCTCACCGAGGACGAGGTCGAGCGCATCAACGGCCTGGACAGGTCGCCGTTCGGCCGCCAGGGCGCGGACCCCGCCACGGCCGATTTCTGACGGGCGGCGCCTGACGCGGGAGGGGAGGTCGACGTGAAGTCGGCCTCCTCCCGCGTCACGGCCGCCCCGGTCGAGCGTCACGATGCGACTCATCCACCGCCCGATCTGAGTCGCACCATGGCACTCGGCGAGCAGATCAGCGCATATGCGCGTGCAGGTCGCGCAGCAGGGCGACCTCGGCGAGGTGGTGGATCAGCTCGCGATGGATGTTCGCCACGAGATCTGCACGCGAGCGCTCGGCCCACTCCCCCTCCGCGGCCCCGCACGGCTGCGCGAGGTCCTCGTCGGTCCACGAGCGCACGCCCTCGACCCAGCGGGCGATCTGCTCATCCAGCTGCGCGAGCGCTCTCTCAGCGGTCGACGCGTACTCCCAGCTCATGTAGTCGGCGGCGGGCGCCCCGAAGTGGGCAACATTGCGCATGGCCAGCACGCCGACGATCACGTGACCCAGGCGCCAGGCGATCGTGGTGAACGGCGCCGGGTCCGGCTCCGGATAGGCGAAGTCGATGACCATCTCCCCGCTGCCGCCCTGGATCACGCCCTCGGGGAGGTCGTCCCGGCGCGGATGCACGGTCCAGGCGGAGCCGTCCATGATCGGGTCGAAGAGGTACTCCTCATCGGTCATGCCCTGCAGACGCGGCCGCAGCCTCTCGGTCCACTGATGCAGGAGCTGCTCGAGCAGCACGTCGCGCACGGACGGCCCGGTCAGCCCCGCGGCACCTGCCAGCTCCTCGCCCTCTGCCGATCCCAGGACGCCACCCATCGCCACACGCTCCGGCGCAGATGCGTCGGCCCCCGCCTCCCGGCTGTCCGCGGTCGCGGCCGGCGCATCGTCGCGGTGGCCGGGCACGCTCCAGCCCTCGGGCGGCCACGGCTCACCGTCGACCCGGGCGTTGAGCTCATAGGCGATCTTCCCGTCGATGCTCTCGCGGATGATGTCGGCATGCCCGGCGTGGCGCGCGACCTCCTCGATCGCGTGCGCGGCCACCCATCGCGCGGGCCAGGACTCCAGGTCCTCCGGGAACCAGGGAGCGTCCGGCACGGGGATCCGGCGCTCGAGATCCGCCGAGCGGATCAGCTGCTCGACCCGGTCGGCCACCGCGCACAGCTCCGCGATCAGGCTCTCGGCAGAATCACTCGCGCGCACTCCCGCGGGGTCGCATGCGCCCGCCGCGAGGTCCGCGGGGCCCTCGAGCGACCCGCGCCCGGTGCCCCCGCGCCCGGCGCCGGGTTCCAGCAGTGCTATCAGGCCGCCATCGGCGATCAGAGAGACGTGGCGCGCGAGGATCGCCAGGTTCATGCCGCTGGCGGTCGGGATGGCGCGGATCTGCTGGTCGTCCAGGCCGTGCAGCGCGGTGGCGAGCTGCCGGATCTGCTGGGCGGCGAAGGTCGCGAGCATGTCGTGCTCATCGGTCACCGTGGGGGTCAGGAAGGGCATCGGGATCTCCTGTCGGTCGAATGGTGCGCAGGAGCCGCGCATCGGTCTGCGCGCCGCCGTCGCCTCGGTCGGTTCCGCGCTGAGCGGGCTGTCCGATGACGCGGTCGGCGCGTCTGTCGCGACCACACTCCAGTCGCCTGCGGACAGATCCTGTCCTTGAAGTGGGGCAGGATCGGATCCATGACCGCCGACGTGACCTCCCGCGCCCTGCGCCTCCTCGCGCTGCTGCAGTCGCGCACACTGTGGAGCGGCGAGGAGCTCGCCGAGCACCTGGACGTCACCATCCGCTCCGTGCGGCGGGACATCGACCGGCTCCGCGCCCTCGGCTATCCGGTGCTCGCCTCGTCCGGGCACGGCGGCGGTTACCGGCTCGGCCCGGGGCGTACGCTGCCGCCGCTCCTGCTGGGGCCCGAGGAGGCGGTCGCCGTGGCCGTCGGCCTGCAGCTCGCCGCGGCCTCCCCGATCGACGGGCTCCAGGACGGCGCCGTGCGGGCCCTGTCGATCCTCGACCCTGTGCTCCCGCCCGCGGCACGCGCGGAGGCCCGCGCGATCGGCGACACGCTCGGCGTGCTCACCTCCCGCAGCGGCACCGTCGCCGGCCCGGTCCTGCTCGTGCTCGCACGGGCCGTCCGCGACGGGGTGCAGGTGCGCCTGGACTACCGCCGGGCCGACGGCGAGCGCTCCTCCCGCCGCCTCGAGCCCTACCGGGTTCTGGCCGTCGACGGCCGCTGGTACCTCTTCGCCTGGGACCTCGACCGGGAGGACTGGCGCACGTTCCGCCTGGACAGGATCCTCGAGGCCCGCCCCTCGACGTTCCGCTTCGCCCCGCGCGAGACCCCGGACGTCGACGAGCATGTGCGAGCCTCGATCACCGGGGCGCGGGCACCGCGACCGATGACGGTGCGCCTGCGGGCATCGGCCGAGGAGGTCGCCGCACGGATCCCGGCGAGCGTCGGCACGGTCGAGCGCGGCGAGCCGATCCGAGCTCCCCTCGCCGACCTGTCCGATCGGCCGGACGGGGCAGGCGCGGTGACCGAGCGCGCGGAGGGCGCCGAGACATGCGTGCTGCGCATCAGCGGCGGCGACCCCGCCTGGACGGTGATGCACCTGGCGCGTCTGGGCCATCGCGTGCTTGCCGTCGATCCGCCGGAGCTCGCCACGGAGATCGCCCGCCAGGCCGCCTGGTTCGACGATGCACGCGCCGCGCTCGCCGAGCCGACCCCGACGTCGAGCGTCACGCTGAGACCCACCCGCGGGCCGATCTGAGTCGCAGCGTGACGCTCGGCGCGCAGATCAGCGCGCGCACGGGAGGACAATGGAGCGATGACCCCTGCCGCACCCCGCTTCTCGTACGACGACGTCCCGCCCGCGCCCTGGACCGCGCACTACCAGCCGGGCGTCCCGGAGCGGATCGAGCTGCCGACCGAAAGCCTCGTCGCGATGCTCGAGCGCTCGGTCGCGGAGGCCGGCGACGCGATCGCCCTCGACCTGATGGGCGCGACCACCACGTACCGGGAGCTGGGCGAGCAGGTGGCGCGGGCGGCGGCGGGACTGGCCCAGCTGGGCGTGGGCGCCGGCGATCGCGTGGTCATCATGCTGCCCAACTGCCCCCAGCACGTGATCGCGTTCTACGCGGTGCTGCGGCTCGGCGCGGTGGTCGTCGAGCACAATCCGCTGTACACGGTCGACGAGCTGCGGCCGGTGCTCGCCGACCACGGTGCCCGGCACGCGATCGTCTGGGACAGGGCCGCCGACAAGCTCACCGGCCTGCCCGCGGGCGAGGGCCCGGAGACCGTCGTCTCCGTGAACCTCCTGCACGCCCTGCCGCGGACGAAGCGCCTGGCGCTCGCCCTGCCGCTGCCCGCGCTGCGCCGCACCCGCGCGAAGCTCCACGCCGAGGCCCCCGGCACGATCGCCTGGGAGCGCCTGCTGCGCCGTGCACCGCTTCCCGCCGACCATCCCCGCCCGGGCGTCGACGACCTCGCCGTCATCCAGTACACCTCCGGCACCACGGGGCGGCCGCGCGGAGCGATGCTCACGCACCTGAACCTGCACGCCAACGCCCTGCAGGGCGAGGCCTGGATGCACGGCGCGCAATACCGGCAGGAGGTGTTCTACGCGCTGCTGCCGATGTTCCACGCGTTCGGGATGACGCTGTACCTCACGTACGGGGTGCTCAAGCAGGCGCGCCTCGTGCTGTTCCCGTCGTTCGACGTGGACCAGGTGCTCACGGCGGCCAAGCGCGTGCCGCCCACCGTGTACTGCGCGGTGCCGCCGATCTACGAGCGCACGGCGAACGCCGTCCGCGAGCGCGGCATCGACCTGACGTCGGCGAAGTACTGCATCTCGGGCGCCATGAAGCTCAACGACTCCACCGTCGAGGCGTGGGAGGAGGTCTCCGGCGGGCTGCTGGTCGAGGGCTACGGCATGACCGAGGCCTCCCCCGTCGCGCTGGGCAATCCGTTCTGGCCCACACGGCGCACGGGCACGATCGGCGTGCCGTTCCCGTCGACGTGGATGCGCGTGGCCGATCCCGAGGACCCCTCCCAGGACGTCGCGCCGGGCGAGCCCGGGGAGCTGCTGATCATGGGCCCGCAGGTGTTCCAGGGGTACTGGAACGACGCCGAGGCGACCGCCGGCGCTCTCCACGAGGGCCGCTGGCTGCGCACCGGGGACATCGTGACGGTCGACGAGGACGGCTTCGCCACGATCGTCGACCGCCTCAAGGAGCTCATCATCACCGGCGGCTTCAACGTCTCCCCCAGCGAGGTGGAGGCGGTGCTCGAGACGCATCCGGCGATCGCGGAGGCGGCCGTGGTGGGCGTGGACGCCGACGGGCGCGGCGAGCAGGTGATGGCCGCCGTGGTCCTCGCCGAGGGCGCCGCGGGCACCGGAGCCGCTGCGCTCCACGAGGCCGAGGTGCGTGAGTACTGCCGCGAGCACCTGGCCCGCTACAAGGTGCCGCGCAGGATCCTCGAGCTCGACGAGCTGCCCCACTCGATGCTCGGCAAGGTCATGCGCCGCCAGGTGCGCGAGCAGGTCGAGCGGGCGATCGGCACCGCCTGATCGCCGACGCACCCTCATCATCCGGACAGCACCTGCCCGCATCCAGACAGCCCCCGCCGCCTGCACCCCCACACCC
>NZ_FWFG01000002.1 GCF_900163655.1 Brachybacterium nesterenkovii
CCTGGCCCTCGGCTTCCGCAACCCCACCAACTACATCGCCCGCGCACTCCTCGAAGCCGACGGATTCAGACCACACCTACACCCCGAATTGTGAAGAGCCTCTTAACTGCCCCTCTGCAACGTCGATCGCATCGACTTGCTCATCTAGGTGCAGGATCGATCGATACCCCACGCTCATGACTGCAATTCCTCTCGCTCGAGGTGTTCCCTCATCGGCACATGATGTGGGTTGTGGTCGGCTCTATTCGGTCAAACGATAGGGCAGGCAGCTGGCGCCCTTCGTTTCCGGCGCGGCTGCATCTGCCTGTTACTGCACGATCTTCGTCCCGTGCGTCCATGACGCCCTTGAGAGGCGCGAGTAGTTACCAGCCGTAGCGCGGCTTCGGGTCATACCGTCCCCGCCGTGCGTGCTCCTCGTGAGGCCAGGCTGGGGTGTCGCCCGTCGGGACTTGTCGCCGGGGATCTACAGCCGCCAGGTGGGCCCGTGCCCACTCGACGAACGCCCTGCTCTCGTCACCGCCAGTCACTTCGACACTGTCGACGAACGCGGACAACTCACGGTGCTGCAGCCAGGCACTGGTGCCCGTGTGGAGCGCTGCCTCCCATTCCTCGTACTCCCGGCACAGGGCGTCGATCCGTTGGGCCTCAAAGCGACGGAGACGCTCTTCCTCCTCGCGTCGAATCCGTGCTTCCTCGCGTGCGACTGCGTCGTGGCTCGCCTGCTCCACCGCGCCGAGCACATTGCTGATGCGGTCCTCGACCTGCATCCGGACGCCATCGGCCCAGGACTTACTGAGCTTGCGGCCGCTGGCGTCTGTGAGGTGCAGCCGCAGTCGACCGTCCCCGATGTGGTCGTACGTGGGCGCCCACACGTAGTCGCCCCTTGCGCGGCGCGCCGCCTCATCCTTGGTGTCCTCGTGCGGCACCCGCTTCGTGACCTCGTTGAAGATGATTCCGACCTGCGCGTGGCCGGCGTCGAGAAACAGCAGAGCGGGGGAGTCGTAGCGGGTGTACCTCGGCTCCCATTCGCGGCGCTCGGCTACGCCGACTACTGGAGTCACTGTCCACCCGCGTGCGAGCGCCTCAGTGACCAGGGAGTGTGCGATCAGCACGCACCGATGCCTGAGCCCCTCAGGGAGGCGTTTAGGGGCTCTTCGCGGTTCGTGGTGAATGACCCTGCTGTGGCGGGTGTTCACGCTACGGTTCT
>NZ_FWFG01000001.1 GCF_900163655.1 Brachybacterium nesterenkovii
GTGCGCGAGATGGGCCGCGACGCGTTCTACCTCCTGGCCCTCGCGCCCGCCGCGACCGCTCTCTGGACGGCGTCCCAGGATCCGCATGCCCTGGCGAGCGACCCGCTCATCGGGTCCGTGCCCTGGATCCCCGCCTTCGGCGTCGAGCTGTCCTGGCGCCTGGACGTCCTGTCCTGGGTGCTGCTGCTCATCGTCTCCGGCATCGGCACCCTCGTGCTCGCCTACTGCGCCCGCTACTTCAAGGACACCGAGCCGGGTCTGGGCCGCTTCGCCGCCGTCCTCACCGCCTTCGCGGGCGCCATGGTCGGGCTCGTCGTCGCCGACGACGTCGTGGTCCTGTACACGTTCTGGGAGCTGACCACGATCTTCTCCTTCCTGCTGATCGGCCACTACTCCGACAAGCAGGCCTCGCGGCGCGCCGCCATGAACGCGCTGCTGTCGACCACCGCGGGCGGCCTCGCGATGCTGGCCGGCCTGCTCATGCTCGCCTCCCGCGCCGGGACGATGAGCCTCGCGGGGATCGTCGCCTCCCCGATGTGGAGCGACGGCGGGCCCTTCCTGCTGACGGCCCTGCTGCTGGTCCTCGCGGGTGCGACCAGCAAGTCCGCCCTCGTGCCCACGCACTTCTGGCTACCCGGGGCGATGGCCGCGCCCACCCCCGTCTCCGCGTACCTGCACGCCGCCGCGATGGTCAAGGCCGGCATCTACCTGATCCTGCGCCTGGGCCCCGTGATCGCCCTGGCGCCCGCGGCGTCCTGGACCGTGGCAGTCCTCGGCGCCGCGACGATGCTCGTCGGGGGCTGGCGGGCCCTACGCCAGTGGGACATCAAGCTGCTGCTGGCCTACGGCACCGTCTCGCAGCTGGGGTTCATGGCCGCGATCGCCGCGATCGGCACGCGCGGCGCCGCCCTGGCCGCCCTGGCCCTCCTCATCGCCCACTCGCTGTTCAAGGCGCCGCTGTTCATGGTCGTCGGCGCCATCGACAAGAAGTTCGGCAGCCGCGACCTGCGCTGCCTGAACCGCACGTGGCGCCAGGCCCCCGTCCTCGCCGTGATCGGCGTCCTGTCCGCCGCCTCGATGGCGGGCCTGCCGCCGCTGCTCGGCTTCGTGACCAAGGAGGCCGTGCTCACCGCCCTGTGGGAGGGCGGGACCGGCCACCGCGCGCTCGCCCTGGCCCTCGTCGCGGGCTCGATCCTCACCGTCGCCTACGCCTGGCGCTTCGTCGTCGGCGCCTTCGGGCCCGGCAGCGCGGAGCCGCCGGCCGTGCGCCCGCGCATCACCCCCGGGTTCTGGGGACCGCCGGCGCTCATCGCGCTCGGCACCCTCGCCCTCCCGCTGCTGGCCGGGCCCCTCGAGGCGCTCCTGCACGGCTACGCCGACACGGTGCCCGACGACGGCGCCGTCGTGCACCTCGCGCTCGTGCCGCACGTGGGCATCCCGCTGCTGCTGAGCGGGATCGCGATCGCCGGCGGCGCGCTCCTGGCCCTCGGCGCGCGCCCGATGGCCGCCCTCCAGCACGCCGTCTCGCCGCAGACCCGCGGCGGCGCCCTCGAGGAGTGGCTGGACGCGGAGAAGAGCTTCCGCCGCCTGTTGCGCGTCACCGATCGCGCGGCCGTCGCCGTGACCGGCCTGGTCCAGCGCGGCTCCCTGCCCTACACGCTGGGCACCATGTTCGTGGTGCTCATCGTGCTGATGGTCCCCGTCGCCGCCCGCATCGGCGCCCTGCCCGACAACCTCCTCCCCTTCTTCAGCCCCGCCGAGGTGGGGATCCTCGTGATCGCCGTGCTCGGCTCGATCGGTGCGGCCCGCTCGCGGCGCCGCCTGCGCGCCATCATGCTCGTGACCGTCACCGGCTTCTGCTCGGCCCTGCTGTTCCTCATGTGGGGCGCGCCGGACGTCGCCACCACGCAGGTGCTCGTCGAGACGATCCTGACGGTCGTCATGGTGCTCGTGCTGCGCCGCCTCCCGCTGCACTTCTCGCGGCGGCCGCTGAAGTCCGATCAGTGGCTGCGCTGGTCCATCGCGATCGGCACCGCCGTCGTGCTGTGCTCCGTGGCGCTCGTGGCCGCGGGCGCGCGGGTCGACGAGCCCTTCGGCCCCGGTCTCATCGAGACCGCGTACACGATCGGCGGCGGCCACAACGTCGTCAACGTCGCCCTCGTCGACGCCCGCGTGTGGGACACCATGGGCGAGATCTCCGTGCTGCTCGTGGTCGCCATCGGCGTCGCCTCCCTCATCTTCGTGACCCGGCGCGAGCAGCGGATCGCCCGCGTGAAGGACATCGAGCGGCCGCAGCCGGTGTGGCGCCGCCCCGATGCGGCCGCGCTGCCCGAGAACGTCTTCGCCTTCGACGTGCGCCCCTCCTCCGCGGAGGGCAACCGCTGGCGCACCTGGCTGTCGGCCGGGCTGACGCTCGCGCCCGAGCGGCGCATGGTGATCCTCGAGGTCATCACCCGCCTGGTGTTCCCGCTCATGATGCTGTTCTCGATCTACCTGCTCATGGCCGGGCACAACGACCCGGGCGGCGGCTTCGCGGGCGGGCTCGTCGCGGGCCTGGCCCTGACGCTGCGCTACCTGGCCGGCGGCCGCTACGAGCTGTCGGAGGCCGCGCCCGTCCAGGCCGGACTCTTGCTGGGCACCGGCATGGGCATCGCCGTCCTCACGGGCCTGGTGCCCGTGGCGCTCGGGGGCGGCGTGTTCGACTCCTACGTCACGACCGTCCACCTCCCGGTGCTGGGGGAGAAGCACCTGGCCTCGGCGCTCGTGTTCGACGTCGGGGTGTACCTCGTCGTGATCGGCGTCGTCTTGGACTTCCTGCGGTCGCTGGGATCGCAGATCGACCGCCAGCAGGAGGCCGAGCTCGATGCCCGTTAGCCTCGCCCTCCTGCTCACCGCGGGCGTGATGATCGCCTGCGGCGTCTACCTGTTCCTCGAGCGCACCCTCACCCGCGTGCTGCTCGGCTTCGTGCTGGCCGGCAACGGCGTGAACCTCCTGTTCATCGTCGCCGCCGGTCGCCCCGGCGCCCCGCCCTTCGAGGGGGACGCGGACCCGTCGACCATGACGGACCCGCTGCCGTTCGCGATGGTGCTGACCGCCATCGTCATCACCTTGGGCGTCTCCGCCTTCGTGCTGGCGCTGGCCTACCGGGCCCGGCAGCTGTTCGGCCACGACGAGGTGCCCGACGACGTCGAGGACCGGCGCGTCTTGCGGCGCCGCCGTCGCCGCACCACCCGCCGCGAGCAGGTGCGGGCCGGTGCCGAGCGCGCCGGGGCCGAAGGCCACGAGAGCGAGGGCCGCGAAGCCGCGGGGCATGGCGCGCCCGACCACGAGCATCCCGCGCACCTGCCCGCCACCGGCGGGCTCTCCGAGGGCCACCGCCAGGGCGCGCTCGCCCGCTCCCAGAGCGGTCAGGGCTGGCCGACCCAGCCCCCGGCGCCGGCCCCGCGGCCCGACGACGACACCGCGGACGATGACGACGATGCCGACGATCCCGTCGGCGCGGACCTGTCCTCGGCGCGGGACGCCCCGCTGGACCACACGGAATCGGACGAGGAGGAGGAGACGCGATGAGCATCGAGCTCCTCCTCGCCCTGCCGGTCATGCTCCCGCTGGCGGGGGCCGCCGCCGCCCTCCTCGCGCGCCACCACGCCCGCCTCCAGCTGGGGCTGGCGATCGCGACGCTCGCGGCGGTCGCGGTCGTCTCCGCCGTGCTCGCCCTCCACGTCGCCGAGCACGGCACGCTCGTGCTGCAGATCGGGCGGTGGACCCCGCAGCTGGGCATCGTGCTGGTCGTCGACCGCCTCTCCGCGCTCATGCTGGTGGTCTCGAGCATCGTGACGCTGGCCGTGCTCGTCTACTCGAGCGCGCAGTCGGTCTCCGAGAGCAGCGAGCGCACGCCCGTCGCGATCTACCACCCCACCTACCTGGTGCTGGTCGCGGGCGTGGCCATCGCCTTCGTCGCCGGCGACCTGTTCAACCTCTACGTCGGCTTCGAGGTGCTGCTGTCGGCCTCCTACGTGCTGCTGACCCTCGGCGGCTCGGCCTCGCGCATCCGCGCCGCCACCACCTACGTGATCGTCTCGCTGCTGTCCTCGCTGCTGTTCCTCGCGGGCGTCGGCGCGATCTACGCCGCCACGGGCACGGTCAACATGGCCGAGCTCGCCCTGCGCCTGGACCGCATCGAGCCCGGTCCGCGCCTCGCGCTCGAGATGATCCTGCTGGTCGCCTTCGCGATCAAGGCGGCGATCTTCCCGCTGTCGGCCTGGTTGCCGGACTCCTACCCGACGGCGCCGGCGCCGGTCACGGCCGTGTTCGCGGGCCTGCTCACCAAGGTCGGCATCTACGCGATCATCCGCCTGGAGACCCTGCTGTTCCCCGCCTCGGTCATCTCCGACCTGCTGCTGGCGGCCGCCGGGCTGAGCCTGCTGGTGGGCATCCTCGGCGCGCTCGCGCAGACAGACCTCAAGCGCGTCCTGTCCTTCACGCTCGTCTCCCACATGGGCTACATGCTGCTGGGCATCGGCCTGTCCACCCTGGTGTCGATGGGCGCGACCGTCTACTACGTGGTCCACCACATCACCGTGCAGTCCGCGCTGTTCCTCTCCGCCGGGCTCATCGAGGCCCGCGGCGGCACCACCAACCTCGCGCGCCTCGGCGGGATGGCCAAGGTGGCCCCGGTGATCGCGGTCCTGTTCTTCGTGCCCGCGATGAACCTCGCGGGCGTCCCGCCGCTCTCGGGCTTCATCGGGAAGGTGGGGCTGATCCTCGCCGGCATCGACGTCGGCTCGCCCGAGGCGTGGATCCTCGTGGGCATCGCCCTGGTCACGAGCCTGCTGACGCTGTACGCGATGGGCAAGATCTGGAACCGCGCCTTCTGGCAGCCGGCCTCGGAGGAGATGGCCGCCGAGCTCGCCGACCGCGAGGTGGCGCCGGTGATGATCGGTGCCACGGGCGCCCTCGTCGTCTTCTCCCTGCTGCTGACGGTGCTCGCGGGGCCGCTCATGGCCTACACGGATGCGGCCGCCGCCTCCGTCCTGGAGCGCACGCCGTACGTGAGCGCGGTCCTCGGCGAGGACGCCGCCGCCCAGGTCCAGCACCGCATCGGCGAGGACGGGCAGAAGGTCGAGCTGACGCAGGACGGGGGAGGGCGATGAGCGCACGGCTCCGGGCGCTTCCCGGCCACTGGTTCGAGATCCTCATCGGCACGATCTTCTGGTGCCTGCTGTGGGGCGGCTTCGCGCCCTCGGACGTCCTCGGCGGGGCGGCAGCCGCCGCGCTCGTCGTGCTCCTGTTCCCCCTGCCCCGCGTGGCCCGGGAGCTGACGCTCCGCCCCTGGCCGCTCGCGGTGCTGATCGCGCGCTTCCTGGCCGACATGGTCGTCTCCGCGCTGCAGGTGGCCTGGTACGCGCTGCGGCCCGCCGGGGCGCCGGCGAGCTCGGTCATCGCCGTGCGCCTGCGCTCGCGCTCGGACCTGTTCCTCACCGCCACGGGCATGCTGTGCACCCTCATCCCCGGCTCCGTGGTGGTCGAGGCGCAGCGCTCGACCGGGACCCTGTTCCTGCACGCCTTCGGCGCCGCCACTCCCGAGGCGGCCGAGGAGGCGCGGCGGCGCACCCTCGAGCAGGAGGAGCGGGTGCTGCGCGCCCTCGCGCGCCGCGAGGAGCTCGAGGAGGCGGGCCTGGCATGACGCTCGCGACCGGACTGCTCATCGTCGCCGCGATCCTCACGATCGCCGCGATCCCCGTCGTGCACCGCATCATCGTGGGCCCGACGATCCTCGACCGCGCTGTCGCCTCGGACATGCTCGCCGTGCTCCTGGTGATGGCGATGACCGTGTACGCGGCTTCGGCCCGCTCCGTTTACGCCGGGGCCGCGATGCTGTCGATGACCGCCCTCGCGTTCCTGTCCACCGTGGCGATCGCGCGCTTCGTGGCCCGCGAGGACCAGCCGGCCGCCCCCGCCGCCGACGCGGGCGAGGAGACCGACGTGATCGACGCGCGCCCCGACATCGCCGAGGAGCGCACGCTGGGCACGCAGGCGCCGCTGGGGCAGCGGCCGGACACCGAGGGGACGGGGGCGCGCCATGGTGATCGCTGACGCCGCCGCGCTCGTGCTGATGATCCTCGGGGCGCTGCTGTTCCTCGTGGCCTCGATCGGCCTGGTGCGCTTCCCCGAGGTGCTCAGCCGCATGCACGCGGCCTCGAAGCCGCAGACGCTGGGGCTGATCCTCATGGTCGCGGGCATGGCGCTCGTGCTCCGCACCGTCGAGGGCCTCTGCCTGGCCGTCCTCGTGCTGCTCGCGCAGATGGCGACCGTGCCGGTCTCCTCGACCCTGCTGGCCCGCGCCGCCTTCCGCCGCGGCTTCGTGCGCGGAGGCGCCTACGCGATCGACGAGCTCAGCCCGCGCCTGGCCCGCACCCTGGACGAGGATGATGACGAGGACGGCTTCATCGACGAGGACGAGCTGGGCCCCGAGGTCGGGGACTTCGCCGACGCCGACGAGCGCTTCCCCACGAACGTCGTCGGGGGCGGGAGCAGCGGGAGCGACCTCTCGCGCCTGTCCAACTGGGACGAGGCCGAGTCGGAGCCCCTCGTGGAGCCCGAGGAGATCGACATCGACGAGTCCGACCTGCTCGAGCCCGAGGACGTCGAGCGCGGCTGACGCCGCCGGGGGGGCGGACGCGCTGGCGCCCAGACGCGCAGGCACGACGAGGGCCGATCACCGCTGGTGCGGTGATCGGCCCTCGTGCTGTCGGGCTCCGGAGCCCGGCAGCGGTCAGAAGAGACCGAAGGCGTTGCCGTCCTCGTCGACGCCCATGCGCAGGGCGGCCGGCTCCTTGGGCAGGCCCGGCATCGTCATGATCTCGCCGGTGAGGGCGACGACGAAGCCGGCCCCGATCTTCGGGACGAGGTCGCGCACGTGCAGCACGTGCCCGCTGGGCGCGCCCAGCTTCGCCGGGTCGTCGGAGAAGGAGTACTGGGTCTTGGCCACGCAGACGGGCAGCGTGTCCCAGCCGTTCTTCTTCAGCGTCCGCAGCTTGGCGGCGGCCTTGCCCTCGAACTCGACGCGCTCGGCGCCGTAGATCTGCGTGGCGATCGTCGTCAGCGACGCCTCGACGCCCTCGGCGGGGTCGTAGAGGTGGTGGAAGTCGCCGCCGTCGTCGAAGGCGGCCATGACCTGCTCGGCGAGGTCCTCCGCGCCGGCCCCGCCCTTGGCCCAGACCTCGGAGAGGGCGGCGCGGAAGCCGTTGTCCTTCGCCCAGCCGAGGACGGCCTCGAGCTCGGCCTCGGTGTCCGAGGGGAAGCGGTTGAGCGCGATGACGGGCTCGAGCCCGAACTTGCGGATGTTCTCGACGTGGCGGCGCAGGTTCGCGGTGCCCTCGAGCGCGGCTGGGATGTCCTCGGCGCCGAGGTCCGCCTTGGCCACGCCGCCGTGCATCTTGAGCGCGCGGACCGTCGCGACGACCACGACGGCATCGGGCTTGAGGTTCCCGTACCGGGCCTTGATGTCGAGGAACTTCTCGGCGCCCAGGTCGGAGCCGAAGCCGGCCTCGGTGACCGTGACCTCGGACAGGCCCAGCGCGAGGCGCGTGGCCGTGAGCGAGTTGCAGCCGTGGGCGATGTTCGCGAACGGGCCGCCGTGGACCAGGGCGGGGGTGCCGCCGAGGGTCTGCACGAGGTTGGGGTCGATCGCGTTCTTGAGCAGCAGCGTGATCGCGCCCTCGATCTTCAGATCGCCCACGGTCACCGGCTCGCGGTCGTAGGTGAAGCCGACGACCACCGACGCAATGCGCTGGCGGAGATCGTGGATGTCGGTGGCCAGGCACAGGATCGCCATGATCTCGCTGGCCACGACGATGTCGAAGCCGTCCTCGCGCGGGACGCCCTGGGTGGGGCCGCCGAGGCCGATCACGAGCGAGCGCAGGGCGCGGTCGTTGACGTCCACGACGCGCTTGAACTGCATGCGCCGGGGGTCGATGTTCAGCTCGTTGCCCTGCTGGATGTGGTTGTCGACGAGGGCGGCCAGGGTGTTGTTGGCGATCTGGATGGCGTGGAAGTCGCCCGTGAAGTGCAGGTTGATGTCCTCCATCGGAACCACCTGGGCGTAGCCGCCGCCGGTGGCGCCGCCCTTGATGCCCATGATCGGGCCCAGCGCGGGCTCGCGCAGCGCGACCATGGTGCGCTTGCCGGCGAGCGTGAAGGCGTCGGCCAGGCCGACGGTGGTGGTGGACTTGCCTTCGCCCGCGGGGGTGGGGGACATGGCGGTCACGAGAACGAGGCGGTGCTCGCCGGAGTCCTCGACATCGCCGCGCAGGCGGGCGAGCTCGCGCAGATCCACCTTGGCCTTGGTGCGGCCGTAGGGGATGAGGGCCTCGTCGGGGATCCCCGCGCGGGCGGCGATATCGCCGATGGGCTCGAGGGTGGCGGCCTGGGCGATCTTGAGGTCCGGGTTCTCGGACTGTGCTGCTGGGGACATCGTCGTTCTCAGCTCCTCGTCTGGTCGTCTGCGTCAGACATGCGGTGGTGTCGTCGGGGCCGTCGGGAGACGGCCGCGGCCCCGGTTCACTCTAGGTGGCCGGAGCGCCGGTCGGGTTCAGTCTGGCCAGATCAGGGCCAGATAGACAAGTGATGTCCGGGTTGTATATCAGTCCGGGCCCGAGTTCGACCGGGATGGCAGCTCCGATGGAGCCGGTCGTCGCGGTGGTGGTAGGACGCATGTCGTGCTCGGACGACGAGAAGGCCCCCGTCCTGAGGACGGGGGCCTTCGGCGGTGGCTCCGACCGGCGTCGATCCGGTGACCTTTCGATTTTCAGTCGAACGCTCTACCAACTGAGCTACAGAGCCTCGGCTCGCCGTGAGGCGGCCGGGGATCAGAGTAGCAGGCGGCAGGGCCGACCCGACAATCGGGAATCCCCGGTGAGAGCGAGGCCACGCGGCAGGCGGCGGGGGCGGCGCCGGCACGGGGTCGAGGCGCGGGGCGGAGGCAGAGGAGGCGGCGACGGCCCGATCCATGCGCGCGAGGCGCGGGCGGGAGGCATGCGAAAGGCCCCGGAGCGTCTGCTCCGGGGCCTTGCACGGGGGCGACCCTGACCGGGCTTGAACCGGCGACCTCCGCCGTGACAGGGCGGCACTCTAACCAACTGAGCTACAGGGCCATTCTCGCCGTCCGCGGTCCGATCTTCCGACCGTCGCGCTTCCGACTCCGAGAACTCTACCGGACGATTCCCGGCGCTCACGACCGGATCCGGTGTGAGAGACCTCGCACCGGATCCGGGGCTTCCCGGCGGTGCGGCCTGCGTACCCCCAACGGGATTCGAACCCGTGTCGCCGCCGTGAAAGGGCGGTGTCCTGGGCCACTAGACGATGGGGGCCCGCCCGACGAGCATCGGTCCCCGCGCGGGGATCCCGACCGTGCCGAGCGCGACGAGCATACCCGCTGCCAGCTCCCTCTCGCCCGGGCCTGCCAGGATGGGCGCATGATCGCGATGAGCGAGGACGAGTTCGCCGAGGCCGTCGACGACGCCCTCGACTCCCTGCCCGACGAGATCGCGCGCGCGATCGCCGAGGCCAACGTCGTGATCCTCATCGAGGAGGAGCCCGACGCCGGCCAGGACCTGCTGGGCCTGTACGTCGGCGTCCCGCTCGACCGCCGCTCCATGTTCGACGGCTACGCGGAGCCCGACCGGATCCTCATCTTCTCCGGGCCCCTGCGGCGCATGTGCCGCAGCCGCGCCGAGCTCGTCGCCCAGATCCGCGTCACGGTGCTGCACGAGGTCGGCCACCTGTTCGGCCTCTCCGACGAGCGCCTGCACGAGCTCGGCTGGGGCTGAGCGGAGCCGCGCTCCGGTCAGGCCGGCGCGGTGTCGATGTCGGTCAGCCCCGCCTCGTGGGCGATGATCGCGATCTGCACGCGGTTGGTGCAGTCGAGCTTGGCGAAGATCTTGGAGACGTGCGCCTTGACCGTCGCCTCGCTCATGAACAGCCGCGCGCCGATCTGCGCGTTCGACAGCCCGGCGCCGACCGCGCCGAGCACCTCGGTCTCGCGCTCGGTGAGGGCGCCCAGACCGGGATGCTGCTGCGGGGCGTGCGACGGGTTGGCGTGGGAGAAGTGCGAGAGCATGCGCCGCGTGACGGTGGGGGAGAGCATCGCGTCGCCGCGCGCGACCACGTGCACGGCGTGGATCAGGTCGGTCGGCGGGGTGTCCTTGAGCAGGAAGCCGCTGGCGCCCGCCTCGAGCGCGGTGAACACGTACTCGTCCATGTCGAACGTGGTGAGCATGATGATCGCCGGGTGCTCGGCCAGCGCCGTCACCGCGCGGGTCGCGGCGATGCCGTCCATCGTCGGCATGCGCACGTCCATGAGGAGCACGTCGGGTCGGTGGCGCTGGACCAGCTCCACGGCGCCGCTGCCGTCGCCCGCCTCTCCCACGACCTCGATGCCGGGATCGGCCCCCAGGATCATCGACAGCCCCGCCCGCACGAGCGAGTCGTCGTCCACCAGAGCCACCCTGGTCATGCGCTCGGCGCCGGCCACGGGATCACCGCCTTCACTGCGAATCGTCCGTCCTCGGTGGGTCCCGAGGTGATCGTCCCGCCCGCGTGCAGGACGCGGGTCTCGATTCCCGACAGGCCCATGCGGGCACCGGGCAGCTCCGTCTGGAACCCCTGGGGGAGCACGTTACTCACCTCGATGACGAGGTCGGCCCCCGGCTCGCCGATGAGGGCGACCCGGCCCGAGGTGCGGCGGGCGTGCTTGTGGATGTTGGTCAGGGGCTCCTGGACGACGCGGTAGACGGTGCGCGCCAGCACGTCGGGCACGGGATCGTCCACGAAGTCGTACAGGTCCACCTCCACGCCGGCCTCGCGCGAGGAGTCGACCAGGCGCCGCACGTCCTCCCAGGTGGGCTGGGGCGCCAGCGGCGCGCCGTCGTCGGCGCCCCGCAGCACGCCGAGGACCTGGCGCAGCTCGCTGAGGGCCTCCGTCGCGGTGGAGCGGATCAGGCCCGCGGACTCGACCACCTTCTCGCGCTCCAAGTTCGGGTTCACCTCGAGCGCACCGGCCTGCAGGGCGACGAGGGAGATCTTGTGCGCGACGATGTCGTGCATCTCGCGGGCGATGCGCGTGCGCTCGGCGCGCCGGGCCTGCTCCTCGGCGATCGCCTGGCGGCTCTCGGCCTCCTCGGCGCGTTCCCGCAGACCCGCCAGCAGCAGGCGGCGGGTGCGGGTGTTCATGCCGATCAGCAGCACGGTCCCCACGAGCAGGACGTTCACGAGGGACCAGACGGCGAGGTTCGCGGGGTCCAGGAACAGCAGGGCGAACTCGGCGCCGACCGCGGCGAGCACGGCCATCCCGATCGTCCGGGCCCGGCTGGGGGAGCGGACCGCGTAGCAGAACACGGCCCCGGCGGCGACGGTCATCGACCACGCGAGGATGTTGACCACCAGGAGGGCGGGCAGCAGCCAGCGCCAGTGGCGTCGGCGCAGCAGCAGGGCGAGCCCGGCGAGCGCCCCGATCGCGGCCTGGATGAGATCGAGGGTCGTGTGGGGCGCCGTGGGGATCAGCAGCAGGAGCTCGCCGCTGACGGCCAGGACGATCACGGCGTCGCGCCAACGTCGGCCCCGGCGGCCCGCTTCCGTCCCCATGGCGGACACAGTAGTCGCGGCCCGGCCCTGTCGCCGGTCCGGTCACCGGCCCCGCCCGCGGCGGCGGCACGGCCCCTAGGATGGCCGGGTCCCCCGCGGCGCCTGCGGCCCGGGACGCCCCGATGTGAAGGAGACCCGATGGTCACGCACCGTCCCGCCCGCCTCGCGACCGCCCTGGCGGCGTCCGCCCTCGTCCTGGCCGGCTGCGGGGTCCTTCCCTTCGGGGGCGGCACGGGAACCGGCGGCTCGGACGGCGGCGCCTCGAGCTCCGCCTCGAGCACCGACGGCTCGGCCGGCGGCGGCTCGGCGAGCGGCGGCACCGGGACGAGCGACGGCGCCCTCCCGAAGGCCGGGACCTCCCATGCGGCGGGGCTGAAGACCGACCCCGCCGAGGACCAGGCCTACGCCTCCTACTACGGGCAGAGCATCGACTGGCAGCCCTGCGAGGACTACGCCGGCGCCCAGTGCGGCACGCTCACCGTCCCGAAGGCCTGGGACGATCCGAGCACGGGCGATCTCGAGCTCGCGATGGTCAAGGTCCCCGCCACGGGGCAGCGCACCGGGACGCTGTTCATGAACCCGGGCGGCCCCGGCGGCAGCGGCGTCTCGTTCGTCGGGGACTCCGCGACGATGATCGTCGGCTCCGACGTGCGCGAGAAGTACGACATGGTGGGCTTCGACCCCCGCGGCGTCGCCGGCTCCTCGCCCGTCCGCTGCCTCGACGACGCGCAGACCGATGAGTACCTCTCCGCGACGTACGACATGACCACCCCCGAGGGGCTCGAGGAGGGGCGCACCTGGGCCAAGACCGTCGCCGACTCCTGCGCCCAGAACTCCGGGGACCTGCTGGAGTACGTCGACACCCTCTCCGCGGCGCGGGACATGGACGTCATGCGCGCCGCCGTCGACTCCGAGAAGCTCGACTACCTGGGCTTCTCCTACGGCACCTACCTCGGCGCCACCTACGCCGACCTCTACCCCTCGCGCGCGGGCCGCATGGTGCTCGACGGCGCGATCGACCCCACCCTGACCGGCGACCAGATCGCCGAGGGCCAGGCCGGCGGCTTCGAGGTCGCCACCGAGCGCTTCGCCGCCTGGTGCGTCGAGCAGGGCAGCGAGACCTGCCCCCTCAAGGGCGACGCGACCCAGGGCGTCCAGCAGATCCGGGACTTCTTCGCCGCGACCTCGGAGCAGCCCGTCGCGACGGACGACCCGCAGCGCCCGCTCACCGGCGCGCTGGCCCGGTCCGGCGTGCTCGTCGGCCTCTACAACGACGAGAACTGGCCCTATGTGGCCCAGGGCCTCCAGGAGGCCATGACCGGCGACGGCACCCTGCTGCTGCAGCTCGCCGATATGTCGTCCGAGCGCGACGCCGACGGCACCTACGCGAGCAACGGCAGCTTCGCCATCACCGCCGTCAACTGCCTGGACCACCCCGCGGTCGAGGACGAGGCGTGGATGAAGGAGGACTCGGCGCGGATGGCGCAGGAGTACCCGACCTTCGGCCCGATGCTGGGCTACAACGGGCTCACCTGCGGCGCCTGGCCCGCCGGCCCGCTGCGCGAGCCCGCCCCGCTGGATGCGAAGGGCAGCGGTCCGATCCTCGTGGTCGGCACGACGTACGACCCGGCGACCCCGTACCCGTGGGCGCAGGCGCTCGCCGAGCAGCTCGACGACGGCCACCTCATCACCTGGAACGGTGACGGGCACACGGCGTACGGCCGCTCGGGCGGCTGCGTCGAGGACGCCGTGGACCAGTACCTGCTGGCCGGGACGGTCCCCGCCGAGGGCCTCACCTGCGAGTGACGAGGGCCTCATCGGTCCGCTTTGCGCCCTGGCCAGGGGTCTCGTAGAGTGGTCCGGTCCGCGTGCGTCCAGCGCGCGCAGGCGTGCCGCCTTAGCTCAGTCGGCAGAGCGATTCACTCGTAATGAATAGGTCGGGGGTTCGATTCCCCCAGGCGGCTCCGCAGGTCAGGCCCGGTTTCCAGTGATGGGGACCGGGCCTTCCGCATGCCGCGCCGGGGGCTTAGGCTCGGGGCATGTCGGTTGCCGCAGTGCGAGCGATGGAGGAGGGGTCGGCCCCCGCCGCGGAGCGCACGGTCCTGCCCCGGGCCTTCCGGCGGACGGCTCGGGAGAACGGGGTGGAGCTGAGCGCCGCGATGGACCTGCTCGACGCGGACCTCACCCTCCTGACCTCCCTGCCCGACGAGGTGGGCGACGCGACGCGGCCGTGCTGCACGGCGGGCAGGGCACGGTCCAGACGGCGTGCGCCACGGGGGTCCCGTTCGCGGGGATCGGCCTCAGTGCGGAGCAGCGATGGAACGTGCAGTTCAGCGCGCGGCGCGGGAACGCGATCGCCGTCTCCCGGGCCCGGGTCGCGCACCCCCGCCACGGTGTGCGCCGCGCCCTGCATGGACTGCTGCACGTCGACGCGGTGCGGCGGGCCGCGCGCGAGGTCGCGCGGGAGCATGCGTCCGAGGACGGGGCCGCTCGCAGCGCGGAGATCATCGCCGCCGCGATCGTCGGCCGCATCCCGACCTGATCATTTCCTGGACTCGGTCCAGAACAGTGGCGTATGGTCGGGGCATGCTGACGCAGCGTCATGATGCAGTCCTCGACTCCGGGGCGGGCCTCCTGTCCCCGGAGGATGCCGAGACCTCGCTGCGCTCCGCCGGGCTGCGCGTGACCGCACCGCGCCTCGCGACCCTCACCGTGATCGCCGAGAACCAGCACGCCGATGCCGAGACCCTCGCCCAGGGCGTCCGCGATCGCCTTGGCGCCGTCTCCCGTCAGGCCGTCTACGACGTGCTGGCCGCGCTCACCGAGGCGGGACTCGTGCGCCGCGTGACCGTCGACGAGCGGCGATCCCGCTACGAGCTGGCCCGCCACGACAACCACCACCACCTCATCTGCCGCTCCTGCGGCCGCATCGAGGACGTCCCGTGCGCCCTCGGCCACGCCCCGTGCATGGACCTCGACCCCGCGCGCGGCTTCGCGCTCGAGGAGGCCGATGTCGTCTTCCGCGGCCTGTGCGCCGACTGCGCACCCACCCAGCCCCCGCACGTCGTCTGACGTCCGGTCCCCGTCCACCCCGTTCGCCCCTTCTCGGAAAGGACCATCTCATGGCTCAGAAGCAGGACTCACAGCACCCCGGTTTCGATCCCTCCAAGCCCTCGACCACCGCGGAGGGCGCCCCCCGCGAGTCCGATGCGCACTCGCTGTCCATCGGCCCCGACGGCCCCCTCCTGCTGCACGACGTCGCCCTCGTGCAGAAGCTCGCGCGCTTCGACCGCGAGCGCGTCCCGGAGCGCAGCCCCCACGCCAAGGGCTCCGGCGCCTTCGGCGAGTTCGAGGTCACGCAGGACATCTCGCAGTACACCAAGGCGAAGTTCCTCCAGCCCGGGACGAAGACGCCGATGCTCGCGCGCTTCTCGACCGTCGCCGGCGAGCTCGGCTCGCCCGACACCTGGCGCGACGTCCGCGGCTTCTCGCTGAAGTTCTACACGCAGGACGGCAACTTCGACATGGTCGGCAACAACACGCCGATCTTCTTCGTCCGCGACCCCATGAAGTTCCCCGACTTCATCCACTCCCAGAAGCGCCTGCCGGACTCCGGGCTGCGCAGCAACAACATGCAGTGGGACTTCTGGACCCTGTCCCCGGAGAGCGCCCACCAGCTCTCCTACCTCATGGGCGACCGCGGCCTCCCCGCGTCCTGGCGCCACATGAACGGCTACTCCTCGCACACCTACATGTTCATCAATGAGGCCGGCGAGAAGTTCTGGACCCAGTGGCACTTCCACAGCGATCAGGGCGTGAAGAACCTGACCAACGAGGAGGCCGGGAAGCTCGCCGGGGAGGACGCGGACTACCACCGCCGCGACCTGTTCGACGCGATCGAGCGCGGCGAGTTCCCGTCGTGGACCCTGTCGGTGCAGGTCATGCCGTACGAGGACGCCAAGACGTACCGCTTCAACCCCTTCGACCTCACCAAGACGTGGTCCCACAAGGACTACCCGCTCATCGAGGTCGGCCGCTTCACGCTGACGCAGAACCCGTCCAACCACTTCGCGCAGATCGAGCAGGCCGCGTTCTCGCCCTCGAACATGGTCCCGGGCGTCAACGTCTCGCCCGACAAGATGCTGCTGGGCCGCGTGTTCTCCTACCCGGACGCGCAGCGCAACCGCATCGGCACCAACTTCGACCAGCTCCCGGTCAACGCCCCCGTCGTGCCCACCAACTCCTACGACAAGGAGGGGCAGATGCAGTACCACCACACCGGGAACGCGCCGGTGTACGCGCCCAACTCCTACGGGCGCGCCTACCAGGGCACGGAGCTGGCGGGCGAGGTCGACAACGGCTGGGAGGCCGACGGCACGATGGTCCGCGCCGCCTACACCCTCCACGCCGAGGACGACGACTTCGGCCAGGCCCACACCCTGGTCCGCGACGTGTACTCGGAGGAGGAGCGCGAGCGCCTCATCGAGACCGTGAGCGGCTCGCTGATCCCCGACGTCGAGGAGCCCGTCCTGTCGCGGGTCTTCGAGTACTGGCGCAACATCGACCAGGAGGTCGGCGAGCGCATCGAGAAGGCCTACCGCGAGGCCGTCGGCGATCAGGTCCCCGGCGGCGATCCGAAGGAGGGCACGCCGGACGCGACGCTGCCCGAGACGGACACGCACGCCGGCGCCTGACGCCGATCCGCGCCGCCCGGGCGCGATCGCGCACGGGCGGCTGGACGACGGAGCCCGTCCTCTCCCGGTGGAGAAAACGGGCTCCGTCGTGCGCGGCGCGGCGCCTCAGACGACGAGGACGTCGCAGGGGGCGTCGATCAGCAGGCGATGGGCCGTGGTGCCCAGGATGTGGCGTGCGACCTCGCGCTCACGGCGGATGCCCACCACCACCAGCTCGGCGCGCTCCTCGGCGGCCGCGGCGATGAGGGCGTCGGCCGCATCCTTCTCGGCGTGCACCTGGCGCACGTCGACGCGGACGGGGGCGCCGCGGAGGCGCTCGCGGGCGATCTCGAGCTGATCGGGGCGCGCGTGGCGGACGTCGTCGGCGTCCTCGTCCCGGACGGCGTTGACGACGATGAGCGGCCCGCCCCGGCGCCGCGCCTCGGCGAGCGCCGCATCGAGGGCCGCGAACCCCACCGGGGTGGGGATAAATCCGACGACGACGGTCATGCGGAGCCTCCTGGGGGTCGACCTGACCGGATCCTATGCCGCCCGCCTGCTCGGTGCGCCATCCAGGGCACTTCGCGGTAGCCTCTCGGGTGCGCGCGGGCACGTGAACCGCGGCAGGAGCGGAGGAGGCGCAGCGACGCATGGAGGCCACCCACGACGCCGACGACCCGACGGTGCTCGCCGCCCAGATGAGGGCCTCGTGGATCTCCGCCCCGGGTGCCGACGGCCCCGGATCCTGGCTGCTGCGCCGCGACATCGACCTCGTCCCGTTGCTGGCGTCGCGGGACGGTCTGGGGGAGGCGCGCATCGGGCGGGCGCGCCTGCTGGTGGCCTCGACCGGTGACGTGACGGCGTACGTCGACGACCGGGAGGTCTGCGCGGTGCGCGCCCTGGGGCCCGCCGCTGCGGCAGGTGCCGTCGAGGACGTGACCGAGCTGCTGCTGCCGGGCGGAGCCCGCGCCGACCACGTGTCGCTCGCGCTGATCCACGTCGATGACCGCGCCGGTCGCCCGGCCGTCGAGGGCGGACCCGCGGTCCTCGCCGCGCTGGTTCTGGACGTCGAGCGCGGCGCTCCCGGACCCGGCACCGCGACGGAGACCCTCGTGGTCGGCAGCGACGGCGCGTGGTGGACCGCGCCGGGCCCGATCGCCTTCGCCCCGCGCGAGGACCCGGCCCTGCGGATGCTCGAGCTGCACGAAGCGCCGGCCTCCGGCAGCGGCCTGGGCCCGCGCGACGACCTCCGCTGGACCGCGTTCGGGGCGATGCACACCGATGCCGAGCGCACCTGGACGCCCGCCGTCGACCGCGGACGCCACCCCTCCCTGGTCCACCCGCCGATCGTGATCGCGCCCCCGCTCGTCGAGGAGTACGAGGTCGAGATCCGCGACCACGTGATGGCGCCCGGCGGCGTGCAGTGCCTCGACCTCGGGGAGACGGTGTGCATCCGCCCGCTGCTGGCCCTGCCGGACGGAGCGCGGCGTCCCGTGACGCTGTGGGCCGGCCCGGTGCCGGGCACGCCGCCCCGCGGGGGCGACGTGCGGATCGACACCCGCGGGCAGGCCGCCGTGCTCGAGGCGCACGGCACCATGACGGGCCGCTGGCTGCACGTGCACGGGGCCCCGGACCTCGACACCGAGGGCGTCGAGCTGCCGGTGCGCACCGGGGTGCTGCCGCGGCCGCTGGGCGTGGACCTCTCCGACGAGCGGGTCTCGCTGCTGCTGTCCGACGCGCTGGCCTCCCTGCACGCCCGCTGCCAGGAGCAGTACCGCGGCGAGGCGGGGCCGCCGCTGCTGGCGCAGATCGCCCGCACCGCCCGGGCGGCTCTCCTCGTCGGGGCCGACACCTGGCGCTCCGAGCGGGCGCTGGACGCATTCCTCGCCACTGCCCGCTCCGTGGACGTGGGCATGGTGGTCGATGCGATCGCCCCGGACGGGCCGCGCGCCGACCTCGACGAGCACACCTACGCCCTGCCCGCCTGGGTCGCCGACCAGGCGGCCGCCGGCGCGCCGCCGCGCCGCGCCGCCCGCGTGATCGCCGGGATCTGGGAGCGCCTGGCCGCGCGGGTCGAGCAGGGCCCCTCGCCCGCCGAGCGCATGACCACCGCGGCCGCGGCCCTCGAGGCGATCGAGGCGCTGGGACGCCTGGCCCGCCGCGGCGGCAGCGACACCGAGCCCTTCGCGCTCGCCGCCCGCTCCCTGCGCGAGCAGGCGCGGGAGACCCTGCGCGCCGGGCGCGCGAGCGGCGGCCGCGGCACCTGGCTCGAGGCCCGCGGGGACGCCGCCTCGACGCCGCGGGCCACGGCGATGGCCGTGCTGTCCGGGCTCGTCGACGCCGACGATCTCCCCTTCGCCCTGCTCGCGCTGCGGCCCGTCCTCGAGGAGGGCCATGCCGCGGATCCGGAGGGCCTCGTGCGCGCGGCCCTGCTGCGGGCGGGCGCCGGGCGCGAGGTGGTCGACGCCCACCGGGAGGGCGACGACGTGCCGCCCGTCGTGCTGACCGAGCTCGTCGGCGCCGTCAGCGGCATGACCGTCGACGGCGACCGCGTCCATGTGCGCACGCCCTCGCTGCCGCTCGAGGCCATCGGCCTGGACCTCCCGCATCCGCGCGGGGACATCGAGATCCGCTGGGACTGCGAGGAGGGCGAGGTGGTCGTCCCGGAGGGCATGCACGTGCTCGTGCACGCCGACGGCGCCTCCGCCCCCGTGTGGTACAACAGCGGCACCACGGCCGTGCGCCGCCCCGCACCGCAGCTCTGAGCATCCGGTGCGCCCGCGGCGGAGCCCGCGCGCATCGCCGTCCCGTCTGGAGGAGAATCCCATGCCCACCCCCGTGAAGATCGCCGTCGTGGGCGCCGGGACGATGGCCCAGGCCGTCCACCTGCCCGTCCTGCGCCGCCGCTGGGACCGCTTCGCGATCGCCGCTCTCGTCGACATCTCCGAGCGCCGCCGCCGCGAGGCCTCCGACGTGTGGGGCGTCCCCGCCGAGCGCCGCTTCGAGACCGTCGCCGACCTCGTCGCCGCCGTCCGCGCGCGCACCCTGGAGATCGACGCCGTCGTGCTGTCGACCGACGGCCTGCACGTCGAGGACGTGCTGGCGATCATCCGGCGCGGCATCCCCGTGCTCGTGGAGCCTCCGCTGGGCTTCTCCGCCGAGGAGATCGCCCGCGTGGCCGACTTCGAGCGGATGACCGGCCGCCGCCTGGTGATGATGGCCTACCCGCAGGCGCACGAGGCGCTCGCGACCGGCCTGCCCGGGCGCCTGCCCCGGCGGGATCTGCGGATGCTCGAGCACGAGGTGCTCATGCCGGCGGCCCAGCCGCTGTTCGGCGCCGCGCACGTGACCGTCTCCGCCTACGACCTGCCGGGCGACCTGCGCACGCAGCGCCGCGAGGCCCTGCAGGCCGCCGTCGAGGCGGGCAGCGGCACCGGCGCGCTGCAGCGCGACCGCGACCTGTACGTCAAGGGGATCCTGACGGGCATCGCCCACCAGATCGCCCTGCTGGAGGATCTGTACGGGCCCCTCGACCGGATCGAGGCGGTGCGGCAGTGGCCCGCCGGGGTGATCCCGGGCTCGATCGAGGTCACGGGACGGCTCGAGGGCGATGCCCCCGTGCGCCTGTCCTGGCACTACCTGCCCTTCGCGCCCGAGCACGTCGAGACGATCACCCTGACCTCGGCGCGGCGCCGCTTCGTGCTGGACCTGCCCGCCCCGTCGTTCCACGACCGCCGGGCCGTCCTTTCGCTGCGCGAGCGCGACGCGGGGGCCGTGCAGGAGACGCGCGTCGAGGGCGCGACGGGCTCCGCGGAGGCCATGTGGGAGGACTTCCATGCGGTCGTCACTGGCAAGGGCGAGATCCGTCTCGGGGCGGCGGAGGAGCTGCGGCGCATCGCGCTGCTGCGCGACTTGCTCGCGCGCATCGTCGCTCAGGACGGGCGCGACATCGATCCTGCACCGGAGCCGGAGCCGGAGCCGGAGACCCAGCCCGTGCCGGAGACCCAGCCCGCGCCGGAGCCGGAGCCTGCCCCGGCAGCAGGCGTGGGCGCGGCGCCGATCGCGGCAGCGGAGTCCGGGGCCGAGCCGTCGGCGGGGGAGACGGCCCCCGCAGTCGCACCCGCGGACGATCCTGCTCCCTCCGCCGAATCCGCCCCGGACGCGCCTGCGGAGACCCCCGCCGGGGAGGCCGATGCCTGGAGCGCCGCCGTGCCGCCCGCCGAGCGTCCGACCGTCGATGCCGCTCGCCCCGCCGATCCCCACGACGCCGACAGCGCCGAGCGCGCCTGAGCGCCCGCGCCCGATCCCGCCGAGCGCGACACGCCGACGACACGCCGGATCCGCGGAGGGATCCGAGCGATTCCGCGAGGCCCGCGGAGCCCTTTCCGTCCACCGCGGAGGGGAGCTCCGCGGGCCTTTCCACACCGTCGTCCACCGCGGTGACGTGCGCGGGGGCACGGGCCTTGGCGGCCGTCCTCAGCCGTCCACAACGTCCCCACACGCGATGTGGACAACAACGGTGTAGTTCAGCACATCTAGTGGTGGCCCATCCCGTCGGCCACTAGGTGTAGTGTCTGTGGGGCCGGGTCAGCCGATGGATGCCCGTGACGATCAGGCGGTCCCCTTGAGGGGCGCCGCACGGACCGGGCACTCCTCCACGGCCCCCGCCCACGACCCCGTCGGACGTTCCTCCGGGCCGCACTGCGCGCCCGGGCACCCTCGTGAAAGGCATGCCCTCCCCATGGACATCACCGTGTACTCGAAGCCCCTGTGCGTCCAGTGCGATGCCACCAAGCGCGCTCTGAACAAGGCGGGCGTCGCGTACGACGTCGTCGACGTCACGGAGGACGCGGAGGCCCTCGCGAAGGTCAAGGCGCTGGGCTACATGCAGGCGCCCGTCGTCATCACCGGTGACGACCACTGGGCGGGCTTCCGCCCCGACAAGATCAAGGCCCTCGTCGCGGCCGGTGCGGGCGCCGCCGCACGCCGCGCCGTCTGAGACCCCGCGGCGACAGGCTCTGCGGCCCGAGCCCTGCGGCCAAGGCTCTGCGGCCTGACCCCTGCGGCTCGAGGACTCGCAGCCTGCGGCTCGAGGACTCGCAGCCTGCGGCCGCGCTCGCCGGCCCCGTCCCGCACGCCGGGCGGGGCCGGCGCCCCGGCGTCCGGCATCGGGCGCCGACCATCGGTGGATCGAACCAGGAGGCAGCGACGTGGGAACCCTCGTCTACTTCTCCTCGGCGTCCGGGAACACGCAGCGCTTCGTCGAGAAGCTCGAGCTGCCGGCCCAGCGGATCCCCCTCCGGCGCACGGAGGAGCCCCTCGTCATGGACGAGGAGTTCGTGCTCGTGGTCCCCACCTACGGCGGGGGCAACGAGGGCGGGGCCGTCCCCAAGCAGGTCGTCCGATTCCTGAACGACGAGCGCAACCGCTCTCGCATCCGCGGCGTCATCAGCGCCGGGAACACCAACTTCGGCGAGGCCTACTGCATCGCGGGCGACATCGTCGCCGCGAAGTGCCGCGTCCCCCACATGTACAGGTTCGAACTGCTCGGCACCCCGCGTGACGTGCAGAAGGTCAAGAACGGATTGGAAGAGTTTTGGCGACACTGACGGAGATGCCCGGCCACGAGCACGGCAAGAAGCTCGACTACCACGCGCTCAACGCGATGCTGAACCTCTACGGGCCCGACGGGAAGATCCAGTTCGACAAGGATCGTCTCGCCGCCCGCGAGTACTTCCTCCAGCACGTCAATCAGAACACCGTCTTCTTCCACACGCTCAAGGAGAAGCTCGACTACCTCGTCGAGAACGAGTACTACGAGGCCGAGGTCCTCGACAAGTACGACTTCGCGTTCATCAAGGGGCTGTTCAAGCGCGCCTACGCCAAGAAGTTCCGCTTCCCGACCTTCCTGGGCGCCTTCAAGTACTACACCTCGTACACGCTCAAGACGTTCGACGGAAAGCGCTACCTGGAGCGCTTCGAGGACCGCGTGTGCTCCGTGGCCCTCACCCTCGCCGACGGCGACACGACGCTCGCCGAGCAGATCGTCGACGAGGTCCTCGACGGGCGCTTCCAGCCGGCGACCCCCACCTTCCTCAACGCCGGCAAGAAGCAGCGCGGAGAGCTCGTCTCGTGCTTCCTGCTGCGCATCGAGGACAACATGGAGTCCATCGGCCGCTCCATCAACTCCGCCCTGCAGCTGTCCAAGCGCGGCGGCGGCGTGGCCCTGCTGCTCTCGAACCTGCGCGAGTACGGCGCCCCGATCAAGCAGATCGAGAACCAGTCCAGCGGCGTCATCCCCGTCATGAAGCTGCTCGAGGACTCCTTCTCCTACGCCAACCAGCTCGGGGCCCGACAGGGCGCCGGCGCGGTGTACCTCCACGCCCACCACCCGGACATCCTGCGCTTCCTCGACACCAAGCGCGAGAACGCCGACGAGAAGATCCGCATCAAGACCCTCTCGCTGGGCGTCGTGATCCCCGACATCACCTTCGAGCTGGCCCGCAACAACGAGCCGATGTACCTGTTCTCCCCGTACGACGTGGAGCGCGTGTACGGCAAGCCGTTCGCGGACATCGACGTCTCGGAGAAGTACCACGAGATGGTCGACGACTCCCGGATCGCGAAGAAGAAGATCCGCGCCCGCGAGTTCTTCCAGACGCTCGCGGAGATCCAGTTCGAGTCCGGCTACCCGTACATCATGTTCGAGGACACCGTGAACCGGGCCAACCCGATCCCGGGCAAGGTCACCCACTCGAACCTGTGCTCGGAGATCCTGCAGATCGCCACCCCCAGCGAGATGAACGTGGACCTCTCCTACGCGCAGATGGGCCGCGACATCTCCTGCAACCTCGGCTCGCTGAACATCGCCAAGGCGATGGACTCGCCCGACTTCTCTCGCACCATCGAGACGTCGATCCGCGCGCTCACGAGCGTCTCGGACCACTCCGACATCGAGTCCGTGCCCACGATCGCCGAGGGCAACCGCAAGTCCCACGCGATCGGCCTGGGGCAGATGAACCTCCACGGCTACCTCGCCCGCGAGCGCGTGCACTACGGCTCCGAGGAGGGCCTGGACTTCACGAACATGTACTTCTACGCGGTCGCGTACGAGGCCATCCGCGCCTCGATGACGATCGCCAAGGAGCGCGGCGAGACCTTCGCCGACTTCCGGGAGTCCAAGTACGGCACCGGCGAGTACTTCGACAAGTACATCGACGAGGTCTGGGAGCCGCGGACCGAGCGCGTGCGCGAGCTGTTCGCCGCCTCCACCGTCCACCTGCCCACGCAGGAGGACTGGAAGCAGCTGCGCGCGGACGTCATGGAGCACGGCATGTACAACGCCTACCTCCAGGCCGTGCCGCCCACCGGCTCCATCTCCTACATCAACAACTCGACGAGCTCGATCCACCCGATCGTCTCCAAGATCGAGATCCGCAAGGAGGGGAAGATCGGGCGCGTCTACTACCCGGCCCCCTACATGACCAACGACAACCTCGAGTTCTACGAGGACGCGTACGAGATCGGCTACGAGAAGATCATCGACACCTACGCCGAGGCCACCAAGCACGTGGACCAGGGCCTGTCGCTGACGCTGTTCTTCCCGGACACCGCGACCACGCGCGACGTCAACAAGGCGCAGATCCACGCCTGGCGCAAGGGCATCAAGACCCTGTACTACATCCGCCTGCGCCAGATGGCGATCGAGGGCACCGAGGTCGAGGGCTGCGTCAGCTGCATGCTGTGACGCGCGCCTGAGGCCCCCACGAGGGGCCGTGAGCCGCCGACGGGGCGGGCATCCGAGAAGGGTGCGCCCGCCCCGTCGCGCATCCGGCCGGGCCGCGCCCGAGAGATTAGGCGCGGCGAAGGGCGGTGTCCAGGCGGCGGCCCAGTGCGCGCACCCGGATTCCGACGCTGCCGGCGAAGTGCCGTGCGCCCTCGCGGGCGAAGCCGCGGGTGAGGGAGCGGCGGCCCGAGTAGCGCATCATCGTGCGGTTCCACTGCCGCTCGGAGTCCTTGAAGCAGTGCACGGGGCAGTGCGCGCAGAACGGCTTGGGATCCAGGGTGCAGAACACGCGGCGCGCCTCGCCGTACTCCAGATGCTGCGAGCAGTCCTGGCACAGCACCGGCACGCGGCGACCGTAGACGTCGGCGTCGACGGCGGGGGAGCGGTGGGGCTCACGAGCCAGATCCCTGTGCCTGCCGCCGCAGTAGACGCCGACGAACAGGCCGAGAATGCGCAGATCCGCGCGCACCCGCGCATCCTCGATGCGCCGCCGATAGCGCGGGCTGGGCGCGCGGCAGGCCGCCGTCCCGCGTGACGGCTGCGAGGGCGCGGTCGGGGAGTCGGGCATGCGACCACCCTACCTCGGGAGATGACGGAATCGGCGAATGCGTCAGATGCGCGCCTGCGACGCCGCGATCAGCTCAGCGTCGCGGGCCTGCGCCCCCGGGCCGAGCTCACGAGCTCGATCGCCGCGGCACGACGGAGGTCGGCCACGCTGAGCGAGCGCTCGAGGACGCCGTCGTGCTCGATCGCAAGGCGCCGACCGACGCCCGCCAGCAGCCCGTCCGCGAGCGGCGGCGTCACCCAGGCGCCGTCGAGCAGGACCAGCAGGTTCGCGACGGTGGTCTCCGCGACGTGGCCGTCAGCGTTCACGAGCACGACATCGTCCGCCCCGCGGTGCCGCGCCCGCGCCGCCTCCAGGTGGGCGCGGTCGGACGTCTTGTGCCGCACGCGCGGATCGGCCGGGTCGATCGGCACGCCGCCGGAGGCGGGATCGTCGATCGCCAGACGCACGGGGCCGCCCCTCTCGGTGAGCGGCCGCGGCTCGGGCAGCGCCTCCCCGTCGGAGCGCACACGGATGCGCAGCAGGGTCGGAGAGGGGAGGGCGTCTGCGAGGGCGTGCACCTCGCGCCGGATCGCCCGAGCATCCACGGGCCGCGACAGCTCACGGGCCGACCGCATGAGGCGCTCGAGGTGCAGATCGAAGTGCTGAGCGCAGCCGCCGCGCACGGCCAGGGTCTCCAGCAGGTCGACGGAGGGCGTGAGCACCCGCCCGCGCATCGCGCGCGACGTCATGGGGCGCTCTCCGTCAGCGCCTCGAGCACCCGCGACTTCACCCGCACCTCCTCGAGCTCCGCCGCGGCATCGGAGTCCCAGGTGATGCCGCCGCCCACGCCGTAGACCGCGCTGCCGTCGGCGTGATCGACCACCGGGGTGCGGATCGCCACCGAGAAGCTCGCGTCCATCTCCTCGCCCGGTGCGAGCACGCCGATCGCCCCGCAGTACACATCGCGCGGCGAGTCCTCGAGGGCAGCGATCACCTGCATCGTCGACAGCTTCGGCGCCCCCGTGATCGACCCGCAGGGGAACAGGGCCCCGAGCATGCCCGCGAGCGTGAGGTCGGAGCGCGGCGTGCATGAGATCGTCGACGTCACCTGATGCACCGTTGGATACGACTCGCACTCCAGCAGGCGCTCCACGCGCACGGAGCCGTCCACGCACACCCGCGACAGGTCGTTGCGCAGGAGGTCGACGATCATCACGTTCTCCGCCCGTTCCTTCGGACTCGCCAGCAGGGCCGCGCGCAGGCGGGCGTCCTCGGCGGGGTCCGTCGAGCGCGGTGCGGTGCCCTTCATCGGGGTCGTCGTCAGGACGCCGTCGCGCCAGGTCACGAAGCGCTCGGGGCTCGCCGACAGGATCGTGCGGTCCCCGGCGTCGATAAAGGCGCTGCATGTGCCCCGCTGGGCCGCGACCAGCGCGCGCTGCGCGGCGAGCAGGTCGCCCGTCACCAGGCCCCGCTGCGCGCCGCGGCCTCTGCGGCGGCGAGAGCGTCCGGCACCTCATCGGGGGAGCGCGCCAGGATCACGGCCCGGGCGCGCGGGAACGTCAGGGAGCGCCCCGTCGTGCCGTCGTCCAGGCGGGCGACGGGCCGTGACTGCGCCATGGGGCTCCTCGGAGTGCGGAATAGGGGATGCGCCGCCCGCCGGGACTGTGCGCCCGACGGGGCTATGCGACCGACGGGACTGTGCGCCCGACGGGACTGTGCGCCCGACGGGGCTATGCGTTCGACGGGCCTGGGCCTCCGACGGGCCCGGCGACCAGGGTCTGCAGAATAGGCGACCGGCGCCGCGCCGTGACCGGTCCGGGGGCATATCGGCGCAACCGTACCGATATCTGCTTGGATGGGCCGTCGCCGCATCGCCGCGGCGCATCCTCATCCCCGAAGGATCTCGATGGAAGATCTCGTCCTGAACTGGGACCTCGGCACGGGCGGGCTGCTCCTGCTCGCCGTCGCCGCCGTCGCAGTCCTCCTCGTCCTCATCATGGCGCTGAAGGTGCATGCCTTCCTGGCCCTCATGATCACGTCGCTCGGCACCGCGCTGGCCGCGGGCATCCCGCCGGACCGCCTCGTCGAGGCCCTCGGCTTCGGCTTCAACCCCACGCTCGGCAACGTCATGCTGCTGGTCGCGCTCGGTGCCATGCTCGGTCGCATGATCGAGGCGTCCGGCGGTGCCGAGGTGCTCGCCACGCGCATGATCGCTGCGTTCGGCGAGAAGCGCGCCGGCATCGGCCTGTCGGTTGCGAGCCTGCTCATGGGCTTCCCGATCTTCTTCGACGCGGGCCTGGTCGTGATGCTGCCGATGATCTACGCGGTCGCCCGCCGCACCGGTGCGTCGTTCCTGTCCATCGCCTTCCCGAGCGCGATCGCGTTCTCGGCGATGCACATCTTCTCCCCGCCGCACCCCGGGCCGGTCGCCGCCTCGGCCACCGTGGGCGCCGACGTGGGCCTGACCCTCGTCACCGGCCTCGTCTTCGCCGTCATCATCTGGGCCGTCGTCGCCCCGCTCGCCGGCCGCATCTACGGCGAGCACATCCGCGTGCCCGTCCCCACGATCATGGGCGACGAGCGCGAGGAGACCGGTTTCGAGTCCAGTCCCAAGGTGTCCACGATCGTCGCGATGCTGCTGCTGCCGCTCGTGCTGATCCTCATGAACACCGGTCTGAACATGCTGGCCGCCACCAAGGATGACCCCGATGCCTTCAAGGCCACGCCGTGGGTCGCGATCCTGCGCGCCCTCGGGGAGACGCCCATCGCCCTGCTCATCACGGTGCTCGTGTCGATGCTCGTGCTCGGCTGGGGTGCGGGCAAGCCCGGCACCCTGGTCGAGAAGCTCGCGGACTCGGCGCTCGGCCCCATCTGCTCGGTCGTGCTCGTCACCGGCGCCGGCGGCATGTTCGGTGGGGTGCTGCGCGCGACGGGCATCGGCGACGCCGTCGCCGAGTCTCTCGCCGATGTGGGCCTGCCCGTCATCGTCGCGGCCTTCCTCATCGCGCAGATCGTGCGCCTCGCGCAGGGCTCGGCGACCGTGGCGCTCACGACGGCCGCCTCGCTCATGGCGGGCGTGGTCTCCGCGGGCGACTACAACGCGATGCAGGTGGTCGCCCTCGTCATGGCGATGTCGGCCGGATCCGTCGGCTTCTCCCACGTCAACGACTCGGGCTTCTGGCTGGTGAGCCGGTTCTTCGGGCTGTCGATGAAGCAGACGCTGGCCTCGTGGACGCTGATCCAGGGAGCGATGGCCGTCCTCGGCTTCCTCCTGTCGCTCGTCCTGTGGGCGGTGGCCTCGGCGTTCTGATCCCCTTCGAGCACGGCGTCGCGCCGTGCCGCTCGCGAGCCCCTCGCGCCCCGTCCGGGTGCAAGGGGCTCTGTGCATCGAGCGGCAGGGGGAGGGGGTTGCGCACGCGACCTCGCTCTCGGGACCAACGTCCCGGACACTCCGTCAGAAAACCACAACATCTTGTGTGTTCGGCGTGTCGCGGACACCAGATGTAGTGGTGTCGGGCGGTCGTCGTCCTACGGTGGTGTCCGTTGCGCGGGGCGTGCCCGCGAAGAACCAGGAGAGAGCACAACATGTCCCGCACCCTCGTCGATCCCGTCGCCACCGTCTCCGAGTACGTCTCGCGCGCGGACTGGCGCGTCAACGCCAACGCCAATCAGGGCTACTCCGTCGGCGGCCTGGTCCTCAACGCCGCGGGCAAGATGATCGCCAACTACTGGCTCGACGAGGTGTTCAGCGACGAGGCCGGGCGCGCGCACCGCGAGGGCGACATCCATATCCACGACCTCGACATGCTCTCGGGCTACTGCGCCGGCTGGTCGCTGCGCCAGCTGCTCGAGGAGGGCTTCAACGGCGTCCCCGGCGCGATCGCCGCCGGACCCGCCCAGCACTTCTCCTCCGCCTGCGGGCAGATCGTGAACTTCCTGGGCACGCTGCAGAACGAGTGGGCCGGCGCGCAGGCCTTCAGCTCCTTCGACACCTACATGGCGCCGTTCGTGCGCCTGAACTCCCTCACCTACGACCAGGTGCTGCAGAGCATGCAGGAGCTCATCCACAACCTCAACGTCCCCAGCCGCTGGGGCAGCCAGTGCCCCTTCACCAACCTCACCTTCGACTGGACCTGCCCGGCGGACCTCGCGGTGCAGCACCCGCTCATCGGCGGCGAGCTGTGCGACTTCACCTACGGCGACCTCGCCGCGGAGATGGAGATGATCAACCGCGCCTACATCGAGGTGATGACCGCGGGCGACGCCGACGGGCGCGTGTTCACCTTCCCGATCCCCACCTACAACATCACCGCCGACTTCGACTGGGACAGCCCCAACGCCGAGCGCCTGTTCGCGATGACCGCCAAGTACGGCCTGCCCTACTTCCAGAACTTCATCAACTCCGACCTCGACCCCGGGATGATCCGCTCCATGTGCTGCCGCCTGCAGCTGGACATGCGCGAGCTGCTCAAGCGCGGCAACGGTTTGTTCGGCTCGGCCGAGCTCACCGGCTCGATCGGCGTGGTGACCGTCAACATGGCGCGCCTGGGGTATCGGTTCGCCGGGGACGAGGACGCGCTCGTGGCCGAGCTCGACCGGTATCTCGAGCTCGGGGCCGAGATCCTCGAGCAGCGCCGCGCCACCGTCCAGGGCCTCATCGACGGCGGGCTCTACCCCTACACCAAGCGCTACATGGGCACGCTCGACAACCACTTCTCCACGCTGGGCGTCAACGGGATGAACGAGATGCTCCGCAACGTCACGGGCGACCGTCTCACGCTCATGGATGCCGAGGGCCGCGAGATGTGCGAGGGGATCCTCGACCACGTGCGCGAGAAGATGGTCGAGTTCCAGGAGCGCACCGGCCACATGTTCAACCTCGAGGCCACGCCCGCCGAGGGCGCCACCTACCGCTTCGCCAAGGAGGACCGCTCCCGCTTCCCGGGGATCCTGCAGGCCGGCACCGAGCACAACCCGTACTACACGAACTCCTCGCAGCTGCCCGTCGGCGCGACCGAGGACCCCTTCGAGGCCCTCGAGCTGCAGGACGAACTGCAGGCCAAGTACACCGGCGGCACCGTGCTGCACCTGTACATGAACGAGCAGATGAGCTCGGCGCACGCCTGCCGCGAACTGGTGCGCCGCGCCCTGTCGACCTTCCGCCTGCCCTACCTCACGGTCACGCCCACGTTCTCGATCTGCCCGACCCACGGCTACCTCGCGGGCGAGCACTTCGCGTGCACCACCTGCGGGGAGGCCTGCGAGGTCTGGACCCGCGTGATGGGGTACCACCGTCCCGTCTCCTCGTTCAACATCGGCAAGAAGGGCGAGTACCTCGAGCGCCGCTTCTTCACCGAGGACGCGGCCGATGAGCGCGTCGGCGGCCTCATCGACGGCCCCGACGTCCCGGTGCGCCTGCAGGGCGCGCCCGCGTGACGATGCCCGTCGCCTGCGGGGCCGATGTCGGGGCTGGCCTCGGCATCGGCGCCGCAGATCTGCAGATCGCGGGGCTCGTGCCGCTGTCGACCGTCGACTGGCCCGGCCGCCTGGTCGCGACGCTGTTCTGCCAGGGCTGCCCGTGGCGCTGCGGCTACTGCCACAACACCGCGATCCTCGACCCCCGCACGCCCGGCGAGGTCCCGTGGGAGCGGGTCGAGGCCCTCCTGGCACGCCGTCGCGGACTCCTGGACGGCGTCGTCCTCAGCGGGGGAGAGGCGACGATGCAGCACGCCGTCCTCCCCGCCGCCCGGCGCGTCCGGGAGCTGGGTTTCGCCGTGGGCCTGCACACCGGGGGAGCCTTCCCCGAGCGCCTGCGGGCCCTGCTGGACGAGGGACTGCTGGACTGGGTCGGCTTCGACGTCAAGGCCTCGGCCCCCGGGTACGACGCGATCGTCGGGCGCGGGCATGCCTGGGAGAATGCGGAGCGCTCGCTGCGCCTGCTGCTCGATGCCGGCATCGACCACGAGCTGCGGATGACCGTCACCCCCGCGCTCATCGAGCAGATCCCCGCCGTGCTCGAGATGCTCGGCGCGGCCGGCGCCTCCGCGCTCGTGCTGCAGCGCGCCCGCCCCGACGGGGCCCCCGCGGCCTTCGCCGCGCAGCTGGACGCCGTCGCGGACTGGCCGGCCCGCTTCGATGCCGCGGTCGAGGCGGCTCGGGCGGCGGGCCGGCGGCTCGGGGTCGAGGTCTCCTCGCGCTGAGGGGCGCCGTGGGCGCCGCTACAGGCCGAAGCGCTCGCGCAGGTCGTCCGTGGTGACGGTCGCGCCGCCTCCCGCCGCCACCGCCTCCGCGGTCGTGAGCGCGAGCGAGGGATCCGCGGTGCTCCGCGCCTCGACGCGCACGTCGGCGACCGGGGCATCGTCCATCGCGATCCAGCGCGCCGTGATCGCCTCGAGCACCTCGGAGAACGCCGCGGCGACCTCCTCGCGACCGGTCCCGGTGACGGTCAGGACACCGCCGATCACGGTGCCCACCTGCCCGCTGTCCTGCACCTGGACCCGGCCCTTTACGTAGCCGGCGCAGCCGTCGGCGGCCGCCTGGAGCTCGGCCTGCACGGCCTCGGTGTCGATCCGCTGACGGCGGGGGGCGCAGCCCGCGAGCCAGGCGATCAGCCCGCCCATGAGCGCCTCCCGTCGTCCGATGACCCACCGCGATCGCGGCGCAGCGTCCATGCTCTCAGTTCTCACGGTGGACCTGGGAGGTGTACTGCGTGACGGCGCTCGGGTCCGAGGTGAGGAACGGTGCCAGGGAGGGGTTCGAGCTCCACTGCGAGATCTGGGAGGCCGGGTCCTGCAGCTGCTGCTGCTGCACGCTGCTCTGATAGGCGCTGCCGTCGTGGGCGCCGCTGATGTCGAACGGGTCGCCCGGCGGCGGGAGCGTCGCGGTGGTGGTGTTCCCGGAGCCGATGTTGAGGTTGGCGGCGACCTCCCCGAGATTCGCCACGGGAGTGATGAAGGGGAGGGTCGGGCGCGGCGCCGCGTAGGCGCCCTCGAGATCGATCAGCGGCACCGCGTCGTTGGCGTGCTGGATGTTGAGCTGGCGGACGCTCGGATCCGCGCTGTAGTTGTCGACGGGGGAGCCGTAGGTCACGACGTTCGTGACGTTGTACTGCGCCATGAACTCCGGGTTCGAGATGGGGCTCTCGGCGATCATCCCGCCCTGCGAGTGCCCGCTCAGCATGATCGGCGTGCCCGGGGGACGATCTGGGACTCGAACAGCTACCGGATCGCGTCTTGCGTCGCCTCGGAGCCGGCCGACCAGCCGTTGGGGCCTGCCTGCGCGGCGTTCCCGGTGAGGTCCATCGGGTTGTCGCCCGCGAGCGGCCCGGTGCTCGGAGGCGGGGGAGAGCCTGCCGCGGCGGAGTCCGCCAGGGCGGGCACGAACGCCGGATGCTGGGGCACCAGCGCCTCGACGGTCGCGCTGATCCACTCGAGGGTCGTGAGCCCGAGGAGGACGGCGCTCGAGCGGCGGCCCAGGCGCATGCTGTCGTCGTCCGAGGACACCTCGCGCACCTGGTCGAGGACCACCACCAGCTCACCGGCCACGAGGAGGTCCGAGGTCCAGGCGCGGTCCCGGTCGACGCATACGAGGCGCACGCTCACGGGGCTCGCGAGGGCCGCGGACAGCGCCGCGCGCCAGTGGGGCTCGATGTCGCCGTCGACGAGCAGGCCCGTCCGCTCGAGCTCGGCGATGTTGCGGGGATCGGGCACGTCGGCGGCCGGGGAGTCGGCAGGGGACAGGCGATGACGCAGGTCCTGCCAGGTGCCCTCGGAGATGCGGACGAGGCGGGAGGGGCCGGGGAGCGCGGCGATGCGCGGCGCGGAGTCCAGGGCGGGTGGGGACATGGGTCTCCTCGGCGAGATCGGGCTTCTGCGGCGAGGCTAGATCGGTTCCGCCGCGGGGGCCATGGGGAGCACTGCCCATGCGCCCGTCCCCCGGGTGCGGGGCCCAGGGCGCTCAGATCCCTCCTGGCTAGACTGGCCGGGCGACCCACCCCCGAGCAGGAACACGAGGCAGCGGTGAATTCCGACCACCTGAAGCACACGGTCCAGGCCATTAACTGGAACCGCGTCACCGACCCCAAGGACGATGAGGTCTGGGATCGTCTGACCGGGAACTTCTGGCTCCCCGAGAAGGTGCCGGTGTCCAACGACATCCCCTCCTGGGGCCGCCTGAACGAGCTCGAGCAGACGCTGACCATGCGCGTGTTCACGGGCCTGACGCTGCTGGACACCGTGCAGGGCACCGTCGGTGCCGTCTCGCTGATCCCCGACGCGATCACCCCGCACGAGGAGGCCGTGTACACCAACATCGCCTTCATGGAGTCGGTGCACGCGAAGTCGTACTCGTCGATCTTCTCGACGCTCTGCTCGACCAAGCAGATCGACGAAGCCTTCCGCTGGAGCGAGCACAACGGGCCGCTACAGAAGAAGGCGCAGATCATCATGAGCTACTACCAGGGCGATGACCCGGAGAAGCGCAAAGTGGCCTCGACGCTACTCGAGTCCTTCCTGTTCTACTCGGGCTTCTACCTGCCGATGTACTGGTCCAGCCACGGCGAGCTGACCAACACCGCCGACGTGATCCGCCTGATCATCCGCGACGAGGCCGTGCACGGCTACTACATCGGCTACAAGTTCCAGAAGGCGATGGAAAAGGCCTCCCCGGAGCGCCGCGCCGAGATGCGCGACTACACGTTCTCCCTCCTCGAGGACCTGTACGACAACGAGGAGGAGTACACGGAGGATCTGTACGACCCGGTGGGCTGGACCGAGGACGTCAAGATGTTCCTGCGCTACAACGCCAACAAGGCGCTCATGAACCTCGGGTACGACGCGCTCTACCCGCCGGAGCTCACCGATGTGAATCCGGCGATCCTCGCCTCGCTCTCCCCGAATGCCGATGAGAACCACGACTTCTTCTCGGGCTCGGGATCGAGCTATGTGATGGGCAAGGCCGTCGAGACCGAGGACGACGACTGGGACTTCTGATCCGGCCGCAGAGGTTTCCCGCAGCACGGTTTCCCCGGCATGGTTTCCGTCCTCGCCCAGCGCCCGTTCCGCCGCCATGGAGGGGCGGGCGCCGCGCTTCCCAGGCCGATCCGGCAGGTGAGGGGCATGTCTCGACCACCCGGTCAGCTCTATTGGTGCTCATAAGCGCTGTGGTAGGAAGCTATGCGACGGACTGATTCCAGTCCCCTTCCCCCCTTCAGCAAGGAGTGATCGACAATGGGCATCCTCTGGGCCATCATTTCCTGGATCATCATCGGCGCCATCATCGGGCTCGTGGCCCGTGCCCTCATGCCGGGCAAGCAGGCCATGGGCCTCGGCTCGACCATCATCCTCGGCATCATCGGCGCGATCGTCGGCGGCTTCCTCGGCGGCCTCTTCGGCGGCGCCGGGATCTCCGGCATCATGTCCAACCCGTGGAGCATCGGCACGATCGTGCTCGCCGTCATCGGTGCCATCATCGTCATGGTCGTCTACGGCCTCGTCGCGGGCCGCTCGAACCGCGCCTGACACGTCGTCTCCGCGGCCTCGTGCCGCGTGAGCATCGAAGCGCCGTCTCCCCGCAGGGGAGGCGGCGCTTCCGCGTTCCCGCAGTCGGTTCCCGCAGTCCGTCCGGTCAGAGCGCCACGTCGACCGTGCGCGTGCCGTGGGCGGTCACGTCGAGGGCCCCGGCGCTCGCCGCCGCGAGCTCGGCCAGCACCGCATCGAGCTCCTCGGGCGGGACGAGACCCGTCAGCTCGACGCCGCTGCCGCCGTAGACGGGGGCCTCGACCGTCCCGCCGTGGGCGGCGAGCACCTGGCGCAGTACGTGCTCGGACGCGCCCGCCTCAGCGTGCCCGGCCCGCGCGATGAGCACGGCCATCGCGGTGCGTCGCAGCAGGCGGGCCTCGGCGATCGCCGCGGTGACCGCATCGCCGTAGGCGCGGGCCAAACCGCCGGTTCCCAGCTTGATGCCGCCGAAGTGGCGGGTGACGACGGCGACGACGTCCACCAGATGCGACCCCTGCAGGGCGATCAGCATCGGCATGCCCGCGGTCCCGGCCGGCTCCCCGTCGTCGTTGCTGCGGGTGATGGGGGCAGGGCCCGACTCGATGACCATCGCGCTGCAGTGGTGGCGTGCCGACGGAGCGGCGCGGCGGGCCGCGTGGATCACCGCGTCCGCCGCGGCGACGCCCGCGACCGGTTCGAGACGGGCCAGGAAGCGCGACTTCTTCTCCACCAGCTCCGCGTCGGCGGGGGCGGCGAGGACCAGGCGCTCCGTCATGCCGGGAGTCTACGGAGGCGGAGAGGGCGACGAGCCCTCGGGGCAGGCACCAGCGCCGACGGCGCATCGTAGAGTGTGACCGGCGGCACGGACGATCGTAGCCGGGCCCGACGATGAGGGGGAGACGATGACGGCGAGGACCACGGCCAGCGCACCGGGGGCGGGTATGTGCAGATGGGGGAAGATCCTCGCGATCCTGGGTGCGGTGATCCTCCTGCTGAGCATCGTCGCGGGGACGATCCTCGCCTGGATGAGCTTCCAGGGCGCGATGGGGACAGCCGAGGACTCGACGCCGTTCACGGGGTCGACGACGCTGCAGCTCTCGGCGGGCGATGAGATCCAGCTGTACGCGCGCGAGGGCGCGATGACGAGCAGCTGCGATGTGAGCCCGTCCGACCAGGTGGGCCCCGGGCCCTCGCAGACCAGCACGATCTCCCAGGACGGCAGCAGCTGGACGTCCTTCGACGGCTTCACGGCCACGGCCGACGGCGAGTACATCGTCACGTGCGCCGGCACCTCCGAGGTGCTCGCCGCGCCCCCGATCTCCGTGGGCGGGATGCTCGGCGGCATCGGCGGGATCTTCCTCGGCGTCGGCGGCGGGATGCTCGGCGCGCTGCTCCTGCTCGTCGGCATCGTGCTGTTGATCGTGGGGCGCGGGAAGGCGAAACAGGGGGCCTGAGCCGCGCGCATAGGGTGCGCGGCAGGGCGAGCGAGACGTGCATGACGGCCGCGGCGTCAGCGGGACAGATCCGCTGGCGCCGCGGACTTCGGCGGGTCGGGGCGCTGACCTGGGCGTTCGGATCTGCTCGCCGAGACCTCTTGCGCTAAATAGTGGCGGCATACGATTATTGCCCCACGGCGACCGGCGCCGAGCACTGACGAAGGAGTCAGACGATGAGCTCGACCACCCCGTTCCCTGCCCCTGCCCCCGCTCCTGATCCCACGATCAGCGCGGAGGGGGGAGTCCGAACATCCTGGGGCCCAAGCTCCCCATCCCCTACCTGGGCCAGCGGCCCGAGGCTCCGCGGCCGTGGTGATTCATCGCCGCCCTGTGCCTCGGCGAGCTCGGCGTCTTCGTGGTCCTCATGGGCCCGGCGACCGTCTCGATCGCCTTCAAGGTCCAGGCCCTCACGAGCGACCCCGCGCAGCAGACCGCCATGCTGGGCACGATCATGCCCTTCGGCGCCCTCGCGGCGCTGATCTTCAACGCGCTCGGCGGCCGCATCTCGGACCGCACCACCTCTGGCTACGGGCGCCGCCGCCCCTGGCTGGTCATCGGGATCCTCGGCATCGCGCCTCGATCCTGATCCTCGCGCTGGGCACCTCCACGTGGATCCTCGCGCTCGGCTGGTTCTTCGCCCAGGGCTTCGGCAACTTCGCTCTCGCTGCGCTCGTCGCCTCCGTCTCCGATCAGCTGCCCGAGACGCAGTACGGCAAGACCTCCGGCCTCATCGGCGTCGCCCAGAACGTCGCGGTCATGCTTGCCACCTGGATGTCCGCGTGGTTCATGCACTCGATGTTCCTGCTGTTCATGGTCCCCGCCGTGCTGGGCCTCGTGCTCGTGCTGGTCTACGCGCTCACGATCCCCGAGCCCGTGCTCAAGGAGAACCGCTACCCGTTCAACTTCCGGGAGTTCATCACCTCCTTCTGGACCAACCCGATCCGCTTCCCGGACTTCGGGCTCGCCTGGTGGGGCCGCTTCCTCATCATCTTCGCGTCATTCCTCTTCATGACGTTCCGACCGATGTACATGACTCGTCACCTCGGCCTCAGCGGGGACGAGGGCGCCTACGCCATCGCCATCGGCGTGACCATCTACACGGTCACCGTGATGATCGCGGGCATCGCCGCCGGCTGGATCTCGGACCTCCTGCACCGCCGCAAGGTGATCGTCGCGCTGTCGAGCGTGCTCTTCGCGATCGCGACCTACCTGCTCGCCCACGCCGCCACCGTCAAGCACTTCTACATGATCGAGGCCCTCATGGGACTCGCGATCGGCATGTACTTCGCCGTCGACATGGCCCTCGTGGTCGAGGTCCTGCCCGACCGCCTGAACTCCGGCAAGGACCTGGGCGTGTTCAACATCGCCAACGCCCTGCCGCAGTCGCTGTCGCCCGCCGTCGGCGCCTGGCTGCTGGGGACGCTCGGCGACAACACGGACTTCACGCCGCTGCTCGTGGTCGCCGCCGTCTCCGCCCTGGTCGGAGCCGCGATCACTATGCTCATCAGATCCGTCCGCTGAGCATCGGGAGAGCAGAACCGTGACCGAGACCGACCGCGCACCGCGACCCACCGCCCGCCCCGGGCGTCGCGGGCGCGGTCGGCCCCGCGGTGCCAGCTCCGCGGCCACCCGCCGCCAGGTGCTCGACGCCGCGACCGAGGTGATCGGCACCAACGGGTACGGCGCCATGTCGATGGCCGCCGTCGCCCAGGCCGCCGGGATCTCGCCCTCGGGTCTGGCGCACTACTTCTCCAGCCGCGAGGAGCTGCTCGCGGCCGTCCTCGAGCGCCGCGACGAGCTCGACCACAGCTCCCCGGAGATGCACGCCGCCGCGCAGCCGGGGCAGCCGTTCGCGTGCCTGCGCCCGATGGTGGAGCTGGCCCGCGCCAATATGGAGCGCGAGCAGATGGTGCGCGTGTTCGTCGCCGTGACCGGGGAGGCCACCCACCCCGAGCATCCCGCGCACCCCTGGATGCGCCACCACTACATCGACCTGCGCGAGGAGGTCGAACGGCAGGTGCGCGAGGAGGTCGCGGCGGGGACCCTGCGCGAGGACACCCCCGTCGAGCGGATCGTCGCCGAGCTCTACGCGCTCATGGACGGCTACCAGATCCGCTGGCTGCTCGATGAGTCCTTCGACATGGCCCAGGCTCTCGCCGACCGCCTCGACGAGCTCGCGGAGCGCTGGGGCTCAGACGGCTAGACTGGCCCGGCCGCGAGGGCACGGGCCTCTAGCTCAGTCGGTAGAGCATCGGACTTTTAATCCGCGGGTCGTGGGTTCGATCCCCACGGGGCCCACCAGAAGGTCGTTGTTCAAACCGCCGACATCGGCGGTTTGAGGTCCAGATTCCGCCGTCCGCCCCTTGTAGTGGACGGCGCGGGTCTGGACTTCGGCGTTGAACAACGCGTTGAACGGTTCCCCTGGCTCGCCGATGACGCCGTCTTCGGGCAGGACGATGAGCCGGTCGAAGAAGGCTTGGTTAGCGATGCGCCGCAGTGAGTCGTCGATGCTCGTGTAGATGGCGTAGCAGTCACCAGCCAGCGCGGGGCAGTCGTCGATGTGGGCCTGGGCTTGCTCGTACTCGATGTCTCCGGCCTCGATCTGTGCTTCAAGGAACGCGAGGCGTCGGGCGATGCGTTCTTGCTCCTCGCCGAGTAGGTCCAGCGGGATCGCTCCCGCGTAGTGGGCCTCGAGCAGCTTCTTCCGTTCGCCCAGGAGTCCGTCGCGCTCCTGCTGGTAGCCCTGCCGTTCGTGGCGGGCCGTCGCGTGGAGACGGTCGAACTCAGCAGTGATGAGTTCGCGTAGCGCATTCACGATGTGTGGGGCGATCTGGATGCTGCGGTAGTAGTCCTCGACGGCAGCTTCGATGTCGGGCACGAACATGGCCTTGCGCTCGCAGCTGGTGCGCTTGGAGTGCCTGCCCGCCCAAAATGAAGTAGGGGTAGATCACCCCGCGGTGAACCGCCCTGGGTTTGATGGAGACTCGGGTCAGTGGGTTCCCATCAGGACGTGGGGGTCCTGGCGGGAAGCGTAGTAGACCTCCTCGAACTCGGCCGGGGGCAGGTTGCCGAGGTAGCTGTGGAGGCGTTCGGTGTTGTGCCAGTGGACCCAGGACAAGGTGGCGAGTTCGACGTCATCGACGCTCTTCCATGGCCCTTGCTCGGCGCGGGCGGGGCCGCGGATGAGTTCGGCCTTGTAGTAGCCGTTGACGGTCTTGTCGCGCGTATATGATGATTAACGGCATCCGTTTGGTTGGGTGCAACCCAACCGATTGCCTAGGGCCTGTCAATTTGTCTGTGTAAGCGGGGTGCTCATAGGTAGGGGGTGATCCGGTCGGGGTAGGCGGCGGCGAGTTGGGCGAGGGCTTGCTTCCAGTTCGTGACGACCTGGCCCTCGACGAGCCGGCCCTGGGCCTTCCGCTCGTTCGCGGGCTTGCCACGGTCTCGAGCTCGATCGGCGGCGCGCTTGTCCTCGATGTTGCAGATCGCGAGCCAGAGCAGCTTCACGGCCGCGTCCGTCGAGGGGAAGTGTCCGCGGTTCTTCGTGACCTTCCGCAGCTGGTAGTTCAACGACTCGATCGCGTTGGTCGTGTAGATGACCTTCCTCAGCATCGGCGGGAACTGGAGGAAAGGAACGAACCGATCCCACGAGTTCTTCCAGGTCATCACGGTCGAGGGATACTTCTGCCCCAGCTCGGAGGTCTCGAACTCGACCAGCGCTGCCCAAGCCGAGTCCTCGCTCGCGGCGGTGTAGATCGGCTTGAGCGCGGCGGCGACCTTCTTGCGGTCCTGGTAGGCCACGAACCGCGTCGCGGCCCGGATCAAGTGAACCACGCAGGTCTGGACCATCGAG
>NZ_FWFG01000011.1 GCF_900163655.1 Brachybacterium nesterenkovii
GCCATCTCATGGAACCGGCCCAAGGAGGTGCACCTGGGCCTGGCCGACCCCACCACCCCGACATTCAAAACCAAGGAAATCCTGCCAACTACTTGACGCGGGACAGGTGCTCCGCCGGCTACGTGCGAGTGGCTTCCGGTAGGGCATGCCTAGTTAATCAGGGCACATGGATAGCACTGTTCACGAGTGATTCGTTGGGGAGGTTGCCCGTGCTCGTACGTGTCGACGGCGTTACGGCTCGTCGCGGGCCGGCCATTGGAGAGCCTGGTGAGTACCTCGGAGGTGGCCGGGCTCTCGTCGGCTCTTAACTTGTGCGCAGGGTTGTCCCGCGAGTTGTCGGGGAATGACAGCAACGATGACAGCAACGCGATGGCGTCTGCCAAGCTGTGGGCCAACAGTGCGAGTTTCCTGACCTGCTCCGACATATTCTGCTACCCATGCACTGGCGGACTTTTAATCCGCGGGTCGTGGGTTCGATCCCCACGGGGCCCACTGCGGGCGGCCTGTGCGCGCCCGGAACGCTGCTCGTCCCCAGACGCCGATCCGCCCCGTCCCGCGACGTGCGGAACGGGGCCGATCGGTGCCTTGGCGTCAGGCTCTCAGAACCCGCGCGATCCGAGAGCGTCGCCGTCGACGCGGCGCGACCCGCTGTCGGCGTCTGAGACCTCGCCGTCCGAGGCGCCTGCATCGGGGTACTCGTCGTCCAGCGGGATCATCGGTGCGGTGCGCGGGTCCTCGCTGTGGGCGACCACGGGGGTGCGGGGCGACTCGTCGACGGTGATGCGCATGGTGGACGGCTCCTCAGTGCTCGGTGCTCCCGCGGGATCGGCGCCGGACGCCGCCGCACCCGCGGCGCCACCGGCTCCTCCCGCCGCGCTGCCGCCGCCCGCGGCTCCCGTATCCGCGAGCGGGGCGGGGGCGTGACGGCGGTCGTCGGACAGGCGCGCGGTGCGCGGCTCGTCGTCGAAGACCTCGGAGACGGCGCGCTCATTGCCCCAGTCGGGATTCAGGCGGCGCGGGCGGGTGATGACGAGGCCGACGAGCCCCAGGAACGTCAGCAGCGCCGCGGCGGCGACGGCGAACAGGGGGAGGTCATCGACCATCGTGGCCGGGATGAGGGCCCCGGGCACGGCGGTGCCGTCCGTCGTCGTGCCGAGCACGGGCGTGCCCAGGATCTTTCCGGAGGCGAGCGTGCCCTCACGGGTGAACAGGTCCAGCAGCAGCGGCCAGGCCAGGCGCAGTCCGGCGCCGCAGAACAGCAGCAGGCCCGCGACCTTCGCGAGGAAGCGGTAGCGGCCGACGCAGGCGGCTCCCAGCAGCATCGACCCTCCGCCCAGCAGCACGGCGGCGGCGGTCGCCACAGCGATCCACAGCGGCGCCGCGCCGCCCTGGGCCGCGGCGGCCGGCATGGTCAGCGCGCTGTCCTTCGCGCGCAGCACGAGGATCGTGCCCTCGGCCAGCAGCGTCAGGAAGAACAGGAAGCCGACGACCACCGTGAGCCACTGCAGGCGGCGGGAGCCGTAGCCGATCGGGCGGGGACGGTCGGTCGAGGAGCGGGCCATGGGGGATCTCCTGGGGTCGGGTCCGGGTTCTGCGAACGTACCACCGGCGCGCGGCCGGAGCCCGGCGGCATGCCCCGCGACCAGGGACCTTCAGCGTTGCGTCGCATCCGGGGGCGCGGTTGACTGGAGGCACGCCGGGGCGATGGGGCCCGGGCAGGCGGTACCCCCGCCCGACCGCAGGAGGAGCCATGACCGAGAGTCGCAGGAAGATCGTCGTGGGAGTCGTCGACGAGCGCTCCCGCCACGTCATCGAGACCGCCGCCTGGTACGCCTCGCAGTTCGACGCGACGCTCGTGTGCGCGATGATCGTCCCCGACCCGTACGGCTTGGGGGAGGCCCCCGCCGGCTACCTCGGCATGATGCGCGCGATCACCCCCAGCGACCCGCCCGTCGAGATGCCGCCCGGACTGGTGCGGGTGATCGAGGAGGCCGTCGAGCCCCACGGCGTCCCGTGGGCCCCGTTCACGAGCATCGGCACCCCCGCCCGGGAGCTCACCGCGCTCGCCGAGCGGATCGACGCGCTCATGTTCGTCCTCGGCACCCGGGAGGGCGTGCGCGGCATGGTCAGGGAGGCCCTCAACGGCTCCGTCGCCGCGCAGCTCGCCCACCGGCATAACCGCCCCGTGGTGGTCGTGCCGCAGGACCCGATCGGCTTCGCGCAGGCCGATGCCGAGGGCATCGCCGACGACCTCGGCGCACCCGGCGGACCGGACGCCGAGGCCGCTCCGGCCCAGTCGCAGGGCCCCGTGGACGACTCGCCGGACGCTCAGGAGGGCGGGCGTAGCCTGTCGGAGTGACCCACTACGACATCGCGCTCATCGGCTCCGGCTCGGCCAACTCCTTCCCCGGTCCGGAGCTCGCCGACCGCAGCATCGTCCAGATCGACCGCGGCGTCGGCCCCGACGGCGCCTTCGGCGGCACCTGCCTGAACGTCGGCTGCATCCCCACCAAGATGCTCGTGCGCACGGCCGACGCCGCGATCGCGCCCGCCGAGGCCGCGCGCCTGGGCGTCCGCGCCCGTCTCGAGGGCGTCGACTGGCCGGCGATCCGCGACCGGATCTTCGCCGACCGCATCGACCCCATCTCCCGCGGCGGTCTGGCCTACCGCGCCGAGCACGAGGACAACGCGAACCTGACGCTGCTGCGCGGCACGGCCCGCTTCACCGGGCCCGGCGCGATGGAGGTGGAGCTCGCCGACGGGACGCTCGAGCAGATCACGGCGGACACGTTCGTGCTCGGCGCCGGCTCACGGCCCGCGATCCCCGGCATCGACGGCCTCGCCGAGGCGGCCCCGCTGACCTCCGACACGATCATGCGCGTCGATGAGCTCCCGGCATCGCTCGCGATCCTCGGCTCCGGCGTGATCGCCGTCGAGCTCGCCCACGTGCTCAGCGCCCTGGGCGTCGACGTCACCGTCATCGCCCGCTCCGCCCTGCTCCTGCGCCGCGAGGACGCCGACATCGCCGCGGCCGCGACCGCGCGCCTGGCCGAGCGCTGCCGCGTCGTCACCGGCTTCACCACCGCCGCCGTGCGCCGTACCGCTGACGGCGTGCGGATCACGGGGACGCGCGACGGGCGCGAGGAGACCATCGAGGCCCAGGAGATCCTCGTGGCCACGGGACGGCGCCCGAACTCGGACCTGCTGGACGCGGCCGCGGGAGGCATCGGCCTGGAGGACGACGGGCGCGTGCGCGTCGACCCCTATCAGCGGGTGCTGGACCCGGCCGGACGCGTCATCGAGGGGCATTGGGCCTTCGGCGACCTCTCCTCGCCCCACCAGCTCAAGCACGTCGCCAACCACGAGCAGCGGATCGTGCGCCACAACGTCCTCCACCCGAGCGACCTGCGCCGCTCCGACACCATGCCCGTGCCACGCGGGATCTTCGGGGCCCCGCAGATCGCCGCCGTCGGGCTCACCGAGGCCGAGGCTCGCGAGCACGCCTCCCGCGAGGGCCGGGAGATCCGCGTCGCCCGCCAGGACTACGCGGGCATCGCCTACGGCTGGGCACTCGAGGACACGACCTCCTTTGCCAAGCTCATCGCCGACGCGGAGACGGCGGAGCTGCTGGGCTGCCACATCATCGGCCCCGAGGCGACCGTGCTGATCCAGCCGCTCGTCCAGGCGATGAGCCTGGGACAGAGCGCCCGGGACATCGCACGCACGCAGTACTGGATCCATCCGGCGCTGCCCGAGCTCGTCGAGAACGCCCTGCTGCAGCTGACCGACTGACGCCGGGTCCGCCGCCCGCGCGCTCGTGCATCCTTCCGCGCGCGGTCCGCGTCGGCGTCAGCTCTTCTCGTCCGCCGGGAGGCAGGACTTCAGCGGATCCTCGTCGATCGTCGGCTCGGTCGTCGTGGCGGCAGGCGCCTCGGACGAATCCGTGGCCTCGTCGCTCGGTTGCGCGGAGGCGTCACCGGACCCCTCCTCCGTCGGCTCGGCGCTCGCGGACTCCTCGGCGGGCGCGGCGCTCTCGGTGGGGGCGATCGTGCTCGGCGCCGGGCTCGGCTCGGTGCCCTTGACGGACTCGGCCTGCACCGAGGTCATCGAATCGTGGATCGAGGCCTGCACCCACTGGTGGAGGTAGTCCCAGTCGGGATGCCCGCCCCTGCCCCAGGTGTCGGCGCCGGGGGCGTCGACCTCGTGCGTGATCGGGTAGGACGTGAAGCCCGCCTTCTGCACGCGCTGGGCGAGCGTCACGAACGCGTCGAGGCGCGCCGACGGCACGTCCGTCTCGATGTTCTTCTCCGTCGCGGTCACCAGCTGCGGGAAGGCGAGCGCGAGCGTCACGGGGTCCGCCTCCTCGCTGACGATGCGGATCATCCGCTGCTGGCGGCACATGCGGTTGAAGTCGTCCGAGCCCTCGCGGGAGCGGGCGTACCACAGCGCGTGGTAGCCGTCGAGGTGCTGCTCGCCCGGCTCGATGTAGCCGGTGATCGGGTACTTGCCGCCCGTGGACTGGTTGGTGCCGCCGCCGATCGGGATCTTCCGCTCGACGTTGATGTCGACGCCGCCGATCGCGTTGACGAGGTCCTCGAAGCCCTTGAGATCGACCATCGCGTAGTAGTCGATGCTCAGGCCCAGGGTCTGCTCGACGGCGTGGCGGGTGGCGGTCAGCCCCGGGTTCGGGTCGCCGGGGAAGAGCTCCTTGTTCTGCTCGGCCCAGGCCCACACGGCGTTGAGCAGGTTCTCGTTCTCGCCGAAGGCGTCGAAGCCCTCGGGGAAGGCCTGCGCCTCGGGCGTGCCCTCGGGGAAGCGCACGTACTGGAGGTTGCGGGGCAGGGAGAACAGGGCGGTGCGGCCGGTCTTGGTGTCGATCGAGGCGACCATGATGGTGTCCGGACGCGTGCCGCTGCGGTCGGCGCCGGCGTCCTGGCCGAGCATGAGGATGTTCAACCGCTCGGTGTTGGCCCACGGATCCTTGCCCGCGGCGATCTTCCCGTTGTCGGTGCCGCCGAAGACGTCCGTGTTGCCCAGCAACCCCTGCGCGGAGTAGAGGCCGTTGGCGCCCAGGGCGAACGGTGCGGCGACCGTCCCCACCAGCAGGACGGCCAGCAGGGTAGACACGGCCCGGCGCGCGCCCTGCAGGCGCTCCTTCGTGTTGTGCGCCAGGTTGGCCAGGAGGATCTGAGCGCACCAGATGAGGCCGACGACGATCGCCGCCGCGAGCACGCCGATCACCACGGCCCGGCTCGAGGCCAGGCCCAGCAGCGTGGGGACCGGGTCCCCGAGCAGGAACCAGGCGACGACGCCGAGCGTGCCGAGCACGAGCGTCGAGAGGATCACGATCCCCGCCGCGCGCATGCGCGTCGTCAGCAGGCCGGTGCCGGGCACCAGCGCGGTCAGCACGGTCCAGCCCGCGGCGCGGCCCAAGGAACCGGGGGCGGTGGACTCGGCGCGGCGACGGCCCCGCGCCCGTGCGGCGGCCGCAGCGCCCGTGGACTTCTTCGGGGCCCCGCGATGGCGGGAGGAGACGGAGCGGTTCTGGTCGGCGGCACGGGGGCGCCGCGCAGCGGCAGTCGCCGATGCGTCCGCGGCAGGAGCGGCGCCATCGGCGTCGTCAGCGCGGCGAGGGGCCGGGGCCGACGGGGCCTCGGAACGGTCAGCCGGCGCGGCGTCCTCCTCGCGGGCGGCGGGCCCGGCATCGACGGGGGCGAGCGCCTCGGTCGCGGGTTCAGGCGAGTCGTCGGGCCCGGCGGTCGCCGGAGTCCAGGCCTCCTGCTCGGGTGCGGGGTCCGCGGGGGTCGGCTGCTCGGCGCTGAGCGCCGGCTCCTCGGCTGCGGGGGCCGGGCTCGGCGCAGGCGAGATGTCGCCGAAAGCGCGGGCGCGCGCCTCGCGGCCGCCCGCCGCGTCCGACGGCCGCGACGGCCTCGCGCCGGGGCGCGCCGTGTGGCGGCCTCGGGGCGCACGGGGGCGCCGCCGGGCCCAGCTGTGCTCGGTCATGCGCGTCATCCTACGGACCCGCGGCGTGCATATCCGCTGACAGCGATGGAGATCTCGTGAGGATCCGGGATGCCTCCGGGGGCCATCCCCGTACCCTGGGCCCATGCGCCTGATCCACGAGCCCGCCACGGACCTGACCTACGACGACTGCTTCTTCCTGCCCTCCCGCTCCGCGGTGACCAGCCGTTTCGACGTCGATCTCGCCTCCGACGACGGCACGGGGACGACGATCCCGATCGTCGCGGCCAACATGACGGCGGTCTCCGGACGCCGCATGGCCGAGGTGATGGCGCGCCGCGGGGGCCTGGCCGTCCTCCCGCAGGACCTCGCGCTCGACCGTCTCGTCGAGATCGTCCGCTCAATCAAGGAGCGGGACGTCCTGGTGGACCATCCGCTCACGCTCTCGCCCCGCGGCACCGTTGGCCAGGGCCTCGCCCTGCTGGACAAGCGCCCGCACGGCATCGTCACCGTGATCGACGAGCAGCGCCGTCCGCTGGGGATCGTGTCACCGGCCGAGCTCGCGGGCGTCGACGTCTTCACCCCCGTCGACGAGGTAATGAGCGCCGAGTTCCTGTCGCTGACGCCTGAGGAGGCCGCGGGCGAGCCCGCCGCCGTCCACGCCCGCATCTCGGCGACCCACCACGAGGCCGCCCTCGTCGTCGAGCCCTCGGGCGTGCTGCGCGGCGTGCTCACCGCCCGCGGCGTGCTGCGCTCGACCATCTACCGCCCCGCCCTCGACGACGGGGGCCGCCTGCGCATCGCCGCGGCGGTCGGCATCAACGCCGACGTCGCCTCCCGCACCCGCGCCCTCGTGGACGCCGGCGCCGACGTGATCGTGCTCGACACCGCCCACGGCCACCAGGAGCGGATGATCGAGGCGCTGCGCACCGTGCGCGAGCTGCTGGGCCCGCGCGAGGGCACGGCCGTGCGCGTGGTCGCCGGCAACATCGTCACCGCTGAGGGCACGCGCGACCTGATCGAGGCCGGCGCGGACATCGTGAAGGTGGGCGTGGGCCCGGGCGCCATGTGCACCACGCGCATGATGACCGGCGTCGGGCGCCCCCAGTTCTCCGCGGTCCTCGAGTGCGCCGCGGCCGCGCGCGAGCTCGGCGGCCGGGTCTGGGCCGACGGCGGGGTGCGCTACCCGCGCGACGTCGCCCTCGCGCTCGCCGCCGGCGCCTCGAGCGTCATGATCGGCTCCTGGTTCGCGGGGACGTTCGAGTCGCCCGGCGCCATGCACGCCGATGAGAGCGGCCGCCGCTACAAGGAGAGCTTCGGCATGGCCTCCAAGCGCGCCGTCTCCTCCCGCACCGCGGGGGAGGACGCGTTCGCGCGCGCCCGCAAGTCGCTGTTCGAGGAGGGCATCTCGAGCTCCCGCATGTACCTGGCCGACGGCGCGGGCAGCGTCGAGGACCTGCTCGACGCCATCACCGCCGGGGTGCGGTCCTCGTGCACGTACGCGGGCGCCGCCGACCTCGACGAGCTGCGCGAGCGCGCCGTGATCGGCCTGCAGAGCGCCGCGGGCTACGCCGAGGGCCGCCCCGTCGCAACGTCCTGGAGCTGACCCCCGCCGCAGCCGCCGAGGTCCCCGGGACCGTCCCGGGGACCTCGGCGCGGGTGCTCGCGCGAGGCGACCTGCGGGCGGTAGCCTGGGGCGCATGACGACTCTCGTGAGCGGTGGTGCCGGCTATATCGGATCGCACGTGGTGCGCCTTCTGCTGGAGCGGGGTGAGCACGTGGTCGTGGTCGACGACCTGTCGACCGGCTTCGCCGAGCGCGTCGAGGGCGCCGACCTCGTGAGGCTCGACGTGACGGCCCCGGACGCGGCGGAGAAGCTCGCCTTCCACCTGCGCGCCTCGGGCGCCGACTCGGTGATCCACTTCGCCGCCCACAAGCAGGTGGGCGTGAGCGTCCAGCAGCCCGAGATGTACTACCGCGACAACATCACCGGCCTCGCCAACGTGCTGTCCGCCTGCGAGAACGCCGGCGTCCGCGACGTCGTGTTCTCCTCCTCGGCCGCCGTCTACGGCATGCCGGACGTCGAGCTCGTGACCGAGGAGCTCACGCCCTCGCCCATCAACCCCTACGGCCGCACCAAGCTGATCGGCGAGTGGATGCTCGAGGACGCCGAGCGCGCCCACGGCCTGCGCACCGTCGGCCTGCGCTACTTCAACGTCGCCGGGGCGGGCTGGCCCGTCTGCGCCGACACCCAGGTGATGAACCTCGTGCCGATCGTGCTGAACGCGCTCGAGAACGGGAAGACACCGGTCGTCTTCGGCGACGACTACGACACCCCCGACGGCACCTGCATCCGCGACTACGTGCACGTGGTGGACCTCGCCGACGCCCACATCCAGGCCCTCGAGTACCTGCGCGGGGAGGACCGCCCGCACCGCGTGTTCAACGTCGGCACCGGGAAGGGATCGAGCGTGCTCGAGGTCATCGACGCGATCGCCCGCGCCACCGGCCAGGAGATCACCCCCGAGATCGGCGAGCGCCGCGCGGGCGACCCCGCCCGTCTCGTCTGCTCCACCGATCGCATCCGCGAGACCCTCGGCTGGACTTCGACGAAGACGCTCGACGACATCGTCGTCTCCGACGTGGAGGCTCGCCGCGCCAAGAAGGCGGAGGCCGAGGGCGCGCAGGCCTGAGGCATGCGCGCTCCGCGGGCGCGTCCTGCTCAGGTGAGGTAGCGGTACATCGGCCCGGCAGGGTCGATGCGCTCGATCTCCATCGACGAGGCGGCCATGCGCTCCAGCAGCGGCTCGAGGTTCTCGCGCGCGCCGAGCTCGAGGCCCACGAGCGCGGGCCCCGTCTCGCGGTTGTTGCGCTTGATGTAGTCGAACAGCACGATGTCGTCCTCCGGGCCCAGGACGTCGTGCAGGAAGCGGCGCAGCGCACCGGGCTCCTGGGGGAACGTGACGAGGAAGTAGTGCTTGAGGCCCTCGTGGACCAGGGAGCGCTCGACCACCTCGTTGTAGCGGGAGACGTCGTTGTTTCCGCCCGTGAGGACCACGAGGATCCCGCCCTCGCCCGGGTCGCGCACGAGCCCCGTCGCGACGGCCGCGGGGGCCAGGGCGCCCGCGGGCTCGGCGATGATCCCGTCGACCTGGTACAGCGCGAGCATCTCGGTGCACACGGCGCCCTCGTCGACCACGCCCAGACGGGGGCGGTGCGCCAGCACCGTCGCGAGCGGGTGCTCGCCCACCCGCCGCACCGCGGCACCGTCGACGAAGCGCTCGAGATCCGCCAGGGTCACGGGCTCCCCGGCGCGGACCGCGGCCGCCATCGACGCCGCGCCCGCGGGCTCGACGCCCAGGACGTGGACCTCGGGGGCGCGCTCGGCGAGCCAGGCCATGCAGCCGCCCAGCAGGCCGCCGCCGCCCACGGGCAGCACGACGCTCGAGATCTCGCGGCCGTTGTCCTCGCGCACCTGCTCCATCGCCTCGGCGATCACGGTGCCCTGACCGGCCATGACGACGGGGGAGTCGAACGGCGGTACGAGGGCGGCGCCGGTGCGCGCGGCGTCGGCGGCCGCCGCGGCCGCCGCGTCGTCGAAGGCGTCCCCGGTCATCACCAGCTCGACCCGCTCGCCCCCGAGGGCCACGATGCGCTCGCGCTTCTGCCGCGGCGTGGTGGTGGGGACGTAGATGCGGGCGTCGATGCCCAGGGCCCGGCAGGCATAGGCGACGCCCTGGGCGTGGTTGCCCGCGCTCGCCGCCACGACCCCGGCCGCGCGGCGCTCCTCGTCGAGGGAGTCGAGGAACAGGTAGGCGCCGCGCAGCTTGTACGAGCGCACCGCCTGGAGGTCCTCGCGCTTGAGCCAGACGGGCGCGCCCGCGAGCTCGGACAGCCGCTCCGACAGCTCGACAGGGGTGCGGCGCACGAGGGCGCCGAGGCGCTCGCGGGCCCGGTCGACGTCATCGGCCGTGACGGGCGCGGGGACGGCGGGGGAGGTCATGCGGGGTCCTCTCCGGATGCGGCGGGGGCGGTGGCGGCGGGGACGATCACGACGGTGGCGATCGCGGCGATCCCCTCGCCGCGCCCGGTCAGCCCCAGGCCGTCGGTGGTGGTCCCCGACAGGCCCACGGGCGCGCCGAGGGCCTCGGCGAGGACGGCCTGGGCCTCGGCGCGGCGGGCGGACAGGCGTGGCCGGTTCCCGATCACCTGGATGGCCGCGCTGCCGATCTCGAAGCCGGCCGCGCGGACCAGGCGGGCGGCCTCGGCCAGCAGCGCGCACCCGGCAGCGCCCGCCCATTCGGGGCGCGAGGTGCCGAAGTGGGCGCCGAGGTCGCCGATGCCGGCGGCCGAGAACAGGGCGTCGCAGGCGGCGTGGCAGGCGACGTCGGCATCGGAGTGCCCCTCGAGCGCGCGCTCGCCGGGCCAGGCGAGCCCGGCGATCCACAGGGTCCGCTCGGAGTCCTCGGGCGCGAAGGCGTGGACGTCGGTGCCGATGCCCACCCGCGGGACCGGGAGGGCCGCGGGGGTCACTGGGCGTTCTCCAGCTGGTCGAGCAGGCGGTCGATGTCGTCGTACGTGACACCGGGGGTGGTGTGCAGCAGCACCGGCATGCCGGAGACGACGGGGATGCCGAGCGCCGGCGGGATCGAGACGGTCGAGACGACCAGGTCGGCGCGGAAGTCGGGGGAGAGCAGATCCATCACGGTGGCCTGGACGACGCGCACGGGTCCGGGGCGGTCCTGCACGTGCTCGCGGACCCGCTCGGCGATGACCGCGGAGGTGGCGACGCCGGCGCCGCACACGATGGCGATAGTGGGCATCAGGGCCTCCTGGGCGCGATGGGGTGTGATGTGGACGACGGCTGATTCTCGCACGGGGGGCCGGGAGCGGCCACCGCGGGGAGGGAGCGAGGGCTGCCGGGGCGGCGGCGGGGGAGACGGGTCGTTAGGATTCCCGGGTGAGCACACCCCGTGGACCCCGTGCGCGCCGCGCCCGAGCGGGCGGCGCGGCCGGTGTCGTGCTCGCGGGCGGGACCGGCTCGCGCCTGGGCGCCGAGATCAACAAGGCCTTCCTCCCGCTCGCCGGGCGCGCGATCGCCGGCTGGAGCCTGGCCACCATGGCATCGGTGGAGGGCATCGGGCCGCTCGTGTTCGTCGTGCGCCCCGAGGACCGCGCCCATGCCGAGGCCGTCGTCGAGCGCGGACTGCGCCGACGGGTCGAGGTCATCTCGGGCGGCGCGACGCGCCAGGAGTCCGAGCTGATGGCGCTGCGGCGCCTGGCCGACAGGATTGACGCCGGCACCGTGCACACGGTGCTGATCCACGATGCGGCGCGCCCGCTCGTCTCCCACGGTCTGATCGCCGCCGTGCTGCACGCCGCGATGGAGTCCGGGGGCGCGGTCCCCGCGATCCCCGTCCACGACGTCGCCGTCGCGGATGCCGACGGCTTCCTCGCCCCGACCGCCGTCGACGCGGACGAGCTCCTGCGCGTTCAGACCCCGCAGGGCTTCCGGGCCGACGCGATCCTCGACGCCTACGAGGCCGCCGCGCGCGACGCCTTCGTGGGCACCGATACGCAGTCGTGCGCCGAGCAGTACACGGACATCGCGACGACGTGGGTGCGCGGCGAGGAGACCAACTTCAAGATCACCTACGCGCAGGACCTGCTGCTGGCCCAGGACGTGGTGGCCGCCGAGCGCCTCTCGCCCCGGTGGGGCTGAGCGGCGCACGATAGTGTGGGAGACCCCGGTCACGTCCCGGGGGCGGGACCGGGGTGCGGCCCCAGGGAGTGCGGACGGACGGGGGTGTCGGCGATGGCGGTCCAGGAGAGCAACCTGCGGTGCACCGTGTGCGATCGGGAGGCCGAGCACGAGGTCGTGTACGCGGGCCGCTTCGTCACCCAGATCGTGTGCACCCATTGCGGTGCCGTGACCCGGCTGGACGTGAGCGAGGACTACCTGCCGGACCTGCGCGACCGCGTGGCGACCAAGCCGCGGCGCCTGGCGTCCGTGTTCCGCGACCATCCGCTGTCCTCGACGACGAGCCTGCCCGGGCGGATGCTGTCCAAGCCCCTGCGCATGGCCGAGGAGGTGCTCACCGTGCACCGCAACCGCCGTCGCGGCGAGCGCTAGCCACCGCGCCGGGCCGGGCGTCCCGACAGATCAGGCGTCGACAGTTCAGGCTCCGCGGCGGGGCGCGGGCGAGGTGTCCCGCGCGAGGCCCAGGGCGATCTGCGCCTGCCAGAGCCCCAGGCGGTCGAGGACGGGCGCTCCCTGGTGGCTTCCGTGGACGACCCGCACGGCCGCGCCGAGGTGCAGGGCGGCGCGGATCTCGTCATCGGGCAGGGTCGGGTCCGTCGCCTGCGCCGCGAGGATCTCCTCGAGCAGTCCCCGCCGCAGCGCGCGCGGGCACTGCAGGGTCCTCAGCGCGGAACGGTCAACGTTGCGCAGCCCGTGCTCGCCGCGCCGCTTGACCGAGTCGGTCACGTCGATCCCGGGGACCGCCGCGTCCGTCTCCGCGCCGTCCAGCGCATCGAGAACCGCCCGGACCGTGGCGGGCGGGGTCAGGGCGCGCTCGGCCTCGTGCACGAGGACGATCTGATCGGCGGGCCCGGGGCCGAGATGCTCGAGAGCCTGCGCCAGGATGCGCAACCGGGGGCCGCCGTCCGCCGCGAGGGCGCGCGCGCGGCCGCCCAGCTCGCGAGACACCTCCCGGAGCGCTCCCGGGGACGTCACGACGAGCGGCCCGTGTCCGGTCGCCTGCTCGAGCGGGCCGAGCAGGCGGCGCAGCAGGGTGGGCCCGCCGAGCGGCAGGAGCGCTGGCACGTCCTCGTCGTCCGCGCGCGGGAGCGCGAGGACGACGGGCAGGATCGGGGGAGCGGCCACGGCGGCCGGGGGAGCGGCGTCTCGCCTCAGGAGGCGAGGACCTCGTCGAGGATCGACTCGGCGTGCGTCTCGTCGGTCTTCTCCGCGAGCGCGAGCTCGGAGACGAGGATCTGCCGGGCCTTGGAGAGCATGCGCTTCTCGCCCGCGGACAGCCCGCGGTCCTTGTCGCGGCGCCACAGGTCGCGCACGACCTCGGCGACCTTCTTCACGTCGCCCGAGGCCAGCTTCTCGACATTCGCCTTGTAGCGGCGGGACCAGTTGGTGGGCTCCTCCGTGTACGGCTGGCGCAGGACCTCGAAGACCTCGTCGAGGCCCTCCTTGTCCACGACGTCGCGGACGCCGACGAGATCGACGTTGTCGGCCGGCACCTCGATCGTGAGGTCGCCCTGGGCGACCTTGAGCTTGAGGTAGGTGCGCTCCTCGCCCTTGATGGTGCGGGTCTTCACCTCTTCGATGAGCGCGGCACCGTGGTGCGGGTAGACAACGGTCTCGCCGACGGCAAAAGTCATGTGACTGGGCCCCTTTCGTCGGATCGAGTCTAGCATCGCAGGGTTGTGCTAATATCCGCCGCTCTCGCGGGACCTCGGGCATCGCCCCTCGTGCTGACACGCTGTGCGATACCCTGGGGCGGCCCGGCGACGAAGCCCGAGCGCCTCGTCCCGCCCCCGTCCTGCGACCCGTGGTCGCTGACCTCCCCAGGAGAGCCCGTGAAGTCCGTGCGCCGCCCCCGCCGCCTCGCCCTGCCCCTCGCCGCCGTCGCGCTCGCGCTGACCGCCACGGGCTGCGCCTACCTCAACGACACCCAGACGCACGACTTCTACCAGGCGGCCGACGGCGTCAATATCAACGAGACCGGGCTGGGCGTGCGCAACGCCGTGCTCGTCGTCGACGAGTCCGGCTCCGCGACGCTGTACGCGACGGCCACCAACACGACCGCCGAGGACGGCGAGCTCACCCTCACCGGCAGCTACGAGGGCGCCCCGATCTTCGAGGCCACCGTCGCCGTGCCCGCACATGGCGTCACCCAGATCGGCGCCGAGGGCGCCCAGCAGGTCACCGCCTCGGGCCTGGCCGTGAAGCCCGGCTCCATGGTCGAGCTGACCGTCACGGCCGAGGGCCAGGAGGACGCCTCCTCGCCGATGCCCGTGCTGGACCGCTCCCTCGAGTACTACGGCGGAGCGTCCGACGCGGGCGGGGCCTCCGATGCCGGCGGCGCCGCCTCCGACGCCGGAGACGCGACCGATGACGGCGGAGCGTCCGCGACCGCCGAGAGCGACGACGAGGGCTGAGCCCCGCGTCCTCGAGGACATGCGCGAGGGCCCGGGACGGTGATCCGTCCCGGGCCCTCGCTCATGCCCGTCGGGGCGTCGGCTCTCGACGGCGCCCGTCTCAGCTCTCGTCTCGTCTCAGCTCTCGGCGGACTCGAACTTGTAGCCCAGGCCGCGGACCGTCACCAAATGCACGGGGTTCTTCGGGTCCACCTCGATCTTCGCGCGCAGGCGCTTGACGTGGACGTCGAGGGTCTTGGTGTCCCCGACGTAGTCGGAGCCCCAGACCCGGTCGATCAGCTGGCCGCGGGTGAGCACGCGGTCGACGTTGCGCAGCAGCAGCTCGAGCAGCTCGAACTCCTTGAGCGGCAGCGCCACGACCTCGCCGCGCACCGTGACCACGTGGCGCTCGACGTCCATCGTGATGCCCGCCGCGCCGAGCTCCGCCTCGTCGGCCTCCTCCGGCGCCTCCTGGCGGCGCCGCAGCACGGCCTTGATGCGGGCCAGCAGCTCGCGGGACGAGTACGGCTTGGTCACGTAGTCGTCGGCCCCGAGCTCGAGCCCGAGGACCTTGTCGAACTCGTCGTCCTTCGCGGTGAGCATGATGACCGGCACGCTCGAGGTGCGGCGGATCTCCCGGCACACCTCGGTGCCGCTCATGCCCGGGAGCATGAGGTCCAGCAGCACCAGGTCGGCGCCGTGCGCGGTGAAGATCCGCAGGCCGTCCGTGCCGGCGTCCGCGACCGCGACCTCGTAGCCCTCCTTGCGCAGGGTGTACGACAGCGGGTCGGAGAAGGATTCCTCGTCCTCGACGATCAGGATGCGCGTCATGTCCTCAGTCTTCCAGCTCCAGGGCGACCGGGCGACCGGTCGCGCTCGACTCGATGGTGCCCGTGCGCCCCATCTCGGGCAGGCGCAGGGTGAAGGTCGAGCCCTCGCCGAGCTTCGACCAGGCCGTCACGTCGCCGCCGTGGTCGGAGGCGATGTGCTTGACGATCGCCAGGCCCAGGCCGGTGCCGCCGCGCGAACGGGAGCGGGCCTTGTCCACGCGGAAGAAGCGCTCGAAGATGCGGCCCAGGTCCTCCGGCGAGATCCCCATGCCCTGATCCTTGACGACGATCTCCACCATCCCGCGGGTGCGGTGCACGGAGACGCCGATGCGCGTGTCCGGCTCGGAGTAGACGATCGCGTTGGAGATCAGGTTCGACAGGGCGGTGGTCAGGCGCGCCGCGGAGCCGAAGACCCGCAACCCGGTGTCCCCTCCGACGCTGACCTCGATGCCCGAGCCGAGAGCGAGGTTGCGGTTGGCCGCGAGCGACTCGCGCACCACGTCGTCGATCTCGACGGGCGAGGCATCGGGCAGGGCCGAGGTGCCCTGGACGCGCGACAGCTCGATGATCTCCTGCACCAGGTTCGACAGGCGGCGCGACTCCGTCTGCATGCGCTCGGCGAAGCGGCGCACCGCGTCGGGGTCGTCGGCCGCGTCCTCCATGGTCTCCGCGAGCAGGGTGAGCGCCCCGACGGGCGTCTTGAGCTCATGGGACACATTGGCCACGAAGTCGCGCCGGGTGGCCTCGACGCGCTCGGCGCTCGTGAGGTCATCGGCCAGCAGGAGCACGCCGCGCGAGCCGAGGGCGCCCATGCGCACGTCCATGACGACCTCGCCGTCGCCCCGGTTCGACCGCGGCAGCGTCATGCGCTCGTCGCGGAAGCCGCCGTTGCGGCCCACATCGCTCGCGAGCTCGATCAGGGTGCGGTTGGCCAGGCGCGGGTAGTCGGTGCCGCCCGCGCGCACGAGGCCGTAGGAGTACGCCAGCGGGGAGGCGCGCAGCACATCGCCCGAGGAGTCGAGGACCACGTAGGCCGAGGACAGGATCGACAGGACCTCGGCCGCGGGCTCGGGGATCGCGGGCTCGGGGTACTGCGGGACCGTGCCCTGGCGGCGCTGAGGGCGCACGAGCGCCACCGTCGCCCCGACGCCGATGAGGGCGCCGATGGCCACGGCCAGCAGCAGGAGCAGAGCGGATGGCACCGCCACAGACTAGGGCCAGCCCGCGCGCCTGCGCACCGTGGCCCCTGCGAGCAGGAACACTGGTCCGCAGGAGTTCACCGGGGCTCTCCTGTTCGTTCACCAACGGTTGCCAGACTGTGATGCCGGACGGTCCGGTCGACGGACGCCCACCCCCGACGAGAAGCGAGAATCACCCATGCGCGAGGCTTTCCACTCCGATCTCGAGACGATCCGCGGCAATCTCATCGAGATGTGCACGCAGGTCGAGACGGCGGTGCGCGACGCGACGACCGCCCTGCTGGACGGCGACCTGGCGACCGCCGAGCGGGTCATCGCCGCCGACGTGCACCTCGACGAGCTGCAGGTGGACATCGACGAGATGGCCGTCGACCTCCTCGCCCGGCAGTCGCCCGTGGCCACCGACCTGCGCGTCCTCGTCTCCGCCCTGCGCATGAGCTCCTCGCTCGAGCGCGCCGGCGACCTCGCCGAGCACGTCGCCCTCATCGTCCGTCGCCGTCACCCCGATCCGGTCCTCCCGGAGGCCGACCGGGCGGACTTCGAGCGGATGGGCGAGCTGACGGTCGCCGCGATCCATGACGCCGCCGCCGTGATCGCCGAGCGCGACCTCGAGCTGGCCGCGCAGGTGGAGAAGCGCGACGCCGAGATCGACGACCTCATGCAGTCCGTCTACGGCCGTCTCGCCTCCCAGGGCGAGTCCTACAGCGCCGCCCAGATCACCGACCTGACGCTCCTGGGCCGCTTCTACGAGCGCATGGGCGACCACGCGGTCTCGCTCGTCCGCCGCGTGGGCTTCCTCGTGACCGGCTCGACCCTCGACCCCCGGTCGGTCGCCACCGACGTCGAGGTCATCTGAGGCGGACGTCGGCACCGGACCGCGGGGAAGCCTCCGCCGGTCCGAGGCCGCAGCCCGGGGTCGCGGGCCCGCGTCCACGGGCCCGATGACGCCGAAGGCCCCGTTCCCACCGCGGTGGGAACGGGGCCTTCGCGCATGCGAGGGGTGCCGCGAGGGGTGCGACGAGCGGACAGCCTCGCGCGGGATCAGCCGCGGTTGGGGCGGGGCCGACGGGTGACGAGCTTGGCCGCGCCCTTCTGGGCGCCGCGCTCGGCCAGCAGGCGCAGCCCCTGGATGGCGACGCCCGACAGGACGGTCCACAGGGCCACCTTCCACACCGGGAAGTCGTCCATCGGGTCCGAGATCTCGGCGATCTCCTGCTTGGTGGCGCCGTCCTTCTTCGCGGACTTCTTCTCGGCCTTGACGGCCTTCGCGCTCTGCTTGCTCATCTTCTCGCTCGGGGGCCGCTCGCCGAACACGGCCCCCCAGCCCTTCTCGAGCAACTGGTTGGCGGCCATGGCCGCGAGGGTCCCCGCGACGGCGACGGCGACCTTGACGATCGGATTGGCGGGCTGGGGCGATCCTGCGGGCATGGAACCTCCTGCGGTCGATGCGGAACAGAGGGGGACGCGGTCAGCGCCTCACCCGGAGTGAGAAGAGTAGTACCCCTCCATGTCGTCCTCCTGGAGAGCCGTGCGCAGCTCGTCCATCCCGGCCTCGTCGGTGCCGACGACGCTCGCGCCGCCGTCGGTGGTCATCGGGCCGGCGTGGGGGACGGAGAGGTAGCGGATGTCGGAGGAGCGCAGCGATCGCAGGTCGTAGGCGGTCGACGCGATCGCGCTCGGGGTCAGGCCCTCGTCGACCGTCATGAACGGGGCGGTCGTGTCGACGAGCTCGCGGATCGCGATCGGGTTCGACAGCGTGTCCGCCGAGATGATCTTCGCGGCGATCGCCGCGAGCAGCGCCTGCTGGTGGCGGTTGCGGGCGAAGTCGCCGTCCTCGAGCTGTTTGCGCTGGCGGACGAAGGTGAGCGCGGTCGCGCCGTCCATGTGCTGCGTGCCCTGGGTGAACTGCACCCCGTCGCCCTCGAAGGACTGGTCCACCTGCACGTCCACGCCGCCGAGGGCGTCGACGAGGCCCTCGACGCCGTCGAAGTCGATGAGGGCCGCATCGTCTATCCGCGCGCCCGTGTAGTCCTCGACCGTCGTCACGGCCAGGGGAATCCCCCCGAAGGCGAGCGCGGAGTTGATGCGGTTCCTGCCGTGCCCGGGGATGTCGACGTAGAGGTCGCGGGGGAACGAGATGACGTACGCCTGGGTGCGATCCGCGTTCACATGGACCAGCATCATGACGTCGGAGCGCTGGCCCTTCACGGTCTGGGCCTCGGCGGAGTCCGGGTCGCGCTTGTCGGAGCCGAGCAGCAGGTAGTTCTCGCCCTCCCCGTCCGCGTGCGTGCTCTCCGGCAGCGCCACCTGCGTGGACTTCGAGTAGAAGGAGTCCTGCAGCGTGTACAAGTAGCCGCCCACGACGGCGCAGCCGGCCAGCACGAGCGCGCCCACGACACCCAGGGCGATCAGGATCCGGCGGCGTCGACGGCGGGGGCGGTGCCCGGTCGCGCTCGCGGCGCCCGCCTCCGGCGGCGTGCCGTCGTCGTCGATGCTGCTCATGGCTGCTCCTCGGGGTGTGCGGACCCCGTGTTCTCGGGGCGGGAGGACTCGGTGTTCTCAAGGCCGCGGGGCGCGGCGGTCGCGGTGGATGCGGGAGGCGCGACGGCAGCGGTGCCGGGCAGCTCCTGCCGACGGTAGGCGAGATCCCAGACGAGGCGCCCGGCGTCGTGCGCCTTGCGCTCGAAGCTCGTGAGCACGCGGCCCTCGAAGCGCGGCGCCCAGCCCTCGCGCGGGAGGTCCTCGGGCAGCGGATCGGAGGCGGTCCCCGTCGGGCGCGCTCCGTCCGGGAAGAGGTTCTCGACGCGCGGATCGGCGTCGAGGACGCGGCGCATGTGCCCGGCGTACTCGGCCCAGTCCGTCGCGCAGCGCAGGACGGCGCCGTCGACGAGCAGCGGATCGAGCACGTCCAGCAGCGGCTCGGACACGAGGCGCCGCTTGTGGTGCTTGGACTTGTGCCAGGGGTCCGGGAAGAAGATCCACGCCTCGGTGATCGAGCCGGGCGCCAGCAGGATCGGCAGGGAATGCAGGGCGTCGAGCGGGAGGATCCGCACGTTCTCGGGGGAGCCGGCCTGCTCGAGACGCATCAGGGTCTGGGCGATGCCCGGGACGTACACCTCGAAGGCGAGGTGGTCGCGCTCGGGATGCGCGGCCGCGGCCGCGGCGATGTTCTCCCCCTGGCCGCTGCCGATCTCCACGACCAGCGGGGCCCGCCTGCCGAACACGCGCTCGAGGTCGAGGCGCTGATCCGGGGCGGGCAGGGTGTCGCGCTCGCCCTGGGGCAGGTCCAGCACCCAGCGCTCGTGCGAGCGGTCCCAGGCCTGCTGACGGCTGCGGGTCAGGCGGGAGCCGCGCCGCACGAACGAGACGATGTCGCGGCGCGGGAGCGCGGCGACGTGGCCGGAAGGGGGGGCGTCGTGCTCAGCGGACACGGCGCAGCACGTCGCCGTCGACCTCGACGGCGACCGGGGGCAGGGGCGAGGCGGCCGGAGCGGACAGGACCTCGCCGGTCTTCGCGTCGAACGTCGAGCCGTGGCACGGGCACTGGAGCTCCTCGCCCGCCATCGCGACGGCGCAGCCCTGGTGCGTGCAGTAGCCGGAGAAGGCGGTGATGTCCTCGCCCGTTCCGCGGACGATCGCGACGAACGGCCGCTCGCCGCCGAAGTTCACGAGGGTCGTGGCGTTCTCGGGCAGCTCGGACAGGGCGATCGCGTCGTCCGTGGCGCGCACCGGGTCGGCGTTGCCGAAGCCCTCGTCCTCCGGTCCGCAGGCCGCGAGGCCGCAGACGGCGCCGGTGCCCAGGCCGAGGGCGCCCAGGGCGCGGCGGCGCGTCATCGTGCGATCAGACGGCGTCGCCGCGTCGCCGGATGCAGCGGCGGAGGCGGGACGGGAGGAGGCAGGCGAGGCGGAGCTCTGAGGATCGATCACAGGTGAAGCCTAGCCCGGTGCCCGGCGCAGCAGGAGCGCGAGACCCGCGCGGTGCGGTGCTCGTCCGGTCCGGCCCCGATGATGACCCTCAGACGGTGTCCTGCGTCAGCTCGGTCGGGTCCCACGACAGCAGGCCCTTCTCGCGCCAGCCCCGGGCGCGCACGGCGTCGAGGGCCTCGCGCCGCAGCGCCGGGCTCAACCTGTCGAGGTAGAGGCGCCCGTCGAGATGGTCGACCTCGTGCTGCAGGCAGCGGGCGAGGACCCCGCCCTCGTCGGCGATCTCGACCTCGCGGCCCTCGAGATCCGTGCCGCGCACGCGCGCGCCGCGATGCCGAGCGGTCGGGAAGCCCTCGCCGGGCACGGAGAGGCAGCCCTTGATCGTCTCCTCGTCGAGCTCGAGCGGCCCGAAGCGCTCGAGCACCGGGTTGATGACGTGACCGGAGCGCAGGACGCCGTCGGCGTCGGTGCACGAGTAGACGAAGATCCGCCAGCGGGCACCCACCTGCGGGGCCGCGAGGCCCGCGCCGGAGGCCGCCGCGCTCGTGGCGACCATGTCCTCGACGAGGGCGCGGAGCTCGCAGGTGACCTCCCGGACCCGGCGGGCCTTCTGGTCGAGGGCGCGGTGGCCGATCATCGTGATGGGGCGGATGGTCATGCGTCGTCTCCTCGGCGGGTCGTCGGGTCGTCCGTCGTTCTCGTGCTGTCCACGGTGGGCTGCTCGTCGATCATTCTCGGCTCGTCCGCGGTGGCGGCCAGGATCGCCCGGGCGGACCGCGCGGACGGGTCCACGGCCAGCGGGCTCGAGGCGTCGACCACGTGCAGGCCGCGCCGGCGGGGGAGCGCCCTGCCGTCCCGGGCGGCCTCGGCCACGGGACGCTCGAGCTCCATGCTCCGCTGCCGCGCGCTCTCGAAGAAGTCGAGGGAATGGCGCTCCTGGGGCTCGACGAGGATCCGCTCCCAGGCGGGCAGGCCGAGCGCGATCTGGCGGGCGCGCAGGAACTCCGCGTCGAGCGCCGCCCCGCCGATGATCACCATGCACGCCAGCCACACCAGCAGCAGCACGGCGATCGCGCCGTTGATGGCCGGCAGGACGTCCGAGACCCGCGTGAGCAGCGAGGCCAGGCGCCCGGCCACGAGGGCGAGGGCGAACAGCACGAGCACCGAGATGATCGAGCCGAGGCTCATCACGCGGTACCGCGGCAGGCGGATGTTCGGGAACAGGTAGTAGGACAGCGACACGGCCAGGGTGATCATCACCAGCAGGAGCGGCCACTTCACGAGGTTCCAGAGCGCGAAGGCCGCGCGGTCCACGCCGGCGAGGTCGCCCAGGCGCTGGGACCACTCGCCGCCCACCGCGATCACGGCGGTCGCGAGCATCGCCATCGACAGCAGCACCACCGTCTCCCCGACGACGATCGCGCGGAAGCGGAGGAACGGACGGCCCTCGCGGGTGTCGTACACGCGGTGCAGCGCCCGGTGGAAGGCGGCGACGCCGTTGGACGCCGACAGCACCGCGCCCGCCGTGCCCAGCAGGATCCCGGGGACGCCCCCGCCCGTGCGGGCCAGGGCCAGCAGGGCGCTCGCATACGGGTACGGGTCGACGGTCGGGAAGATCTCGGTGATCAGCTCGCCGACGGTCTCGACGGTGCGGTCCTCGAAGCCCAGCAGGCTCACGACGGACACCACCGCGATGGCCGCCGGCAGCACGGACAGCAGGAGGTAGAACGACATCGTGGCGCCCACATCCCACACCTGGATCTCGAGCAGGCGCATCCGCACCCTCCCGGCGACGTGCCAGATGCTCACCCGGGGGTGCGCGATCTCCGCCCCGCCGCGTCCGTTCCGCGCGTCGCGGGAGGCGCCGCGCGGAACGGGACGGGAACGGGGCATGGGATCGGCTTCCGGATCGGGACGGGGCGTGGCAGGTCGGGCGGGTGCGGCGCGGTCCGCGCGCGGGTCAGGCGGTCTCGTCCTCGATCGCGCTGACGGGGAACTCCCACGGCGAGTCGGGGTCGGCGGGCAGACCCGAGGTGATGATCGAGCCGTCCGGACGGTGGTCGCCGATCGCCGGGGACTCCTCGAGACGGGAATCATCGCGCAGGGGGCCCTGATCCGCCAGCGGCACCTCGACGCCCTCGGCGGTCACGCGCACCCGCTCGCCGCGCACCGTCACCTCGACGCTCTCGCCCGTCTCGAGGACGAACGAGATCGCGCGGCGCCGCACCGTCACCCGGATGCGGGAGCCGCGGATGGTCAGCGGGAAGCGCAGCTCGGGCCACGAGGCGGGCAGGCGGGGGTCGAAGGAGACCTCGCCGCGATCATGGCGCATGCCGCCGAAACCGTGCACCAGGCAGTTCCAGACGCCGCCGGCCGAGGCGATGTGCACGCCGTCGGAGGTGTTGCGGTGCAGATCCGCGAGATCCACGTACAGGCCGTCGCGGAAGTACTCGAGCGCCGCCTTCTGGTGCCCCACCTCCGCCGCGACAATGGACTGCACGACGGCCGACAGGGTCGAGTCGCCCGTCGTGATCGGGTCGTAGTACTCGAAGTCCGCGAGCTTCTCCTCCGCGGTGAAGTCCGCGCCCTGCAGGAACAGGGCCAGCACGACGTCGGCCTGCTTGAGCACCTGGAAGCGGTAGATGACCAGCGGGTGGTAGTGCAGGAACAGCGGGAAGGCCTCCTCCGGCGTCGCGGGCAGGTCCCACAGCTCAAGTTCCAGGAAGCGGTCGTCCTGCGGATGGATGCCGAGCGCCTCGTCGAAGAGGATCACCATGCCGTCGGCGCATGCGAGCCACTCCTCCGGCTCGCCGTCGTGCAGGTCCAGCTCGGCGACCAGCGCGGCGTGGGCCGCGGGATCCCGCTCGGCGAGCGCGGTGACGGCCTCGGCGGCGCGACGCAGGTTGAAGCGCGCCATGACGTTGGTGAACAGATTGTTGTTGACGACGGTGGTGTACTCGTCGGGCCCCGTGACCCCGTGGATGTGGAAGTCCTGAGCGCCGTTGGAGCGCCAGAACCCGAGGTCCGCCCACATGCGCGCGGTCTCCGCGAGCACCCGGGCGCCGTCCCGGGCGGCGAAGCCCTCATCGCCCGTGATGTCCGCATAGGTGGCCATCGCGTACGCCACGTCGGCGTCGATGTGGTACTGCGCGGTGCCCGCGGCGTAGTAGGCGGAGGCCTCCTCGCCGTTGATCGTCCGCCACGGGTACAGGGCGCCGCGCTGGGCCAGCTCGCGGGCGCGATCCCGGGCCTGAGGCAGCAGGTTCACGCGGAAGCGCAGGGCGTTGCGCGCCCACTGCGGCGAGGTGAACGTGAGGAACGGGACCACGTACACGTCGGTGTCCCAGAAGTAGTGGCCCTCGTAGCCGGAGCCCGTCAGGCCCTTGGCGGGGATGCCCTGCTGATCGGCCCGGGCCGCGGCCTGGGCGAGCTGGAACAGGCACCAGCGGATGGCCTGCTGCTGGCCGTCGTCGCCGGGCACCTCCACGTCCGTGCGCGTCCAGTAGTCCTCGAGGTACTGCCGCTGCTCGGCCTCGAGCGCCTCGAACGTGGTCTCGCGGACCCGGTCGAGGGTGCGGCGGCAGCGGTCGAAGAGCTCGCGCGTGGGCACGGAGCGGGACGTGTGGTAGGCGACGGCCTTGCGGATCCTCAGGGTCTGCCCTTCGGTGATCCGCGTGCGCACGACCATGCGGCCCTGGTCCTTGGAGGTGGACATGAGGCGCTCGACGTCCGCGTCGCACTCGACGAGGTGATCGGCGCCGACGGCCAGGGTCATGCCCGACGTCGCGGTGCGGTAGCCCAGCAGCATGCGCCGCTTGCTGTGCCAGTGCCCGGTGGGCTCGAGCACCCGATGCGACAGCGCGGTCGTGCGGCGCGGGTCGGCCTTCTCCCCGGGATTGGGGGAGGTGCCGGCCTGGGCTCCGAACTCGTCGGAGTCGTCCTGGCGGTTGATGATCTGCGAGGACACGACGACGGGAGCACTGCCCTTGAGCATGGTGATCTCGAGCGACATGAGCGCGAGGTGGCGATCGGTGAAGGAGACCATCCGGGTGGAGCGGATCCGCACGCGCGAGCCCGACGGGATGCGCCAGACGAGATCGCGGCGCAGCACGCCGTCGCGGAAGTCGATCGAGCGCTCGTAGGACTCGATGTCGGCGACGCTGAGCAGGAGCGGCTCGTCGTCGACGTAGAGCTTCATCACCGTCGCGTCCGGGACGTTGACGATCGTCTGCCCGGTGGTCGCGAAGCCGTACGCGGCCTCGGCGTGGTTGATGCGCCAGGTCTCGTGGAAGCCGTTGATGAAGGTGCCGTGCTCGGCCGCGGGGCGCCCCTCGGACGGGGTGCCGCGCATGCCCAGGTAGCCGTTGGCCAGGGAGAAGATCGTCTCGAGCATCCCCTCGCCCGCGCTGGGGCGCGTCTCGACGAGGCGCCAGGGATCGGCGGGCAGGAGGAGGCGGTCGACGGGATCGCCGGTCACGTGGCCCCTCATGCCAGCTCCTCCAGGTCCGCGACGACGATGCTCGCGCCGGCCTCGCGGAGCGCGTCCGCGCCGGCCCCGCGGTCGACGCCGACGACGGCGCCGAAGCCGCCCGCCGCGCCCGCCCGCACGCCCGAGACCGCGTCCTCGTAGACGACGGCCTGCTCGGGGGAGGCGCCGAGCTCGCGAGCGGCGTGGACGAAGGTGTCCGGGGCGGGCTTGCCGGGCAGGCCCAGGGCCGCGGCGACGTTCCCGTCGACCACGATCTCGAAGCGATCGGCCAGACCGGCGCCCGCGAGCACCTCCTCGGCGTTGCGGGAGCTGGAGACGACGGCGCAGCGCGCCTGAGCGCCGAGCGCGTCGAGGTAGGCGACGGTGCCCGGGTAGGGGGCCACGCCCTGCTCGCGGATCATCGCCAGCACCAGCTCGTTCTTGCGGTTGCCCAGGCCGCACACCGTCTCGGCGGCGGCCGGATCGGTCGGCTCGCCCTCGGGCAGCTCGATGCCGCGCGAGGCGAGGAAGGCACGCACCCCGTCGTACCGGGGGCGGCCGTCGACGTACGTGAAGTAGTCCTGCTCGGTGTAGGGCTCGGCGACGCCGCGGCGGGCGAGCTCCTCGGAGAACATCTGCTCCCACGCGCGCATGTGGACGATCGCGGTGGGGGTGATCACCCCGTCCATGTCGAAGAGGTGGACGGGCAGCGTGCGCGGGTCGGAGTCGGCGGGCACGGAGGGGGAGGTCTCAAGGGCCATGCGTCCACACTAGGGGCAGTCGCACCGTGGAGCCGAGGTGTCGCGCGCGGGTGTGCGCGAGTACTCTCTATCGCGTCGGCCGCGCCGTCCCGTGCCCCGCGGGAGGCATCCCGGTCGCGGCATCCCCGGGCAGCCCACGAGGAGATCCCCATGCCCTCATCCCGCATCGCCGGCATCGTCGACGCGGTCAGCCGGAGCGTCGAGGTCGAGCGCGGCGACGGCACCGTCGCCCTGACGGCGCGCCTGCGCACCACGCTCGGCGGCGCCCCGTCGGAGCTGTGGCCCGAGCTCACCGAGGCCGACCGTCTCGCGCAGTGGTACGGACCCGTCGAGATCGACCCCGCAGAGACCGATTCCGCCGAGAGCGAGTCCGCGGCCGCAGACGCGACGCCCGAGGCCGACGGCGCGGGCGAGCGCGCGTTCCGCACCGTCGGCGGTGCCCACGGGCGCGTCCTCGCCGCGGTGCCGCCGCACCAGCTCGACCTCACGTGGGAGTACGCGGACAACGTCGACCGGCTCGAGATCAGGCTGGACCCCGAGGAGGACGGCACCTCGCGTCTCACGCTGCAGCAGATCGCGCGCCTACCCGAGGCGACGTTCGACGCCTACGGTCCCGGGGCCGTCGGCATCGGCTGGGACATCGCGATCCTGGGGTTCGTCGCCCGCACGGGCGCCTGGCGCGAGCTGCGCCTCGACGTCCCGGTGGCCTCCCCGGCCTGGCTCGCCTCGTCCGAGGGGGCCGACATGGTGCGCGCCTGGTCGATCCGCTGGGCGGCCGCCTCGGTCGCCGCCGGGACCGACGTGGACGCGGCCCGGCGCGCCGAGAACGAGACCACCCGCGCCTACGGCGGGACGGTCGACGCGGCCCTCGTCTGAGGCTGCTCCCGCCTGAGGGTGCTCTCGCCTGCGGCGCTCCTGCCTGCGGGCGCTCCTGCCCGGGGAAGCCTCCGAGGGCGGCGCGCGAGAGGCCCGGTCTGTCGGGCGGCGGCAGTAGCATGACGCCGAGCCCGCCGGCTCCGGCGCGCCGACCCCTGACGCATCGGAGCCCGCCATGGCCTACGCCCTGCACCCGTACCTCAACTTCCCCGGCACCGCGCGTGCGGCGATGGAGTTCTACCGGGAGGTGTTCGGCGGGGATCTCGTGGTCCACACCTTCGGCGACTTCCACGCCCTCCCCGACGACTCCCCGAACCTCGACAAGGTCATGAACGCCGAGCTCACGAGCGCGCACGTGCATCTCTCCGCGTCCGACGTCATCGAGGAGACCCCCATCGAGGTGGTCTTCGGCAACGCCACCACGCTCGCCCTCACCGGGGACGATGAACCCGCTCTGCGGGCGGCCTTCGGCCGCCTCGCCGAGGACGGCGACGTGATCATGCCGCTGGACCGCCAGATCTGGGGCGACGTCTACGGCTCGGTGACCGACCGTTTCGGCACGTCCTGGCAGATCAACATCTCGGTCCCCGCCGAGGAGACGGCCGCCGGAGCCTGATCCGGCGCGGTCGAGGGCGCGGCCTCGTCGGTCGTCGCCGCTGATCGACGCCGCTGACCGCCCCCGCCGATCGCGTCCGCGGACGAGACGATCGTCGGTACCGCGGCCGGGGCGCCATGCGGTGGGATGGGTGCCATGAAGACCCGAGAGGACGCCGCGCGGCGCGAGGCGGGCCTGCGCCTGCTGCGCCGCGAGGCCGCTGCGACCGCCCCCGCCTTCGACCTGGCCTACCTGCGACCCGCCCCCGGGGCCGGCCCGGTGGTGCTGGTGATCGCGGGCGGCCCCGGCGTCGCCGTCCCGCTGATGTACCGCGACGTCCGCGCCGAGGCCGTCGCCCGCGGGCTCGACATCGTCATGGTCGAGCACCGCGGGGTCGGCCTGTCCCGCACCGATGCCGCGGGGGAGGACCTGCCCGTCGCGGCGGTCACCGTGCCGACGGTCGTGGACGATCTGGTCGCCGTGCTCGACGCCGAGGGGATCGACCGGGCGATCGTCTCCGGCTCCTCCTACGGCAGCTACGTCGCGGGCGCGCTCGCCGTGACCGCGCCCGAGCGCCTGGCCGGGCTCGTGCTCGATGCGCCGCTGCTCGGGGCGGCGGACGTCCACGAGACCCGCGCCTGGGCCCGCTCCCTGCTGTGGGACGGGGCCTGGCCCGAGACCGCCGAGGTCGCGCGGAAGATCCGCATCCTCGTCGAGCGCGACGGCCACGAACCCCTCCGGCTCGGCGCGGTCGCCTCCCTGCTGCACGAGTTCGGGGGAGCGCCGCTGCTCAAGCGCTGGCTCGATCAGCTCGTCGTCGGCCGCTCCCCGCTGACCGGCCGGCTCATCCGCCATGCCCTCCAGCGGGACGTCGGGCAGGTGATGCGCCACCTGGCCGAGACCGATCTGGTCGCCGGCATCGCCTACGGCGAGCTCGACTACACCGCCGAGCCGGACGGCGGGATCTTCGACCCCTCGGCGGTGCTGTCCCGGTCCGGCGTGCCGCCGTTCCGCGGCGAGCACTACGACCTGCGCACCCAGCTGGCCGCCGTCGACGTCCCCGCCGTCGTGCTCGTGGGCGAGCGGGACCTGCGCACCCCGCCCCCGATCGCCCGCATCGCGGCGCAGACCCTTCCCGATGCGACGCTGCTCGAGATCCCCGGGCACGGCCACAGCGCCCTCGACTCGCGGCACGGCCTGCTCCTCGAGGTGCTCGACGCGCTCGCCGAGGACCGGCACCGCGAGCTCCCCGCGTCGGCCTCCGCGCTCGCACGACGCCACCGGCCGACCGGCTCGGGGACGGTCGTGCCCCGCGCGGTCCGCGGTCTCCTGCTCGCGGACCGGATTCTCGCCCCGTTCCCCCGCACGCCCCGCGGCCTGGCATGAGCGCCGCCGAGTTCACGGGACTGGCCGTGCTGCACGACGACGTCCTCATGGTCGACGGCGCGAGCGGCAGCGTGGAGGCAGGCGACGTGCTCGCCCTGACCGGCGCTAACGGCTCCGGCAAGACGACGGTGCTGCGAGTGCTCGCCGGCATGCTCGAGCCGACGGAGGGCGTCGCCCTGGTGGGCGGTCGCGTGCCCGTCGACCGCGACCCGGTCTTCCGCCGCTCTCTGGCCGCGCTCATCGGCCCGCCCCAGACCGCGCGCGACCTCACGATCGTCGAGCACCTGCAGTTCATCGCCGCCACCTGGGGCGCGACGGCCGGCACCGCCCGGGAGCAGGGTGAGCGCCTGCTGGCGGACCTGGCGATCGAGCACCTCGCCCGGCGCTACCCGCACGAGCTCTCGAGCGGGCAGTCCCAGCTGGTCGCGCTCGCGATGACGCTGGCCCGTCCCTTCGACGTGCTGCTCCTCGACGAGCCCGAGCAGCGCCTGGACGCCGACCGCCTCGAGCAGGTCATCGACGTCCTCGCCGTCCGGGCCGATGCCGGGGCCGCGATCGTGCTCGCGAGCCACAGCCCCCGCCTGCTGGACGCCCTGGCCGACGAGCGCGTGCACCTGGAGGGCGTGTGAGCGCCACGGCCCGCGCGACGGCGTCCCCGCTCGCGGGCGCGCTCGAGGTCTGGCAGTCGCGCGACGGCGCTCCGACCCGCGGGGACCGCCTCTACCTCGTGTACGTCGCGGTGCTCACGGTGCTCGTGATCGGCGTGCCCGCGGGGCGCACGGTCATCGGCGCCCTCGCCCGCCCCGATGTGATCCCGTACCTCCTCTCGGGCAGCGCGCCGAACGTGCTCACGGGGGCATGGCTGGCCCTGTGCGCGCTGCTCGTCCTCGTCGGCGCGGTCCGCGGACCGGCCCTGCTGACCCCGTTCTTCACCGTCACGCTCGCCTCCTCGTCGATGCCGCGGCGGCGCGCCCTCCTGCGGCCCTTCGCGCGGGCGCTCGGGGCGCTGGCCGCGCTCGTGACCGTGCTCGGGGCCCTGATGGCCGGGACGCTCGTGCAGGCGGGCCTGGCGAGCGCGGGGGAGGCGGCCGTGTTCTCCGCCGCCTGCGCGGGTGCGGCGCTGCTGGCCGGCGGCGCCTGGCTGCTGGGAGAGATCGCAGGGGCGACGGTGCGCCGGATCCTCGCCGGTGCGCTCGTGCTCGCGGGCCTCGCCGCGGCCCTGCTCCCGGGCGGTGGACTCATCGGACCCGGGGCGGCGCTGCCCGGCGGGTCAGGAGCTGCGGAGAACGGGCATATCGCGGCGCTCGTGCTCGTCCTCGCCGGGCTCGCAGCGGTCGTCATCGGCGCGCTCCGTCTGAACCGGGTGCGCGGCACCGTGCTGCTCGAGCAGGCCCGGCGCTGGGCCGATGCCACCACGACCGCCGTCTCCGGTGACCTCGCGGCCGCGGCCGGTGCCTTCCGGGCGCTGCCCACGGCCGGTCGCCGCCTGCCGGCGATCGGTGCGAGCGGCGGCGCGGGTCCCGTCGCGCTGCTGCGGCTGTACGCCCGACGCGACCTCGTCGCCCTGGCCCGCACGCCCGAGCGGACCGTCGCCGCGGTGCTCGGGATGCTCGCCGCCGGGGCCGCGCTCGCCCTCTCCGCGCCGCTGACGGGCCCGGTCCGCTGGACCCTCGTCGCCGGTGCGGCGCTGGTGTCCCACGCCGCGGCGAGCGCCCTGGTCGACGGCGCCCGGCACGGCATCGCGACGATCGGGGCGCCCGGCCTGTTCGGGCAGAGCGCAGGACGCCAGGTGCTCTGCCACCTGCCGGTCCCGCTGCTGGTGGCCGTGCTCGCCGCCGGGTCAGGGGCGCTGCCCGCCGTCCTGTCGGGAGCGGGCGGCGCTCCAGGCGTCACCGCCGCCGTGCTCATGGCACCGCTGCTGGTGATCGGTCGCGTCCGCGACGCCGCCAAGGGGCCGATGCCGCTGCGCCTGACGATGCCGATGCCCACCGCCCAGGGCGACGCCTCGATCATCCCGATGCTCGCGTGGCAGGCCGATGGCCCGCTGCTCGCGATCGCCACGGGCGTGCTTCTGGCCCTCGGCGCCGGGATCGGCCCGGCGGCGGCGCTCATCGCGGCGGGGGCGATGCTCGCGGTCCTCGGCGTCGGGGCGGTCACGCGGATGCGGGAGCTGCAGGGCTGAGCCGCCGTTGCGGTGGTCGCTCCAGAGCGAGTCTTCTGCTGCGAGCCTCAGCGCCACCAGGCGGTGTCGCTCCGGAAAGGGTCCTGTGCCTGGGCCCGGGGATGACGCGGGGTGCCCCGCCCTCAGGGCAGTTCGACGCCCTCCAGGGTCAGCAGAGCCCGCTTGGTCTCCACGCCGCCCGCATAGCCGGTGATCGCGCCCGTCGAGGAGAGCACCCGATGGCAGGGGATCGCGATCGAGATCGGGTTGGAGCCCACCGCACCGCCGACGGCCTGGGACGCGCGCGGGGCGTCGAGGACGCGAGCGATCTGGCCGTAGGTCGTCGTGTACCCGCGCGGGATCTCGGCGAGGAGCGACCAGACCCGGCGCTGGAAATCTGTGCCGCGGGGCGAGAGCGGCAGGTCGAACTCCTCGCGCTCGCCCGCGATGTAGGCCAGGAGCTGCGCCGCGGCCTCGTCGAGCAGCGCATTGTCCGCAGCAGCGGTCCCCAGACGGTCTGGCCCCGGGAAATGCGCCTGGTCGCGGCGCCAGATGCCGGTGATCGCCGCGCCCTCGGCGGCGATCGTGTATTCGCCGAGCGGAGTCCTGATGGTGCGGTGGCGGGGGGCAGCGTCAGTCATGGCGTGCCTCCAAGGCAGGTCGGAGAGGAACCGGAGGCATCGCCCCCGCGCGGGGGTCACCTCTCATAGTGGTACCGGCAGCTGGCGATGCGGATCTCGTCCTCGACGATGGCGTATACGAGCCGATGCTCGTCGGTGATCCGGCGCGACCAGTACCCCGCCAGGCCGTGCTTGAGGGCCTCGGGCTTGCCCAGCCCCTCGTTGCCGTGGCGTCCCACGTCGCGGATCAGCAGGTTGATGCGCTTCAGCGTCCGACGGTCCTGAGCCTGCCACCAGAGATAGTCCTCCCAGGCGCTCTCGTCCCAGACGATGAGCACGGCGGTCAGTCCTCGATGAGGTCGTGGCGGTCTCCGTGTCCCGCGTCGAGGCGCTCGATGGAGTCCAGGAGGCGACGGGCATTGGCCGGCGAGCGCAGGAGGTAGGACGTCTCGCGGAGCGCCTCGTACTCGGTGAGTGAGACGATGACGACGGGGTCGTGCCCCGCACGCGTGATGACGGCTTCTTCACGGTCGTTGACCACGTCGTCGAGCACCTGCGCGTAGTTGGCGCGGGACTCGGTGTAGCTGAATGTCTTCACGGCACACCCCCTGTACGGATAACTGTACGCGGCGGGGAAGCGGTGCTCAAGGCGGCGCTCATGGGTGCGCATCGTCGCGCCATGCAACACGAATCGCGCCACCGTTCGTGAACGATGACGCGACTCATGACAATCCGAGCGGATGACGGGAATCGAACCCGCGTCATCAGTTTGGAAGACTGAGGCTCTACCATTGAGCTACATCCGCGAGGCCCCGATCGTCGATGTCGCGGTGGTTGCCGACGTCGACGGATGAGGGCCGGGTCCATTGAAGCAGATCCCCGCAGCGGCGTCATTCCCACTGCGGCTTCACAGCCGTGCAGTGCCCTGCCGCACGTGCGCCATGGTTCGTGCGCGGAGAGGCGGATCACAGGCCGCTGGGACGGTCGGGGTGCTCGCCAGCGCGAACGGGTAAGCTCGGGAGGGTTGCCCTCCGGGGTGTAGCTCAGCTTGGTAGAGCGCCCGCTTTGGGAGCGGGAGGTCGCAGGTTCAAATCCTGTCACCCCGACTCGCAGTCGCGGCGGCGCCCAGCAGGGCACCCGGCAGGCAGCGACGACAAGACCACCCATCATCGATGCGCACACCAGGAGATCCGCCAGTGAAGACCGCTGTCGAGAAGCTCAGCCCCACGCGGGTCAAGCTCAATGTCGAGGTGCCGTTCGCCGAGCTCACGCCGGCGATCGAGCAGGCCACCAAGAAGATCGCGGACCAGGTCCAGATCCCCGGCTTCCGCAAGGGCCGCGTGCCCTCGCGACTTGTCGAGCAGCGCTTCGGCCGCCCGGCGATCATGCAGGAGGCCGTCAACGACGCCCTCCCCGAGTTCTACCAGCAGGCCGCGCTCGAGGCCGAGATCCGTCCCGTGGGCCGCCCCGAGGTCGAGATCACCGATGTCCCCGGCCTCGACGGCAAGGACGAGGGCGACCTGAAGTTCGTCGTCGAGCAGGACGTCCGCCCCGAGATCGAGCTGCCCGACCTCTCGACCATCGAGGTCGAGATCGAGGAGCCCGCGGTCGACGACGACGCCGTGCAGGTGCGTCTGGACGCGCTCCGCGAGCGCTTCGGCACCCTCGTGGGCGTCGACCGTCCGGCCGCCGACGGCGACTTCGTCTCCCTCGACATGGTCGCGACCATCGACGGCGAGGAGATCGAGACCGTCGAGGGCGTCTCCTACCGCATCGGCGAGGGCACCATGCTCGACGGCCTCGACGAGGCCCTCATCGGCCTCTCGGCCGGCGAGACCACCACCTTCACCTCCGAGCTCGCCGGCGGCGACCGCGCGGGCGAGAAGGCAGACGTCAAGGTCACCCCGCAGTCCGTGAAGGTCCGCGAGCTGCCCGAGGCCGACGACGAGTTCGCCGAGCTCGCCTCCGAGTTCGACACGATCGACGAGCTGAAGGCGGATCTCAAGGTCCAGGCCGAGCGCGACGCCGAGGGCAACCGTGTGGCCCTGGCCCGCAACGCCTTCCTCGAGAAGATCCTCGAGGAGCTCGACATCCCCGTCCCCGAGTCGCTCGTGGCCGAGGAGATCAGCGCGCACCTCCAGAACGAGGGCAAGCCCGAGGGCGACCCCCACGGCGAGGAGATCCGCGAGGACACCGAGCGCGCCATCCGCACCCAGTTCCTGCTGGATGCCCTCCTGGAGACCCGTGAGGTCGAGGTCGGCCAGGAGGACCTCATGAACTACATGGCGCAGCTGTCCGCGACCTACGGAATGGACCCCAACCAGTTCATCCAGATGCTCGCCCAGTCCGGCCAGATCGAGGCCGTCTTCGCCGAGGCGCAGCGCGCCAAGGCGCTGGATGTGGCCCTCGCCGATGTCACGGTGAAGAACGCCTCCGGCGACGTCATCGACCTCGGCCTCGAGGGCTCGTCCTCCGAGGAGGATGCCGAGGCTCCCGCCGAGGAGAAGGCGCCCGCGAAGAAGGCCCCGGCGAAGAAGGCGCCTGCGAAGAAGGCTCCGGCCCGCAAGCCGGCCACGAAGAAGACGACGGCTGCCGCTGCGAAGTCCGAGGACGCCGCTGAGGCTCCGGCGGAGGACGCGGCCGCGGCCGCGGACGAGGCTCCCGCCGCGAAGGCGCCCGCGAAGAAGGCCCCGGCGCGCAAGCCGGCGGCCAAGAAGACGACGGCTGCCGCGAAGTCCGAGGACGCCGCTGAGGCGACCGAGGCCGCTGCGGAGGAGGAGCCCGCGAAGAAGGCGCCTGCGAAGAAGGCTCCGGCCAAGAAGGCGCCTGCGAAGAAGGCCCCGGCGCGCAAGCCCGCCGCCAAGAAGACGACCGCCGCGGCCGAGGACTCCACCGAGTCCTGAGCCTCTGCACCTCCGACCTGACCGGGTCGGAGACGTGAACGGGTCGGAGACGTGAACGGGAGATCCCCGCAGCACCCCGGAGACGGAGCGCTGCGGGGATCTCGTCGTTCTGGAGGTATCTCGGAGAGGGGCTCTGGCATGAAGTGACGGTGCCTGTGCTGGGCCAGGGCCTGCTCACTCTGCTCCGAAGAAAGCAGACGCAGCGAGTACGAGGAATTGGTCGCTACCTGGGTGTGATTCCAGCACTTTCCTCCTACTCGCTCAGGCGGTGGCGTCGCGAGGACGAAGAAATGGCGGCTTCCCGAATACCGAGTACCCGCACTTCCCTTGTGCTCGAGGTTCGAGCACAGTCTGGCGGTTCGACGCCCCCTGGCGGCTCGATGCTCTTGCATGCCGGGACCTGGTGAATCGGAGGGAGCTGCGGTCATGTGCGCCCCGCAGTCGCTGATCCTTCATCTCGTCGCTGGCTTGCCGATAGATGCCGAGGTGCAGGTCCGCGTACGTGTGTCCCGGGGAACCTGTGACTGGGTTGGTGTGCATGGAAATGAGCAGTGCCCGGCGCGTGATCCAGCCCCCGAACGCGCAGAACCCCCGACCTGCAGTGCAGGTCGGGGGTTCTCAGCGACAGGAGGTGCCGTCCGCCGATCAGCGGTAGGTCACGAAGCGGGGGTTGCCCCAGATGTTGCGCTCGGAGACGGCGTCGGGGGAGCGGCCGGCGTCGATGACCTTGTTGCCACCGGCGTAGATGCCGACGTGACCGGGCCACACGACGAGGTCGCCGGGCTGCGCCTGCGACTTCGAGATGCGCTTGCCACCATTGGCCTGAGCCGAGGAGCTGTGGGGGAGCGAGATACCGGCCTTGGAGTAGGCGTACTTGGTCAGGCCGGAGCAGTCGAAGGCGCGACCCGGGCTGTAGGAGCCCCAGTTGAAGTCGGCACCCTTCTGCGAATGGGCGGCGCGGACGATCGCGTTGGAGCTGAAGCCCTCATCCGAGCTCGACTCGTCCGAGTCGTCCTCGTTGTCGGCGCTGCGGGTGGTGCCCTTGCCGACCGAGGCAGGGGTGGACTCGTTGAGCGCACCGCGGGTCTCGGGGCCGACGCGGCCGTCGACCTTGAGCCCGTTCTCCTGCTGGAAGTCGACGACGGCGGCGTGGGTCGCGGGGCCGAACTTGCCGTCGACCGCGAGGCTCGCGCCGTTGTGGTTCAGGGCGACCTGGAGGGTCTCGACGGTGCTGCCGCGGTGGCCGCGGGCGACGGTCTTGCCGGCGGGGAGCACGGCGGCCTGGATGGTGGCGGGAGCCGCAACCTGGGGGGCGGCGACCTGCGGGGCCGCAACCTGGGGGGCGGCGGCCGGGGG
>NZ_FWFG01000043.1 GCF_900163655.1 Brachybacterium nesterenkovii
GTCCCAGACCAGCCAGATCCAGACTCACAGATGGCCTCGGTCGGGCCGTTGCTGGCGCCGGGTAGGTCGAAGAATGCCAGCACGTCGCTGGCTCGCCGACGCAGAGCTCGACCGAGGCGGGCCTGTTCGTCGAGGCCTTCGGGGATAGCCGTGCGGAGGACGTCCATGACGGCCTGCATCTCTGGTTTCCCGAGTGTGCGGTCCGGGAGGCGGCGATCATGCGCTGGTAGATGCCCCAGGTCGCTTCCACTTCGACGTGTTGCTCGTCGGCATACAGGTCCTGGATCCGTTCGACCTGGCGGTCGGTGATTAGCGCTGCTCCAGTGTGAAGGGTGCATCGGCAGGAATAGAGCGGGTCGCCGGCGCGGCGCGGTATCCGTGCAGGAGTAACTGGATGCGCCGTCGGCAGACGTCGACCGCTTCCCCGGCGAGCCGCCCGACGCGGAAGGGGTCCATTACCGCGACCGCGTCCGGGAATTTCTCGGCTGCGGCGGTCTTGAACCCGGTGAAGCCGATTGTCGCAACAACTTCCACTGCCTCGCGCCAAGTCTAGGGGCGGGCGGCGAGCCAGGTCTTGAACACTGCCTTGAAGCGGCCTTTGACCATGTCCAGCAGCCTGGAAGGGCCGCTGTCCTGGCGAACCGTGGTCAAGTCGATGATCACCGTACAGTGCGGCCCGATATGCGACGGCGGGCTTGCAGGGCGGAGACCACCCGCGCGCAGGATCCTTGGCCTCGTCTACCCCACACCGAACAGATCCTGGCGGAGCGTGCTACCTTGTGGTGCATGGAACCTGACGCTGTTCACCTCGTAGGGCAGTTGCGCCGCGGCGCTCTCGAACCATGTGTCCTCGCCGTCATCGCCCAGCAACCGACCTATGGTCTCGACCTGGCTCGAACGCTGAGCGAACGAGGACTCCTCGAGAGCGAAGGGACGCTGTACCCGCTCCTGTCGAGACTCCGAAAACGCAACCTCGTGACCACTGCCTGGCAAGAGTCCCCGAGTGGACCCCCGCGCCGCTACTACCACATCACCCCGGCAGGCAAGACCGGACTTGCTACATTCACCCAGGAATGGGGCCGCTTCCGGCAAGCCGTCGACCTCGTCATTGGAGACCACGCATGACCACTCTGCCCTCGTCCGCCGCCGCCCAGGCCTACCTCAAGCGCCTCACTGCCCTGACCGAATCGCTCCCCTCCAGCGAGCAGCTGGATCTTCTCACCGGAATCGAGGAACACCTCAGGGACGCCGAACAGCGAGGCGTGATCCAGGCGGCACTCGACAGTCTCGGCCCACCTGAGCAGATCGCCCTGGAAGCCGGGGCAGAGACGGCCGGCACACCGCGGTGGATGCGGCTGCTCGCCGTAGCAAGCGCCGTGGCCACAATGGGAGGCTTCATGGCCCTGGGGGCACTGCTGTGCTTCACGGCGTACTTCGACGATGACTCCGAATACGCTCTACACCCGATGCTCATCCTGCTCGCCTTCGGTGCCGGCAGCATGACAGGAGTCTTCTCGACCGTGCTGTCCTTCCTCGTCAGAGAGCTGACCGGACAGCAGCGGGTTCTGCTGACCGCTTCGTGGATCGCCTCCTCGCTGCTGGCCATCGTGTTCGGCATCGCGGGCGGGAGCGTCCCGGTTGGAGTCAACCTCCCTCTCAGCGCCCTCCCGCTCCTGATGGGTGCCATCGGGGTCGTCCTCGTCCTGCGCTACACCGCACCGAACCCCGCTCGCAAACTGGTCCGAAGCTGAGCCACCCTGGGCCCCATCGCACGTCGTGCTGGGCCGGGTTTCGGGGCTCTAACGACAGAGCAGAAGCAGGGGCAACAGATGACGCGACGCATGGCGATCCCGATGTTCGCTCTGCTCATGACGGTCGTCGCCTGCACCGGGCAGACCGCCACTACCGGCCCCTCCGATCGCGTGGCGAGTGCGTATGGCCTGCCTCCCACCACGGGCGTCTTCGACTATCAGCTCGGTGGTACGTACTCGCCGTCGGGCACGATCGACGTGGTCGTGCGCGATGCGACCGCCGATCCTCTCCAGGGGGCCTACAGCATCTGCTATGTCAACGGATTCCAGACCCAGCCCGGTGATGCCGCGATGTGGAAGGGGCGCGCCGACCTGCTCCTGCACGACGCGCACGGCGACCTGGTCACCGACCCCGACTGGAACGACGAGTACATCCTCGATCCCTCCACCGCAGCACAGCGCGAGGGCATCCTCAACATGCTCACGCCGGTCATCGTGGGCTGCGCGGACGCCGGGTACGACGCCGTCGAGATCGACAATCTCGACACCTTCGACCGATTCGACCAGATCGACGTGAACGGCGCGATGGCCCTTGCCTCCGCCTACGTGGAGATCGCGCACAAGTCCGGGCTCGCGATCGCCCAGAAGAACGCCGCCGAGACCACGACGGCGGCGCACGAGGATCTCGGCTTCGACTTCGCCGTCGCCGAGGAATGCGCCGTCCATGACGAATGTGCCGCGTACACGAGCGTGTACGGGCCCCACGTCCTGCAGATCGAGTATCCGGACAGTCTCGAGGACGCCGGGATGACCTTTGCCGATGCCTGTGCCCTCCCCGACCGCGCGCCGCTGATGATCCTTCGGGACCGCGGTCTTGTCGCCCAGGGCGTCGAGGAGTATCGCTTCGAGTCCTGCTGATCCCGACTGCGTGATGTGCGCATGTCCGGCAGTGGGTAGCGGGGGGATCTGCACACCTGGTTATCGCTCTCGCTCCGGCCCAGCGCGACGTGGAAGCGCCCATCGCCCCCGTCCCAAGAAGTCCAAGACCCGGTTCTGGGACAGGTGGCCGGTGGGCGCATGGAAGCCATTGCGACAGATGGGACGGAGATGTGTGGTGATGACCGAGCAGCGGATCAGGTTCCGAGACCTCAAGCGGCTCTTCACAATTCGGGGTGTAGGTGTGGTCTGAATCCGTCGGCTTCGAGGAGTGCGCGGGCGATGTAGTTGGTGGGGTTGCGGAAGCCGAGGGCCAGGCCACGCAGGTGCTCGAGGCGACCGTTCACGGCTTCGGTAGGTCCGTTGCTCGTGCGCGGCCGGTCGAAGGAGGCCAGGACGTCGCAGGCGCGTCTGGTCAGGGTGCGGCCGAGGTTGCGCAGTTCTACCAACGCCTCAGGCGCGCTGTCGGCGAGGGCGTCGATCACGGAGCTCATCTCGACGCGGCCGGCTGCCCGGTCGGGGTGACGGTAGGCGGAGATCATGCGCTGGTAGATCCCCCAGGTGCACTCGACGTGCACGTGCCGGTCCCCAGCGAAGAGCTTGTCAAGGCGCTCGTGCTGGCGGTCGGTGAGCAGGTCAGCCCCGGTGTGCAGGGTCTGCCGCGCGGTGTAGAGCGGGTCGCCCTTGCGTTCGCGGTGTCCGTGCAGTTCCTGCTGGGCTCGGCGGCGGCACTCATCGAGAGCGTCCCCGGCCAACCGGATGACGTGGAAGGGATCCATAACCGTGACGGCGTCCGGCAG
>NZ_FWFG01000014.1 GCF_900163655.1 Brachybacterium nesterenkovii
CCGCGCGCCCACCGCCCGCTCATCTCTCCCCCGCCCGCCGGTTCATCCCCGTTCACGATGCCCACGATGTGAACGCGTCCTTGCCGCAGGCGAGACGGTCGGGCACTCTCGTGGCATGACCTCCGCCGCACACCGTGTCGAGGCCGCCTCCCCGGTGGCCTCCGCCGTGCTGCCCGCGGGCGCGATGCCCTCGATGCGGATGTCGATGATGCACATGCAGATGATGCGCATGCTGCAGCGTCAGCCGAGCCTCTGAGCTCGAGAATCCACGGCGAGAGCCACGGGGTCGGCTGACAGGAGCCGGCCGAGAGGCGCGGGCTCCAGGTGCCGCCGGGAGCACAGCCCCACGCCGCGACCGCCGATCCGCCGCAGGATCGTCACGACGCAGGCTCGGGATCCCGGGAGCCCCCTCAGCCGCTGAGTGCCGTGCGCTCGTGCCCCCTGGAGACCAGCATCATGACCATCGCCCTGGACCGTCCCGTCACCCTCACGATCGACCTGCCCGCGGGCACGCCCGACGTCGAGTCCGCCCGCCTCGCCGATGCCCTGCGCCAGCAGGCCCAGCGCCTGACCGCGGGGCGCCGGGCGCGGGCCAGCGTCGACGTCTCCTCGCCCCACCCGTTCACCGCCGCGGGGCCCCGCTCCTCGCGGACGCTCGGCCCCGCGGCGACCGCGACCGCCCCGGCGGCACCGGCGAGCACCCGCCGCCCCGGCGTCGTCTCCCCGTCCTCCCCCGCGCGTCGCGACGTGGAGATCGCCCGCCGTCGTGCCCTAGCGGCCACCGCGGTGAGCCCCTCGGCCGCGCCCGGCCCGACGACTGCCCTGGTCATCGACCTGTACGGGCGCCGCGTGCGCCTCGACGGCACCGACATCGAGCTCACCTACAAGGAGTTCGAGCTGCTGGCGCACCTGGCCGGGCGGGCGCGGAGCATCGTGTCCCGCGACGATCTCATGGCGACGGTGTGGGCCGACGCCGAGGGCGACACCGGCGAGCGCACGGTGGACGTCCACATCCGCCGGGTGCGCACGAAGCTGGGCCGCTACCGCCGCCTCATCTCGACCGTGCGCGGCGCCGGGTACCGCCTGGACCCGGGCAGCGACGTGGCGATCATCGGCTGAGGAGATCGGCAACGGCGAACCGGGATGAGGCGTGGACAATTGCACGTCCCGGCTTCCGTACGGCGGGCTCGGTACAGGTGATTCGACGCCCAGGACCGGGTACGAGGGGCCCATCCGCGGTGGCCTGCCCACGGGGCCTGTCGAGCACGGGCACTATGGCGGGGGCTGCGACGATATCGTCGCAGCCCCGCCATAGCGCCACCACTCGACACGGCCCGCCCCGAGACCCCGCAGACGAGCGAGCGGCCCGGAGCTCTCTCCCGTCATACGGGGGGCTCACGGGCCGCTCGACGACCTGTCGTCCGTCAGGGGGTGGGTGCGGGCGAACAGGCGGGACGAGCCACCGCAATGGTGGGGGAACCGGATCGGCGGCTCATCCACCGCCTTCCCCGAGGGGGGTCTGGGAAGGCGGAGCTTATGGGGTTGTCAATCGGTGCTGCGCCTCGAGCATCTCCGGATGCGGTGATGTCTCGAGTCCTGTGAGTCTAGGACCCCGGTTCGAGCGCTGTAAACGCAGGCGAGGGCCGAGAAGGTCAAGATTTCACCAAACCTCGCGGGGGCGGGTGTCCGCGACCTGGGGAGACGCCCGGAATGCCCCACCGGGGTATGCGCGCAAGGTCACTCTCGGGGCGCGGAGCGACCGACCGGGTGGATGGCGATCGTGGCGTCGTCATGCGGCTTGCGGGGACCTGCGCCGCACTCGACCAGGCGGTCCTCCGCGGTGCGGATCTCCGCGATCAGCGCCTGCGCACCCCCTGCCGTGCGGCACCGCCGCGCGAGGTCGGCGTCGTCCCCCAGGTCCAGCAAGTCCACTGCGCGCGTCACCCCGTCGGAGACGAGGATCGCGGCATCGAGATCGACGAGGGGCGTCGCGCCGATGAGGGCCTGCTCGGCGGCCTCGGGCTCGTGGCGCGCGAGCCAGAATCCGCCGGGGGCGTTGCGCTGGGCCTCGACGGCAGCGGGCGTCCGCTCGCGCGCGGTGACCTCGTCGACCCGCAGGTCGGTGATCCGGCGGACGCTCCCGTCGCGGTGGAGCAGCAGGAGGGATGAGTCGCACAGCACCAGGTGCTCCAGCATGCCGTCGCGCTCGCGGACGGCGACGACAGTGGCGGACGGGCCGCCGCGCTCGAGGTCGCAGGTGTCCGCGTGCAGGGACGCGACCTCGGTGATCGCCTGGGCGAGGGCGTCGCGCATCGTGAGCTCGGGGTCGGCGAGGGCTGCGGCCAGGGCGTCGGTGAGGGCGTGGGAGTACCAGGCGACTGAGTGCGAGCAGCCGGCGCGCCAGGCGGGACCGACACCGGCGCCGTCGGCGAGGACGGCGATGCCCGGGGCGAGGCGGGCGGAGTCCTCGTTCGGGGCATCTGGGCGCGCGGGGTCGGTGACGACGACGGCGGGAGTGGCGGGTTCAGAGGCGGCGGGCCTCGGGGCGGCAAGGGCCGGGGCCGACGGATCGGAGGCGACTGGCCGTGAGGTGGCGGGAGTCGGGGTGGCGGGATCGGGGACGGCTGCGGGCTGCGATCGGACCGGCATGCCTCCACGCTAACGGGGCGCCGCGCTTCCTCCACAGGTCGCTCTCCTCCACCGAGGTGCTCGTCCGTCGGGCCCCGCGCCTACCCTGGGTCCCATGCCCGCACGCCGCCTCCACCTGGTCGTCGACGCCGATCTCGGCCCGGCGCTGTGGGCGCGCGAGCAGACCGGTCCGGGGCGGTCGCGCGCGCTGGAGGATCTGGCCCCGCTCGCCGCGGGCGCGCCCGAGCCGCTGCAGACGGCACTCGCGCCACTGGGCGGCCGTCTGCGGCATCGCGTGCGCCTGGCGTCCGGGGGTGCTGCGGGCGGCGACCGGCGCGTGCCCGCCCGCGCGCTCGCGCCGCGTGAGCTGACCGCGCTGGTCACGGCGGTGCACGACCACCTCGACCGCGCCTCGGCCGCCGATGCCCCTCCCCTTCTGGAGCGTCTGGCCCCGCTGCTCGAGGCCGGGTCGTCGGCACGACTGACCGATGCTCTGATCGCGATGCCCGATCTCCTCGCGGCCCTCCCCGCGGACGAGGCTGCCCGCGTGCTGGTCGAGGCACGGCATGTGCTGCCCGTCCTCGAGGAGCGCTTCGGGCGGATGCGGGCCCGGTGGGCGCCGATCGGAGTCGACGGTGCGCGGCTCGAGGATCCGCTGCTCGGGGCCCTCGTCGATGCCCGGGCGCGTCAGGTGCTCGATGAGGTGCTGGCGCCCACCACGTCCGGGGCGCTCGCGGCCGGCGCATCCAAGCAGCCCGCAGTCGAGACATCCACGGCGCCCACGTCCGGCGCGTCCACCGCGCCCGCGGTCGACAGCGTGTCGCAGGCGCCTGCGGCAGCCGGAGTCCCCGAGCCCCAGGACCCGCTCGGCCTGCTCGCGGCCCTGTCCTCGAGCGCCGCTCCTGTCGACGCCGACATCCCCGTGGCCCGTCGCGTCTCCACCGCGTTCGACGCCTTCGCGACGTCGGCGCGCGCCACGGTGCAGCTGGCGTCGACGGATCTGGAGCTCGTGGTGCGTCTGCACGAGCCGCCCGTCGGCACGGCCTGGCCGCTGCAGACCTGCCTGCGGGAAGCGGACGGCACGGTGCACCCGGTGGCGGATCTGCGGGCCGTCGGGGATCTCACCGCCGCGGGCGCGGTGGAGGCCGCCGGGGAGATCCTGCGCATCTCCCCCGTGGTCCGCACCGCCGCCTGGGACGACACCGGTGTCGACTGGCTGCTGACCACGGCGGAGGCCTCGACGTTCCTGGCGCGCGACGCGCAGCTGCTCGAGGATGCGGGCGTGGTCGTGATGCTGCCGCGGCAGTGGACGAAGGTGCGCGCGAGCGTCCGCGCCGAGGTCGCCGATGCCCCTCCGGAGAAGACCGGTCCCGGGGTGGGGCTGCAGGCCATGGCCTCGTTCCGCTGGCGCGTGGCGGTCGGCGAGACCGAGCTGACCGAGGACGAGATCCAGGAGATCCGCGACGCCCAGACCGAGCTGGTGCGCCTGCGCGGGCAGTGGGTGCGCCTGGACTCGACGACGATGCGCGCGGCCGAGCGCTTCCTCGACGCCTTCAGCGCGAAGGCGCGGCGACGGGTGCGCGACGGCGGGGAGGACGATCCCGGGCACAGGGCGACGCCGGCGAGCAGCGGCACGGGAAGCGGAGCGGCCGTGAGCGGCGCGGGAGCGGCGAGCCCGTCGGGGTCGCCCGCGTTGCGCGGGATGTCCGGCCCCTCCGCCGCCGTCCCGCGCGGTGACGGCGGGCCGCACGGTGGTGCCGGGATACGCGAGGACGTCGAGCCGCGCGGGTATGCCGAGCCGCGGAGGGATGTCGGGACAGGCGGCGACGATGCCAGGACCGGCGGCGACGGCGGGCCGCACGGGGACGTCGGCCCGGGTGCACCCGGCACCGAGCCCGTGCCCGCTCCGGCGCCGGCCACCGCGGCCCAGGGCGACCTGACTCTGCGCGAATGGTTCGCCCTGCTGGGCGGCGAGGCCGCCGAGGGCACGGACGTGGACGCACTGGACGTGGGCGGGGAGATGGCGCGCCTGCTCGACGCCCATGCGCAGGCGCCCGAGCTGCCCGCCCCGGCCACGCTGCGGGCCGAGCTGCGGCCCTACCAGCGGCGGGGCCTGGACTGGATGTGGTTCCTCGACTCCCACGAGCTGGGCGGGATCCTCGCCGACGACATGGGCCTGGGCAAGACGATGCAGGTCCTGGCGCTGCTGTGCCGGGAGCGGGAGGTCGCCGCCGAGCGCGGGGAGACCGTGGGTCCGACGCTGCTGGTGTGCCCCATGTCGGTGGTCGGCTCCTGGCAGCGGGAGGCGGCGACGTTCGCGCCCGAGCTCGCGGTGCACGTCCACCACGGCGGGGCGCGGGTGCGCGACGCCTCCTTCGTCGAAGGCGCTCGCGAGATGGACCTCGTGCTCACCACGTATGCGCTCATGGCCCGCGATCTGCCGTTGCTGCAGCGGGTGCCGTGGCATCGGGTGGTCCTGGACGAGGCCCAGCACGTGAAGAACCCGCAGACCGCCGTCTCCCATGCGGCCCGCTCCCTCCCCGAGGGGAGGCGCCTGGTGCTGACGGGCACGCCCGTCGAGAACCGACTGGCGGACCTGCACTCGCTCATGGAGGTCGCCAACCCCGGACTGCTGGGGCCGCTGGCCCGGTTCCAGGAGCGCATCGCCACGCCCATCGAGACCGACGGCGATCCCGCGGCGGCCTCGCGTCTGGCGCGTCTGACCGGGCCGTTCCTGCTGCGGCGCGTGAAGACGGATCGGACGATCATCCGCGACCTCCCGGAGAAGACGGAGATCACCCAGAGCGTGAACCTCACGCCCGAGCAGGCGGGCCTGTACGAGGCGCTCGTGGCGGAGATGATGGCCGAGATCGATGAGGCCGGGCCCGATCGGCGCCGCGCCGTGGTCGTCTCGACGCTCACCAAGCTCAAGCAGGTGTGCAACCACCCGGCGCACTTCCTGGGCGACGGATCGGGCCTGCTGCGCGACGGCGCCCACCGCTCCGGCAAGCTCGAGCTGGTGGACGACCTGCTGGAGGCGGCCTTCGCCGAGGGCGAGAAGGTGCTGCTGTTCACCCAGTTCACGACGTTCGGGCACATGGTCGCGCCGTACTGGAGCGAGAAGTTCGGCATCGAGATCCCGTTCCTGCACGGCGGCGTCGCCAAGGCGGACCGCGACACGATGGTCGCCCGTTTCCAGGAGCGCACCGATGAGCCCGGGGCGATGCTGCTGTCCCTGCGCGCCGGCGGCACCGGCCTCACGCTCACGGCCGCCAATCACGTGGTCCACATCGACCGCTGGTGGAACCCGGCGGTCGAGAATCAGGCGACCGACCGGGCCTTCCGCATCGGCCAGCGCAAGGACGTGCAGGTGCGCAAGCTGGTCTCCGCGGGCACGGTCGAGGAGCGGATCGACCGGGTCCTGGCCGACAAGGCGCAGCTCGCGGATCTCGCCGTGGGGTCGGGCGAGGGGTGGATCGCGACGCTGGGCGATGACGAGCTCGCGGCGCTGCTGTCGCTCGATGCGGGCGAGGTCGACGCCGCACCTGACGAGCGGGGGCCAGGGGCCGCGGGCAGCGGTTCTGCATACGACGGCGACACCACGCAGAACGGTCGGACCGAACAGGGCGGCGGGGCTGACGGGCGAGGAGGCCGACGATGAACGTCCCCCTGCGCTCCCGACGCGGTCAGGTGGGCACGAGCCCGCTGGCCGTGTCCCTGCGCGAGCTGCTCGAGGCGCAGATGCCGCCGTCGCGCGCGACCTCCGGCAAGCGCGCCGCACGGGCCGGCCACGTGCAGTGGATCGACATCGCCCCCGGGGCGGCCCGCGCCGAGGTGCGCGACGAGATGACCGGCAACGGCGTTCTCGCCCGGCTCGACGTGCGGCCGATCCTGCCCGGGGACCGTGAGGTGCTGCTGCGGATCGCCCACGCCCATCCGGAGCTGCCGGCGCTGCTGGTGGCGGGGCAGTTCCCCGCCGATGTCGCCGCCGAGCTCGAGGCCGAGGAGATCTCCCTGCTGCCGCGCGGCATCGAGGAGCTGTCGCACGACTGCTCGTGCCATGACTGGCCGGGACCGTGCGTGCACGTGGCCGCCCTCGCCTACGTCCTGGTGGAGGCGGTCGACGCCGATCCGACCGTCCTGCTGACCCTGCGCGGGGTGACCCTCGAGGACCTCGCGGCGCCGATCCCTCGCGGCGGGGCGAGAGCAGGCGCGGAGCGCAGCAGCGCGGGGGCAGTCGCAGAACGAGCCGGCGCGGGGGCGGCCGCAGATCGCAGCGGCGCGGGGGCGGCCGCGGAGCGCGGGGGCGCAGCGGCTGGCACGGAGCCCAGCGCCGAGCCGATGGTGTCGGATCGCGAGGCCGCGGCGCCGGGAGACGATGAGCCCTCCGCTCCGGCAGACGCCTCCGACACCCCTGACACGTCCGAGGCCCCTGATGCGTCAAGCGCACCTGGCGCTCACGACGCCCCCGAGGCTCCGCGCTTCGACCCCTCCCGCGCCGACGCCGCGCTGCTCGTGGACGCGCTGGGCATGGACGTGGCCCGCGTCCTCGCGCGCTTCTACGGCGCGGCCGACCCCGCGGCTCCCGACGCACCCGGCTCCTGAGCAGCGCCACCGATCCCGCAGCTCCCGACGCGCCCGGCTCCTGAGGGCACAACCGCTCGCGCAGGCCCGGCTCGCTCGGCGCCTGCCTGACGGCGCCCGTCTTCGTCCGTCCCACCCCCGTCCTACAGTGGACGCCATGCCAGCTCACGACGCCGCCCCGCAGTCCCCCACGCCCGCACCCACCGCCGCGCAGTCCGGCGGGGCGATCCCCGCCGATGTCCTCGCGCGGATCGAGGAGCTCTTCGAGGGCGCCGTCACCGAGAACCGGACGGCGGGCATCGCGTGGGCGATCGTCGGCGGCCACGCCCATGAGCAGGACGTCCTGGCCGCAGGAGCCGCCGGCGACCAGGAGCTGCGCGACGGCTCCCCCGCCCCGGGCTCGCGCCCCGTGTCCGTCGACTCGATCTCCCGCATCGCATCGATGACCAAGTCGTTCACGGCCGCGTCGCTCCTGCGCCTGCGCGATGAGGGCCGCCTGCGCCTGGACGACCGCATCGAGGAGCATGTCCCCGAGGCCGCGGACCTCCTGGACGGCGACGCCGCGGGCATCCCGATCACGCTCCGCGACCTGCTGACGATGAGCGCCGGTCTGGTGACCGACAACCCGTGGGGCGACCGCCAGGAGGCGATGACCCGCGAGGACTTCGCCGCGATGCTCCGGGGAGGCCTCGGCCACAACTCCCGGCCCGGCACCGGCTTCGAGTACTCCAACACGGGCTACGCCATGCTGGGCCGTGTGGTGGACGAGGTCTCCGGCACCTCGTTCATGCAGGACATCACCGAGCACTGGTTGCGGCCGCTGGGCATGGCCGACACCGTCTTCTCCGTCGAGGAGACCGACCGCGAGCGCCTGGCGATCGGGCATCGGAACGCCGACCGCGACGACCGCACCCGCTTCGAGCCCGTCCCGTTCAGCGGCCCCGGCGTCTACGGGGCGATGGCCGGACTGTTCTCCACCTGCGCGGACATCGCCCGCTGGACCCGCTTCCTCGCCGCGGCCGATGCTCCCGTCGGCACCCCGGCCGCTTCCGCGCACGAGGACCTGCTGTCGAGCGCGAGCCGCCGCGAGATGCAGCAGCTGCATCGCGTCCAGATCGGCGCCGAGCTCCCCGCGGGCGAGGACGGCGCCTCCCCCGGCTTCGGCTCGATCCGCGGCTACGGCTACGGCCTGTTCGTCGAGCGCCTCCCCGGTATCGGCGACGTCATCTCCCACGGCGGCGGTTACCCCGGCTACGGCTCGTTCATGTGCTGGCATCGCGACTCCGGCGTGGGCATCGTGGCGCTGGCCAACGCGAAGTACGCCCCGGCCTCCGTGCTCGCGATGCAGGCCCTGCAGATCCTCGCCGCGGAGACGGACCTGCTCGCAGCCCGTCGGCCCGCGCCCGCGCCGCGCGCCCTGGAGGCCGCCGAGGCGGCCCTCGCCTGGATCCGCGAGGCCGATGATGCGGTGGCCGATGCCTGGTTCGCCGACAACATGGACCTGGACGTCCCGCGCGCCGAGCGGGTGCGTCGCCGCGACGCCGCCGTGGAGGCCGCGGGCCTGGGGCTCGACGCTCTCGGGGACCTCACGGCGGGCGATGCCCTCGCCGTCTCGCCCGCGCATCTGCAGTGGCGCGTCGACGGGGCCTCGGCGGAGCATCCGGCGCTGCGGATCGACATGATCATCGACCCGCGCCGCGCCGGTCTGATCCAGGCGATCGACCTGGCGGTATCGGACGCCCCGCGCAACTACTGAACGGCTGCGCGGTGCCCCTCACCCACGCACGCGGGCGAGGGGCACCGGGGCGTCAGCGGACAGGCTCGGCCATCACCGAGGGGTCGGACTCTGCGGGCTCAGCTGTAGACGTAGGAGCCGTCGGCCTGGCGGGCGCAGGACAGGTACGCGCCGTCCTTCGTGGTCCCGATGACGCCGAGCTCGGCCATCGAGCACTCCTGCCCGTCCTCGACGGTCGCGAAGCTCAGGTCCGTGGAGACCGTGGACGACGGCGTCGGGTCGGCGCCGTCGCTCCCGCCGTCCGAGAACACGCTGAGGAGGATCGCCGCGATGATGCCGCCGACCACGATCGCGGCGCCGAGGCCGGCGAGCACCGCGATGATCGTCGGGCGTCGGGAGGATGACGGCCCGGCGGCGCGGGAACCCGTCCCGGGGGCCTGCTGCCCCGTCGCGTGCTGCTGACCCGTCGGGACCGCGCGGGGTCGGACGCCCTGCGGGGTGGTGCCGCCGGCCGCGTACTGCTGGGAGAAGCTCCCCTGCCCGGGCGCTCCCTGTCCGCGGAAGCCCTGCGCGACACCGGCGACGCCCTGCGCGGCCGGGCCGCCGGGACGCTGGCCCGTCTGCGGGCTCGCCGACGGGGCCGAGCCGTAGGGCGAAGTCCCGACCCCGGAGCCGCCGCGCGGCGGGATCGACGGCTGCTGCCCGGCGGGACGCCCGGGGCCCTGCGCCCCCGACGCCGGGGCACCGGGCCCCTGGGCGCTGTGCCCTCGGGGCGTCATGGCCTGAGCTCCCGGAGTCGGCATACCCGGTGCCTGGGCACCGGGCCCCTGGGCACCGCTCGCCTGACCGCTCATCACCTGGGCACCGGGCGTCTGGGCGCCGGGCGCGTAGCCGCGGGCCACCTGGCCCTGGCGGATCTGCTCCATCGGCGCGGCCGCGGCGGGACGCTGCGGGCGGGCGGCCCCGGGGGCGTCCGGGGGCAGCGGCGGAAGGGTATCGGTGATGACCAGCGGCTTGCCGTCGGCGAAGGTGAGCGGGTAGCCCGCGGGCACGCGCGGCAGGGCGGCGCGCGCTGAGGGCGCATCCGCGAAGCGCTCCTGCGGTCGGGCCGCGAGCATGCGGCGCAGCACGGCCGCGAGCTTGGGCGAGACGTTGCGCAGGTAGCGGTCGAGCTCCTCGGGGCGGAAGGCGCCGTCGTGCAGCTTGATCGGGCCGTTGAGCGCCATCAGGGCGACGACCCCGGCGGCGTAGACGTCGTGCGAGGGCGCGGGCTCGGCGAGGTCGAACAGCTCGGGCGCCATGTATCCGGGGGTGCCGTTGACCATGCCGACATGCGTGAAGCGCACATCGGCCTCGTGCACGGCGATCCCGAAGTCCGCCAGGCGCGAGCGCGGCCATCCCTGCCCGGTGACCTCGAACATCAGGTTCGCGGGCTTGACGTCGCGGTGGATCCAGCCCTGGGAGTGGACCATCGCGAGGCCGTCGAGGAGCTGGTCGAGGATCACGACGACGGCGGGCTCGGCGAGCGGCCCGCGGGAGCGGACGATCGACTCGAGGGTGCCGCCGGAGACCAGCGGCATCGCGATGACCACGTGCTCGTCCTCGGCGCCCCAGCCGTAGGGGGTCAGCAGATGCGGGTGGTCGAAGCTCACGCCCTTCTCGCGCACGAAGCGCATGAGGTCGGCGGAGTCGCGCTGGCGCAGCACCTTGGCGGCGCACACCCGCTGGGTCTTGGAGTCCCAGGCGCGCCAGACCGACCCTGAGCCGCCCTTGGCGATCAGGTCGATCAGCGCGAAGCGCCCCACGATGACATCGGCCATAATGCCGCCAGCATAACGGGAGGCCTCCCCTGGCCGAGCGCCATCGCCGATCCGCCCCTGTGCCCGCCGCCCCTGTGCCAGCCGCCCCTGTGCCCGCGCGCACCCTCCCCGTAGACTGCGCTCGACGACGAGAGGGGGAACGATGCTCGCGGATGATGCCCTGTGGAGCCTGGGGCTCCCCGATTTCGCCCTCATCGGCATCTTCGCCGCCGTGATGGTGCTCGCCTCGATCGGCATCGTCGTGTGGGCCGCCGCCGTCCCCGAGAAGGCCCCGGAGCCCGAGGTCGACCACGCCGGAGAGATCGTCGCCCGGGCCCGCGCCCGCACCGAGCAGGTCGAGCACGACCTCGAGGACCAGACCGGGCGCTCCGACCCGGCCGTCGCCTGGACGCGGTGATCCGATGAGTCGGCCCCGCCCCCGCCGCCGGAGCGTCCCGGTCCGCCGTCGCGCCGCCGCGCTCCTCGCCGTCCTGGCCCTGGTGCCGCTCTCCGCCTGCGACGGCGGCGGCGATGCCGACCCGAGCCCCACGCCGACGGCGCTGTCCTCGCTGCGCGATCCCCTCGCCGACCTCGACCGGGGCCGCTGGGAGGTGGTCGACGCGCCGAGCATGATGGCGATCCCCGTCGACGAGGAGGGCATCGACAAGGCCGCATGGGCCGCGGCCGGGGTCGATGACGCCCGGATCCGCGCCGCGCGCCAGGCCCTCGCGGACTACGTCACGACCGCGTACATGCAGCCCGATGCGCTCCGCGAGACCGATGACGCGGCGGACCGGAAGACGATCGTCGACGCGTCGCCCACCGACGCCTGGGCCGAGGCGATGAACACGGGCTGGGATGAGGGGAATCGACAGCTCTACGGCACCGAGTTCGCACCGGACTACCGCGTGGTGGGGCGCCCTCGCGCGGTGGTCCACTGGTACCTGACCGAGCGCGAGGACCTGCGGCTCGTGGAGCTCGGCGGCACGATCGCCTACACCGTCCTGAACACCCGCACGGGCGACATCGGGATCTTCGCCCAGCGCGTCTCGGCGGCGGTGGTCCCCGGGGTCTCGGATGACACCCCGATCGACCGCGGCGACTTCCAGATCCTCCTGGCGGGCAACGACATCTGCGCGACCACCGACGCCGGGGGCCTCGTGGTCCCGGCGATCTCGGACGACGAGGCCGCCGCCTCGGCCCAGTCGGAGACCCGGCACCGGATCATCGACAAGCCGGACGTGAGCCGCACCGACATCGCGGCCGAGGAGGGCGGGGCGATGCAGTTCGACATGACCACCGTGGTGCCCTGCCCGAGCTGACCCGCATCGGGTGAGCGCCGGTTGAGCACCGGTGCAGGGGCGCCCGCCCTCTGCGGGTTCACGACGGGCGCCCGGGCGAGTGAGGCGGTGCCGTGCGAGTCTCGGCCGCCCTGTGCGGGTTCACGGGCGCCCGTCGCTGCGGGTCAGTCGCGTCGCGTGATCGCGGTGCGCAGGCGCCGCCACAGCCGCCGACGCCTCCCGAGCCTCTCCTCGAGCAGACGATCGCGGAGAGCATCCAGGTCCGGGGACAGGTGCGTGGCGTGGTAGGCGCCGTCGTGGACGGCGGGATGCGCGGGGACGGCCGTCGCCTCGGCGGGAGAGACCTCGAGGCCGAAGGCGATGCGCACCTCGCCGGCGCCGTCGGCATCCAGGACCACCTCGGTCGCATTGCGCCCGGCGGCGTCGTGCTCGTCCAGCCAGGCGTCGATGCGCTCGCGGGCGGCGGTGACCTCGCCCTGCGCCTCGGGTGCCGCCTCGAGCGCATCGGCCAGCGGCATCACGACCATGTTGCCCTCGCAGTCCAGCAGGGCGTGGATGACCTCGTGCGCGCCCGCGGGGCGTCCGGCCTCGGTGAGCGCGAGGCGCTGGAGGACGTAGCGGACGGCGTGCGGCGGGGCGACGGCGTCGAGCGCGGCCCGCAGCTGGTCGAGGCCGTCGACGTCCCCGTCCACGGGCACCGAGACGTCGCGGGGCAGGCGATCGCTCATCGCATGCGGACCTCGCGGGTCGGCACGAGGGCGCGCAGGAGCGGGGCAGGGCGAGGGCGCGTCACGTGCCCAGGGTAGACGGGCGGGCGAGTGCGGCTCGTCAGATGAGTCCCGATGCCGCCAGCGCGGACCGGGTCGGGCCACGAGATGCCCACGTTGCAGCGGATGGTGGAGCTCCCGTCCGCCCGGGATCGCGGCGGACGCCGATGCTCCGACAGGTGCACCAGCCCTACCCTCGCCTCATGAGCAGCGTTCCCCTATCGCCGTCCCAGCTCTCGGCTCCCGGTACCCGCATCCGCTCCGCCCGCCCCGAGGATGCCGATGCCGTGATCGCGATCCGCAACGACGCGATCCGCACCTCGACGGCCCTGTGGATCGACACGGTTCCGTCCGAGGACGCGGCGCGGGCCTGGGCCGCCGAGCACGTCGAGCTCGGGTCGATGCTCGTGGCCGAGCTGCTCGATGACGGCGCTGACCCCGACCTGGACTCCCCTGGCATCGACTCCGCCGATCGAACTGCTGACCATCCCGAGCCCGCAACCGCGCCGCCGGGCCGCGTCGTGGGCTTCGCGAGTCACGCTCCTCTGCGCCCCTACGACGGCTATCGGTGGACCGCCGAGGACTCGGTGTACCTGACCGCCGACGCCCAGGGCCGCGGGCTCGGCCGGGCACTGCTCGAGGCCCTCGTGCCGCTCGCGGCCAGTCAGGGCGCGCACTCGCTGATCGGCATGATCGAGGCGTCCAACACCGCCTCGATCGCCCTGCACGAAAGCTTCGGCTTCACCGAGACGGGCCGCATCCCCCAGGCCGGGCGGAAGTTCGACCGCTGGCTGGACCTGGTGATCATGCAGCGCCTGCTGTGACGGGCGCGCATCGCTGACGCACCCGACGGGCGGTGAGCGGACTCAGCCGGGACTCCGGTCGGGCGGCTGCGATGGCGGGCGCCGCTGCGCCCGAACGCGGACTCAGTCCCGCATGCCGCAGGCCTCGCGGACGAACACGACCTGGCGCCGCAGCGCCCACTGCGCCGCGGGGTCCTCCGTCATGATCGGGTAGTCGTGCTGGCCGCCGTCCTGATCGACGAGGACCACGGGCACGGCGGCCGCGCGCAGATCGGCCGCGAGCGCACGGGCATCGCCCGCGAGCATGTCGTCCGAGCCGGTGACGATCAGCGTCGGCGGGAGGCCCTCGACCGTGCCGAAGCGGGGGCTGATGCGGGGATCGTCCAGGGCGTAGCCGCCGGCATATCGCGCCGCGGCACGCCGGATGCCCGCGATGTCCAGTAGCTCATCACGCTCCGCGGCCTCCGTGACCTGCGGATCCGAGAGCGTGAGGTCCGTCCACGGCGCCGTCAGCAGCACCCCGGCCGGCATCGGCCCATGCTCGGCGCGCAGGCGCTGCAGGGCCGCGAGCACCACGCCGCCTCCGGCGCTGTCGCCCGAGAGCACCCAGTGCCCGTCGCGCACCTCGGCGCGCTCCGCGAGCTCCCGGATCACCGCCACCACGTCGTCGACGGCCGCCGGGTACGGGGAGCGCGGCGGCATCCGGTAGTGGACCATCGCGGCCGCGACACCGGCCCGGCGCCGCAGCTCCTCGAGCCAGCGCCAGTGCGCGGGCGACTCGCCCGAGAGGAAACCGCCGCCATGCACCTGGATCACCGCGGCACGAGCGGCGCGAGGGCGGTCGATCCAGGTCACGGGAACGCCCGGCATCGTGCGATCGACCGCGCCGATGCGGTCGCGGGCGACGAGCGCGGGGTCGACCACCCGGGCCGACGGCCTCGACGGGCGTTGCGTGCGACGCACGACAGCGTCGAGGGCCGGATCGGGCAGACGCATGAGGGCGCGGAAGACCCGGCCCTTCCCGCGCAGGGAGCGGGCGGCCTCCTCCGAGGCGCGCGGCGGCCGCTCGGGGGCGAGGTCGGAGGGCACGGCGGGGACGCCGGGAGCGGTCTCGCCGGATGCCGCCTCGCTGAGGGCCGGGGTGCTCGCAGAGGTCATGGCTGCATCCTTCCACGTCGGTCGCCGCACGGGCAGGCCGAGCCGGCGGGAACGGACCGGATGGACGGGAAAGCACGGCGTGCCCGCCCCGCTGAGCGGGACGGGCACGCCGGAGGATCATCGGCCGCAGAGCACGGGCACGGGCACGGGCACGGGCACGGGCACGGGCCGACGATCCAGGATCGCCGGGGATCAGCGCGTCACTTGCTGAAGCCGTCCTTGAGGTCGCCCACGGCGTCCTTGACGTGCTCGCCGGCCTGCTTGGCGCCGGCCTCCGCCTGGTCGCCAGCGCCCTCGGCCTGCAGCTTGGGGTTGTCGGTGGCGTCGCCCGCGGCCTCCTTCGCCTTGCCGGAGAGCTCCTGGGCCTTGTTGCCGAGCTTGTCGCCGAGATTCATACGGTCCTCCTGGGGTCGGGCTATCAGGGACGCGGCGCCGGATCGACGCCATGGCGCGCACCGTAGGCCCGCGATTCCGGGAGTTCCCGGGGAATCGACTGAACGGTCGGTGGGCGCCGAACGGGCCGCCGCACCGGCCGACGGCCGCCCCATGCCCCGTCGGTCCACGTCCTAGCCCGTCGCCCTTCCTCCACTCGTCCCACCTGTCCACGCTCTCTCCCGTGCGCGCGCCCGATGGGGGATGCTGGGGTCATGGACCTCGAGATCCGCTCCCTCGCCTTCCACGCGCACCGCTGCCCCCTGCGGCGACCGTTCGTGACCGCCCAGCGGCGCACCGAGGCGGTCGAGTACGTGGTCGCCGAGGTCGAGCTCGCCGACGGCACCCGCGGTCAGGGGTCGGCGGCCGAGACCCGCGCGGTCACGGGCGAGGACGCCTGGTCGATCATGGAGGCGATCGACGGGCCGCTGCGCGCGGCCCTCGTCGGGTCTCGCGGCGCGATCGCGGAGCTGTCCGAGGCGATCGGGGCCGCCCTGCCGCGCGCGACGAGCGCGAAGGCCGCCGTCGACGTCGCCCTCCACGACGCCTGGGCGCGGTCGGCCGGACGTCCGCTGGTCGAGCTGCTGGGCGGCGACCTCGCGGCGCGGTCGAGCATCGTCGACGACATGACCGTCTCGCTCGAGGACCCGGAGACGATGGCGCGACGGGCCCGGGAGGCCGCCGACGGCGGAGCCGGGATCCTCAAGATCAAGCTGGGGCGCGACGCCGCCGAGGACCGTCGACGCCTGGACGCCGTGCTCGAGGCGGTCCCGGAGGCCCGCCTGCGGCTGGACGCCAATCAGGGCTGGGATGCCGCGCAGGCGATCGCGATCATCACGGCGATGGAGCGCGACGGCCTGCCCGTCGACCTCGTCGAGCAGCCCGTGCCCGCCCGCGACCTCGACGCCCTGGCCCGCGTGACGGCGGCCGTCTCCACGCCGATCATGGCCGACGAATCCCTGTGGACCCCCGAGGACGCCCGCGAGATCATCGACCGCGGGGCGGCGGATCTGCTGAACATCAAGCTCGCCAAAACGGGCTCGCTGCGCCGGGTCCTGGACATCGCCGACCTCGCCGCCGAGGCGGGGCTGGAGTGCATGGTGGGTGCGATGATGGAGCCGCGGATCTCGATCACCGCCGCCGCGCACGTGGCCCTCGCCCACCCGGCGATCACGATGATCGACCTCGACGCCCCCGCCTGGTTCGCCTCCTCCGAGCCCGCAGGCGGCTTCGAGGAGACCGGAGGCGTCCTGCGCCTGCTGGGCGGTCCCGGGCTGGGCCTGGAACCGCTGTCCCCCGACACCGAGCCGCTCGACGGAGGCCCCCGATGACCACGCAGCCCGCAGAGACCGCGCAGCCCTCAGCGACGACGCATCCTTCGGAGACGACGCAGACTGCAGAGCCGTCGCAGCCCACAGCGACCGCACCCTCCGCAGACGCGACCACGCTCCCCGCCGACGAGACCCCGCTGCCCTCCGAGCAGGGCGACCTGTCCGCCGCCCCGGAGCCGCAGCGAGCAGCGCCCCTCGTGCCCGGGACCCAGGCCGTCGTCGCCGTGGCCGTCTCCACCGTGTGGGTCTCCCCCGACGCCCCGCGCCCCGGCATCGACGACCCGGCGCTGACGGCGCCCGTCGACCCCGACGCCTGGAACACGAAGCTGTGCGACGACGAGACCCGTGGTGCTCTCCTGCCCCTGCTGGAGACGCAGGCGCTGTACGGCGCGCTCGTGCAGGTGGACGAGGTGCGCGGCGACTGGGTGCGCGGGGTCGTGCTCGGCCAGGGGACGACCCGCGATGCCCGCGGCTATCCCGGCTGGCTACCCGCCCGGCACCTCGTGGTGGACCGGGAGTTCGCGCACCGGGTGCGCATGGCGCCGCGGGCGCTCGTCACGGCCCCCTTGGCCGAGCTCGCCGTGGAGACCGCTCCGCGCGGCGCCGTCCCCGCGCCCCCTGCCCGCATCGGATTCACGACGATGCTGCCCGTGATCGCCGACGACGACGGGCGCGTCCCTGCCGAGGACGAGGCGACGGTGCGGGTGGCCCTCCCGGGCGGCGGGGTGGCGGCGCTGCGCCGCGATGACGTCCTGCTGCGGTGCGGTGCCGGGGAGCACTACGGCACCGGGAGCGCCGAGGAGGTCATCGCCGACGGTGAGCGCTACCTCGGACTGCAGTACCTGTGGGCGGGGATGACCGCGTGGGGGTTCGACTGCTCCGGCTTCGTGCGCGCGATCCTGCTGGCGCACGGCATCGAGATCGCCCGGGACGCCGGCGACCAGCTGCGGGCCTCGGGCCTGCCGTTCGTCGAGCGCGAGGATCTCCGGCGCGGCGACCTGGTCTTCTTCTCCAACGGTCCCGGTGCCGAGTCCATCCGGCACGTCGCGATGTGGATCGGGGACGGGCGGATCCTCCACTCCCCCAACTTCCGCCGCACCGTCGTCGAGGAATCGCTCGAGGAGTACGACGTGCATGGCGAGTACGCGGGGGCCGTGCGCCCGCCGTACGCGGGGGCCTGAGCGGTCGACCAGCTCCCTGGCGAGCACGCCTGGCGGCGATCAGCGACCGGGCGAGCATGCCCGCGGCGATCAGTCGGCGAGGCGAACACGCCCGCGGTGATCAGCGTCCAGGCGAGCGCGCCCGGCGGCGGTCAGTCGGCCAGGTTCCCGAGCAGCTCCCGCGCGGTGCGGCGGATCGTGTCATCGGCCTCGGCAAGGGTGAGCCCGCTCGTCATGACCGCGAGGCAGCGCAGATCCTCCGAGCACGGGTCTCCGATGAACGCGACATCGTGACGGAAGCCGTCGACCTCCCCCGACTTCGAACCGGCATCCAGGCCCTCGGGCAGGACGTCGAGGATCACGCGCATCCGCTGGGCGCGCAGGGCATCCAGTGCGAGCCCGGTCGAGGCGGGCGAGAGCAGGCCCGGTCCAGGTTTCCGCGCGGGCGCCTTCGGTCCCCACGGCGCCCCCGACCCCCTGGGCGTCCCCGGCCCCACGAACGTCTCGGTCTCTGCGGTCGTCCCCGGCCCCACGAACGTCTCGGTCTCTGCGGTCGTCCCCAGCTCCCCGGCGACGAGCCCCGCCTTCGAGCAGGGGCCGGCGGGCACGCCGGCCTCCCGGCGCACGATCCGCCGCATCGTCTCGGCGAGATCGGCCGCGCAGGTCTCGTTGGTGAAACCCCGGGCGATAGCGGCGGCATCGCCGATGCGGCGCTCCGCCCGCGTCGCCCTCAGCCCCAGCTCCTCGATCACCGCCTCCACGGCATCGAGACCGACGAGGTCGATCACCGTGTTCGTGGCCTCATTGGACGAGCGATCGATCATCCGCACCAACAGCTCGCGCACCGAGACCGGGGTTCCGTCGGCCGGATGCGTCGGATCCAGATGGTCCCCGGCCAGCGTGAACGCCGAGCCGTCGACACCGCCGAAGGTGCGCGTGGCCGGGATGGTCGCGTCCAGCTCGATGTCCCCGGCATCGACCGCGCGCAGGGCCGCGAGCAGCACGTGCAGCTTGATGGTGCTGGCGGCGTAGAACGGTCGGGCGGACTCGTGCTCGGCGAGCACCGTGCCGTCGGCGTCGACCAGGGCCCAGGCGATCAGCGGTGCCGCCCCGGCATCGACCACGGGCATGACGGGGCGCGCGTCGGCGGATGCGGCGGACGAGGCGGAGGCGGGGTCGGCGGGCGGGGTGGGCGGCGCAGAGGCGGGCTTGGCAGGCATGGCGCGAGCGTATCGCCGCCGATCCCGGCCAGAATCTGCAGTCCAGCGGCATCTGCCTCGCATATTCCAGGGCATCTGCTGCTGACGTGCATCCTCTGGACGGCAGGCAGCCGCACCGCACCGTCCGCACTGCACCACGCTGGGCCGCACCGCTCCGCCCGCACCGCGGCAGTAGCATCGGAGCACTCGACGACGAGCCCCGAGGAGGTCCGATGCAGCCGCGCCCCGCACCCCTGGACGGCGCCCTCGACATCCCCCCGCTCGACGGCGAGGCCCTCGACCTCACGACCTGGCGGATCCTCACCACCGAGCACTTCGTCCCGCTGGACGTCCACCCGCTGTGCCCGCCCGAGGAGTTCGTCGGCCGGGTCTCCCGCATCGACCGCGGCCCCCTGTCGGTGTTCCGCATCGAGCACTCTCCCGCGGTGGTCGCCCGCACCCCGCAGCTCATCGCCCGATCCGAGCGCTCGAGCGCGATGATGAAGGTGAGCCTGCAGATCGAGGGCGACGGCCTGGTCGAGCAGGACGGCCGCGTCACGCTCCTGCACCCCGGGGACCTGGCCCTCTACGACACCTCGAGGCCCTACACGCTGCGCTACGACACGGCCACCCGCCTGATCGTGCTGTCCTTCGCCGCGGGCTCCCTGCCGGTGCCGCGCGAGGAGGTCGCGCTGGTCACCGCCACCCCCTTCCCCCTGCCGGCGGCGATGCCCTGGAGGATGCGCAGCCCGACGAGCAGGATCGGGGCGGCGAGGCCGATCCCGGTGTAGGTGGGCAGCAGACCGATGGCCGTGGTCGCACCGCCCATGAGGATCAGCGTGATCACCAGCATGGGGCGGCGTCCGATGCGGTCCCCGAAGTGGCCGGCGAGGAAGGCGCCCAGCGGCCGGAAGAGGAAGGAGAGGCCGATCGTCAGGAGCGACAGCAGGAAGCCCGCCGTCTTCCCCGCGGGCTCGAAGAAGAGCGGCGCGAACACGAGGTTCGCGGCGAAGGCGTAGATGAAGAAGTCGTACCACTCGATGGTGGTGCCGACGATGACGGCGGCGCCGACCTTGATGCGCTCGGCGGTCGAGGTGACGCGCTCGGCCGGAGCCGCGGTCGCGGGGACGGAACTCATGGGGGCTCCCTTGTCTCATGGGCTGGAGGGATGACCGGACGGGGTGAGAGGTCGCCGTCGACGCGGCGCTGTGCCGACGGCGGCTCGGAAGGACGCCGGGAAACGACCTGGAGGCGGGGGACCGGGACGACCGGGGCACGGATCGTATACGGTTGCGACGGATCGAATACGGTGACCGCGATCACGACAAGACCCGATCTTCGCGGCGGGTCGTGACCGCGTTCACTCCACCCCTTCCCGCGAGACCGCGGGATCGTATACGATCTCCGCATGGTCGACGCAGACACCGCCTCCGCAGCCCCCGCCACCGCGCTCGCCGCCTGGGACCTCCTCGGAGGCCGCCCCGGCACCGTGTACGCGATGCACATCGGCTACGCCGCGCGCGCCGCCCAGAAGGGGCGCACCCCCGAGGCTCCGGGCTATTTCCTCAAGACCGCCACGTCGCTCGCCGCCCCCGCGCCCGTCGAGGGCGAGACCGACCCGGCCACCGTCGTCGAGCTGCCCGCCGGCGCCGAGATCCTCGGCTTCGAGGGCGAGATCGCGCTCGTGATCGGCCGCGGCGGCCGCCGCATCTCCCCCGAGGACGCCTGGGGCCACGTGGCCGCCGTGACCGCCGCCAACGACCTGGGCGCCTTCGATTTCCGCAGGGCCGACAAGGGCGCCAACGTCCGCTCCAAGGGCGGCGACGGCTTCACCCCCATCGGCCCGACTCTCCTGCCCGCGGCGCAGATCGACCCCGCCGACATCGAGATCCGCACCTGGAAGGACGGCGAGCTGGTCCAGGCGGACTCCACGTCCACCCAGCTGTTCTCCCTGCGCGAGATCGTCGCCGACCTCTCCCAGCTCATCACCCTGGTCGAGGGCGACGTGATCCTCACGGGCACCCCGGCCGGCGCGAGCACCTTCCTCCCCGGCGAGCGCGTGGAGGTCGAGGTCAGCGCGGGCGAGCTGTCGACCGGACGCCTCGTGACGACCTCGGTGCGCGGCACGGAGCCCGTCATCGGCGTGAGCGCCCAGCCCAAAGCCACCCCCGAGCAGTGGGCCGACGCCTCCGGGCGTCCGCTCTCCGACTTCACCGAGCCCGAGGCCCCCGTCCTCACCCCCGAGCTGCGCGAGCGCCTGGGACGCGTGGCGCTGGCGACGCTCTCGAGCGCGCTGCGCAAGAAGGGACTGGACAACGTCTCGATCGACGGCCTGCGCTCCACGCAGCCGGGCACGACGATGATCGGCACCGTCCGCACCCTGCGCTACGTGCCCAACCGCGAGGACCTCTTCCGCTCCCACGGCGGGGGCTACAACGCCCAGAAGCGCCTGTTCGACTCGCTGCGGGAGGGCGACGTACTCGTGATGGACGCCCGCCAGCAGGACCGGTCCGGCACGCTCGGGGACATCCTCGCGCTGCGCGCCCGCCACCTCGGCGCGGCCGGGATCGTGACCGACGGCGGCGTGCGCGACCTCGACGAGGTCACCGAGATCGGCATCCCCACCTTCCACGCGGGCGGGCACCCCGCCGTCCTCGGCCGCCTCCATGTCCCGTGGGGCATCGACGAGACCATCGCCTGCGGCGGGACCTCCGTGCAGCCCGGCGACATCATCGTCGGCGGCGGCGACGGCGTGCTCGTGATCCCGCCCGCGCTCGTCGAGGAGGTCGTGGCCGAGGCCGAGGTCCAGGAGGAGCAGGAGGCGTTCATCGCCCGCATGGTCGACGAGGGCCACCCCGTCGACGGCCTGTTCCCCATGAACACGGAGTGGAAGGCCCGCTTCGAGGCCGAGCGCTCCGGCGCCGGCACCTCCGGCAGTGCGGGAGCGAGCTCATGAGCCCCTCCACGGCCACCGCGAGCGCGCCGACCGAGAGCGCGAGCAAGTCGCAGATCGCCTACACGCTGCTCCACGACCGCATCGTCGCGGGCGAGTACGCGCCCGGGGAGCGGCTCGTGCTGTCCCGCGTCGGCGATGAGATCGGCGCGAGCGTCGTTCCCGTCCGCGAGGCCATCCGCCGCCTCGAGGCCGAGGGCATGGTGACCTTCGAGCGCAACGTCGGAGCTCGCGTGGCCGAGATCGACGAGCACGCCTACCGCGAGACGATGGAGACCCTCTCGATCGTCGAGGGCGCCGCCGTCTCCCTGGCCGCGCCGTTCATCGCGCCGCGCGATCTCGCCACCGCTCGCAGCATCAACGAGCGCATGCGCGAGATCCTCGAGGACTTCGATCCCGTCGAGTTCACCCGGCTGAACGAGCGGTTCCACCGCCTGCTCTCGGACCCCTGCCCGAACTCCCATCTGGCCGATCTCGTCGACCGCGGCTGGAAGCGCCTGTCGCACCTGCGCTCCTCGACGTTCCGCTACGTGCCCGGGCGAGCCCGCGACTCCATCGCCGAGCACGCGGACATCCTGCGCCGCATCGGCGACGGCGCGAGCGCGATCGAGATCGAGCTCGCGGTCCGGCACCACCGCCTGGCCACCCCGCACGCCTACCTCCACCGCAGCGACCGCAGTCCGTCCCCGGTCGATATCGCCGCATCCGCCGTCCCTTTCATCGTCGAAGGAGGATCATGAGCCGCAAGCCCGAGGGCATCCCCTCCGTCATCCCCCACTACATCGACGGCGAGCGCGTCGAGTCGGTCTCCGGCGAGACCTTCGACGTGCTCGACCCGGTCACCAACGAGGCGTACACGAAGGCCGCCTCGGGCGACAAGGCCGACATCGACAAGGCCGTCGCCGCCGCGAACCGCGCCTTCCACGAGGGCCCGTGGCCGCGCATGAAGGCTCGTGCCCGCGCGAAGGTGCTCAACCGGATCGCCGACATCGTCGAGTCCCGCGAGGACGAGCTCGCGGCGATGGAGTCCTTCGACTCGGGTCTGCCGATCACGCAGGCGCGCGGCCAGGCCCAGCGCGCGGCCGAGAACTTCCGCTTCTTCGCGGACCTCATCGTGGCCCAGCGCGACGACACCTACAAGGTGCCGGGCATGCAGATGAACTACGTCAACCGCAAGCCCAAGGGCGTCGCGGGCCTCATCACCCCGTGGAACACGCCGTTCATGCTGGAGTCCTGGAAGCTGGGGCCCTCGCTCGCCTCGGGCTGCACCGCCGTGCTCCCGCTGGAGAGCCCTGAGCTGCTCGCGGACTTCTTCGAGCCGTTCCTGCTGGCCGCTCCCCGCACCGGCACCGCGCCCGAGGCCGATGAGCGCAGCGCCGAGCCGTCCGATCGGGATCGGCCGACCGGATCGCTCGGCGGGGAGGCCCCGGCCGCCGCCACGCTCGCCGTCAACGACCAGCTCAACTGACAGGAGGACCCGTCATGGCCATCGCCACCGTCAATCCCGCCACCGGCGCGACCGTGCAGACCTTCGAGGCGCACGACGACGCCGAGGTCGAGCGCAGGATCGCGCAGGCCGATGCGGCCGTCGCCGAGCTGCGCGCCACCACGTTCGCCCAGCGCGCCCAGTGGGCGCATGCGACCGCGGACATCCTCGACGCCGAGAACGAGCAGGTCGCGCAGATCCTCACGCTGGAGATGGGCAAGCCCATCGGCCAGGCCCGCGCCGAGGTGTCCAAGTGCGCGGCCGGCCTGCGGTTCTACGCCGACAACGCCGCGTCGTTCCTGGCCGACGAGCCCCTCGAGGACCCCTCGTCCGTGAACGCCTCCAGCGCGTTCTCCCGGTACCAGCCGCTCGGCGTGATCCTCGCGGTCATGCCGTGGAACTACCCGCTGTGGCAGGTGGTGCGCTTCGCCGCCCCCGCGCTGATGGCTGGGAACACGGGGGTGCTCAAGCACGCCTCGAACGTGCCGCAGACCGCCCTGTACCTCGACACTCTGTTCGCGCGCGGCGGCTTCCCCGAGGGGGCGTTCCGCACCCTGCTGATCGGCTCGCGCCAGGTCGAGGCCGTGATCGACGACCCCCGCGTCAAGGCGGTCACGCTCACCGGCTCCGAGCCCGCGGGGCAGGCGGTCGCGGCGCGAGCCGGGGACCGCATCAAGAAGTCCGTGCTGGAGCTGGGCGGCTCCGACCCGTTCATCGTGATGCCCAGCGCCGACCTCGACGCCGCCGTCGCCACCGCGGTGAAGGCGCGCACGCAGAACAACGGGCAGTCGTGCATCGCGGGCAAGCGGTTCATCGTGCACGCCGACGTCTACGACGCCTTCACCGAGAAGTTCGTCGCCGCGATGGACGCCCTGACGCTCGGCGACCCCGCCGACGAGTCCACCGACGTGGGCCCGGTCGCCACCGAGGGCGGGCGCCAGGACCTGATCGACCTCGTTGAGGACGCGAAGCAGGCGGGGGCGAGCATCCTGCTGGGCGGCAATGTCCCCGAGGGCGACGGCTGGTTCTACCCCGTGACCGTCGTGGCCGACCTCCCTGAGCATGCCCGCCTGGTGCAGGAGGAGACCTTCGGGCCGGTGGCCTCGCTGTACCGGGTCGCGGACCGCGAGGAGGCGCTGCGGATCGCGAACCAGACCACGTTCGGGCTCTCCTCGGCCGTATGGACGCAGGACGACGAGGAGAAGGCGTTCTTCGTCGACGGCATCGAGGCCGGGGGCGTGTTCGTCAACGGCATGACCGTCTCCTACCCGGAGCTGCCGTTCGGCGGGATCAAGTGTTCGGGCTACGGCCGCGAGCTGGCCGCCGCCGGGATCCGGGAGTTCTGCAACCTCAAGACGGTGTGGGTGGCCTGAGGAGGTCGACGGGGCCCCCGGCCCCTGGGCGACGGCTTCCGTCCCTCCAGGCAGGACTGCGGTCCCCCACCCGGGACGATTCCCGTCTCTGGCTGCCGCCCAGGGCCCCTTTTCACAGCCGAGGTCCCACCCGCGGCGCTTCTCACCGCGTGGCCGAGCCACTGCGCAGCAGACATGGGCGTCAGAGAGCCGGTCACCCGCATATGTGTGGGTGACCGGCTCTCTGACGCCCATATCTGTCGGGCCTCGCCAGCGAGGGCCGGCCCGCTGCTCACTCGCCCGGAGCCGGCCTGCTGCGCCCTCACCGGGGAGACCCGTCAGCTGATGAGCACCTCGGGCACGAGATCGCGTCCGCGCACGCCCTCGAGCAACGCCGCGTCGATGCTCTGACCAGCATGGACGATCGTCAGGGTGCCGCGGGTCTCGCAGATCACGAGCGCGGCGTCCTGCAGGCGGAGGATTCCCGCGCGCCGCAGCTGGATCCGCAGCTGGGCCTCGGTCATCCCGCGCCGGCGCAGGTTCTCGGGGACCGCCTCGCCGCGGACCATGACCACGCTCGGGCGCCTCCCTTCGAGGTGCCCGCTGCGGCGCAGCGCAGCGGTGAAGCGCCCGAGCACGGTCTCGAGCGCGAGCAGGGTGGTCAGGGCGACGGCGGCACCGCCGAGGGTGGGGAAGTCCCCGAGCATCGCGCGGGCGGTGAGGGAGCCGACGAGCGCCAGCAGCGCCCACGACAGCACCGAGGGGCTGGACATCAGGCGCGGGCCCGACACCTGCATGAGCAGCACGAGCACGACGTACAGCACGGTCGTCGCGATGACGACACCGAGGGCGCCTGCGCCTGTGATCCCGATGTGCGACCAGATCTCCGCCATGACACCCATTGTCCCGCGCGGAGCGGGCGCGGTGGGATCGGATGCCCGGCCCCGACGCCTGCGCTCAGCCCCCGATGCTCGCCTGGCGCAGGACCTCCCACTCGTAGACCTTCCGGTCGCGGCCCAGCTCCATGAGGGTCACGAGGGGATCCTCGACCACGAGGGGGCCGGTGGGCAGCACCGGCAGGAGGGCATCGACGATGTCGGCGGCGGGTGCCTCCCCGGTGCAGTAGCCGAGCGTCACGTGCGGCCAGAACTCACCCCACTCCCGCGGACCCAGGACATCGTCGATCACGGAGCGCTGCAGCGCGCACAGCGGGTCGAGCCAGACGGCATGGGCATCGGCGACCATCACAGACTCGAGTTCCACGAGCAGCGAGCCGCACACCAGGGGACCGTGGGGGAGGTCAGCGAGCCCGTCGAACACCCGACGCGAGATCTCCGAGAGCTGCACCTCCGTGACCTCGTCAGTGAATCCGACGCCGTTCATCGTCAGGTGCAGTCCCTCGAGCGGCACGGGTCCGATCTCGGGGAGGGTGTCGAGCACGGGCGCGACCGCGCGGGCAAGAGCATGGATCTCCTCGGCGCGCTCCATCGTGACGTGGAAGGTCGCCATGCGCCGTCCCTCGCGCCACCCCGGACGCCACCACCAGTGGTCGCGCGTCGTGGTCAGATCCCGGCCGAGCTCGAGCTTCATGGGGCACCTCTCATCGTCGTCGAGGCCGACGCTATCTCAGACCGCCCCGTCACCAGCCCGGGCTTCACGCCGCCAGCCCGGCCTCACGCCATCCGCCCGGGCCCTACGCCGCGTATCCCCCGCCCCCGGCCATGTCCTTGAACCGCGAGTAGCGGCCCTCGAACGCGACGGGGATGGTCTTGGTGGCGCCGTTGCGGTGCTTGGCGACGATGAGGTCCGCCTCGCCGGCGCGCGGGGATTCCTTCTCGTAGTAGTCCTCGCGGTGGATCAGGACGATGAGGTCCGCGTCCTGCTCGATCGAGCCGGACTCGCGCAGGTCGCTCATCATGGGCTTCTTGTCCTGGCGCTGCTCGTTGCCGCGGTTCAGCTGCGAGATCGCGATGACGGGCACCTCGAGCTCCTTGGCCAGCAGCTTGAGCGCACGGGAGAACTCCGAGACCTCCTGCTGACGGGACTCGACGCGCTTGCCCGAGCTCATGAGCTGCAGGTAGTCGATGACGACCACCTTGAGGTCGTGCTTCTGCTTGAGGCGCCGGCACTTGGCGCGGATCTCCATGAGCGACATGTTCGCGCTGTCGTCCATGAACAGCGGCGCGTTGGAGATGCGGGACATGGCCCGCGCGAGCGCCTGCCAGTCGCGGTCGTCCATGGAGCCGTCGCGCATGCGGTTCATGGGCACCTGCGACTCGGCCGAGAGCAGGCGCATGGTGATCTCGGTCTTGTCCATCTCGAGGGAGAAGATGCAGGCAGTCTGGTTGTTGTGGATCGCGGCGGAGCGCAGCACGTCCATGCCCAGGGTCGTCTTGCCCATGGCGGGGCGCCCGGCGAAGATGATCATCTGCCCGGGATGGAGGCCCTGCGTGAGCTCGTCGAACTCGGCGAAGCCGGTGGGGATGCCGGTGACCCGTCCGCCGCGGCCCTGCGTGGCCTCGATGACGTCCACAGTGGGCAGGATGACCTCGCCCAGCGGCACGAAGTCCTCGGACTGGTTGCGCTCGGTGACGGCGTACACCTGCGCCTGGGCCTCGTTGATGGCCTCCTCGACCTCGCCGCCGTCGGCCGCGTAGCCGAGCTGGACGATGCGGGTGCCGGCCTCGACGAGCCGACGCAGGGTCGCGCGCTCGGCGACGATCTCCGCGTAGTAGCCCGCGTTGGCGGCGGTCGGGACCATGTCGATGAGGTCCGCGAGATAGGCGCCGCCGCCCACACGCTGCAGCTCGCCGCGCTTGGTGAGCTCGTCCGAGACCGTCACGAGGTCCGCGGGCTCGCCGCGCCCGTAGAGGTCGATGATCGCCTCGTAGATGAGCTCGTGGGCGGGCCGGTAGAAGTCCGATGCCACCACCTGCTCGACGACGTCCGCGATGGCGTCCTTGGACAGCATCATGCCGCCCAGCACGCCGCGCTCAGCGTTGAGATCCTGCGGCGGCGTGCGCTCGAGGCCGCGATCGGGTCCGGGTTCGAGGGCTTCGGTGGAGGTCACCGTCTCAGTCTAGGGAGGGGGTCCGACGAACGAGCTCGCAGGATCGGGCCGCCGACGGCCGACGCCGGGGTCAGTCCGACGGGCGGCGCCAGGGTGGCCCGACAGGCGCGACGGATTCGAGCCCGATGGGCGCGCCGGACTCGAACCCGACAGGTGCGTCGGTTGCGGGACCGACGCTGGTCAGAACCCGAGCACCTCGACCCCCTCGTCTCGCGCGGCCCGAGCCAGGCGCTCATCCAGGGTCAGCAGCAGCGCGCCCGTCCCGACGGCGAGGTGGAGCACGGCCGCGTCCGGGAGCTTGAGGCCGGTGCGGGCACGGAGCTCGGCGAGCTCGACGCGCGCCTCGCGCCGGTGCAGGTCCGCGGGACCGTCCGGTTCCGCCGCCTCGATGCCGAGCTCGGTCAGCAGCCCCTGATACCGGGCGACGGCGTCGGCTCCACCCGCCCGGGCCGGCAGCACCAGCAGCTCTGTGTGCGTGAGCGGGTGCAGGATCCACGGGAGCCCGGCGGCCTCGTCGAGGAGCGACAGCACGCGATCATGCAACGGCTCGGCCGGGTTCTGCGCGGCGATGACGATGCTCGCATCGAGCACAGCGAGGTCTGTCGGCGCCGTCACTCCGGCCAATCCTCGCGCAGCCGTTCGTGAGCTCCGACGGGGAACCAGGCCGCGACAGCGGCATCCGGACGGCGCAGTCGGCGTCGGCGGCGCGCCGCGAGGGCCGCACGCTCATCCTCGGCGGCTCGCTCGCGGCCGATCTCCTCGAGCAGACGCGCGGCCACCTTGCCGCGGGAGAGCTCGGGCCATCGGCGCTGACCGGCATTGAGGGCGGCGCTCACCTGCTCGGTCTCGGTGATCATGTGACGCGGGAGTCTCGTCGGCATGACACGAGTGTAGCCCCGAACCCCTCGGTGCAGCACCGACAGCCTGCAGGGGCCCGACCTCTTGACATGACGGAGTGCACAAGAGGTACAGTGCCGGTATCACATCAGTGAACCTCTGGTACAGTACCACAGGTATCTTCCGAGGGGGAACGCCATGACCAGCACGACAGCCTCGACCGTCCCGACCAGTGGACTCACCCGGGCTCACGCGAGCCTCCTCCCCTACCTCCTCTGGCTGCTCGTTTCCGGGGCCGTGCTCCACGCTGCGATCGCCCTGACCGGCAACCGCATCGGATGGGCCGCGGCGATCGGCACAGGGATCATCGGCCTCGCCTACGCGGCGTACGCGATCCGCATGGGCCACGGGCTCTCGCGGGTCCGCTACGGGCGTCTGGTCGCCCACGCGCTGACGTACGTCGCCGTGGTCGGCGGCTACCTGCTGCACGCCTACGTCCTGCTCGCCCTCGGATCGCCCGCGATCGTCGGCGATGGCGGCCGCGCCCTCGACGCCGGCTGGATGGGGGCGGCGCTCGCGATGGGCGGCCTCTGGGCACCCGGCCTGCTCATCCACGGCTTCGGCGCCATCATGGACCGCGGGTTCGAGGGGACACGGGCGTGACCGGGCACCCCGGCGCGCGCGACGGATCCCCGGGCACGAGTGGCACCCTCCCGGGCGACGACGCCCGACACCCCGCGAAGACGGGCAAGGACCACGCCCTGTCGGACACGGACACGGAGTGGGTCGACGAACTGGTCCGCAGCTGGACCGAGGTCTACAAGAAGGCGGCCACCACGCTCGCGCTGCTGCGGATCATCCGGGACCGCGGCCCCCTGCCCGCCTCCGCGATCGCCCCGCTGTTCACCGAGGCCACGGGCTGGTCGATCACCGAGCGCGGCCTCTACCGCACCCTCCGCCGCCTGGCCGAGACCGGCGCGCTGCGCATCGAGAAGGTGGACGTCGCGCGCACGGGCGCCAAGCGCCAGGACTTCGAGCTCACGGCGATCGGCGCGGCCTACCTCGAGGGCATCGAGGCGCAGCTGCTCTGAGCGCCGCAGCCACTTCTGAGCGCCGCAGTCACTCCTGAGCGTCGAGGTCCATCCCGAGGACGTACGCCGCCTGCCCGATGTGCTGGGCGGCGTCGTCGACGATGCTCACCAGGCGCTGGCCGCGGGTGACCGGCGGATCCCAGGCCTCGTCGATGATCTCGCCGAGATCATCCTCCGCGAGAGTGCGGAGGTAGGCGATCATCGCGTCGGTGACGGCGCCGAGAAGCTCGACGAGCGCCGCCGGGTCCTCGACCCGGATGGACCGGGCCTGCTCGGGCGCATGCCCGTAGCCGACACCATCGCCCACCTCCCCCAGGTCCAGGCGGTCGCGGAAGCCCTGGGCCGTCCAGACCTCCTCCTCGCCGCTCAGCATGCTGAGCTGCACGTCCGCCTCCCGGGCGGCATGCCACAGGAGCCAGGCGATCGAGTTGTCGTGGCCGAGGGGGTGGAGGTTCAGCACCTCCGGGGTCAGGCGCTCGGCGATGTGCGCGACGGACTGCCGGGGGCGATCGGCGAGGTCGATGAGGATGTCGATGGCGTTCATAGCGCCACCGTAGGCGCTCCCCCTGACGGACGAGCCGGGAGCCGCACCCGCGACGCTGTCCACCCCGATCCACGACGGTTCGCACCAGGACGACCCCGCACCACGGCAGCACCGCACCGAGGCGACCCCGCACCAGGACGACCCCACGCCGCGTCCGTGCGACCGCTCACACTCCCCGGGACGCAGGGTTGAGGCGTGATTGAAGTTTCTCCTATCGTCGGGGGCCCGAGCACGACCCGCCGCACGACGCCCGCCGTCACCCCAGCGGCACCGCGCACCGCGCACCGCGCACCGCGCACTGCACCCCATCACCGGAGGACTTCCCATGGCCCACGCCGCCGCCCGCACCGCCAGCACGCTCCGCGACCTCGGCCTGCTCGCCGCCCGCATCGTCCTGGGCACGATCTTCATCGCCCACGGCTGGCAGAAGCTCACCGCATGGACGATCGCCGGCACCACCGAGGCCTTCGCCGGGATGGGCGTCCCCATGCCGCAGATCTCCGCGCCGTTCGTCGCGGGCCTCGAGCTCATCGGCGGCGCCCTGCTGATTCTCGGCGCCGCCACCCCGCTCGTCGGCCTCCTGCTCGCCGGGAACATGCTGGTCGCCGCCCTCATCGCCCACCTCGGCAGCGGCGTCTTCGTCGACGGCGGCGGCTGGGAGCTCGTCGGCGCGCTCGGCGCTGGCAGCCTCGCCCTCGCCGCCGCCGGTGCCGGTCGACTCTCCCTCGACCACGCGATCCTCGGCCGCCGCTCCACCGCGCGCCGCAGCCGCGCCGCCTCCGCATCGGCCGCGGGCTCCGCGGCCGCCAGCGCCGCCTGAGAGGCTCACCGCCCACCGCCCGCACCACCCACTGCCCTGAGGCGAACCGACTCTCGGGCGCGCCGCCCTCGGCGGACGACGGGCCGCACCGGATCGCCGGTGCGGCCCGTCATCGCGCTCAGCCCGCGTGCTCGAGGCGGGCGACGAGCTCTACGACGCGCGCGGCATGCTCGGCCTCGCCGCGCGCCTCCCATCCCGCCAGAGCGGTGCGCGCTGCCACCAGCGCGGCCATGCCCAGGCCCAGGCGGTCGAGCATCTCCGCCTCGCGGTCGGCCAGATAGACCTCCCAGAAGCCCCTGCGCTCCTGAGCGCCCTCGGGGGCCGCGGCGATCACGCGGCGGGCCTCGTCGCGGAGACGCGCGTGCTCCTCGCGCGCCTCCTTGTCGGCCCGCTCGCCGTCGAGCCGGGCCGCGGCGGCGAGGTCGGCCGCCAGCATCTGCCCGATGCGGGCGTCGACCTCGTGGTCCCACAGCTCGGAGGCCGGGAGCACGGGGCGCCCCGAGATGCGGTCGAGCCGCACGAGGATCCCCTGCGCCTCGCCCTGCGCCTCGTCGTGCAGTCCCACGTCGAGTGCCAGACGCACGACATCGCCACGGACGCTCAGCTCGATGCGCTGGAAGCGCTCGCGGTCGGCCCTGGTGGCCCCGAGGTCGTCCGCGAGCCAGCGCGCGTCGGTGGCCGCCCGGCGCAGGGCGGCGATGGCCTCGGCGGGGCGTCCCGCCAGGCGCAGGCCCTCCGCGCTCAGGCGGTCGATGCTCAGCAGGGCCCGGTGGTCGCGGTCGGCGCGGGCGATGCGCCGGGCCTCGGCGAGGAGATCGATCGCCTCCTCCGGGCGGCCGGCGTGGATGCGCTCGGCCGCGACGACGCGCAGGGCGCGGACGCGGTCGGAGGGATCGGGCAGGGTGCGCAGCAGGGACAGGAGGCGCCGGGCCGCGAACGCGGTCTCGCGGCGCAGGCCCGCCCGGTGCAGGTCCTCGACGAGCTCGCAGATGAGGTCGATGCGCGGCAGGGGCCGGTCGACGTCCTGCATGGCGATCAGCGCGACGACCGCATGGGACGCGGCGAGAGCGGGGGCGCTGTCGCGCAGGGCCTCGGCGAGGATGGTGTGGGCGCTCGTCCCGGAGCGCTCGACATCGACCGTCCCGCGGCGGCCCTCCCGCTCGGCGAGCTCCTCGAGCACCGTCCGCGCCTGGAAGACCGCCTCATCGGTCCTGCCCCGGCGCACCAGCACCTCCGCCAGGCGCAGCCGCAGCAGGGGGTCGGGGTCGCCGAGGATCAGGGACGCGGCCTCCGGGTAGGCCTCGAGGGCGGTCATCATCCGCCACTCCTCGGCCTCGAGCGCGCTCTCGTCGAGGTGGGCGCGGACGGGAGGGATCGGGCGCGACAGCCCCTGGACGACGGCCAGGACGGCCTCGTCGACGTCGTCCTCGGTCACCTGCGCGAGGGGGTCCTTGCGGCGGCGCCCGCGGGCGGGACGCGACGGGGCGGTAGGAGAGGACGGGGCGAATGCGCCTCCGTCGTCGTCGCCGGGCGCGGGGGCGGTCATGAGCCCCAGCTCGAGCATCGCCGCCTTCGCGTGCTCGCGGTACCCGGCGCCGTCGATGAGGGAGACCATCTCCCGCAGGATCTGCTCGGCCTCCTCATCGCGCCCCTCGGCCCGCCGGGCGAGCGCGGAGGCTCGCAGCAGCTCGATGCGCTCGGCCATCGGGGCGGGCTCATGGGCGAAGACGCGGGACAGGACGCGTGCCTCGCGGTGGCGGCCCTGCTCGGAGAGGTCGAGGATGCGGTGCGCCGCCCCCAGCACGGTGGTGGGGTGCGGCAGCGGCAGCGCCGGCGGGCGCAGGGCCGCGCGCAGGTCATCGAGGGTCGGCGGCACGGACAGCCCGGGCATGAACGGGGCCTCGGCGGGCAGGAGCTCGACCTCGGCCGGCGCCTCGGCGATGCGTCCGGTCCGCTCCCTCTCGGGGGAGGCGGAGCCGGGCGACGTCATGCCGAGGAATTTACCAAGCCTTGAGGAAGACTGGGAGGGCGGACCGCGCCCCGGCGACCCGCAATCACCCCGGAATCCGGGGCGCACCGGCGTCAGGCGCGCGGCACCTTCGCGGGCCACCAGATCCGGTCGCCGATGAGGATCGCCAGCGCCGGCACCAGGAACGTGCGCACCACCAGCGCATCCAGCAGCACGCCGAGCGCCACGATGATCGCCAGCTGCAGCAGGAACTGGATCGGCAGCACCACGAGCGCCGCGAAGGTCGCCGCGAGCACCACGCCCGCGCTCGTGATGACCCCGCCGGTCAGGCCCAGCCCCCGCAGCGTGCCCTCGCGCGTGCCGTGGACCAGCGACTCCTCGCGCACGCGCGTCATGAGGAAGATGTTGTAGTCGATCCCGAGCGCCACGAGGAACACGAACCCATACAGCGGCACCGTCGGGTCCGAGGCGTCCTGGCCGATCAGGCGGAAGATCACGGCCGAGATCCCCAGTGCGGTGCCGAAGCTCAGCACCGTCGTGGCCAGCAGCACGAGCGGGGCCACGAGGGAGCGCAGCAGCAGGGCGAGCATGATCGTGATCGCCACGAGGACGACGGGGATGATCACGCCGCGGTCCCGCTCCGCGGTGTCGTTCGTGTCGAGGTCCGTCGCGGTGGTGCCGCCGACGATCGCGTCCTCGGCCCCGCCGGCGCCGTCGAGGGCGGTGCGGATGTCCCGCACCGTGTCCTCCGCCTCGGCGGAGTCCGCGGCCGCTCCGAGAGTGGCCTCGAGCAGCACATCGCCCTCGGAGACCGTGGGCGCGGCCCCGGCGAAGGGCCCCTGGGCGGCGAGGGCACCGTTCTCGTCGACGGGGACGGTGCCCGACGGCGAGTCCTGAGAGGCCAGTGCGAGGGAATCGACGCCGTCGACCCCGCTCACCGCCGCGGCGATCGCGGGCAGGCTGTCCTCGGGGGCGATCACGTAGGTGGGAGTCCCGGTGCCGCCGGCGAAGTGCGCATCGAGCACCTCCTGGCCGTCGCGCGCCTGGCTCTGCCCGAGCACGAACTCGCTGGTGGGGACGCCGCTGGCGTTGAGCTGCGTGAGGCCCAGGCAGCCGACGGCCAGCAGCACTCCGACGATGGCCGCGATGCGCCCGGGCGCGGCGGCGATGCGGCGGCCGATGCCGGCCCACACGCCGCGCGCGTCGGGGCCCGTCACGACGGGATGGGCCGAGCCCGGCTGCGGGGTGCGCGGCCAGAACACGCGGCGGCCGACGAGCGCGAGCATGGCCGGCAGGAACGTGAGCGAGGTGAGCATCGCCGCGACGATGCCGACGGAGGCCACGGGTCCGAGCGCCGAGTTCGAGACGAGGTCGGACAGCATGAGGCACAGCAGTCCGACGATCACGGTGCCGCCGGAGGCGACGATCGGCTCGACCGTGCCGCGCAGCGCGGCCAGCGTCGCGCCCCATGCGGTCGGATGGTCGCGCAGCTCCTCGCGGTAGCGGGCGATGTACAGCAGGGAGTAATCGGTCGCGGCGCCGATGACGAGGATGAACAGGATCCCCTGGATCTGGCCGTTGATCGTGACGATCCCGGCCTGCGCGAGAGCGACGTTGACCAGCACGGCGGCGCACAGGGCCGTCATCGACGACAGCAGCACGAGCAGTGGCAGCAGGGGCGAGCGGTAGACGGCCACGAGGATCACGAGCACGACGGCCAGCGCGACCAGCAGCAGCACGCCGTCGATGCCGCCGAACGCGGCGGAGAGGTCGGCGGTGAAGCCGGCCGGGCCGGTGACCCAGGAGCCGAGGCCGTCGGGCAGGTCCTCAGCGGCGGATGCCTCGAGCGCCTCGACGGCGGTCTCGACGTCGGCGTCCGAGGGGATGGCGACGACCACCTGGGCGGCCTCGCCGTCCTCGGAGGGGATCGGGGGCGAGACCTCGATCCCGTCCGCGTCGCTTCCGGCCGCGTCGCCGATGGCCGCGGGCGCGTCGTCGGCGAGCGCCTGCAGGGCGGCGAGGTCGTCGGGGGTCAGGCCGCCGTCGCGCTCGGCGACGACGATCGCGGGGATCGCGTCGGAGCCGAGGAAGGCGTCGAGGCGGTCCTGCACCTGGGTGGACTCGGCCGAGGCGGGCAGGAAGGACGAGCGGTCGTTGGTGGCGACGTCGCTGATGCGCCCGAACGCCGGGCCGCCGAGTCCCGCGATCGTGATCCACACCAGCACGAGCAGTGCCGGGATCAGGATCCGCAGGGCCCGCGGCGGCGCGGGAGCGGGGGCGCGGTGGGTGTTCTCGGTGCCGGATCGCGCGCTCATCATCGCCCCATGCTCTCAGGCGGCGCCGAGGGCGCGGTTCCCAGGCCGGATCCGTGCGGGTCAGCGGCGGAACGGCAGATGCGGCCGGAACTGCGCCTTCGCGCTCGCCCGACGCCGTCCGCGCACCGGAGCAGCAGGGGCGTCGGCGCTCGCCGAGGGCTCCTCGCTCGCCCCCTCGGGATCGGCGCTCTCCGGGGCCTGGACCTGCTCGGTCTCCGCCTCCGCCGCGGCCTCGCGCAGGCGGCGGCGCTCCCCGCGGGCCTCCGTCATCCGGTAGAGCACCGGCACGATCACGAGGGTCAGCAGGGTCGAGGAGACGAGGCCGCCGATCACGACCACAGCGAGGGGCTGGGAGATGAAGCCGCCCTCGCCGGTGAGGCCGAACGCCATGGGCAGCAGCGCGAAGATCGTCGCGGCGGCCGTCATGAGGATGGGCCGCAGTCGGGTGGTGGCGCCCCGGACGAGGGCCTCGTCGAGCCCCATGCCAGCCCTCCGGTACTGGTTGACCAGGTCGATGAGCACGATCGCGTTGGTCACGACGATGCCCACGAGCATGAGCAGGCCGATCATCGACGGCAGCCCGAGCGGCACCCGGGTCAGGACCAGCAGGCCGAGGGCGCCGGTCGCCGCGAAGGGGATCGACACGAGTAGCACGAGCGGCTGGATGAGGGACTTGAAGATCCACACGAGCAGCACGTAGGTGAGCAGGACCGCGGCGAGCATCGCCAGGCCCAGCTGCCCGAAGGTCTCGTCGATCTCGGCCGCGGCGCCGCCGATGCTCGCGCTCGCCCCGTCGGGCAGGTCGACGGCGTCGATCGCGGCCTGCGCGGCCTGCGACGCCTCGCGCGTGGACTCCCCTGCCGGGGTCAGGGCGATGGTGACGGTCTCCCGGGTGTCCTGGGTGCGGATCTGCGGCCGCGAGGGCTTCTCCTCGACGCTCGCGACGTCGGTCAGGGGCATCCCGGCGATGGTCAGGGCCTGCAACTGCTGGTACGTCGTGACGGGTGCGGCCGATCCCAGGTAGATGCTGAGGTCCTGCCCGTCGAGCTGCACGGTGCCGATGGAGCTCGGTCGCAGCTGCTGGGCGACGAGGCCGACGACGGCCTGCTCGGTCAGCCCCCGCTGCGCGGCCTTGCCGCGGTCCACGGTGATGACGGCGGTGGGCTGGTCGGCCTCGAGGTCGGAGGACACCTTCTCGACACCCTCCGGCGCATCCCCGAGCTGCGCGAGGATCGCGTCGTTCGCCTGCTGGCGGGCCTCGGCCGTCGGCCCGGTGACGAGGATGTCGACGGTGGAGGAGCCGCCCATGCCCTCGGTGGCCTGCTCCTCGACGTCGCCGGGGTCGGGCAGGGTCTCGAGGGTGTCGAGGATGTCGGTGCGGACCTGCTCCTGATCGGCCTCGGGGTCGGTGGTGATCGAGTAGCTGATCTCGTTGCTGGCGCCGCCGCCCATGGCGGGGCCGAACGACGAGGCGCCGATGGTGGTCTGGACGGTCTGGACGCCCTCGATCTCCACGAGGGACTCCTCGGCCTCGGCGGCCTTGGACGACGTGTCCTCGAGGCTCGTGCCCGCCGGGAGCGTCTGGGTGAACGAGGCGAGGTTCTGCCCGGAGTCGCCCAGCAGGTTGATCTTCAGCAGGGGTGCGAGGAACGCGGTGCCCACCAGGACGAGAGCCGCGAGTCCCAGGGTCGCCAGGCGGTGACCGAGCGCCCAGGTGAGCACGGGGGTGTAGGCGCGGTGGAGGCGGGAATCGTGCTCCTTCTCCTCCGCCGCCGCCCGGATCTCCGCCTCCGCGGCGGTCGTCCCCGCAGCGGCCGTACCCGCGGCCGGGCGCGGGGAGCGCAGGAACCAGTACGCGAGGACGGGCACGATCGTGAGCGACACGAGCAGCGAGGAGAGCATCGCGATCGCGACGGTCAGGGAGAACGGCCGGAACAGCTCGCCGGTCATCCCGGAGACGATCGCGATGGGCAGGAACACGACCACCGTGGCGAGGGTGGAGCTGGTGACGGCGCCGGCGACCTCGCCGACGGCGTCGATGATCGCCCGGGTCCGGGCCTTGCCGTAGGACAGGTGGCGGGTGATGTTCTCGATCACCACGATCGAGTCGTCGACCACGCGGCCGATGGAGATGGTCAGGGCCGCGAGGGTGAGCATGTTGAGGGTGTAGCCCGCCACGAGCATCCCGATGAACGCCATGAGCAGCGACAGCGGGATCGAGATCGCGGTGACGATCGTGGGGCGCAGGGCCCGCAGGAACAGCAGGATCACGCCGATCGCGAAGAGCAGGCCCAGCAGGCCCTCCTCGGCGAGCGACACGATGGACTTCTTGATGAACGGCGCCTGGTCGAACACGACGTCGCTCTCGGCGTTCCCGCCCACGCCGGGCAGGGTCTTGTCGAGGGAGGACTCGACGCCGCGGGAGACGTCCACGACGTTGCCGTCGGCGGTCGCGGTCACGACCAGCACGAGCGATTCGCGGCCGTTGGTGCGGGAGATCGACGTGGCCTCCTGCTGGGTGCGTTCGACCGTGGCGACCTGGCCGAGGGTCACGACGTCCTCGACGGGGGCGTTCGGGGCCGCGCCCTGGGCGTCGGCCTGCTGCGCGTCCGCACCGCCCTCCCCGTCGCCCGTCGCCCCGTCGCCCGTCGCCCCATCCTGGGCGGTGCCCGATGACGGCATGACCACGATGGCCGCGAGGTCGTCGACCGACGCGATCCGCTGCCCGACCGTGACGTCGAGGGAGCGGCCGCCGTCGGTGACGGTGCCGCCGGGCACGGACAGCCCGGACGCGTCGATCGCGGCGGTGATGTCGGACTCGGCGAGGCCCGCGTCGGCGAGCTTCTGCGCATCCGGCGTGATGCGGACGATGTCGGTGGGAGCGCCCGCCAGCATGACGGAGGCGACGCCGTCGACGCGCTCGAGCTCGGGGATCACGTCGGAGTTCAGGCGCTGGGCGAGGACCGCGGGCTCCTCATCGGAGGAGACGGACAGGACCACCGCGGGGATGTCCCCGCTGCCGCCCGCGATGACCTGCGGATCCGCGTCCTCAGGCAGCTGGTCGTCGATGCGGGAGAGCGCGGCGTCGACCTGGTTGGCGCTGCGCGCAGTGTCCGTGCCGTAGGCGAGCTCGACCGTGACCATCGAGACGCCGGGCTGCGAGTCCGAGGACGTCGACTCGACGTTCTCGAGGCCGCGCACGGCTTGCTCGATCGGCCCGGACAGGCGCGAGGAGACCTGCTCGCTCGAGGCCCCGGGCTCGGCGGTCACGATCTGGATCTGCGGCAGCGAGATCGACGGGATGAGCTCCTGGCGCAGGGTCTTCATCGACAGGGCGCCGATGAGCGCCACCACGATGCAGACGAGGGCGATGAAGGAGCGGTTGGCGAGGCTGAGGTTCGCGAGGCGGCGCATGAGGACCTTCGGGCACGATGCCGTCGGCGCTGAGCGCCGACGAGGGGCGGAGCGACCGCGGAGCGCGCGGTCGGTCTCATTCGATCACGCGACCCTGACATCCGAGACCCTACGGAAGGAGGAGATCCGCGGGAGGAGGCGACCTGCGAGAGGGCCGTCGGCCCCGGCGGCTTCCGGTCCGCACAACGCGCCCTCCGCGCTACTGCCACGGCACCGCAGGGCTGTCACAAGGGCCGATGCAGTGACCATGACGTTCGCCCGATATTGCCAGCATTGCCGCTCTCGTCACATCTGGGCGTAGTCTTAGGGAGTTCTGGGAAAGCCGTGGGAATGCGCGAACCAGTGGATTCTCGCGGTGCTCGCAGATGCCATCCCCCGCACGATGCGCACGCGGCCGTGCCGGTCGCAGGACAGGACGATGACGGTGACCTCCCCTGATCAGACGCCCCCCGGGCCCGCGGAGGAGCCGACGCCGGCTGTCTCCGGCACGGCCCCCACCCCTCCGCTGGACGGCTCGGAGCTCCCCGAGGGCTACAACCGCCCGTCCCCCTCCGAGGCCCCGACCGGCAGCGCGGACTACGCCTGGGACGGCGCCGGCTCGGACGACACGACGACGACGCTGCCGGCGTTCGGGTCGGAGGCGCCGACCCACGAGATGCCGCCCGCACCTCCCGCATACACCGGCTCCCCCGCGCCGTGGTCAGGTGCATCGCCCGATGCGCCTCCGGCTCCGGGCGCCTATCCCCCCGCCTCGGCGGACCAGGTCCCGGACGGATACCCCGGTTCCCCCGCGGCGTTCTCCCCCGCCGCCGGTGCGCAGCAGTCCGCAGCCCCGGCCCCCGCCCCGTCAGTCGACCTCGCGGCCGTGGGCGTCAAGGCGACGGCCCTCGGCATCTCGAACCCCCTGCCGGCACTCGCCGTCGCGGGCGCCACCTGGGTCGGCGGCCTCGTGGCCGCGGTCATCACCCTGGTGCTCCTGAGCATCGTCGGCGCCGTCCTCGGCGGCAGCGGGATGTCCTCCTCGCCCCTGCCGAGCGAGCTCGAGGACGTCTCGGCGGGAGCAGGCACCCTGTTCGCCGCGCCCTTCCAGCTCCTCGCCCTCGCAGGTCTCGGGTCCTTCGGCGCCCGGATGGAGGTCCCTCTCATCGGGAACGCCTCCCTCTCGCTGCGCTTCATCCCGCTGCTGGCCACGCTGGCCCTCGTGCTGCTGCCGTACTTCGGGGCGCGCTTGGTGGTGCGCCGCCGCGGCCCCGCGCGGATCCTCGGCATCGCCGTAGAGGCGCTGCTGGCCGGCTTCGTCGTCGCCCTGCTGGTGACGCTCGGAGCCCTGATCTTCGCCGTGAGCGTCCCGCTCGAGGACATGGTCACGCTGCGCCTGCACGCCGCGGGCGCCGACTCCTTCTTCGGCACCTGGCTGATCGTCGGCGTCGCGTACGCCATCGGTCAGATCCTCGCCAGCCGGGGCCCCTCGCGCCACGGCCGCTTCACGGATCTCCTCGCTGGGGTGCGCCTGGCGATCCTGCACGCCGTGGTGTTCTCCGCCGTCGTGTTCGCCGGGATGTGGATCTGGGCGATCATCCAGTCGATCCGCGAGGGCGACGGCGTCATGCTCGCGATCGTCGGCCTGCCGCTGCTCGCGCTCGCCTTCCTCGGCCAGTTCATCGCCAGCGCCTGCGGCCTGGGCATGCTCGGCTCGCTCGTCGCCAGCGGCGGCCTCGGCTCCTTCGGCCTGGGCGGCACGGGCGTGGGGGCGACCCAGTACGCCTCGATCTTCTCGGCCCCCTGGTGGGTGTGGCTGCTCGTGCTGCTGGCCGGTCTCGTGGTGCTGGTCCTCATGTCCGCGATCTGGGGCGCCGGGCGCACGATCGTCCCGGGCGACCTGACCGCGAAGATCATCTCCTGGGCCGCGCTCCCCGCCGTGTACTTCGCCGGCGCCATCGCTCTGGCCATCCTCGCGCACGTCGGCTTCACCGCCTCCGCGGAGGGGGAGGGCACCGTCGGCGGCAGCCTGGGCCTGGCCCCCTGGGTGCCGTTCCTGGCGCTCCTGGTGGGAGGGGCCGTCGAGGGACTCTCCCGCCTGGTCTCCCCGCTGGTCGGCGGCATGGTCCCCGCCGTCGCCGAGCGCCTCGTGCGCGGCCGTGCCGACGCCGCGGCCCCGGTCTCCGGCGCCCCGTCCGTGCTGAGCCCGACCGGCGCAGCCTCCTCGGCCGCCCTCACGGGCGCCGCCGCCCCGGCCGCGATGCAGACGGGCTCCGCCGATGCGCAGACCGGCTCCGCGGCGTCGGCGTCAGGGCCCGCCCCGGCCGCCGCTCCCGTCCCGCTGGGCGGCGCCTCGCAGCGCGAACCCATGACCAAGGAGGCCAAGCGGCGCCTGCTGCTGATCCTCGGCCTGCTCGGCGCGGCCGTCGCGCTCGTGATCGCCGCGATCGTGGCGATCGTCGTGATGAGCTCGACGATCTTCTCGCCCAAGCACGAGGTCGAGTCCTACCTCGACGCCGTGACCGCGGGCGACTACGGGACCGCGGCGCAGATCGCTCAGCCGAACGCGCCGAACGCGAACCGTGTGCTGCTGACGGACGGCGTCGGCGCGAAGACCGAGAAGCGGATCACCTCGTACACGATCGACGATGTCGAGGTCTCCGAGGACACGGCCATCGTGACCGCGACCCTCGATCAGGACGGTCAGCGCACGCAGCGGACGTTCACCGTCGACCGCGCGGGCAACCGCTTCCTCGTGTTCCCGGAGTGGAAGCTCGGCGAGGTCGAGTACACATCGCTCTCCTTCTACGTCCCCCAGGGCGTCGAGAAGGTCACCGTGAACGGCGTCGAGGTCGAGGTCGCGAAGCTCGAGACGACGTCCGACGAGATGGGCTACGCGGTGGCGGCCCTGCCCGTGCTGCCGGGCACGTACGCCTTCTCCGGACCGGCGCTGGGCGAGTACATCGAGGCCGAGCCCGTCAGCACGACGGTCGCCGCGGACGGCGCCGTCGCTGATTCCAGCGGCGGGTACGTCTACCTGAACTACATCATCAACGATGCCGGTCAGAAGAAGGTCCAGGAGGACGTGAACGCCAAGATCGACGAGTGCGCCGCCACCGGACAGCCGGAGCCCAGCGGCTGCCCCCTCGACGCCTACGCGTACAACGCCACCTCGGGCACCTGGACCGTCACGTCCTACCCGGTCGTGACGCTCCAGCAGGGCGAGGAGGGCTCGTACTACCTGTCGACCGATTCCAACGGCGCGGCGACGTTCTCGTACACGTACGACTCGTTCGGCACGCCGACGCCGATGACGATGGAGGACTCCATCTCCGTCACCGGCACGGTCACGTACGACGACAAGGGCGAGCTCGTGATCGAGTACTCCGACTACTGATCGGAGACCCGGCCGCGCCGGGACGCCTGCACGACGCGGAGGGCGTCGGGACGACGAGCTCGTCCCGACGCCCTCCGAGCACCTGGGGGCAGGCCCCGCCATGCCCCCTGGGACACTGGAGGACGTGCCCACATCCCCCGTCCCCGCACCCGACCCCGACGCCGCCCCCTCGCCGCGCGCCGCCCGCACGATCGTCGACCGCGACATCCTGCGCCTGGCGATCCCCTCGCTCGGCGCCCTGGTGGCCGAGCCGCTGTTCGTCATGGCCGACTCCGCGTTCGTCGCCCGCATCTCGACCACGTCGCTCGCGGGCCTGGGCCTGGCCTCGACGGTCCTGACTACGGTCGTCGGCCTGTCGGTGTTCCTGGCCTACTCGACGACGGCCGGCGTGGCCCGGGCCTTCGGCGCCGGGAAGCACCGGGAGGCGATCTCCCGCGGCGTCGACGCGTGCTGGCTCGCGCTCTTCATCGGCACCGCGTGCGCCGCCCTCCTGCTGCTGGCCGGACCGTTCATCCTGGGCCTGTTCGGGCCCAGCGGCGGCGTGCTCGCCGAGGCCGCCGTGTATCTGCGCATCAGCGCCCTGGGACTGCCGGCGATGCTCGCCGTCCAGGCGGCCACGGGCCTGGTCCGCGGCCTGCAGGACGCTCGCCTGCCCCTGCTGGTGGCGGTCGGCGGGGCGCTCGCGAACATCCCGCTGAACGCGGCGCTGATCTTCGGCGCGGGCCTGGGCATCGCGGGCTCGGCGATCGGCACCGTCATCAGCCAGACGCTCATGGCCGCGGTGCTGCTCGCCGTCGTGGCCCGGGCAGCGCGCCGGGAGGGCGTCGCACTGCGCCCGCACGTCTCGGGCGTGGCGTCGGCGTGGAGCGAGGCGGTGCCGATGCTCCTGCGCACGGTGAGCCTGCGGGCCGTGGTGCTGGTGACGGTGCTGGTCGCGACCGGGCTGGGCGAGGTGCAGCTGGCCGCTCACCAGCTCGCCTCGACGGTGTTCAACCTGCTGGCCCTGGCGCTGGACGCGCTCGCCATCGCCGGGCAGGCCCTCGTGGGCCGGTACCTGGGCGCCGCGGATACGCGCACCGTGCACGCGGTGACGCGGCGGCTGATCACCTGGGGCGTCGGCGGCGGCGTGGTCGTCGGCCTGCTGCTGCTGGCGGCCTCCTACCTGGTGCCGTCCCTGTTCACTCCGGACACGGCGGTGCAGGAGAGCCTGCGGGCGGCGCTGTGGGTGCTCGTCATCGCCCAGCCGCTGGCGGGCTACGTGTTCGTGCTCGACGGCGTGCTCATGGGCGCCGGGGACGCCCCGTACCTGGCCCGCGCGGGCATGATCACCGCGGCGGCGGTGATGCCCGGGGCGGCGCTCGTGGCATGGTGGCATCCGGCCGGACCACTGGGGCTCGCGGCGCTGTGGGCCGCGTGCAACCTGCTGTTCCTGGCCGTGCGGGCGATCGCCCTGGGCATCCGGGTGCGGGGCGACGCGTGGATGCGGACGGGCGGCTGAGCGGCGCGCACCCGGAGGAGCGCAGAGCACGGGAGCCTGACGGGCCCCATCCCGGCAGGCCCCCGTACGGGGCGCGCTCGTTCAGCCCGGCGCGCCCGGCCCATCATGCGCCATCGACGCCCCTGACCGGGGACGACATGCCGCGGCCCCTCAGCCGTCGGCCGCTCGCGATGTCTCCTCCGCCGTCTCCTGCAGCAGACGGAACGCCGGGCGCTCGCGCCCCTCGGCGTCGAGCACCCCGAAGCGCTCGGTGTCGTCCTCCTGATCGCGCAGCGTGTAGAAGTGCACGCTGCGCGCCCTCGAGGCCGTGAGGGAGCGCAGGTAGCGCGCGTACGCGCCGGCCTGCTCGGCGACGGTCGAGCAGGCCGCGCAGGTCTTCACGCCGATCTCGCCCACGTGCACCGGCTTGCCGTAGCGCTCGGCGAGAACGTCCAGGTACTCCACCAGATGCACGAGCGCGGACGATCCGGTCTCGGGGTAGGCGTCGACGGTGATCGCGTCCAGATGCGGGGCCAGCACGTCCAGCAGCGTGGTCCACCGCTCGAGGATCGCGGCATCGACCGGGAAGCCGTACAGGTTGGTCGTGACCTCCGAGCCCGGCATGACGGCATGGATCGCCTCGCGGACGGCGCCGAGCAGCGCCGCGAGCCGATCCACATAGTCGGGTCGCGCGAGCGGGTCGAGCATCTCGTAGGTGCGGAAGTCGGACCCGTCGGGCTCGTTGAGGATCTGCCACTGCGGGGTCCGGGGGGCGACCGCGGCGGCGAGCGCACCCCAGTACGACGCCATGACCTGCGGCAGCAGGGCGTCCGGGAGGTCCTCATGGGGGTAGACGCCGATGCCCATCGCGCAGACCGCCAGGCCGTGCTCGGCCGCGGCGTCGAGGGCCGAGACGATCACGCCCGTCCACGCCTCGTCGAGCACCACGGGACCGACGACGGCGCCCCCGCGCACGCCCCAGTCCGCCGCCGATTCGTGGATCGGGAGGCTGAAGCGCACCGAGCCGAGCCCGAGGTCCCGGACCACCCGGAGGTCCTCCTCGAAAGGCTCCATCGCATCGAGCACGGGGCCGCGGATCGTGAAGCCGAAGCGGGTGAGGTCCTCCGCCGCGAGCTCCGGGATCCGGACGCCCTCGAGCCCCGCCGGGGCCCGCGTCGCCAGGTGCGCGGCCGCCGCTCCCCCTGCAGCGACCGCGCCGGCGAGCGCGGCTCCGGTCAGCAGGGTCCGGCGCCCGGGGCCGCGACGACCGGGCTCGGGGTGCTCAGGCGCAGGGTGCTCAGGCGCAGGATGTTCGGGCGCCGTCTCCGCGGTCATCGTCAGTACTTCTCCGGCTCCCAGAGCACGTCCTCGACCGCCCCGGTGAGCGCGGCGTCGACGGCCTGGATCCCCTGGGCCCAGGAATAGTCCTGGTTGCAGGACTCGTAGCGCCAGCCGCCGAAGCGGCCGCGGCTGCGGATGTCATGGGTCAGGAGCTCGGCGTCGGCGTCGCGGAGGAGGGCGTCGCGGCCCAGGGTGGGGACCGGGTAGGCCATGGGGATGTCCGTGCTCCACGTGGTCACGAGCGCCGAGGGATCGGCGCCGAGGATCGCGAGGGAGTCGATGCAGGCGGCCGTGGCGTCCTCGGTCGACCAGCGCCGGCCGCCGACGGCCTCCATGTCGGGGACCTCGACGAGCATGCTCCAGCAGCCCTCGGGGGAGGTCCCGGGGTCGTAGGTGCTCATGACGGTGCCGCGGTACCACGGCACATCGCGGTCGGGGCAGTACAGCCAGGTCATGCCGCGCAGGGCGGCGGGGACCTCCCCGCGGTAGCCGAGTCCGATCGCGGTCCCGGAGCTCGCGCGCAGGAGCGCGGCGTCGTCGTCGCGCCCGATCTGGCGCAGCATCCAGGTCATCGGGGCGGTCGAGATGAGGTGCCGGTACCGGACCTCGGTGCCATCGGACAGGAGCGCCCGGTGCCCCTGGACATCGAGGGAGTCGACGCGCACGCCGAACCGGAAGGCCTCGGGCCGGGCCTGGGTCTCGATGATCCGGCGCCAGAGCTCCCCCGTGCCGCCCCGGGGGTAGGGGAAGGTCTCGGCGGAGCGCACGAAGTCCTTCGCGAGCGTGAGACGGGGCACGTTGCGGCTGCTGCCACCGCTGCGCAGCGAGGTCCAGGCGTGGTCGACCTCCTCGAGCGGGATCGTCCACATCTTCTCGTTGTAGCCGGTGAAGAAGCGGTCGACGAGGTCCTGGCCGAAGGAGTTGCGGTAGTACTCCGCCAGGTTCGCCGCGGGCGCGTGCGGGTCGATGTCCTCGGGGATCGCGTCGAGCTGGGCCTGCAGGGGCGCCGGCACGAGGGAGTCGGGGTCGTCGCCGCGCAGCCACACCCAGCCGTTGCGCAGCACCTGGTTCATGGGGGCTCCGGAGGCCTCGACGGCCGCGTCGAAGCTCGGGAAGTGGCTGTGGATCACGTGCCCGCCGAGGTCCCACGCGAATCCGGAGTCGTCGGAGAACGTGCCGGCCATGCCGCCGGGCGCGTCGAAGGCGTCGACCACGAGGTGGTCGGTCCCGGTCTCGGCGAGCCGGACCGCGGCGCCGATACCGGTGGGGCCAGCGCCGATCACCAGGACGTCGGTGCTCAGGAGACCGTCGCCTCGGCGAGGGTCGTCGGTGCGATCGCTGGCGGTCATGCTGCCTCCCTTGGACGGCGACGGGCGCCTGGCCGTGCGGTCCCCGCGCCTGCGGACGGTGCTGCGCGGCGTCCGCCGGGCGCGACCCTATCGGCCCTGCCTCCCCGCGCGCCGCGCCCTGTGACGCACCTCCCCCGCGATGCGTGAAGGACGCCACGAATGCAGACACGACACGGTGCCAAATGGTTGAGTATTGTACGGCACGGACAAGCGGCACCTGGCTCTCCCCGTGGATCGTCACACGCCGGATTCCCCGCATCATGCCGTGCTTCCCGCGCGCACGGTCCGCTCCCCGGATTCCCAGCTCCCCCTCGGATCCGGTGCTCGCCTTCTCCGAACGTCCCCGTCCCGAAGCGTAGAGACATGACCGCCACACCGCCGCACCTCGTTCAGGACCGTCCCGCCGATCACCCGGCCCCCGTCCCCGAGCCCACTGACGATCCGGTCGCCGTACCGGCTCCGACGGCCCCCGACGCTGCGCGTCCGGTCGCCTCCCGCATCCGCGTCACCGCCGCCGCCCGCGCCGTGGAGGGGCTCTCCGCATTCACCCACGGCCCCGGCTCCCCGCGACGCCGAGCGCTCCTGTCCACGCTCCTCGTGATCGCCGTGATCGCCGCGATCTCCGGCATCGTCCTCGCGATCGGCGATCTCGATGCCCGGGCGTTCCGCCTCCTGCTGCTCTTCGACGCGGCGTTCTTCATCCTGACCCTGTCCACGGGCATCAACCGCACCATCCGCAGCGCCTGGACCGCGATCCGCTCCCCGCTGCTGTCGATGCAGATCCTGGCCGTGGGCCTCTCTCTGGTGTTCCTCGCGGGCGTCGACCTGGCCTCGCTGCGCGGCCTGCTCGAGATCGGCATCGGCACGGGCGTGGTGCTCGCCGCCCTGCGCCTGGCGATGCACGTGATCTTCCACCCTCGTGTGGTCGCGGTGACCACGCACAAGGAGCCCGGACCCGCCTCGCCGCGGGACCGCGCACGGATCTACGCGGTCGTCGATGCCGCGGACGCATCGCAGGCGGACCTCGTCGAGGCGACGATCCGCGCCGTCGACCGCGTCCACGCCGACGTCGTGCGCGTGGACGGCAGCATGAGCCCGGAGGCGCTGACCCAGCTGAGCTGGGGCCTGCGCTCGCGCGAGATCCCGCTGCAGCTCGACCTCATCGCCGGGACGGTGACCCCCAGCCGCGTGGTCGCGACCGAGCGAGGGGGCGGCTCGCTGCTCGTCGCCCCGCCGCAACCTTCCCTGCTGACCCACGGGATCAAGCGCGCGATGGACATCCTGGGGTCCGCGTTCCTCATCTTCCTGCTCTCGCCGCTGCTGATCGTCACGGCGATCGCCGTCAAGGCCACCGACGGCGGCCCGATCATCTACCGCCAGGAGCGGGTGGGCATGGACGGCGAGCCGTTCGGCATCTTCAAGTTCCGCACCATGGCCGTCGACGCCGACGCCCGCCTCCAGCAGCTGCTGCGTGAGCAGAAGACCGACGGCACGCCGCTGTTCAAGGTGCAGAACGATCCGCGCCTGACCCGGATCGGCAGCTTCCTGCGGCGCTACTCGATCGACGAGCTGCCCCAGCTGTTCAACGTCCTGCTGGGCACGATGAGCCTGGTGGGCCCACGCCCCCAGCGCGACGCCGAGGTGGCGCTGTACACCGGCACCGCCGACCACCGCCTGGGCGTTCGCCCGGGCATGACTGGCCTGTGGCAGGTCTCGGGCCGCTCGAACCTCTCGTGGGAAGAGGCCCAGCGCCTCGACGTGTTCTACGCGCACAACTGGTCGATCGGGCTGGACCTGTCCATCTTCCTGCGCACCTTCAAGGCCGTGCTCGGCAAGGACGGCGCGTACTGATGCGCATCCTCCATCTGATCCACGCGACGACGTTCGGCGGGGTCGAGGCCGCCGCCGAGCACCTGCGGCGCGCGCTCGGCAGCGGTCGTCCCGACGCCGCCGCGCAGGGCACCGTCGAGCAGGGCGCCGTCGAGCACCGGAATGCCGCGCACGAGGACATCTCCTACACCGTGGCGGCCCTCGCGGGCGCGCCGGCGGGGCAGCAGGCCGTCGAGGCCGACATCGCGGGCGAGGGCGTCAACAGCCCCCGCGCGGCACTCCGCCTGCTCCGCGAGGTGCGGCGCACCCGTCCGGACGTGCTGGTCACGTCGCTGTGGCGCGTCGTCGCCCTGGGGCCCCTGGCCCGCCGTCTCTCCCCCGGGACCCGCTGGGTCGCCTGGGTGCACCTGTCGCAGTACACGAACGCCGCCGATCGGGCGGTCCACCAGTGGGCCCTGCCCCGCGCCGACCTCATCCTGTGCGACTCCGACGCCTCCTACGAGGCGATCGTACGGCCCGCGCTCGCCCGCGCCGGCGCCGCCGTGCCGCTGCGCATCGTGCGCCCCGAGTCGACCCCCCTGGTCGCAGACGGCCCCGGCCGCACGGCCCCCGCCTACGACGAGCCGCTGCGGCTCGTGTTCTGGGGCCGCATGGCGCGCCAGAAGCGGCTGGACCTCGTGATCGAGCTGGCAGACGAGATCGGGCGGCGCCGCGAGGCCGGTGTCGAGCTGCTCATCGCCGGGCCTGACGACGGCGAGCGGGAGGCCCTCGAGGCCCGCGCCGCCGCCGGTCCGGGCACCGAGATCACGTTCTCCGGCCCGCTGGATCGCGACGGCGTGGCCGCCGCGGCCTCCTGGGCGCACATGTACGTGCAGCTCTCGGACTTCGAGGGATTCGCGATGGCCGCGCACGAGGCTCTCGCCGCGGGCATGGTCTGCGTGCTGACCCCCGTCGGCGATCTCGCCGTCGACGTCACCGACGGCGTCGATGCGATCCTCCATGCCGGAGACGTGCCCGCGACCGCGGACCGCGCGATCGCCCTGGCGGCGGACCCTGCAGCGTTCGACTCCCTGGGCCGGGCCGCGCGCTCCACCGCGACCTCGACCTTCGCCGACGACTTCGCGGCCGCCTGCCGCGACGCGGTCCGCGGCACCGGGGGCGGCGAGGCCTGATGGCGATGCGGGGTCTGGGCAACCAGCTGGCGGTGGTGGTCATCGCCGGCTGCGCGATCGTCGCCGCGCCCTGGATGCGCGGGATCCTCCCCGGGCAGTTCCTGCTCGACGACGCGCATCTGCGCGACTCCATCGCCGGGAACCTGCTGCTGGGCGACGCCGAGGGGTTCGTCGCGGTGGCCGGCTACTACCGCGCGCTCGGGCTCGCGGGCTCGCCGCCGGCCGCGGCCCTCGTGGCGATCGTGCTGTTCACCGCAGCGATCTTCCTGGCGATCGGCTGGGAGCGCCTGCGCGATCTCGACGTGATCGGGCTCGGCGCCATCGGGGCCTCGTACGTGCTGGCCCTGGCCTACCTCGCGCAGTACTCCAAGGAGCTGTTCACGCTGGCCGTGGTGACCGCGGCCCTCGCGATGCCCCGCAGCCGGTGGGGCGATGCGGGCATCGTGCTCGCGTGCCTGGCCTACGCGGGGACGGTCCGCTCGTACTGGGTGATCATCGCCGTCCTGTTCGTCCTCTGGCGGATCGCCCTGGCCCGGCTGCGCCAGCCCCTCCTGCTCCTGCTCGTACCGGTCCTCGCCTATGCGGCGATGGCACCGGTGTTCGACGCGATGCTGGGCGGTCTGCAGTCCCAGCGGGAATGGGCCAACGCGGAGCGCGCCTCGACCTCCGACGCCGCCTCGCTCATCCAGAGCCCGATCCCGGGCGCCACCGGGGTGCTCGGCGTCGTGTCCGCGCTCATCATGGTGGTGCTCCTCATCGCGCCGGTGCCGCTGGCCGCGAGCGGCTCCCCGTACCACGTGGCGAGCGCCGCGCTGATCCTGGGCATCTGGTGCGTCGCGCTGCATCCGGTGGTCACCGGGCGTTTCGGCGCACGACCGGCCGTGATGAGCGTCCGGGCCGCCCGCGCCGCGTCCCTCCTGCTGTCCCTGCTGCTGGTGCAGTCCCTCTTCGAGCCCGACTACGGCTCCTACCTCAAGCACCTCACGCCGATGCTCCCCCTCGTGATCGCCCTGCTCCCGGCCGCCTCCTCGACGCGGCCCGGCAGCGCCGCCGACGCCCCCGTCGGAGCCCCCGACGGCGTCGGGGGCTCCGACCCCGGCACCGCCACGCCCGCCCCGTCCTCGACCGCCCCCGCAGGAGGCCGCCCGTGACCGTCCGCATCCTCCACGTCACCGACGCCTCGTCCTCCGGCGTGCTCGCGGCCGTGACCTCGTTCGCCCGCGCCCAGGCCGCCGAGCCCGGTGTCGAGGCAACCTTCGCCTATGTGCCGCGCCACGACTCCCCGGAGCTGTCCGCGATCCAGGAGATGGCCTCCCCGGCCGTGCGGGTCGAGCGCCTCACCGCCTCCGCGCGCGCTGCCGTCCCCGTCCTCGCAGCGCGCCTGCCGCTGCTGCTCGCACGCGGCCGCTACCACGTCATCCACGTCCACTCCTCGCGGGCCGGGCTGCTGGGCCGCATCGCCGCGCTCGTCACCGGTCGGCGCTCCCGCGCCGTCTACTCGCCCCACTGCTTCGCCTTCGACCGCACCGACGGAGCGGCCGCGAAGCTCGCGGTCTTCCGCGGGCTCGAGCAGGCAGGCACCCTGGTCGGGCCGCGGCTCGTGCTGTGCTCGGCCTCGGAGGAGGAGCTGGCCCGGCGCACCCTGCCGGGCGTCCGCACCGCCGTCCTCGCCAACTCCGTCGACACCCGGGCCCTGTCCGACCTGGCCCAGCGCGTCCGCGCCGAGCGCCGGACCGCGGGCGCCGAGCGCCCCCTCCGGATCGTCCACGTCGGCAGGATCGCCGCGCAGAAGCGCCCGGCCGAGTTCGCCCGCATCGCCGCGGACTGGACCCGCCGCGCCGGCAGCGATCCCGACGCCCTCCCGGCCGCGGAGTTCCGCTGGCTCGGCGAGGGGGACCGCGCGCTGCTCGGGCCCGAGGTCTCCGTCAGCGGGTGGCTCTCGCCCGCACAGCTCCACGCCGAGCTCGCCGAGGCCGACCTGATGCTCTTCACCTCCGCCGGCGAGGGCATGCCGATCTCGGTCATCGAGGCCCAGGCGATGGGCGTCCCCGCCGTCGGGCACGCCGTCACCGGCGTCACGGACGTGGTCCGGGACGCCACCACCGGAATCCTCGCGGAGGGCACCGACGAGCTCGCCGTCGCCCTCGAGCGCCTGGCCCGGGACACCGACGAGCGCAGCCGCATGTCCGAGGCCGCCGCCGCCCACGCGCGGACCTCGTTCGACACCTCAGACCTGGCCGCGCGCTCGTTCGCGGCCTACCGGACCATCGGAATCGACCTCACAGGAGACCACTCATGAGCACCGACGCCCTCTGGCACACCCTCCACACCTCCTGGTGGCTGATCGCCCTCGGAGCGCTGATCGGCGCGCTCCTGGCGGCGGGCGCCCTGATGGTCGCCCCCAAGAGCTACTCCTCGACGTCGACGGTGCTGGTGACCGCCGCCCCCGTGGACCCGGCCTCGACCGAGGACACCCTCGACTTCGCGCAGAAGCGCCTCCCCAACCTGGTGCAGATGGCCGGCTCCGGCGAGAGCCGCGCCCAGATCGCCGCGGCCGGAGGGATCGATGAGTCCGCCGTGGACTCGGCCGTCTCGTACGACATCCCCGAGGAGACGACGGTCATCGAGGTCACCGCCTCGGGCGAGACCGCCGAGGGCGCGCAGTCGCTGTCCGACGCCGCAGCGCAGACGCTCGTGCAGCACGCCGCGGACTCCTCCACGCAGGGCATCACGATGAGCGCCGAGGTGCTCGATGCGGCCGGCACCGGCGAGGTCGCGTCCCCGGGCCTGCCGATCGCGCTGGTCACCGGCGCGCTCCTGGGAGCCCTGCTCGGTCTCGTGCTCGGCCTCGTCCGCGGGGCCCGGCGCCGGGTCTGATCCCGCGGCCCCTGCCCCAGCCCCCTCCGTCC
>NZ_FWFG01000020.1 GCF_900163655.1 Brachybacterium nesterenkovii
TCATGATTCTTACCGTTCCTCTCGGTACGGCTTACACAGACCATCTGACACGCCCTCGAAACACGCCGAGCCAACCGCTGACGCGGTCATCGAGTTTTTCAACGACCTGCCCGAGATGATGAAGGCATCGTTGGCGTGGGACCAGGGCAGCGAGATGGCCCAGCACGCGAAGGTCTCCCTGGCCACGGCGATGCCGGTCTACTTCGCCGATCCCCACTCGCCCTGGCAGCGACCCAGCAACGAGAACACGAACCGGCTCTACCGGGAGTATCTGCCCAAGGGCACGGTGATCCCCGATCACCAGCCCTACCTCACCACCATCGCCGAGGAGATCAACAATCGACCCCGCCGCCGACTGGGCTATCTCACGCCCACCGAGGCATTCGCACGACTGCTCGCCGGCGAGCCCCATGTTGCTTCGACGCCTTGACATCGCCCGGTGCCCGGGACGGGACGCACAGCCGATCGGCGCCGACTCTTCACGGTGAACGCCCACAATGTCGAGCTTCTGTTCATGCTCCACTTCCCGAAGCTCGGTATCTCGGAGTCATACCTGAACGTCGACTCGACTGCTCTCGAGCGGAGGGACTGCCGGGATCTCGATATCGAGCGGACTAACTACCGGAGCTACAAGGACGCCGCCTCGATCTTCGTGCCGCTCGGCGCGATGGCCGAGCTGCTGGAGCGCAAGAGCATCCTCGCCGCGGCTCGGCAGATGGCGCTGGGCCTCATGCGTCGGGGCCCGTCCAACTTCGCGAAGTTCCACTCGGACGACCTGCTCGACCAGGTGCTCCTGCACCGGGAGGAACCGGCCAGCGCCTGACTCGCAAAGGTCAGGCGTCGTCGCTGGCCGGCTCCGCCTTCGCCCGGCCCGGAATCATGCCGCCGATACGCCCTGTCACCTTGGCCGCCGTACCCTTCGCGGCCGCCCCGGCGCCCTTCACCGCGTCGGTTGCGTGCCGAGTCGCGATCCTTGAATCGCGATCGTCGTCGGCCACGCGCACCAGGCGGAGGTACTCCTCGGCATCGACGTGCGGCGGCGGAAGCTCGCGCAGGTGCTTGATCAGTCGTCCTGACTGCACGCGCAGTGTGGCGTAGGTGAGTCCTCCGGAGAGCACGCCGCCCGCCACGGGCACGACCTTCGTGACGGTCTTGGCGAAGCTGTCCTTGGTGAGCTTGGTGCCGATGACCCTCAGCACCTGCTTCATCGGCGTGAACCAGGCAGTCTTCGTGAGCGCGACCCCGGTGATCTGCTTCTGAATAGCGGGGCGCGCGACGTTCGCCGAGAAAGTCGTGACGGTCGCGGAAGCGCCGCCGACGCCCATCATCACGCCGAGGAACGGGGCGAGCTTCCCGAGGGTCTCGTCGTCGATCTCATCCGTGTCCTCGAGGAACGATGTCCATCCGTATACGTACGCGACCTTCTGCATGATGCGGAAGGCGCGCACGTAGAACTGGGTGATGTCGCCGGAGATGGTGCCGAGCATCGCGGATCCGCCGGGGATGCCCGCGGCGAATGACATCGCCGTGGACATCCGGGTCTCGAACTCGAGCACCTCAGCGGCGATCCGGTCGAGCATCCGGGGCTAGATCCCCCGCAGCAGCAGGGTTCTCCTCGACGGCCCGGGCGATCGTGGCGCCACCGATACCGCGCTTGTGCAGCTCGGCGCGCAGGAAGTGCTCCCGGTCGATCTTCACGCCTCGCAGGCGGAGCACCCGGAGGAGGAACTCGCGGGCGAACTCCTCCGCCTCCGCCTTCTCGGGCTCTGGCAGAGAGTCCACGACTACCGCTGGATCCCCCACGACATCGACATCCGCGTCTAGGACCCTCCCAACGGCCTTCGATGTCTCGTCTTCAGACATAACTGCTGCTCTCGCTCTCTTGGACGGGGCGCTTCCCCCTTCTGGGACACCTAGAATTTGACGTGTCGGACCTGAGTAAAGCGCGACGCCTCATATTCATTCACCGACACCACATGGCCTCCGAGGGAAGAGACCGCCGCGAGCACTGCAGGACTCGGATGGCCATAAATGTTCGTAGTCCCCGCTGACGAAACAGCCACCATCTGCTCAGGTTGGCCAAGAAGAACTTGCTCCGAAAAATTCCAGTGCGAACCATGATGCGGCAATGTTATTGCGCCAACCAAATCTGCAACACCTCGATACTGCGCCTCAAACAGGTCGGCACGCACCTTCTCCTTTAATAGCGCATCGCCCGTACCTATCCAGGCAGGCAATACCCCCCAGGCGCCAACATCCCGCCGCTCCGCACGGACCCGATACATCTGGGCACCGCCGGGTAGCAAATTTGACGTGGGCACCCGACGACTCCTATACGTCGCCTGCGGTCGAACCGCAGGGCCAACATACAAACAAAGTGACGTAAAGTTCAGAACATCCGATCTTCGGATCGCCGCAAGCGCCGTTTCGTAAGCTTCCCGCACCCTCTTGCGCTCCTCATCTACTTGGAGAAGGGTAAGTAGATCCGCCTGCAGAGAAGCCTCATCGTCGTAGCCCAATGCGTCGAGGAATAGATTCCTAGCTCCAGAAACCTGAGGCACGGTCCATGGCTTCAGCATCCAAAATGAAGCAGTGCCGCGAGCGACACTGACCACCCCCGTATGATCGGGAGTCGAAGTTACCACGTCGCCAACCCAATCTGCTGGCGCTCCGTCCGCCAAGCTTGGCGGATCAGTTTCATCGATCGCAATAATCTCAGTCCCTGGCGAAATGTCTCGGAGGCCTGCGAGTGGATCCCGAATAATCGCGATATCTTCACTCGATACCGGGCCAGTCCCGACACCTCGAACTCCACCAAAGCGGAGAACGCGCTCCGCGAGAGAGGTCGCCGGGATCACTATACTCGCGATTTGCCGCTCGGCGGCCAGGATTTTAACGCCATTCACATGGTCCTCATCGAAGTGCGAGATGTAGAGAACGTCAAGACTTTCGCGTAATCCAGATTTCGAGTTTTTCGCCTCCCTCCCGAGGAGACGGTCCCGATCGCCTTCAGAGGATCCGCAATCGTATACATAGGTCAGGATTGAATTTCCGTCGGCGTCACTCAACTCACCACTACACATCAAGCCTTGCCCCACAGCATGATCAGTAGTCGTGTACCATAGGTCCATGATTCCCCTTTGAATTTGCGCCCCGAAAATAGACGGCACGGAAGCCCTCTGTCCATGACGCTATCTCGTCGCACTCCGACACGTCTAGGGCACGCACCGTATCGAGACAGCCCGAGCACTGCCACAATCGCACTCTTACTGACCCGGCCTAAGGCTGGACGAATCGAGTTCTTGCAACGCCGTCGTTGCGAAGCCCGGGTAGCCTCCCCAGGTGCCCGCTTCTCGCCGCTCCACCACCACCCGCCGCCGCAGGTCCTCGCGCCGCCGATCCGGGGGCTCCTCCCGCCACGCCCCGCGCGAGCTCCCCTTCGTCGGCCCCGGCGAGCGGCTGTGGATCCTCGACGTCCCCTACGGCACACAGGTCGAGGGCGCCTCCTGGCACCCCGCCGTGAAGATGCACGTGCACGTCGGCCGCACGCTGCCGGGCCACCTCAAGCCCTACTCCCCCGGCCCGCACACCCTCGGCCGTTTCCTGGAGAACCTCCACAACCCCGGCTCCCCCGCGCCCGTCCCCGAGCCGACCGACGGGTTCGAGCCGCGGCAGAACCAGTACGAGGCGGCGGACGCGATCGCAGCCCGCGCAGAGGTCGGCGGGCGAATTTTCCTGCTGGCCGACGAGCCGGGGGTCGGCAAGACGATCTCCGCCGTGCTCGGCGCGAGCGCCGTCGGCGATCTGCGCGGCGCGGAGCGGGTGCTGGTGGTCGCGGACCGGCCGGCGGCGATCACGATCGGGCACTGGTGCCGCACGATCACCGCCCTCGGCGACAGCGGCCTGGAGTGGGTGGTGATCACCTGGGACCGGCTGGAGAAGGTCGCAGGCCACGACTGGGACGTGATCATCGCCGACGAGGCGCATGCCCTGCGCCGCACCACCACGAAGCGGTGGAAGCTCTGGTCGCGGATCTCCGGGCACACCCGCTCGCACGACGCGGCGCCCTTCGTCATCGCGACGACGGCGACGCCCGGACACACCCCGCTCGAGCTGCCGTACCTGGCCCCCGCCTACGCGCAGTCGCACGGGGAGCCGATGACCGCCTGGGCCTCGGCCAAGGAGCCCGCGAACACTTTCACCTCCGCGCTGGAGCGGCACGGGGTCGGCCTGGAGAAGAGCCGCTACGGCGCGACCTGGACGACGGATCCGGCCCGTCGGGCGGAGGATCTCGCGCGGGTGCGCAGCTGGCTCACGGACGACGAGCCCGCCGCGATGCTGCACCGCGCAGCACCCTGGGGGCCGGTGCCGATCTCCGGGATGCCGGTCGCGCTCACCCCGGCCGAGCGCGAGGCCTACGAGGCGGAATGGGGAGAGTTCTGCCGGGAGATGGACCTCGCCCGCCGCGGACGCAACACCGCGAAGGGGCGGGCGGCGCTGCTGCGCTTCCAACAGAAGGCAGGGCTGCTCCGCGTCGACTCGACGGTGCAGTGGATCGCGCAGCAGGTCGAAGCGGAGCGGCAGGTGGCCTGCTCGGTCGAGTTCGTGACCACCGCCGCGGACCCGATCACGGAGCGCCTGCGGGACGCGGGCCTCGAGGTCGCGACGATCTACGGCCGGGACCGCTTCGACGTCGAGGAGCAGCGGCTGCGCTTCCAGACCGGGGAGGCGAAGGTATGCGTGTTCACCACCGTCGCCTCGATCAGCCTCCACGCCGGCGAGACCCTCCCCGGCGGGAAGCAGGCGACCACCGAGCCGCGGGTCGGAATCTTCCATCAGGCGCGCTTCTCCGGCATCGCGGGCCGGCAGGTCACCGGCCGCACCCACCGCGACCACCAGGTCTCGCCCTGGCACATCGCCTACGCGCAGGGCACCGTCGAGGAGCAGGTCTCGCGCGCGATGGTGGAACGGATCGCCGCCGCCTCCGACACCGTCGGCGGGGACACCGAGGGCCTCACCGACGTGGCCGCGCTGCTGGGCGCGGACTGGCTGCCCGCGGCGACGCTGACTGAGGACGCGGGCTGAGGCCCGGATGCCCGTGATGCGGGGACGGGCTCTCCAGGCTCTGGCCGTCGAGACGGTCGCACAGTGCGGTGATCGCCTCGTCGAGCGTGGGGCGACCCACGGTTCCGAGGAGCTCCAGCAGCTCGGCCAGGCGGTCCAGGGCATCAGCGAGGGAGGCGACCTGCGAGGTCGACCCCGAGGCATCGGTGGTCGAGAAGCGCGTGGTGTCGGTGCCGAGGGCAGGCCGGAGATGAAGGGCGAGATGTCGACCCGCGTCACGGAGCGGCCGTCCTCGGCGCGCACGGCTCGCCCTCCTCGGAGGGGCGCCGCGGTCGATCTGGACCGCGGGCTGCACGGGCGGGGCGCGATGTCGCGGCGACTGCGCCCGGCACGGGACGCTCCATCGTCCCAGCACAGCACGAAGCAACGGCTCCGGGGAGGGGCCAGCCGCCGGGGAGCCTCAGCCCTCGACGCGGCGTACCTCCACCGTGCCGAGCGCGGAGGCGTGCCGCACCAGGCGGTGGACGCCCGTCACCGCGCTGTACGGAAGATGACGGGGCCCGATCTCGAGGAAGCCGGGGCCGGCGCTCCTGATCCGCACCCGGGAGCCTGTCAGCAGCCTCTCGAACGCCGCGTTCAGTCGGTTGCCGAGGTCCCGGTCGCGGAACGGCGGTGCCTCCGGAGTGCTCACCAGCACCACCGCCCGATCGTGGACCTCGATGCGGTCGACGTGGTCCCAGGGGATTCGGCCCTGGCCGTGGAGCAGGTCCACCCAGCCGTCGTCGTCCAGGTGCGCGGCCCGATTCCCGGTGCGCCACGTCCGCCAGGCACGGGGTGCCAGGATGATCAGGCCCAGCAGGGCCAGGAGACCGAGCACCAGCATGATCGGCCACGGGGCGTCGGTGACGACGACCGCGTAGACCGCGCCCACGACCATGGCGGTGAGCGCCCCGACCGCCCAGAGCCGCACCAGCGCGTCCCTCACGCGCTCCCCGAGGGTCGGCAGCTCGGCACGAGGATCATCGGACCATGCCGAGTCGAGCTCCAGCCGCCGCACCTCCTCGAGGCTCGGTGCGAACCCTTCCGCCGACCAGCGCGCGACCGCCTCGTGCGCGCCCGGTCGCCACCGCACGCCGCTCCCGAGCAGCGCGGCCGCAGCGGGCGGCAGGACGCTCGCAGGTCGCGGCGTCCCGTCCGTGCCGCCGACCTCGCGCCATCGCACCCGGATCTCCTGGACGCCCTCGGCGGAGCGGACGATCAACCCGGCGGCGTCGATCCACACGGTGCCCTGGCGCAGCGCGTACCAGCGGCTGATCCGCGGCAGCAGCGTCGCGATCGGAAGGCCCGCCCCGACGGTGAGGAGAGCGGCCGCGGTGAGGAGAGCGGCCGCCAGCGGCAGCCCGTCCTCGTCCCTCGCGACCAGCGGTCCGACGCTCAGCATTCCGATGACGACGCCGACCAGGCCGGCCCAGGAGATGGCGACCGCGACGCGTCGCGGGCGCCAGGCGATCAGCGCAGGATCCACCTTTCGCGGCGAGGTGCGGACGTGCCGGAGGAACCCGCCGCAGGTCAACCACCAGATCAGTGCGCAGAGCAACAGGATGCCCGCCGCGACGCCGACCCTCTCCACCGGGTGCAGATCCTCGCTCGAGAACGGCATGCCGCCGAGCAGAAGGAGGAAGAGCAGGGACAGCCCTCCGCGGATCGGAGGCACAAACAGCAGGCTCATCGCGGCGCTCGGAGTTACTGCGCAAGCCTATCGAACGCCCGGGCCGGCCGGAGGAGCTCCCCACCCGCTCAGCGCGCCGTCAGCTGCTCTCTGCACCTGGCCCCGATGCCGCTGGCGGTTGCCCGCCGGCACGTAGGGGTCGTCGTCCATCTACGGAGTGCTGACCTCGCCGAGGTTGGCGATCTCCTCCTCGCTCAGCACCAGGTCGGCAGCGGCCAGGCGTCGCGCAGCCGCTCGAGCGTGCGCGTACCGGTGATCACCGAGTTCACTGCGGGCCGGACGGATCGCCGCCGCCCCGAACACCGTGGGCGGGAACACTGCGGACCTCACCGACGTGCCCCAGCTGCTCGGAGCCGACTGGCAGCCCGCGGCGAGCCTCACCGAGGGCAACGGCTGAGGGCGAGGGACGCCACGCGGCGGGGGCGCCTGCGGCCGGGCCGCCTGCCGCCCGCCGACGCGGCTCTCCGGCCGTCGGCGTTCACACGGAGCCACGCACGAGACAGCGCCGCGGCGCCGGGCTACTCTCGCCCCGAACCGACCCGCACCGATCGACTACGGAGTACTACCATGTCCCAGAACATCCTCACCGAGCGCCTCGACGCCGGCCCCGTTCTCTGTGCGGAGGGGTTCCTGTTCGAGCTCGAGCGCCGCGGCTATCTCACCGCCGGAGAGTTCGTCCCCGAGGTGGCGCTGGAGCACCCGGAGGCGCTGCGCACCCTGCACGTGGACTTCCAGCGCGCCGGCTCCGACGTCGTCGAGGCGTTCACCTACAACGGCCACCGCGAGAAGATGCGCGTGATCGGCAAGGAGGAGCTGCTGGAGCCGCTGAACCGCGCCGCGCTGCGGATCGCCCGAGAGGTCGCCGACGGCGTGCCCGGCAACCTCATGGCCGGCAACATCTCCAACTCCAACATCTGGGACCCGGCCGATCCCGTCCGCCAGGCCGAGGTGCGGGGCATGTTCGAGGAGATGGTGGGCTGGGCCGTGGAGGAGGGCGCGGATCTGATCATCGGCGAGACCTTCTACTACGCCGGCGAGGCGCTGGCCGCGCTCGAGATCGCGAAGGCCTCCGGGCTGCCGGTGGTGCTCACGCTGGCGCCGATGGCGTTCCAGGAGATGGCCGACGGGGCCGGGATCGTGGAGACCGCCCAGCGTCTCGAGCAGGGCGGGGCGGACGTGGTGGGCCTGAACTGCTTCCGCGGCCCGGACACGATGCTGCCCTGGCTGCGTCAGATCCGCGAGGCGGTCTCCTGCCACGTGGGCGCGCTGCCGATCCCCTACCGCACCACCGAGCAGGAGCCCACGTTCTTCAACCTCTCGGACGTGGCCGCCACCGTGCCCTCCCCGCACGGGCGCACCTTCCCCACCGCCCTGGACCCGCTGTACACCAACAGGTACGAGATCCGGGCCTTCGCCGAGGAGGCGTACGGCCTGGGCGTGAACTACCTGGGCGTGTGCTGCGGCGCCGCCCCGATCCACATCCGCGAGGTGGCCGAGGCGGTGGGCCGCACCCCGGAGGCCAGCCGGTTCTCCGAGAACATGGCCAACCACTTCATGTACGGCAGCAACGAGCGCCTGCCCGAGCACGTCGTCGGGCTCGGCGGGCGCGCCTGAGGGCGCACCGCACAAGGGACGAGGCGGCGGTGGCGAGCTGCCGCCGCACGCCGAGCACGCCCCGGTAGGGTCGCCGGGTGCCCACCTCTCGCCGCTCCACCGCCCGCCGACGCCGCAGGTCCCCGCGCAGGAAGCGCCCCAGCTCCGCGCAGCGGCCGCTGCCGTTCGCGGGCCCGGGCGAGCGGCTGTGGGTGCTCGATGGGCCCTACGGGAACCAGGTCGAGGGGGCGTCCTGGCACCCGGCGGTGAAGAGCACCTGTTCGCCGGGCGCGCCCTGCCCGAGCACCTCGCGCCCTACGCTCCCGGCCCGCACACCCTCGGCCAGTTCCTCGAGAACCAGCTCAATCCCGACGATCCCGCACCGATCCCCGCGCCGGCCGAAAACCTCGAGCCCCGGCTGAACCAGTACGAGGCGGCCGACGCGATCGCGGCCGACGCCGCTGCCGGTGGACGGCAGTTCCTGCTCGCGGACGAGCCGGGGGTCGGCAAGACGATCTCCGCCGTGCTCGGCGCGAGCGCGGTGGGCGACCTCCGCGGCGCACAGCGGGTGCTGGTGGTCGCCGACCGGCCTGCCGCGATCACCATCGGCCACTGGTGCCGCACCATCACCGCCCTCGGCGACAGCGGCCTGGAGTGGGTGGTGATCACCTGGGAACCGCCTCGAAAAGGTCACGGAGCACGACTGGGACGTGATCATCGCGGACGAGGCCCATGCGCTGCGGCGCACCACCACGAAGCGGTGGAAGCTGTGGGCGAAGATCTCGGGGCACAGCACACCGCATGAGAAGGCGCCGTTCGTCATCGCGACCACCGCCACGCCGGGCCACACCCCGCTCGAGCTGCCCTATCTCGCCCCCGCCTATGCGCAGTCGCGCGGGGAGCCGATGACCGCCTGGGGCTCGGCCAAGGAGCCCGCGAACACCTTCACCTCGGCACTCGAGCGGCACGGGATCGGTCTGGAGAAGGGCCGCGACGGCGCGACCTGGACGACGGATCCGGCCCGTCGGGCGGAGGATCTCACGCGGGTGCGCACCTGGCTCACGGACGACGAGCCGGCCGCGATGCTGCACCGGTCCGCGCCGTGGGGACCGGTGCCGGTCTCCGGGATGCCGGTCGCGCTCACCCCGGCCGAGCGGGAGGCGTACGAGGCGGAGTGGGGCGAGTTCTGCCGGGAGATGGACCTCGCCCGCCGCGGGCGCAGCACCGCGAAGGGTCGGGCTGCGCTGCTGCGCTTCCGGCAGAAGGCGGGGCTGCTCCGCGTGGACTCGACGGTGCAGTGGATCGCGCAGCAGGTCGAGGCGGAGCGGCAGGTGGCCTGTTCGGTCGAGTTCGTGACCACCGCCGCCGATCCGATCACGGAGCGCCTGCCGGACGCGGGTCTTGAGGTCGCGACGATCTTCGGCCGGGACCGCTTCGACGTCGAGGCCGAGCGGCTTCGCTTCCAGACCGGGGAGGCGCCGGTGTGCGTGTTCACCACGGTCGCCTCGATCAGCCTCCACGCCGGCGAGATGCTCCCCGGCGGGAAGCAGGCGAGCAAGGAGCCGCGGGTCGGGATCTTCCACCAGGCCCGCTTCTCCGGCATCGCGGGCCGGCAGGTCACCGGCCGCACACACCGCGACCACCAGGTCTCCCCCTGGCACATCGCCTACGCCGAGGACACCGTCGAGGAGCAGGTCTCCAAGGTGATGGTGGAGCGGATCGCCGCCGCCTCCGACACCGTCGGCGGAGACACCGAAGGCCTCACCGACGTGGCGCAGCTGCTCGGCGCGGACTGGCTGCCGACGGCGAGCCTGACGGAGGGCAGCGCCTGAGCGGCGAACTTGTCGTGTGCTCTGCCTCGATCGCTGCTCTTCTCCCCCGACGGATCGGCGCCGCCGGACGCGGCACCATGGCGCGGGCCACCCTATGCCGGGAGCAGGTCTACGGTGGAGAGCGCACACCGTCCTCGCCGCCCAGGAGCCACTCCCCCATGCCCTGCACCACCCTTCTCGTCGGCCGCCGTGCGAGCGCCGACGGCTCCCCGCTGGTCGCCCGCACCGAGGACTCCTCGGCCGGCAGCTTCGATCCGAAGCGCGCCGTGGTGGTGCGTCCCGAGGACCAGCCGCGCACCTACACCTCCGTGCTCGGCGGGCGCACGATCGAGCTGCACGAGAACCCGCTGCGCTACACCGCGATCCCGAACGCCCTGCCGGACGAGGGGATCTGGGGCTGCGCCGGGATCAACGCGGCGAACGTCGCGATGAGCGCGACCGAGACGATCACCTCGAACACGCGCGTGCTCGGCGCGGACCCGCTGGCCGAGCGGGACGGCGAGAGTCCCGGCGGCTTCGGCGAGGAGGACTTCGTGACCCTCGTTCTGCCGTACATCCGCTCGGCCCGCGAGGGCGTCGAGCGGCTCGGGGCGCTGCTGACGGAGCACGGCACCTACGAGATGAACGGGATCGCGTTCAGCGACGCCGAGGACATCTGGTGGCTGGAGACCGTCGGCGGGCACCACTGGATCGCGCGGCGCGTGCCCGAGGACCACTACGTGACGATGCCGAACCAGCTGGGCATCGACTCCTTCGACCTCGCCGACGCCGAGGGCCCCGGCCGCGACCATCTCGCCAGCCCCGACCTGCGCGCCTTCCTGCGGGAGCACCACCTCGACCTCACGCTGCGCGAGGACGGGCGGAGCGCGGACGTGTTCAACCCCCGTGAGGCCTTCGGCTCCCACACCGAGCACGACCGCCTCTACAACACGCCCCGCGCCTGGTACATGCAGCGCGCCCTCAGCCCGCACGCCGAGGACTGGGACGCAGGGCGCCCCGGTGCGAGCCCCGACTCCGACGACCTCCCCTGGAGCCGGCGTCCGGAGCGGCTCCTCACGATCGAGGACGTCAAGGATGTGCTCTCCTCCCACTACCAGGGCACCGTCTTCGACCCCTACTCGCCTCGCGGCACCGACGCGGAGCGCCGCGCCTTCCGCCCCATCGGCATCAACCGCCACAACGCGCTGGCGATCCTGCAGATCCGCCCGAGCTTGCCGGAGTCGCACCGAGCCGTGCAGTGGATCGCCTACGCCTCGCTTCCGTTCACGACCCTGATCCCGATGTTCACGAACGTCGAGGAGGCCCCCGCCTATCTCGCCACGACCGGCGAGCGGGTCAGCACCGACAGCTTCTACTGGACCTCGCGGATGATCGCGGCGCTGGCCGATCCGCACTTCCACCAGGTGATCCCGCTCATCGAGCGCTACCGGCAGCGCACCCTCGCGCTCGGCCGCAGCGCCGTCCGCACGGCCGACGGGGAGGCCGCCGCAGCCGACACGGCGGGCGAGGTGCCGGCCCTGCTCACCACAGCGAACACCCGGATCGCCGAGCGGATCCGCAGGGAGACCGAGGCGCTGCTCGGCCAGGTGCTGTTCACGGCGAGCGACCGCATGACCAACCGGTTCTCGCGGTCGGACGGGTGAGTGGCGCAGCACGGGCTCGCGCCCATCGCCTCGACGATGCAGACGCCCTGGGACGGACCTGACCGACCGACGGATCGACCCCGTACTGCCGTGATCGCACCGCACTGAAGTGCAGCGAGCCTCCTATCCTGGCCTAGTCCTGCCCTGTGACCTCGAGGAGACCGCCCCGTCATGCCCAGCTACGACCGCCCTTTCATCGATTCCCTGCCGAAAGCGGAGCTCCACCTGCACATCGAGGGCACCCTCGAGCCGGAGCTGAAGCTCGCACTGGCCCGCCGCAACGGTGTGGACATCGGCCAGAGCACGGTGGAGCAGGTGCGTGCGACGTACGACTTCACCGATCTCACCAGCTTCCTGGCCGTCTACTACCCGGCCATGGAGGTGCTGGTCACCGAGCAGGACTTCCATGACCTGGCCATGGCGTACTTCGAGCGCGCCGCCGCCGACGGAGTGGTGCGCGCGGAGATCTTCTTCGACCCGCAGGCCCACACCAGCCGCGGCGTGCCCTTCGCCTCCGTGGTCGATGGGCTCTGGTCGGCTGTGCAGGAGGCACGGGGCCTCGGCGTGGAGGCCGCGCTGATCATGTGCTTCCTGCGTGATCACAGCGTCAAGTCGGCCGAGGAGACGCTCGCGACCTCGCTGCCCTATCGCGACCGGATCCTCGGGGTGGGGCTGGACTCCGACGAGCGCGGCAATCCGCCTGAGAAGTTCGCCGCGGTCTTCGACGCCGCGAAGCAGGCCGGCTACCGCCTGACCATGCACTGCGACATCGACCAGGAGCAGTCGATCGCGAACATCGCCACGGTGCTGCACAGGATCGGCGTGGAGCGCATCGATCACGGGACGAACATCCTCGAGGACGGCTCCCTGGTCGCCGAGGCGAAGGAGCGCGGGATCGGGTTCACCTGTTGCCCGCTGTCGAACTCCTTCGTCACCGAGCAGATGAAGGGTCAGGAGATCACCGACCTCCTGCGTCAGGGGCTGAAGGTCTCGGTCGCCTCGGACGATCCCGCTTACTTCGGCGGGTACGTGGGCGACAACCTCGAGGCGCTGGCCATCGCCCAGGAGCTCAGCCGCGAGGAAGTCGTGCAGCTGGCCCGCAACTCGCTCGAGATCAGCTGGGCCGACCCCCAGCGCGTCGACGCGTGGGTTGCTCAGCTCGAGGAGATCGCCGCTCGGTGAGAGGCGGGTGGGGCGCGGCCGGGCCGGCCGCGCCGCTCACCCCCACCCCTTCTTCGCCGACGTCTCCCCCACCCCGGCGTTGAACATGTTCAGCGGGTCGAGCTCACGGTAGTGGGCGACCAGCTGCTCGGGGGCCGGGTAGATCCGGCCGAAGTTGTGCTCGGCGGGGACCGCAGCGCCGCGGTCCACCAGCAGCTGCGTCATCCGCTTCTTCAGTGCGACCGGGTCCACGCCCTTCTTCGCCACATGATCCTGGTGCAGGACGTGGCAGAAGAAGTGGCCGAAGTAGGCGCTCTCGAGCAGTTGGTCCGCGATCTCCTCGGGCAGGCGCTCCAGCCAGTCCTCGTCGTCCCGGCGCAGGGCCACATCGAAGGTGACCATCGCCGAGGCCTCGGCGCGGTGCATGACGTAGTAGCGGCTCGTGGCGCTGGCGACGCCGAAGCGGATCAGGGTCGCGCTCTGGGCCTCGTCGGCGTCGCACTCGAAGAAGTCGCCCTCGTGCTCGGGGCCGGCGAAGACCTCGCGGAGCAGCTGGGCGGTCGCCGCGCGCTCGCTGCCGCTGACCACGAGCAGCAGGTGATGGTCGAAGCGGTCGCGGTAGTCGGTGAGCCGGGACGGGATCTTCTCCGGCACCAGGGAGAAGATCTTCTGGGAGATCGCATCGGCGGTGGAGGGCCCGAAGCCGGGCAGCTTCGCGAACACCCCGTTGGCCCAGCCCTTCAGCGCGAACATGCGCACCAGCGTGCGGGAGCCGGCGTGCTTGAGCGAGACGTAGGTGTCCTTGCCGTACTCGGTCGCGAGGTCGAAGGCATGCGCGCTCATATCTCGCCCGAGATCGGCAGCTGGCCGTCGGCGGCGAGGAACTCACGGCGCAGCGCCTCGAGATCGGAGGGGCGGTCGGTGCCGATGTAGAAGGTGGCCTTGTCCTTCTCGAGCGGGAAGGTGCGGGTGCGCACGGCGAACACCATGATCTTGCCGGCGCCGCCGGAGGCCTCGTGGAGGAAGGTCGGGTCAGCGTTGAAGCGGGCCGGGGTGTCGGCCAGCTGTCGCACGTGGTCCGCGTAGTCGGTGCCGGTGGAGTCGGGCGGCGGCGGGGTGACGTCGGCGGCGTCCCAGTCCCCGCGCTCGAGCCGGTCGAGGATGTGCGTGGGATCGGTCCCGAGATCGATCCCGAGGTGGTTCACCAGGTGAATCCGGCCGTCCTCATCGACGCGGGCGAAGATCGCCTGCTCCGTGTAGGCGGGGCCCTTGCGCATCTGGGAGCCGCCGGAGTTGTTCGCGATGCCGCCGACGACGGTCGCGCCGATGGAGCTCGAGCCGATCACCGAGTGAGGCTCGCGGCCGTGCGCGGCGAGCTTCTCCTCGAGCGAGAACAGGGTGGCGCCGGCCAGGCTGATCGCCTCGCGGGCATCGTTGATGAGGTGGATCCCGTCGATCCGCAGCGTGGAGAGGATGACGACGTCGCGGTCGTAGTCCTGGTCGCCGGGGCCGGAGCCGCCGGTGAGCCCCGTGTTCGCGGCCTGCGTGATGACGATCAGATCGTGGTCCACGCACACCTGCAGTGCCCGCCACATGTCCACCAGCGAGCCGGGCCGCAGCACGGCGAGCACCTCACCGGCGCCGAAGCGGTCACCCGTGGTGAACGGCGCGGTGGCACGCGCCGAGGTGAGCACGTGCTTGCGTCCCATGATCCGGGTGAAGGCCTCGACGGCCTCGGCCGATCGCTGGTTCGTCGGTGTGCGCATTTCCGGCTGCTCCTTCGTCTCGGGTGCTGCGAGCACGCTGCGGTGCTCGGGGCCGTCGCCACCCCTCGACAGCGTAGTCACCTGCGAGCGTCGCATGCGGGGCGGGCGCGACGACAGCGGCGTTCTCGGGCGGCGAGAGGCGCGGACGGCGGCTCAGCTCATGATGCCGTGCCGTCGGCCTCGGCGTTCACGGCGCGCACGGCCTCGAGGTGGACGGACTTTACCCGGTCCACGGAGTCCGCGAAGTCGTCGTGGCCGCGGACCCAGCGCGCGACGTACGGGCAGACGGGCACGATCCGATTGCCCTGCTCGACGCTCGCGGCGAGCGCGCCGCGGGTGAGCACGCCGGCGAGCCCGCGTCCACCGAAGGCGTCGTCGATGACGGTGTGGTAGAAGATCCGCTGGTCATCGGGGTTCTCCGCCGGGGTGGTGAACAACGCGAAGCCTGCCTGGCGGCCACCGACGAGGATGTCGAAGCGGTTCCTCCCGGGGTTCTCGCGCACCTCGACGGTCTCGTCGGCCGGGTCGACCGTCTCTGCGGGGGTGGTGTCCTCGGTCATCTTGGCTCCTCTCGAAGAGCGGCGCGGTCAGCGGGCCCCGGGCACGGCGTGGTTGGAGAGCACGGACAGACGGTTGTACGTGGTCATCAGCACGGCGGACCACTCCAGCGCCGCGAAGGCTTGCTCTCCGAGCGCGTCGCGGGCGGTCATCAGGTCGCGGTCGCGGACCATCGGCTCGGGCAGTGTCGTGACCGTCTCGCCCAGCAGCAGCGCGACGCGCTCGACGGCATCGAAGCTGGGCGAGTCGCGCCAGACGGGCAGCTGCGCGACCTGGTCGTCCGGCGCGCCGGCGCGCACGGCACGACGGTGGTGGAGGTCCACGCAGAAGGCGCAGCCGTTGAGCTGGGAGATGCGCAGGTACATGAGCTCGAGCGTCGTCCTCGCGATCCCGGCGGACTCGTTCTGCTCGGCGACGGCGCGGCGCACCTCGCCGAGCAGGTCCCAGGCCTCGGGCGCGGCCTTGTCCAGGAACGGCAGCGGCCGTCTCATCACGCGCTCCCTTCCTCGGGTCCGTGCTCGCACACTAGTTCACCGGTGCCCGGTCGCGGGGCGGTTCCGCAGGACGCCCGAGAGGACGCCCGGTCCGAGCAGGACGATCGCGTGCGGAGGTTCGGTCTCGACGTGCCCGGGCCGTGACCTCCCCGGCGCGGGCTCCCGGCGGCGGCGAGCTCGCTCACGAGCGGGTAGAGGATTTTCCCGGCAGATTCGCCTGGGACAGGTATGCAGCAGCACGGCGGAGCACCTCGTTCTCCTGCTCCAGCAGCCGGCTCCGGCGTCGGAGCTCGCGCAGCTCGGTGGAATCCTCACGGGTCTTCCCAGGCCGGTTGCCGTCCTCGACGTCCACTTGGCGCATCCAGTTCGTCAGGCAGGACTCGGAGATCCCGAAGTCCTTCGCGATCACGGAGAGCTTCTGGCCGGGTTCACGGTTCCTCGCGACGCGGACGACGTCCTCACGGAACTCCTGGGGGAAGGGAGCGGGCATGGCGCACATCCTTCCCTGCAACGCCGCACGGCACCACAGATCATGTGAAACCTGATCGTGCATCAGTCCCCGGACCCCGAGGGGACGATCTCCCCCTGGATCGCCGAATCCTGGGAGCAGAACGAGGACGCGACGTCCTACGTGCTGCACCTGCGCAGCGGCATCACCTTCTCGGACGGGACGCCGCTGGACGCCCAGGCGGTCGTCGCCAACATCGAGGCCTGGGCCGTCGGCCGCCCCGACGAGGGGCTCCCGCCCGTGGGCCTGTTCCCCGGCGGCACCTTCGCGTCGGCCCAGGCCGTGGACGAGCTGACGGTGCAGGTCGACTTCACCGCCCCGACCCTCTCCTTCCTGCCGACCCTCGGGTACCACGGGTGCCTGCTCCTGGCTCCGTCGAGCCTGGCCGGGACCCTCGAGCAGCAGTCCGATCTCGCCTTCCAGATCGGTTTGGGCCCCTTCGTGCTGGACTCGTGGGCCGCCGGTCACCACGTCCGGCTCGTGCGCCGCGAGGACTACGACTGGGCGCCCGCGGTGCTCGGGGCGAGCGGCCCGGCGCTGCTCGAGGCGATCACCTTCCGGGTGCTCCCCGACGTCACCCTGCGCGCCTCCGCGGCCCGCGCCCACCAGACCGACCTGTCCTATAACGTGAACCCGCAGCTGCTGGAGTCCTTCACCGACGCCGGCTTCCATGTTGAGGTCCCCCGCTACCTCGGCTTCGTGCACGGCTACAGCCTCCGCACCGACGTCCGCCCGTTCGACGACGTCCGCGTGCGCCAGGCCTTCACCCGCGGGATCGACCGGGCGGGGATCCTGCGAACCGTCTTCACCGACGCGTGGGAACCCGCGACGAGCTGGCTGCAGGCCGCGGTTCCCGAGGCCACCGACCTCACGGAGCTCTTCGCCTACGACCCCGACCTCGCGGCGTCCCTGATCGACGAGGCCGGGTGGACGCAGCGCGACGCCGACGGCTTCCGCACGAAGGACGGCACGCAGCTCGGCTTCACGATCTACCCCACCCCGTACCTCACCGGCTCGGTGCCCGAGGCCGAGCTCGCCAGCCAGCACCTGACCCGGCTCGGGATCCACCTGCGCACGCAGAAGCTCGACATCCCCACCTGGGCCGAGCGCGTCACGAACAATCCTGCGCAGGGCGTCGGCGAGGTCACGCGCAGCTTCGTGGACGTCGGCACGGTCGCCGGAGTCATCACCGATGACGGCGAGGACTGGTTCGCCGTCGGCTCGAGCGACACCGAGCTCGTCCGGCTGCGGGATGCCCTCGCGGGCGCCGTCTCGCGCGAGGAGCGGGCCCCGATCGTGGACGAGCTGTCACGGCACGTGCTCGAGCAGGCCTACTTCATCCCGCTCGAGCAGAACGTCCAGAGCATCGACGTGCAGTCCCCGGAGCTCACAGGGATCACGTTCAACGCCGTCGCCATCCCCTCGTACCACGCCGCCACGAAGGATCCCTCATGAGCACGACGGCAGTCCTCGCCGATTCCACCGCCGCACCTCCCGCGGCTGCCGCCTCCCTCCGGCGCTACGCCGCCTTCGCGGCGCGGCGCACAGCCCGCGCCCTGATCGTCATCGTCCTCGCCTACGTGCTCGTGTTCCTCGTCCTCGCGGCGCTCCCCGGAGATCCCATCTCCGCTCAGCTCGAGAGCCCCCAGGCGGGGTACACGGATGCTCAGAAGGCGCAGATCCGGAAGTTCTACGGCCTCGACCAGCCCGTGCTCCTCCAGCTGCTCATCTCCCTCGGCAGTGCGCTGCGCGGGAATCTCGGGTTGTCGCTGTCCACGTCGCAGCCCGTCACCACGGTGCTCGGGGACGCGATCGGATCGACGCTGACCCTCGCGACGACAGCGCTCGCGCTGGCCGTCCTCATCGCCGCGGTGCTGGGGCTGCTCTCGCGCCTGCTGGGGCCCGGACCGCTCAACGCCCTCGTCCGCGCCCTTCCGGCGGCATTCCTGTCCACCCCGAACTTCGTGATCGGCCTCGTGCTCATCCAGGTGCTCGCGGTGGGACTGGGCCTGTTCAGCCTCGTGGACCCCGACAGCGCGGGCTCGACGCTCGCCGCCGCGCTCACCCTCGCGATCCCTGTCTCGGCGCAGATCGCACAGGTCCTCATCACCGCTCTCGACGAGTCCGCGGGGCAGGACTACGCCGAGGTCGCCCTCGCGCGCGGACTGCCGCCGGTGCAGGTCGTGCTGCGTCACCTGTTGCGCCCCTCCCTGCTCCCTACCGTGACGGTCGTCGGGCTCGTGCTCGGGGAGGTGCTGGGCGGATCGCTCATCACCGAGACGATCTTCGGTCGCACGGGCATAGGCACCGTCGTGCAGAAGGCCGTCACCGCCCAGGACGTGCCGGTGCTCCTGGCGGCCGTGGTGCTCTCGGCCGGCGTGTTCGTCGTCGTCAACCTCGTGATCGACCTGCTCTACCCGCTGCTGGACCCGCGCCTGCGGGGAACGGAGGCAACCCGATGACCACCGCAGCCGTGCTGAGCCCCGATCCGCTCACCGCGACCCGACCCCTCACCCGCGCCCGGCGCCGACCGCCGATCACGGTCCTCCTCTCCTTCGGCGTGATCGTCGTGGTGCTCGCGTGGTCGCTCGCTCCCGGGCTGTTCACCCGGCACGACCCGGCGGTCGGCGTGCCCGACGACAAGTTCACCGCGCCCGGCGCCGAGTACTGGCTCGGGACGGATCACCTGGGCCGCGACCTGCTCGCGAGGATCATCCACGGCACCGCGTCCTCGATCACGAGCGCGCTCATCGCGGTCGCGATCGGCCTCGTCGTGGGCGGCGCGCTGGGCCTGCTCTCGGGCTACCTCGGCGGATGGGTCGACGTCGTCATCGGGCGCGCCGTCGAGGTGCTGCTCGCAATCCCCGGCTTCCTGCTCGCCGTGGTCGTCGTGACGGCTCTCGGCTACGACACGCGCAACGCCGCGATCGCGACCGGCGTCTCCGCCGTGGCGGTCTTCGCCCGACTCATGCGGGCGGAGGTGCTCAGGGTCCGCACGAGCGTGTTCATCGAGGCGGCCCGCCTCAACGGGGGATCCTCGGCCTACATCCTGAGCCGCCACATCCTGCCCAATGCGGTGCGACCCGTCGTCTCCCTCGCGATCCTGCAGTTCGGCGTCGCGATCCTCGTGATCGCCGGGCTCGCCTTCCTCGGCTACGGGGATCCGCCGCCCGCCTCCGACTGGGGCCTGCTCGTCGCCGACGGTCGCGAGCACCTCATCCGCGCACCGTGGCTCGTGATCGCCCCGGGCCTCGTCATCGCCGTCGTCGTGCTGTCTGTGAGCCGCATCAGCAGCTGGCTCGATCAAGGGAGGACCCGTTGAGCATCCTGCAGAACGCCCGTGACACCCAGGGGGCGGTCGCCCCGTCCCCGGACCCCTCGCTCCCGCCGGCGCCGCTGCTGCAGGTGTGCGGCCTGCGCGTCGCCTACGGCGACACCGAGGTCGTGCACGACGTCTCCTTCTCCGTGGCCGAGGGCTCCGCGCTCGCACTGATCGGCGAATCGGGCTCGGGGAAGTCCACGATCGCGCGCGCCGTGCTGCGGCTGCTCGCGTCGCGGCGGGCCCGCGTGGACGGCTCGATCACATTGCAGGGGCGCGAGCTCACGACGCTGCGGGATGGGGAGTTCCTCGCGCTGCGCGGTCGCGTGCTCGGCTTCGTGCCGCAGGACCCGGGCTCCTCGCTGAATCCGGTGCGCTCGATCGGAGCTCAGGCCCACGAGGCCGCGGCGCTCGTCCCCGGAGCTCGGCGCCGCGCGGACCGCGAGGCGCTCGTGCGCACCGCCTTCGAACGGGTGGGTATCGAGGATCCGCTGCGGATCCTGCGCTCCTTCCCCCATCAGCTCTCGGGCGGTCAGCTGCAGCGCGTGCTCATCGCCCTGGCGATCCTCCCCGGCCCGCGCCTGCTCGTGGCCGACGAGCCCACCTCCGCACTCGACGTCACCGTGCAGAAGCAGATCCTCGACCTGCTCGACGACCTGCGCCGCGAGCTCGGGATCGGGGTGCTGCTGATCACCCATGACCTCGCGATCGCGGCCGCCCGCGCACAGGCGGTCGTGGTCCTGCAAGACGGCGAGGTCCGCGAGGCGGGACCGACCTCGCAGGTGTTCACCGCGCCCCGTTCCGCGTACTCGCGCGCGCTGCGGGCCGACGTCCCCGGCCTCGACGCCGATCGTTTCGCGTCCGTGCGCGCCCAGCGCGATGCGCGGCGCACCGAAGGCACGCTCGCACGGCGGCCCGGCGAGGAGCCCCACGTCGTCGCCTCCGGCATATCCCGCACGTTCCGCGTCGGCGAGCGCGATGTGCGAGCCGTGGACGACGTCTCCTTCGCGATCGCGCGCGGCAGTACCCACGCCCTCGTGGGCGAGTCCGGCTCGGGGAAGTCCACCGCCGCGCGCTCCCTGCTGGGCCTCGAGCGCCTGGACGCGGGCACGCTCACCGTCGGGGGCAGGCAGGTCGATCCCGCGGATGGGCGCGGCCTGCGCGATCTGCGTCGTCACCTGCAGATCGTCCATCAGAACCCCTTCACGTCCCTCGACCCGCGCTTCACGGTCCAGCGGATCGTCCGCGAGCCGCTGGACCTGTACCGCGTGGGAGACCGGGCCCTGCGCGCCGAGCGCACGGCCTGGGCGCTCGACGCCGTGCGCCTTCCCTCGGCCGTGCGCTCGCGCCGCCCCGCCGCGCTCTCGGGCGGTCAGCGCCAGCGGGTCGCGATCGCGAGGGCGCTCGCGCTGCACCCGGACGTCCTCGTGCTCGACGAGCCCACGAGCGCGCTCGACGTGACCGTGCAGGCGGGGATCCTCGAGGTGCTCCTCGCTCTGCAGCGCGACCTGGGCCTGACGTACCTGTTCATCTCCCATGACCTGGGCGTCGTGCGCCAGGTCGCCGACACCCTCACGGTTCTCCGCCGCGGCACGGTGGTCGAGTCCGGAAGCGTCCGGGACGTGTTCACGAACCCGCAGGACGAGTACACGCGGCGGCTCATCGCGTCGATCCCCGCCCACGGCCGGACGGCGGTCGCGGCATGACCGCCGTGGACCGGGGGACGGCGCGTCTGCGCGACGGACGGTCCCTCACCTGGGAGCGCACCACCTGGGACGACCCGCGCGGAGCCGCTCTGCGGGCGGCGATGGACGCGGAGATCTCTCCGCGGTACGCGGCACTGCGCGGTGGCGACCGACCGCCCGCGCCGCCCACGGTCGAGGACGTCGACTTCGTGGTGCTCGCCCTCGTGGACGGCGAGGTCGCCGCGACGGGGACGCTGCGGCGCCTGCCCGACCGCTGGGAGGTCAAGCGCCTGTTCATCGACGCGGGCCATCGGCGGCTGGGTCTCGCGAGCGCACTTCTCGAGCAACTCGAGGACGGTGCTCGCGAGCGCGGTGCCGACGAGCTGTTCCTGCAGACCGGCAACCGGCAGCCCGAAGCGATTGCGCTGTACGAGCGCCAGGGCTGGCAGCGCATCCCCGTGTTCGCGCCCTACGATCCCGCCGACGGGATCAGCGTGTGCTTCCGCAGGTCCCTCGCGCCTCGCTGATCCCGTCGGCCGGGCCGCGCGGGAGTGGTGGCGCCCCCGCGCGGCCGCCGGTACGCTGACCGCGTCCGGTCCGAAGTCCACCGCCGTCCAGACCGCAGGAGGCACCCCATGGCCGCACCCGTCGACATCCCCGCCCTCGCCGAGGACCTGCTGGACATTGCGGTCGCCTCGGAGCACGGCCGGGCCGCGGAGCTCGCGGTCCACGACGGACCGCTGCGTCAGACGGTCATCGCCTTGACCGAGGGCACGCGCCTCGCCGAGCACAACGCGCCGCCGGCGGCGAGTCTGCAGGTGCTCGTCGGGCGGGTGCGCGTCGAGCAGGGCGACGCCCCGGCCACCGACATCGTCGCAGGGCACCTGCTCGAGCTGACGCACGAGCGCCACGCGGTGCTCGCGCTCGAGGACTCCGCGTTCCTGCTCACCACCGTCACGAGCGTGGACATCCCCTCGCACGGGTGACCCGCGCGGATCGGCGCGGATCGTATACGTTCCGTCCTCCCCTGCGGCATAGTGGTCCCTGGCGGCGAAGACGACGCCCGCGCCCCGTCCCGAAATGCTCCCCGCATGCCCACCGTCTCCGAGCACGTCGCCCGCACCCTCGCCCAGCACATCGACCACGTCTTCGGGATCATGGGCAACGGCAACGTCTTCTTCCTGGACGCGCTCGAGCGCCGCACGGACGCCACCTACGTCGCGATGCGCCACGAGGCCGGGGCCGTCGTGGCCGCCGACGCGTTCTTCCGGGCCTCCGGCCGGATCGCCGCGGCGACCGCGACCTACGGCGCGGGCTTCACCAACACCCTCACCGCGCTCGCGGAATCCGTGCAGGCGTCCATCCCCCTGGTGCTCGTCGTCGGCGATGAGCCGACCTCGGGGCCGCGGGCCTGGGACGTCGACCAGATCGCCCTGGCCTCCGCGGTCGGCGCCCGCACCTACACGGTGGGGCACGCCGACGCCGCGGCCACCGCCGTCATCGCCATCGAGCACGCGCTCACCTACCGCACCCCGACGGTCCTGGCGATCCCCTACGACGTCGCCCGCCTCGAAGCCGGTCCCGTCCCCGCCACCGCAGGCCCGCGGCCGCGCCCCGTGATCGCCCCGACCGCCCCCTTCACGGCCGCGTCCGTCGCCGCGCTCGCCCGCGACCTCGCCGCCGCGGAGCGCCCGCTGCTGCTCGCGGGCCGCGGCGCCCATCGCGCGGAGGCCGGGGAGCTCCTCGGCGAGCTGGCGGATCTCACCGGTGCGGTCACGGCGACCACGGCCCTGGCGCGCAGCATTTTCCCGCGCCCCGAGTTCGATCTGGGCATCACCGGCGGCTTCGGCGCCGAAGGCGCGATGGAGCTGTTCCACGAGGCCGATCTGGTGGTGGTGCTCGGCGCGTCCCTCAATCAGTTCACGATGCGCTTCGGGCAGCTGTTCTCCCCCGCCTCGCGCGTGGTCCAGATCGACACGGCGCCGTCGGCGACGCACCCCCACGTCGGATCCTTCATCCGCGCCGATGTCGCCGAGACGGCCGCGGCGCTGGTGGCGCAGCTGCGCGCGATCGGCGCGGAGCCCAGCGGATGGCGCGAGAGCCTCGACATCGCCGCCCTGCGCGAGCGCGAGACGGGCGACGAGCTCGCCCCCGACGGTCGCCTCGACCCGCGCTCGGCGGCGATCCGCATCGGCGAGCTGCTCCCGGAGGACCGCGTGGTCGTCTCCGACGGCGGGCACTTCATCGGCTGGGCGAACATGTATTGGCCGGTCTCGGCGCCCGAGCGGATGATGATGGTCGGCACCCATTACCAGTCGATCGGCCTGGGCTTCCCCTCGATCCCCGGTGCCGCCGCGGCGCTCCCGGAGGCGACGGTCGTGCTCACCACGGGCGACGGCGGCGGCCTCATGGCCCTGGCGGACCTCGAGTCCGCGGTCCGCACCGCGCGGGGGCGCGGGATGGCGGTGGTCTGGAACGACAACCAGTACGGCGCCGAGGTCAACGTGTACGGGAAGCTCGGCGTCGCCGAGGGCCCGATGCTCATCCCCGAGGTCGACTTCGCCGGCCTCGCCGAGCCCTTCGGCGCCGAGGGCGTCGTGGTACGCACGCTGGAGGATCTGGGGCGCCTGCGCACCTGGCGCGAGGAGGACCCCGACGAGCGCCGCTTCCTCGTGCTGGACCTGCGGGTCTCGGGCGAGATCGTCGCCCCCTACCAGGAGGAGATCCTCGCGATGAACCGATGAGCGCGAGCACACGAGGCGGCACGGCTGCCGTGCGGCGATGCCGCCGCCCGGCAGGCGGCGGCATCGCCCGGTCTCAGGCGCTCGTCGCCTCGCTGCGCAGCAGCGCCGGCTGCAGCTGGGTCGCCTCGCCCCGGCGGTAGAGCATCGGGCGCGGGTTGCCGGTGCGGGCCTGCGAGGCCGCATCGGGATCGGGCCCGACGAAGCCGTCGGTCGCGAGCACCCGCCGGGTGAAGCCGATGCGGTCGGGCGGCGCGCCCCACACCGCCGTGTACACGGCGCGCAGCTCGGCGATCGTGAAGGGCTCGGCGAGGAAGCGGGTGGCGAGCGTCGTGTACTCGAGCTTGGCGCGCACGCGCTCGAGCGCGTCCCGCAGGATCTGCTCGTGGTCGAAGGCGAGGCGCGGGGCATCGGGATCGTCCAGCAGGTCCTCGACGCTCCACCAGCGCGCGGCGACGGCATCGGAGCCCTCGCTCGGGTCCGGGAGGTCGGGCGCGAAGGCCAGGTGGGCGATCGACACGACCCGCATGCGCGGATCGCGGTCGGGGGCCGAGTAGGTGGCCAGCTGCTCGAGGTGGAAGCCGTCGGCGGCGACGCCGGTCTCCTCGGCGAGCTCGCGCACGGCCGCGCCGTGGGCGTCCTCGTCGGGCTCGATGAAACCGCCCGGCAGGGCCCACGATCCCGCGAAGGGCTCGCCGCCGCGCTCGACGAGCAGCACGCGCAGCGCGCCGTCGCGCACGGACATGATGACGACGTCGACGGTGACGGCGGTCTGCGCGCGCTCCCTCTCGATCGCCGGGATGCTGTGGGTGTGCATCATGCGCTCCACTCCTCGCTGGTGCGGTACGCCTCGCCGCGGGCGGTGCGGCGGGCTCGGGCGGGCAGGGCGGCGATCGCGGCGGCGGCCGTGGCCCGGGCGCGCTCGGTGCCGGAGCGCTCGAGGGCGCAGATCTCGCCGTGGTCAACGATGGTCTCGTGGACGGCGGCGGCGCCGTCGGGGATGCTGCCGTCGAGCGTCCACGCCTCGCGGCCGTCGGGGAAGCGGACGAGCGTCTTGTCGCCGCCGGTGGACTGCTTGGACGAGGACTTCTTGGCGACCGGTCGCATCGATCCGTCCGCGCCCTCGATCGCGACGAGCTTGTAGACCATGCCGGCGGTCGGGGACCCGGAGCCGGTCGCGACGCGGGTGCCGACGCCGTAGACGTCGATGGGCGCGCCCTGCGCCTCCTCGATGAGGTACTCGTCCAGGTCGCTCGAGGTGGCGATCTTCGTCCCGGTCGCGCCGAGGGAGTCGAGCTGGTCGCGGGCCTTGCGAGCCTCGACCAGGAGGTCGCCCGAGTCCAGGCGGATCGCGAAGAGCTCCGGACCGGCGACCTCGACGGCGGTGCGGATCCCCTGGGCGATGTCGTAGGTGTCCACGAGGATCGTGGTGCGCGGACCGGACAGGGCGATCTGCGCGGCGAACGCCTCGCGCTCGGTGGGCCGGGCCAGCACGGAGGCGTGGGCGGCGGTGCCGGCGACCGGCACCCCGTAGCGGCGTCCGGCCTCGAGGTTGGAGGTGGAGCCGAAGCCCGCGACGTAGGCGGCGCGCGCGGCGGAGACGGCGGCGTCCTCGTGGACGCGCCGCGAGCCCATCTCGATGAGCGGGCGGCCCTGGGCGGCGATCACCATGCGCGCCGCGGCGCTCGCGACGGCGGAGTCGTGGTTGAGGATCGACAGGATGAGCGTCTCGAGGATCATCGCCTCGCCGAAGGTGCCCTCGACCTGCAGCACCGGCGTGCCGGGCCAGTAGACCTCGCCCTCCGGCAGGGCCGTGATGGTGCCGGTGAAGCGAAAGTCGGCGAGGTGCTGAGCGGTCCGCTCGGTCACGACAGAGGCATCACGGAGGTAGGCGAGGTCCGCATCGTCGAAGCGGAAGTCGCGCAGGGCGTCGAGGAGGCGGCCGATGCCGCCGAGCATCCCGAAGCGGCGTCCCGGCGGCAGGCGCCGGGCAAAGGCCTCGAAGACGGCGCGGCGCGAGGCCGTCCCGTCGGCGAGGGCCGCGTCGAGCATCGTCAGCTCGTACATGTCCGTCAGCAGCGCGGTGGTCATGGGCGCCTTTCTGGTGCTGGGGCGGAGCGGCGGGCGCGGTCGCGGCTCCTCCGGGACGTCGAGCACGACGAGCCGGGAGCACGACGAGCCGGAGGAACGGACGGCGCCCGCTCTCCCCAGGAGTCTAGGGTGGAACGGTGAGCACAATGACGCAGAGCACGGCCGATCGGATCATCTGGATCGACTGCGAGATGACAGGCCTGGACAAGCAGGCGGACGCCCTCGTCGAGATCGCGGTGCTGGTCACCGACGGCGACCTCAACATCCTCGGGGAGGGCGTGGACGTCGTCATCCGACCGCCCGCTGAGGCGCTGGCTCAGATGAACGACTTCGTGCGCCAGATGCACACGGACTCCGGGCTCCTCGACGAGCTCGAGGGCGGCATGACGCTCGAGCAGGCGCAGGCCGAGTGCCTCGCCTACATCCGCGAGCACTGCCCCGAGCAGGGCAGGGCCCCGCTGGCCGGCAACAGCGTCGGCACCGACCGCGCGTTCCTGGAGAAGGACACCCCGGAGCTGGCGGACTGGCTCAGCTACCGCACCATCGACGTCTCCAGCCTCAAGGAGCTGGCCAAGCGCTGGTTCCCGCGCATCTTCTTCAACACGCCCGCCAAGCACGGCGGCCACCGGGCGCTCGCGGACATCCGCGAGTCGATCCAGGAGCTGAAGTTCTACCGCGAGGTCCTGCTCGTGGCCGATCCCGGCCCCACCACCGAGCAGCTGCGCGAGGCGGCTCGTCGCTACGAGATCGCTCCCGACGGCTCCCCCGTCGCCCCCGCCTCCCTGCCGTCGCCCCAGCCCGCCGTCGCGTGGCTGGACTCCCGCAGCCACCGCACGTGGCTCGAGTCCGAGGCCGATGAGCTGCTGGTCTTCGCCTCGGAGTCGGTCCGCGACGACGGCGGCTTCGCCTGGCTCGATGAGGAGGGCGTGCCGGATCTCGGGCGCCCCGCCGAGCTGTGGATCACGTGCCGCATGACCCATGCGTTCTCGCTGGGGCACCTGATGGGCCGCCCCGACTTCGGGCGCTTCGCCGACCACGGCATCGCCTCGCTGCAGGGCGTGTTCCGCGACCGCGAGCACGGCGGCTGGTTCGCCGCCGTCGCGGGCGGCGAGCCCGTGGACGATTCGAAGCAGGCGTACGCGCACGCCTTCGTGGTGCTCGCCGCATCGTCGGCGACGGCCGCCGGTCGGCCGGGCGCGCGTCAGCTGCTCGACGACGCCCTGGCCGTGCTCGACGAGCGCTTCTTCGACGCAGAGGCGCGCATGAGCGTGGACGTCTACGACCGCACCTTCTCCGAGCTCGAGGAGTACCGCGGGATCAACGCCAACATGCACACCGTCGAGGCGCTGCTCGCGGCCGCCGACGTGACAGGCGACCGCCGCTGGCTGGACCGCGCCGTCGGGATCCTGCAGCGCGCGATCGACGAGTTCGCGCGCGCCCAGGACTGGATGCTGCCCGAGCACTTCGACGTCGACTGGAAGCCCCTGCTCGAGTACAACCGGGACGAGCCCGCCCACCCGTTCCGTCCCTATGGGGCGACCATCGGGCACTGGTTCGAGTGGGCCCGTCTGGCCCTCGAGGCCCGCGCCGCCCTGCTGCTGCTCGACGGCGACGCCCCGGCATGGATGCTCGAGGGCCCGTCGGCGATGCTCGAGAAGGCCGCCGCGACGTGGGGCATGGACGGCGCCCCCGGTTTCGTCTACACGACCGACTGGGACGGCGCCCCCGTCACCCGCGAGCGCATGCACTGGGTGGCCGCGGAGGCCGTCGGCGCCGCAGCGACGATGTACCGGGTCTCCGGCGACCGCGTGTGGGCCGACCGCTACGAGCAGTGGTGGGAGTACATCTCCACCTACCTGCTGGACCCGGTGAACGGCTCGTGGTTCCACGAGCTCGACGCCGACAACGAGGTGCAGGGGAAGACGTGGCCGGGCAAGCCGGACATCTACCACGCGCTGCAGGCGGTGCTCATCCCCCGCCTGCCCCTCACGCCCGCGCTCTCGAGCGCGCTGCGCGACGGGAAGCTGGACGCCGACCTCGTCTGATCTGCACGGCACGGGCGCGGCCCCGCGGGGCGGAGGCGTGCAGAGGGCGTGCGGTCCGGCGAGCGGCCTGGGCTCAGCCCGTCCGCTCGAGCCGGCTCAGCTGGCCGGGTCAGTCCAACTGCTCGGGTCAGTCCAACTGCTCGGGTCAGTCCAACTGCTCGGGTCAGTCCAACTGCTCGGGTCAGTCCAACTGCTCGGGTCAGTCCAACTGCTCGGGTCAGTCCAACTGCTCGAGAGCGGCACCGAGCCGCTCGAGCTTGCCGTCGAGCTCGCCCGTGCGACCGGGGCGGATGTCGGCCTTGAGCACGAGGGCGACGCGCGAACCGTAGCGGCCGACCTCCTCGGTGGCGCGGCGGACGACGTCCATGACCTCATCCCACTCGCCCTCGACCTCAGTGAACATCGAGCTCGTGCGGGTGGGCAGGCCGGAGTCGCGCACCACCTTCACGGCGGCCGCGACGGCGTCGTGGACGCTCGCGGAGTCGGCGCCCTCGGCGAAGGCGCGCTGGACGGACGGGTCGGACGGCTCGCCCGACGGGGCGACGGAGAAGGCGACGATCATGCCCTCAGCGTCGCGCGAAGCGGGCACGGGCGCAAGGCGAAGCGCACGCTCATCGTTCCTGGGCCACGCCCGGCATCAGGCCACCCCACGGCCTCAGGGATCCGAGCGCTCGGCATCCCGTCGTCGCGCATCGGCGATGCCGTCGCGGGCGGCCCGCCGCACGACACAGTCACGGCGATGATCCCGATGCGACAGGTCTCACAGGCGCGTCGGCGCACGCAGGCGCGAGCATCGGCGCCGACCCGGTATGCTGGTCTCTCGTCGCGGTCTGCGGCGGCGCATGGTGGTCGTAGCTCAGCTGGTAGAGCTCCTGGTTGTGGTCCAGGCGGTCGCGGGTTCAAATCCCGTCGATCACCCCGTATGTCATGAGTCGCGTCATCGTTTACTAACGGTGGCGCGATTCGTGTTTTGGGGTGCGGGTTCGGTGTTGTGGAGCCCGGTAGTCCTTGGCGGGGTCGAGCAGGTGTTCGGCGATGATCTCGCCGGTCTCGGCGTGAAGCGTCCTGGGTTCTGTTCCGAGTCTCAGCAAGGAGAATCGGAGTATGCCCAAGAAGTTCAGTCCCGAGCTGCGTGACCGCGCCGTGCGGATGGTCTACGACCGCCAGGCCCGCGAGGGAGGCCCGCGCGCAGAGTCGATCCGGGCCATCGCACCCCAACTCGGTGTCGGCCTGGAGACCCTGCGGATCTGGTGCAACCGCTACGGCCCCACCGAACCGTCCGCTGGCAGCAGCGAGTCGCTCGAGGAGGAGAACCGGCGCTTGCGCCGTGAACTGGCTGAATCCCGCCGTGCCAACGAGATCCTCAAAGCGGCCTCGGCTTTTTTCGCGTCAGTACCAGACTGAAGGCGTCCCGGCGGGGCTGGCTCCTTTTTTCGCTGCCCTC
>NZ_FWFG01000013.1 GCF_900163655.1 Brachybacterium nesterenkovii
ATCATCTCGACCATCACACGGCCGTGACCAGTCGCGATGACTCCACAGCCAGGGCAGCCCGTGACCGGATCGCAGGACTCGACCTCGAGAAGGAACCCGGTCGGGGCGCGGTCCCCAGAGATCAGGTGCAGTCCAGGGAGGCCGAGGAGGAGGTCGCATCGGTCGCAGCGATCGAGCGCGACCGGGCAGGCGCACGTAGAGTTCAGCATTGTCGAGGTCCTTGGTGCGAGCAGAGGTAAGAGTCCGCTCATCATCGGGGACCTCGACGCCTACCTCCAGCTACCCCGCACCGCCGGCGCGCCCACACTCAGCTCTGAAGAGCCGGACATCGCCGGTTTCGGCACCACGACCGCCGAGGGCGTGACCGCGCTGCGCAAGGGCGGGACGCTCGTGCAGGTGGGGATGGGCAGGCTCGAGGCCCGGCTTAACACTTACGAGCTCATCACCAAGACCCTCACGGTCAAGGGATCCAACTCGGGGACCACCGAGGACCTCGCGGGCATCTACGAGCTCATGCACTCCGGACAGCTGAACCCGCCCATGAACCTCATCACCCAGGCCGCGATCCCCGAGGCGATCGAGAAGCTGCGGACGGGAGGCGTGATCGGCCGCTTCATCGCGGTCTACGACGACTGAGCGCCGCCCGATCCACATCACCTCGCACCCCCGGCGGCGGGATGGGAGAATCGGAGCACGATGACCGTTCTCGACTCTCCCTCGCTCCCGCCTGCCGGCGCGGCTCCCGCGCGCCGTTCCCTGACCATCGGCCGCATCACCGTCGACACCCCCGTGGTGCTCGCGCCCATGGCCGGGATCACCAACATGGCCTTCCGCCTGCTCTGCCGCGAGTTCGGCGCCCGCCACAGCGCGGACGACGGCGGCCTGTTCGTCTCCGAGATGGTCACCACGCGCGCGCTCGTCGAGGACCACCGGGAGTCCTGGCGCCTCGTGACGATGGGTGAGCGCGAGAGCCCCCGGTCGATCCAGCTGTACGGCGTCGACCCCGCGACCGTGCGCCGCAGCGTCGAGATGCTGCTGGAGCGCGACCGCGCCGACCACATCGACCTCAACTTCGGCTGCCCCGTGCCCAAGGTCACCCGGCGCGGCGGCGGCGGGATCCTGCCGTGGAAGACGGAGCTGTTCACGCAGATCGTCCGCGGGGCCGTCGAGGCCGCCGGGGACGTTCCCGTCACCGTCAAGACCCGCATGGGCATCGACGGCGAGCACCTGACCTACCGGGATGCGGGACTCATCGCCCAGGAGGTCGGCGCCGCCGCGATCGCCCTCCACGGGCGCACCGTCGACCAGCAGTACTCCGGGCAGGCCGACTGGGAGGCCATCGCGGACCTGAAGCGGCTCGTGACCGGCATCCCTGTGCTCGGCAACGGGGACATCTGGTCGGCCGAGGACGCCCTGCGCATGGTCGAGGAGACGGGCTGCGACGGCGTCGTCGTCGGGCGCGGCTGCCAGGGCCGCCCCTGGCTGTTCGCCGATCTCGCCGCCGGCTTCGCGGGCCTGCCCGACCGGGTGCGGCCGAGCCTCGGCGACGTCGCGGCGATCCTGCGCCGCCACGCCGAGCTGCTCGTCGAGTTCTACGAGGACGAGGGCCGTGGGGTCCGGGACCTGCGCAAGCACGTGGCCTGGTACTTCAAGGGCTACCCCGTGGGCGGCGAGATGCGCCACCGCCTGGCGACGATGGAGTCCCTCGCGGACCTCGACGCGAAGCTCGCCGAGCTCGATCTGACGTCCCCGTACCCGGGCGCGGCCGTCGAGGGCCCGCGCGGACGCTCCGGCTCCCCGCGCCGCCCCGCCTGCCCCGAGGGCTGGATGGATACGCGCGACATCACGCCCGACATCGCCTCGCGCCTGCACGAGGCCGAGCTCGCGGTCTCGGGAGGCTGAGCATGACCACCACCGCCCCGGCCCGCTACACCGATGCCGATGCCGAGCGCTGGGCCCTCGAGGCGCCCAAGTCCCGCACCCGCACGCCCTTCCAGCGCGACCGCGCCCGCGTGCTGCACTCCTCGGCCCTGCGCCGTCTGGGCGCCAAGACGCAGGTGCTCGGCGCGGGCTCCGACGACTTCGTCCGCACCCGCCTCACCCACTCCCTCGAGGTCGCGCAGGTGGGCCGCGATATCGCCGCCGAGCTCGGCTGCGACCCCGATGTGGTCGACGCGGCCTGCCTCTCGCACGACATGGGCCACCCGCCCTTCGGTCACAACGGCGAGAAGGTGCTGGACGCGCTCGCCGACGCCATCGGCGGCTTCGAGGGCAACGCACAGACGCTGCGCCTGCTCACCCGGCTCGAGCCCAAGATCGTCGGCGACGAGCGGCCCTTCGGGCTGAACCTCACCCGGGCCGCCGTCGATGCCGCGATCAAGTACCCGTGGACGCGGGGCGCCGGCCCCGACCCCGCCTCCCCGAAGTTCGGCGCCTACGAGGACGACCTCGACGTCTACCGCTGGGCTCGCGCGGGCGCGCCCGAGGGCCGCAAGTGCGTCGAGGCCCAGGTCATGGACGCCTCCGACGACATCGCCTACTCCGTCCACGACATCGAGGACGCGGTGACGGGCGGGAGCCTGGACCTGGCGCGCCTGGCCGATCCGCTCGAGCGCAGCGCCGCCCTGTACGTCGTGCAGGACTGGTACCTGCCCTCCCGCGACATCGCGGAGCTCGACGAGGCCCTCGCACGGCTCGAGGCCGAGCCGTGGTGGATCGGGGAGTTCACCGGATCCATGCGCTCGGCCGCGGCGCTCAAGGACATGACCAGCCAGCTCATCGGCCGCTTCACCGGATCCGTCGTTGAGGCCACGCGGGAGGCCCACGGCACTGCCCCGCTCGCCCGCTTCTCCGGCGACCTTGTGGTGCCCGATGCGACGGCCGTCGAGATCGCCGTGCTCAAGGGCCTCGCCGCCGCGTACGTCATGTCCTCGGCCTCCCAGCAGCCGGTCTACGAGCAGCAGGAGCGGATCCTCCGCGACCTGCACGCCGCCCTGTGGAACACGGGCGCCGCGCATCTGTCGCCGCTGTTCGCGGAGCTGTGGCATGCGGCGCCGGACGATGCGGCGCGCCACCGGGTGATCATCGACCAGCTCGCCTCGTACACGGACGTCACCGCCCGGCGCCTCCACGAGACGCTGTACGTCGACTCCTCGACCCACATGACCGCCGCGGACCTGCCCCTGCCGGGGCTCGGATCGGAGCTGTGATGGCAGGCCAGGGGCTGATCAAGCGCGAGGACGTCGAGCTCGTGCGCTCGACCGCGCGGCTCGAGGAGGTCGTCGGCGACCACGTGACGCTGCGGACCGCCGGGATCGGCTCGATGAAGGGACTGTGCCCCTTCCACGACGAGAAGACCCCGAGCTTCCACATCCGCCCGCAGCTGGGTCACTGGCACTGCTTCGGCTGCGGCGAGGGCGGGGACGTCATCTCCTTCGTCCAGAAGATCGATCATCTGACGTTCGTCGAGGCGGTGGAGACCCTCGCCGGGCGCTACGGCGTGCAGCTGCACTACGAGGAGGCCACGGGGCGGCGCGGCGGGGGAGAGCGCACCGACTTCGGCACCCGCCAGCGCCTGCTGGATGCCCACGACGTCGCCGAGCAGTTCTACCGCGAGCAGCTCTCGACGCCCGCCGCGGGGGTGGGCCGGCGCTTCCTGGCCGAGCGCGGCTTCGACCGCGCGGCCGCCGAGCACTTCGGCGTCGGCTTCGCCCCCGAGGGCTGGGACGCGCTCCTGAAGCACCTGCGCGGACGCGGCTTCACCGAGCCCGAGCTCGTCGCGAGCGGCCTCGTCTCCCAGGGCCAGCGCGGCGTCTACGACCGCTTCCGCGGCCGCCTGGTCTGGCCGATCCGGGACATCACCGGCAAGACCATCGGCTTCGGGGCGCGCCGCCTGCTCGAGTCCGACCAGGGGCCCAAGTACCTCAACACCCCCGAGACGCCCATCTACCACAAGTCCCAGGTGCTCTACGGCCTCGACCTCGCGCGCAAGCAGATCGCCAGCGAGCACAAGGTGGTCGTGATGGAGGGGTACACCGATGTCATGGCGGCGCACCTCGCGGGTGTGACCACGGCCGTCGCCTCCTGCGGTACGGCCTTCGGCGCCGACCACATCAAGATCGTGCGGCGCGTCATGGGCGACTCCTCCAGCTCGGCGGGCCTGCGGCTCTCAAGCGACACCCGCGGCCTCGGCGGCGAGGTCATCTTCACCTTCGACGGCGACGCCGCCGGCCAGAAGGCCGCGCTCAAGGCCTTCGACGAGGACCAGCGCTTCGTGGCCCAGACGTACGTGGCCGTCGAGCCCGGCGGCATGGATCCGTGCGAGCTGCGCATCGCCCAGGGCGATGAGGCCGTGCGCGAGCTCGTGGCGACCAGGCGGCCCCTGTTCGAGTTCGCGATCCGCTCCGTCCTCGACCAGGTGGATCTCGACACGGTCGAGGGCCAGGTGAGCGCCCTGCGCATGGCCGCCCCCGTCGTCGCGAAGATCCGCGACCGCGCCATGCGCCCGGAGTACGCGCGGCGCCTGGCCGGGTGGCTGGGCATGGACGAGCGGACCGTGCTGCGGGCCGTGCACGATGCGGGCCGCACCGCGGGCTCCGGGGGCGGACGCCACGCGGCCGCAGAGCCGGCCCCGGGAGCCGAGCGCCCCGACCCGGAGGGCGAGGACACCGGTGCGCTGCCGATCCCGCGGCTGAAGGACGTGGTGAGCCCCCGCGATCCGGTCGGCCTGGTGGAGATACAGTCCCTCGCGGTCATGCTCCAGTTCCCGACGTTGCTGGACGTCGACGCGGTGGGCGCCCTGCCCGATGACTCTTTCCACGTCCCCGCGCTGCAGGGCGTCTGGGACGTGATGCTCGCGGCCGGCACCCTGCTGGACGCCGTCGGCGGCTCGCTCGAGCCCGCCCGCTACCTCGACCAGGTGCTCGAGATCGCGGGGGAGACGGTGCGGCCGCTGATCGTGGAGCTCGCGACCTCCGAGCTGCCCGCCCGCGACGAGGACGGGCTGCGCCGCCTGGCGACCTCGCTGCTGGGACGGCTCACGGAGCTGTCGTTCACCCGGGAGTACTCCGTGCTCAAGCAGAAGCTGCAGCGCACGGACCCGTCGCGAGACCCCGAGGGGTATCAGCGGATCATGACCCAGCTGTCCGAGCTGCAGGAGCGGCGCCGGGCGCTGCGGGCGCAGAGCGACTGACGCGCCGGGTGCCCCGCATGCCTCTCACTGGTACGAGACGAACCAGGGCCGGGGCTCGATCGCGTAGGTCTCCTCGGGCGTGAACGTCGGCGTGTCCTCGTCGTAGAAGTTCTTCCAGGACATCACGATCCCCGGCGGCAGGTCCTTCTGGAGGTTCTGCCAGGTCCCGAGCTTCAGGTCGGGGGTGCCGTGACCGTCCGCGTGCACGGTGATCGCCAGCTCGTGCCGGGAGGTGTCGATGCTCTGGCGGTCGCTGATCATGGAGCGGCTGAACTGGTGGAGGATCAGGACCTTCTGGGGCAGTTCCCGGTCGCGGGTGAGGTCGGCCAGCCAGCTCGCGGTCTCGTTGATCTCGGCCCCGGTCACCGTGCCGATCTGCTCCAGGTGCACCTCGTCCGGGGCGAGGCGCCACTCGGAGTCCAGGGCGAGCCCCACATGCGGCTCGGCCAGCAGCTCCTCGAACACCTTCGCCTGGGTGAGGAAGTCGGTGCGGCCCGGCTGCAGGTCGAGCACCACGTAGACGCCGGCGGCACCGGCCGCGTCGACCCAGGGCCGCAGCGTCGCCGGGTCGATGGTGGTCGAGTAGTCGTTGTCGGGGCCGGGCTGCGAGGACGCGACGGTCGCGATGATCTCCAGGGCGGGGATCACCGGGAGATCAGAGAAGGGCTCGTACTCCGCGGCGAGCTCCTGGGTGCGCCGGATGGTCGCCTCGAGGTCCTGCTCGCCGAGCACGCCGAGCGAGGGGATGCCGGGGGAGCCGTAGGTCGCCACCATGCGGCGGGATGTGAACGCCGTCTGCCCGCCGCCCGGCAGCTCCGCCGCCGTCAGCGCCATGGCGAGGCGGGCGGTCAGCGTCTCGGTGCTGCCGCAGGGCTCGCCGACTGCGAGGACGCCGCGCGCGGGGTCCTCGCCCGCGGCCTCGCGGACGGCGGCGACCGTGTCGGAGGTCGAGCGGGGATCGCCTCCGGCGCAGTCGACGATGCGTGCACCGCCCGCCGTCGCGTTCGCGCGGGCCACCGTGCACGCCGGGGTCGGGACGCCCGGGTCTAGGACGAGCGCGAGCGGGGCGGGGCGGTCATCGGCCGTCACCGCGGGGAGGGTCTTCGCGGCGTCGGCCGCCGCCGGGTCCACCTCGAGGACCTCGCGGTCCCCGGCCACGGACGCCACGTCGGTACCCGGGGCCGTCACGACGGTGCGGGCGCCCAGACGCTCGAGCTGCTCGGCGACCTGGGGCGTCGTCCCCACGAGAAGCGGGATCCGTGCATCGCCCAGGATGGTGGCGAAGGCCTCCGCGGTCTCCTCGCTCGCCACCGCGACGGTGCGGGCGCTCGAGAAGACGGCCGCGACGACGGCGATGGAGACGTCCGTGGGGGAGGCGGCGCCCAGGCCGGTCGTCACCGGTGCCTCCTCGGCCATCACCAGATCGGCGTCGCGATCCTCGCAGGCGACCAGAGCGCTCGCCAGAGCGGCGACCGGGACGGCCGCGAGAGAGGCCCGCAGTACAGCGCGACGGCAGACGGGGCGACGATGGACGGTGCGGCGGCTCATCACCACTGCACCCTAACCGCCGCCCGGTCGGTGCTCGGGGACGCCGACCGGACGTTCGGGGAGGTGTTCAGGATGTTGCGCGGCTCAGCCCGCGGACCAGCCGCCGTCGCAGGGGATGATCGCGCCGTTCACGTTCGAGGACTCGTCGGCGATCAGGAAGGCGACCAGGGCGGCGAGCTCCGTCGGCTCCGCATTGCGGATCGCGGTCTGATGCACCGGGGTGATCGCTCCCATGCCTGCCTGGTCGATCTTCGACGGGTCGATCGAGTCCATGATGTTCGTGGCGACGCCGCCGGGCAGGACCGCGTTGGTGCGGACGCCCTGGCGGGCGTACACGTACGCGGTGTTGCGGGTCAGGCCCACGACGCCGTGCTTGGACGCGGTGTAGGCGGCGCCCGCGGCCGCGCCGCGGATACCGGCCTCCGAGGCGATGTTGACGATGGATCCGCCGCCCGCCTCGAGCATCGCCGGGAGCACCGCACGGGTGAGCAGGAACGGCGCGGTGAGGTTCACGCGCAGGCAGCGCTCCCAGGTCGCGTCGTCGGTCTCGCCCGCCCCGGCGAACACGTCCATCACGCCGGCGTTGTTCACGAGGCCGCGGAGGGGACCGTGCGCGGCCGCCTCGGCGACGACGGCGTCGACCACCGCGGTATCGGAGATGTCCCCGACGGATGCCGACGCAGAGCCGCCCGCCTCCTCGATCAGTCGCACCGTCTCCCCGGCGGTCTCCGCGTTCAGGTCGGAGACCACGGCGTGGGCTCCGAGGGCGGCGACCTGCAGGGCGCTCGCGCGGCCGATACCCGATCCCGCCCCGGTGATGATCACGCTGCGGCCCTGTGCGATCACCGTACGCGGGCGGGAGATGAGCGGTAGCCCAGGCGGGGCTTGAACCCGCGACCGACGGATTATGAGTCCGCTGCTCTGACCGGCTGAGCTACTGGGCCGTGGCGCCCTGCGGCGCCCGGGGAAGCCTATCGCGCCGCCGATGGACCGAACTCCCCCTATCGCCCGTCGCCCGCGTGCGGGCGCGGCTAGGCTCGCAGCACCACCATCGGAAGGAAGCGCTCACGCTCATGGGCCCGTACATCATCGCGGCGATCGCCGCCCTCGCCGTCCTCGTCGTCGCGGCGGTCCTGTTCGGCATCATCCGCAGCTGGATCAAGGTCGCCCGGGCGGACGAGGCCCTCATCATCTCCGGCAAGCCGCAGAAGGAGGACGACGGCGAGACGTACTCGACCACCGTCGTCGTCAACGGCAAGGCCGTCGTCAACCCGATCTCCCAGCGCTACGAGGTCATCTCTCTGCGCTCGCGCCAGGTGGTCATGAAGGCCGAGGCGCAGTCCTCGGACAATGTGACGCTGCTGGTCAGCGCGGTCGCGCAGCTCAAGGTCGGCTCGGACCGGGCGCTCGTGCGCGCGGCCGCCGAGCGCTTCGCATCCCAGGACGAGGCCATCGAGCGCTTCACCCAGGACCAGCTCGAGGGCGCTCTGCGCGGCGTCATCGCCCAGCAGACGGTCACGAGCCTCATGCGGGATCGCAAGCAGTTCTCCGAGGAGATCACCGGCTCGGTCAAGCCCGAGCTGCAGGAGCAGGGCCTGATCCTCGACTCCTTCCAGATCACGTCCATCACCGACAACGTCGGCTACATCGCCTCGCTCGGCGCCCCCGAGATCGAGGCCAAGCGCCAGAGCGCGGAGATCGCCCAGACGAACTCCGAGCGCGCGATCGCCCGGCAGCGCCTGGCCAACTCCGAGCAGAACCTCATCGAGCAGACCGCCTACGAGACCAACCAGGCCAAGGCGTCCTCCGAGGTCGGCCGCGAGCAGGCCGCGGCGGAGCAGGCGCGCAACCTCGCCTCCGAGCAGGCCCGCCAGGCCGTGCTGAACCAGCAGGCGGAGAACAAGCAGTCGCAGCTCGACGCCGACGTCAAGCGCGTCGCCGACGCCGAGCTGTACCGGCGCCAGCAGGCCGCCGAGGCCGAGGCCTTCGAGCAGTCGCGGCAGGCGAAGGCGCGCGCCGAGATCGCCGAGCAGGACGCGACCGCGACCCGTCTGCGGGCCGAGGCGGAGGCGGACAGCGTGCGCCTCGCGGGCGAGGCGAAGGCCGCCGCCATCAAGGCGGAGGCCGATGCCCTGCGGGAGAACCTCGACGCGGTGCTCGCCCAGCGGGCCCTCGAGATCCTGCCCGAGATCATGCGCGAGTTCTCCGCGAACTACGCCAGGATCGGTGGCATCACCGTGATCGGCGGCTCCGAGGCGAGCGCGGGGGCCCAGGTCGCTGGGGAGCCCGCCCTCGCGATGGCCGGCATGTTCGAGAGCGTGAAGGCGGCGACCGGCCTCGACCTCGCCTCCCTCATCCAGGGGCGCGCGACGGGCGAGGCGGCTGGCGCCGCGATGGGGCAGGCGATGACGGGCGACCGGCGCGAGCACCGGCACGCCGGCACGGCGCCTGACGGCGGCTCGATGGCTGACGGCGCCGGAGTGTCGGACTGACCGGACCTCTGCTGCGGGGCAGGTCCCCGCATACGACGACGAGCGCCCCGCCGATCCGAGAGGACCGGCGGGGCGCTCGACTGCGTCGGGGTCTGCGTCAGCTGAAGTTGTACTCCGTGACGATGGGCTCGCGGCCCGTCGCCTGATCGGTGAAGTACTCGTTCTCGCTGATGCCCAGGTACGAGCCGGAGATGTTGACGGCGTTGGGCCGGCCCAGCTGGTGGAGGGCGCGGACCATGTTGTACGAGCGCTGCGCGGAGCGGCAGTGGACGTACACCGGCTGATCCGTCGGGATCTCGTCGAGGCGGTCGCGGAACTGCGAGAGCGGGATGTTCACGGCGTTGGTGATGTGCCCGGCCTCCCACTCGCCCTCCTCGCGGGCGTCGATGATGAACGCGCCCTTCTCGGAGAGCTCGCGCACGGCGGTGACCGGGACCTGCTCGAGCTCGCCGTGCAGCAGGTTCAGGCCCACCAGCGCGGCATGGATGACGACGTCCTTGGCTGTCGAGTACGTGGGGGAGTAGCACAGCTCGAGGTCGCGGAGGTCCTCGAGGGTGCCGTCCATCATCAGCAGGGTCGCGATGACGTCCACGCGCTTGTCCGCCGCGCCCTTGCCCACGGCCTGTGCGCCGAGGATCCGCCCGGTGGGCTTCTCGAACAGGAGCTTGAAGAACAGCGGCTGGGAGTCGGGCATGAGGCTCACCGAGTCCTGGGGGATCACGTACACGACGTCCCAGTCCAGCGTCGAGCTGCGCAGCTGCTTCTCGTTCAGGCCGGTGGATGCGGCCGTGTAGTCGAAGACCTGCACGACGAAGGAGCAGATCACTCCGCGGTTGCGGTTGGGGCGGCCGTACATGTGGTCCGCGGCGGCGCGCGCCTGGCGCTGGGCCGGGCCGGCCGTGGCCAGCCGGGTGGGCGTGCCGAGCAGCTTGTGCCACACCTCGATGGCGTCGCCCACGGCGTAGATCGACGGATCGGAGGGGCGGTAGTTCGCGTCGACCTTGATGCCGCCGGTCTCGCCGATCTCGAGGCCCGCCTCGACGGCCAGCTTCGTCTCCGGGCGCACGCCGATCGCCATGATCACGGCCTGCGCGGGGTTGGTCCTCCCGGACTTCAGCGTCACGCCGTCCCCGGCGATCGTGGCGACGGCGTCGCCGAGGATCAGGTCGACGCCCTCGACTGCGCCCTCGTGCTCCTGGGGCGCATCCTCGTTCCCTGGCAGGGGAGGTCCCGATGATCCGCCGCTCCCGCTCTCGAGTCCGCACGGCGCTGGCCCTGGCAGGCGCCGCGCTGCTCGCCGTCTCCGCCTGCACCACCGCCCAGGAGGAGCAGGCGCGGCTGAACGGCGAGGCCGCCGCCTGCCCGGTCGAGCCTGATCCCAGCGTCCGCGCGACCGTGCGCATCGGCTGGCAGGCGATCCCCACCGGAGATCTCATCGTCCAGGAGCGCCATCTCCTCGAGTCGTGCCTGCCGAGCGCGACGATCCAGTGGGTGCAGTTCGACGGGGGCGACGACGTGGTCCAGGCGTTCGGCTCCGGGAGCATCGACCTCGGCATCTCCGGCTCCTCCGCCGCCGTGACGGCCATGAGCCCGCCTCTCGAGCTGCCCGTGCGCCTGGTGTGGATCGCCGACGTCATCGGCGCCTCCGAGGCCCTCGTCTCCCGCGACCCGTCGATCACGAAGCTCGAGGACCTGCGCGGCAAGAAGGTCGCTGTGACCTTCGGGGCCACCCGACCTTCGACCTCATCTCGGCGCGCGCGGAGTTCGTCGAGGCCGAGCCCGCGTTCATGGAGATGTGGACGCGCCTGCAGGACCATGCCGCGACCGAGATCGCCGAGGACCCCGACGCGACCGCGGAGTCGATGGCCCAGATGCTCGGCACCGATCCCCAGACGGTCCGCGAGCAGATGACGGGTTACTCCTACCCCGACGCCGCCGCCCAGGCCGGGCCGGACTACTTCGGCGGCGGCGTGGCCGGGAGCCTGCACTCGACCGCGGGCTTCCTCGGCGAGGTCGGCCTGACGGGCGGCGCCTCCTCCGAGGAGCACTACGAGCAGATCGTCTACCCCGATGCGATCCAGGAGGTCGCCGCCTCATGACCGAGAGCATCGCCGACGCAGGCGCCGCCACCGAGACCGGCCCCGGCGGCATCCGCATCGAGGACGTCACGCACTCCTACCGATCCACCTCGGGGGACGCCGTCCTCGCGCTCGACGACGTCGACCTCACGATCCCCGAGGGCGAGTTCCTCTGCCTCGTCGGCCCCTCGGGCTGCGGCAAGTCCACGCTGCTGAACATGGTGGGCGGCTTCCTCGCCCCGAGCAGCGGACGGATCCTGCGCGGGGGAGCGCCCATCACGAGCCCCAGCGCCGAGATCGGCGTCGTGTTCCAGAGCGCACCGCTGTTCCCGTGGCTCACCGTGCGCCAGAACGTCGAGCTCGGCCCCCGCTACCGCCGCAGGCCCCGCGAGGAGAGGCGCCGCCTGGCCGACGAGCACCTCGAGATCGTGGGGCTGTCGGAGTTCGTCGACGCCCGCCCCTACGAGCTCCCCGGCGGGATGCGCCAGCGCTGCCAGATCGCGCGCGTGCTGGCCCACGAGCCCCAGGTGATCCTCATGGACGAGCCCTTCGGGGCGCTCGACACGATCACCCGCGAGCGCCTCCAGCTCGACCTCCTGCGCATCCACCAGGCACGGCGCACCACCGTCCTGTTCATCACCCACGGCGTCGACGAGGCCGTGCTGCTGGGCGATCGCGTGGTGGTGATGAGCCCGCGACCGGGGCGCGTGGTCCTCGACATCGACGTCCCCCTCGCCCGGCACCGCGACGCCGACGAGGCCCGCGACCTGCGCTCGCGACCGGAGTTCATCGCCCTGCGCGACGAGACCGCGGCCGCCATCCAGCCCTCGTGACCGGGCGTGACGTCACGCACACCGGGCCCGGACGGGCCGATCCGGTTGGCGCCCATCGCGGAAGTCTTGGTATCGTCGTTCAGGTTGATCCCGCGTAGCTCAATCGGCAGAGCATTCGACTGTTAATCGAACGGTTACTGGTTCAAGTCCAGTCGCGGGAGCTCTCCGAACGACGGCCCCGGCATCCCCGGGGCCGTCGCCCGTTCCGGCCCGGAACGCCCGGGCTCCGTCCTGGGACTCCGATGCGAGACCCGCAGAACCGAGGCACCGATGAGCACCGCACCCGATGACACCTTCCCCATCCCCTCCCGCGTCCGCGAGGGCAGCGTGTGGGTCGACCGCACCGGGCGCCGCGAGCTCATCGGACGCACCGCGAGCGGGGTCGAGATCCCGATCGGGCAGGGCGAGGGACGCGTGACCCCCGGGGAGCTGCTGAAGCTCGCGCTCATCGGCTGCGCCGGGATGTCCAGCGACTTCACGATCTCCCGCCGTCTCGGCGAGGACTTCCCGATGCGCATCTACGCCCATGGCGTCTCCGATGAGCGCACCAACCGCTACGAGACCATCGATGAGCAGATCCAGCTCGACCTCTCGGAGGTGTCCGAGGACGAGGCCGAGCAGCTCCGCCGCCTGATCCGCAGCGCGATCGGGGTGGGCTGCACGGTCGAGCGCACCCTCGCCGAGCCCCCGGAGATCGGCCACCAGATCGATCACGCTCCGGCATCCCGGCGCCTGGCGACCGCCGCGGACGAGGCGCCGCAGGCATGACCGAGCGCCCCATCCGGGTGATCGGCGACCCCGTTCTGCGCACCCCCTGCGAGCCGATCCGGGAGATCACCGACGGCGTGCGCACCCTCGTCGCCGACCTCCTGGAGACCGTCGACCACGAGGGCCGCGCCGGACTCGCCGCGAACCAGATCGGTGTGAGCCTGCGCGCCTTCGCCTGGCACCTCGAGGACGAGGTCGGCTACATCCTCAACCCCGTCATCACCGACCTCTCGGAGGAGACGCAGGAGGACGACGAGGGCTGCCTGTCCGTCCCCGGCCTCTGGTACCCCCGGATGCGGGCGATGCGCGCCCGCTGCACGGGCACCGACCTCGAGGGGCGCGAGGTGGTCCTCGAGGGCGAGGAGATCGTCGCCCGCCTCATCCAGCACGAGGTCGGACACCTCGACGGGCACCTCTACGTCGACGGCCTCGAGCGCTCCGTGCGCAAGCGCGCGTTGCGGGACATCCGCGGGAGGTTCTAGTCTGGGCGATGCACTGCCTGTGACCTGAGCCCTGGGCGCCGAAAGCTGAGCGCTGTGCCGGCACGACCGATTCGTTGGGGAAGACGCATCGGAAGACCGGAAGGGGCGTTATGACCCAGGGAGTGCTCTACATCCACTCCGCGCCGCGGGCCCTCGCACCTCATATCGAATGGGCCGCCAGCGGAGTCCTCGGCGTGCCCGCGAAGCTCGTCTGGCGCGAGCAGCCCGTCGCACCGGGCCTCGTGCGCTCCGAGCTTTCCTGGCGCGGCCGCGAGGACACCGGCGCGCGCCTGGCCAGCGCCATCCGCGGCTGGGACGACGTGCGCTACGAGGTGGTCCAGGACGCGACCGCGCAGGCGGACGGCGCCCGCTGGAGCTGCACCCCGGAGCTGGGGATCTTCCACGCCGCGACCGACCACGCCGGCAACACGGTGCTGTCCGAGGACCACGTGCGGGGATGCATGGAGCGTGCCGCCGCCTCCCAGGACCCGCGGGCGCTGCAGAGGGAGCTCTCTCTCGCCCTCGGGGAGCCGTGGGACGAGGACCTCGAGATCTACCGCCACGCGGGCGAGGGTGTGCGCATGCGCTGGCTGCAGCGCGTCGTCTGAGCCCCGGGCCACCGGGCCGCGGGGCGAACGACGGAGCCCCGATCTCCTCTCGGGGATCGGGGCTCGCGTCCGTCCGGCCGCGGCGGCCTCAGGCGCTCGTGAACACCACGGTCACGTCGTGCCCGCCGAAGCCGAAGGCGTTGTTGATGACCGCGATGTCGCCGCCGGGCAGCTCCCGGGCCTTCCCCACCGCGATGTCGAGGGGCACCGCCGGGTCGAGGTTCTCGATGTTGATGGTCGGCGGTGCGATCCGGTGATGCGCCGCGAGCACGGAGAACAGGGACTCCAGCGCGCCGGCGCCGCCGAGCAGGTGCCCGGTCATCGACTTGGTCGAGGTCACCACGATGTGGTCGGTGTCGTCGCCCAGGGCGGAGCTGAGAGCCTCGAGCTCGCTGATGTCGCCCTTGGGGGTCGAGGTGCCGTGCGCGTTGACGTGCACCACGTCCGCGGCGGTGAGACCGGCATCGGCCATCGCCTCGGAGATGGCGCGGGCCTGGCCCTCCTGCGACGGCGCGGAGATGTGGTGGGCGTCCGAGGCCATGCCGCGCCCGGAGACGTACCCGTAGATGCGGGCGCCGCGGGCGCGCGCATGCTCCTCCGACTCGAGCACGAGGATCGCGCAGCCCTCGCCGAGCACGAAGCCGTCGCGGTCGACGTCGTAGGGGCGCGAGGCGTGCTCCGGATCGTCCGTGCGGGTCGACAGGGCGCGGATGTTCGCGAAGCCCGCCAGCGGCAGCGGGTGCACGCAGGCCTCGGTGCCTCCGGCGACGACGACGTCGGCACGGCCCGAGCGGATCATGTCGAACGCGTTCGCGACGGCCTCGGCACCGGACGCGCAGGCGGAGACGGGGGTGTGGGCGCCCGCCTTGGCGCCGAGCTCGAGCTCGATGTGCGCGCTCGAGGAGTTGGCCATGAGCATCGGCACGGTGAAGGGGTTGACGCGGCGGGCGCCGCGCTCGCGCACGACGTCCCACTGGTCGAGGATCGTCCACACGCCGCCGATGCCGGTGCCGACGACGACGCCCAGGCGCTCCCCGGGGACCTCGGGCGCGCCCGCGTCCTGCCAGGCCTCCCGCGCCGCGATCATCGCGTACTGGCCGCTCGGATCGAGCTTCTTGGCCTCCGGGCGCGACAGATGGTCGTACGGGTCGATCGGGACCGTGCAGGCGAAGTCGACGGCCAGGCCGTAGCGCTCGACCCAGTCGTTGTCGAGGGTGTGCGCGGTCGAGGTGCCGGCGAGGGCGGCCTCCCACGTGCTGGCGACGTCGCCGCCGAGGGGGTTCACGGTGCCGAGGCCGGTGACGGCGACGCGAGAGGGGACGGACACTGCGGAGACCTCCGGTGAGGGGAGACGATCGGTGGATGCACGAGTGCCCGGGGCGCAGCGCGTCCCGGGCACTCGGAGGATCAGGCCTGCGCGCCCGCGATGAACTTCACGGCGTCGCCGACGGTCGCGAGGTTCTTGACCTCCTCGTCGGGGATGCGCACGTCGAACTTCTCCTCGGCGTTGACGACGATCGTCATCATGGAGATCGAGTCGATGTCCAGGTCGTCGGTGAAGGACTTGTCCATCTGGACGTCCTCGGTCGCGACGCCGGTCTCCTCGTTGACGATCTCGGCGAGGCCCTCGAGGATCTCGTTCTCGGTGTTGGCCATGGGGTGCTCCTTATGAATGGCGGTCGATGGCTGGGGAAAGACTACCCGGGGGCGGGCGCCCCGGGAGGGGAGGACCACGCGCGCGCGTCGAGCATCACGCGCGGCCCGGCGAGCCTCAGGGGAGGATCAGCACCTGGCCCGCGTACACGAGCCCGGCGCCGAAGCCGATCTGCACGCAGACGTCGCCGCTCTTGGCCAGCCCCTCCTCCAGGAGGCGGTGCGTGGCGAGCGGGATCGACGCGGCGGACGTGTTGCCGGTCTGGGCGATGTCGCGCGCGATGACGACGGACTCGGGCAGCTTCAGCTGCTTGGCGAGCTCGTCGACGATCCGCATGTTCGCCTGGTGGGGGACGAACACGTCGATGTCCTCGACGGTCAGCCCGGCCTCGTCGAGGGCGCGGCGGATCACGTCGGCGGTGTGCCAGACGGCCCAGCGGAAGACGGTGCGCCCGTCCTGGCGCATCGTGGGCCACGGCTCCCGGCCGTCGCGGAAGTCGATGAGGGAGCCCGTCATGCGGATGGTCTCCCAGTTCTCGCCGTCGCTGCCCCAGATCGTCGGGCCGATCATCGGCTCCTCGGAGGCGGTGACGATCGCGGCGCCCGCGCCGTCGCCGAGCAGGAACGAGATGGACCGGTCGGTCGGGTCGATGTAGTCCGAGAGCTTCTCGGCTCCCATCACCAGGACGGTAGTCCCACCGCCGGAGCGGATGAGCGCGTCGGCCTGGCCGATCCCGTAGCAGAAGCCCGCGCAGGCGGCGGAGATGTCGTAGGCGATGACGTCGGGGCAGCCCAGCTGCCCGGCGAGCTTGGCCGCGAGCGACGGGGTGGCGTACGGGAACGACACCGTCGAGACGATGATCGCGTCGAGCTGGGAGCCCTCGATCCCCGCGCGCTGCAGGGCGTCGCGGGCGGCCTCGAGCGCGAGATCCGCGATGGAGACGTCCGCGCTAGCGCGGCGGCGCGAGATGATCCCGGTGCGCTGGCGGATCCACTCGTCGGAGGAGTCGATGGGCCCGGCGATGTCGTCGTTGGTCACCTCGAGGTCGCCGCGGGCGGCGCCGTAGGCGAGGACCTTCGAGCCGGCCACGGTGGGGCGGGGGCGCAGGGTCACGGTCATGGGTCAGCTCTCCTTGCCGGGCGCGGCGGCCGCGAGGGCCCGGGCGGCCTCGAGGTCGTCGGGGGTGTTGAGGTTCACGAGGTCGATGCCCCTCAGCTCGCGCTTGGCCAGGCCCGTGAGGGTACCGGCCGGGGCCAGCTCGATCATGCCGGTGACGCCGCGCGCGCGCAGGGTCTCCATGCAGGCGGCCCAGTCCACGGGGGAGGAGACCTGGGCGACGATCAGGTCCAGGTACTCGCGGCCCGAGGTGACGACGCGCCCCCCGGCGTTCGAGATCAGCGGGAGCTCCGGGTCCGCGGGGGACAGCTGCGGGGCGAAGCCCTCCAGCGCGGTGCGCGCCGGGGCCATGTGCTCGGTGTGGAAAGCGCCCGCGACCTGGAGCGGGATCACGCGGGACTTCGCGGGGGCGTCCTCCCGCAGGGCGGCGATGTCCTCGGCGAGACCCGCCGCGACCACCTGGCCGGAGGAGTTGATGTTCGCCGGGGCGAGGCCGCGGCGCTCGATCGCGGCCATGACCTCCGCGCGGTCCCCGCCGACGACCGCGGCCATCGAGGTCTCGCGCGCCGCTGCGGCCTCGGCCATCGCGGTCGCCCGGACCGCGACCAGGCGCATCGCATCGACGGGGCTGAGCACCCCGGCCAGCGCGGCCGCGGTGACCTCCCCGACGCTGTGCCCGGCGAGGGCCTCGGCGGGCAGGGCGGTGCCGTCGGCGAGAGCCTCGCCGGCGAGGATGCCGGCGGCGACCAGCAGCGGCTGGGCGACGGCGGTGTCGCGGATCGTCTCCGCGTCCGAGCGCGTGCCGTGCTCGGCCAGATCGAGGCCGGCGGCCTCCGACAGCTGCGCGAGGCGCTCGGGGACGCCGGGCAGCTCGAGCCAGGGGGCGAGGAAGCCGGGCTTCTGGGCGCCCTGGCCGGGGCAGACGATGACGAGCACGGGCGACTCCTGGGAGGGTTCGTTCGGGACCGGGCGGGGGATCGAGGATACGGGCACAGGGCGCCTCCCCGGCATCATGCCGGGGAGGCGCCCCGTGCTCAGCTGGTGCGAGCGGCCGTGAGCGCGGCCTTCACGAGGCGCTCGGCGCGCTCGTGATCGATGCCGAGCTGGACGGACAGCTCCGCGAAATCGCGGGCCGCCTTCTCGAGGCGGCTCGCCGGGCCGTCGAGCGGGGCGATGACGGTGCCCGCGCGACCGCGCGTGATGACGATCCGGGCCTCCTCGAGACGGCGGAACGCCTTGGCGACGGTGTTCACGGCGACGTCGAGGTCCGCCGCGAGGGCCCTCACCGTGGGCAGACGGGTGCCCGGCGCGAGCCGCCCGTCCTGCACGGCCCGGGCGATCGCATCGCAGATCTGGCGGACCGGCGGCTCCGCGGCATGGCGGTCGATCCTGCAGATGCCCGTGAGGGCGTGCGGGGTCGTCGCCGTGCGCGCGGAGTCCGCCTGTGCGACGTCGGCGCTCAGGACTCGCCCCCATCGGATCCGGACTGGCCCGCGTTGACGTTCAGCAGCTCGTAGCGCTGGATCGCCTCGCGCGGAGCCGACGCGTCGACCTTGCCCTCGGCGGCGAGCATCTGCAGGGCCTTGACGACCATGGAGTGCGCGTCGATGTGGAGGAAGCGGCGGGCGGCCGGACGGGTGTCCGAGAAGCCCCAGCCGTCGGCGCCCAGGACGCCGTAGGCGCCGGGGATCCACGGGCGGATCATCTCGGGGACCATCGACTCGTAGTCGCTCGTGGCGACGAACGGGCCCTCGACGCCCTGCAGGCGCTGCGAGATCCACGGGGTGCGGGCCTCGTCCTCGGGGTGGAGGAACGTGTGCTCGTCGGCCGCGAGGGCCTCCTTGCGCATCTCCGACCAGCTGGTGACGGACCAGACCGCGGCGCGGACGCCCCAGTCCTGCTCGAGGATCTCCTGCGCGTGGAGCGCCCACGGCACGCCGACGCCCGAGGACATGAGCTGGACGACGGGGCCGTCGCCCTCCGGGGCCGGGCGCAGCTCGTACATGCCCTTGAGCAGACCCTCGACGTCCAGGCCCTCCGGCTCGGCCGGGTGCACGATCGGCTCGTTGTACACCGTCAGGTAGTAGAAGACGTCCGGGTCGCGGGGGTCCTCGCCGTACATGCGCTGCAGGCCGTCGCGGATGATGTGCCCGATCTCGTACCCGTACGCGGGGTCGTAGATCACAGCGGCCGGGTTGGTCGCGGCGAGGACCGGGGAGTGGCCGTCCATGTGCTGGAGGCCCTCGCCGGCCAGCGTCGTCTTGCCGGCGGTCGCGCCGATCACGAAGCCGCGGGCCATCTGGTCGCCGGCGGCCCAGAAGAAGTCGCCGGTGCGCTGGAACCCGAACATCGAGTAGAAGATGTAGAACGGGATCATCGGCTGCTCATGGGTCGAGTGCGACGTGCCGGCGACGGTGAACGCCGAGGTCGCGCCGATCTCGTTGATGCCCATGTGCTTGATCTGGCCCTGCGCGGACTCCTTGTAGGCCAGCAGCAGGTCGCGGTCGACCGAGACGTAGTTCTGGCCGTCCGGGTTGTAGATCTTGGCCGTCGGGAACATGGAGTCCATGCCGAAGGTGCGGGCCTCGTCGGGGATGATCGGGACCCACAGCTTGCCGGTGGCCTTGTCGCGCATGAGGTCCTTGACCAGGCGCACGAGAGCCATCGTGGTGGCGATCTCCTGCTTGCCGGAGCCGCGGCGTGCGACCTCGTACGCCTTGTCACCGGGGAGGTCCAGCGTGACCTTCTTGAAGCGGCGGTTGGGGACCGGACCGCCCAGCTCCGCGCGGCGGGCGCGGAAGTACTGCATCGCCTCGGAGTCCTCCGGGGGCAGGTAGTACGGGGCGTCGTAGACGCTGCCGGACTCGAGCTGCTCGTCCGTGATCGGGATGTTCAGCGTGTCGCGGAGGGTCTTGAGGTCGTCCAGGGTGAACTTCTTCATCTGGTGGGTCGCATTGCGGCCCGCGAAGCTCTTGCCCAGGCGGTAGCCCTTGATGGTGTGGGCCAGGATGACCGTCGGCTGGCCCTTGTGCTCCATCGCGGCCTTGAACGCGGCGTGCACCTTGACCGGGTCGTTGCCGCCGCGGTTGAGCTTCCACCAGATGTCGTCGTCCGACATGTCCGCGACCATGGCCTTGGTGCGGGGGTCGCGGCCGAAGAAGTTGTCGCGGATGAAGGCGCCGTTCTCGGTGCGGTAGGTCTGGAAGTCGCCGTCCGGGGTCGCGTTCATGAGGTCGACGAGCGCGCCGTCGTCGTCCTTGTCCAGCAGCGGGTCCCAGCCGGAGCCCCACACGAGCTTGATGACGTTCCAGCCCGCGCCGCGGAACTGGGCTTCGAGCTCCTGGATGATCTTGCCGTTGCCGCGGACCGGGCCGTCGAGGCGCTGCAGGTTGCAGTTGACGACGAAGGTCAGGTTGTCCAGGTGCTCCTTGGCGGCGTTGTGGATGTGGCCGCGGGACTCGACCTCGTCCATCTCGCCGTCGCCGAGGAACGCCCAGACGTGCTGGTCCGAGGTGTCCTTGATGCCGCGGTTGTGCAGGTACTTGTTGAAGGACGCCTGCTCGATCGCGTTGACCGGGCCGATGCCCATCGACACCGTCGGGAACTCCCAGAACTCCGGCATGGAGCGCGGGTGGGGGTAGGACGGGATGCCGTGCGGGTGCGACTTCTCCTGGCGGAAGCCGTCGAGGTCCTTCTGCTCGAGACGGCCCAGCATGAAGGCGCGGGCGTAGATGCCGGGGGAGGCGTGGCCCTGGAAGAAGATCTGGTCGCCGCCGCCGGGATGCTCGCGGCCGCGGAAGAAGTGGTTGAAGCCGACCTCGTACATCGAGGCGATCGAGGCGAACGACGACAGGTGGCCGCCGACGCCGACGCCCGGGCGCTGGGCGCGGTGGACCACCATCGCGGCGTTCCAGCGCAGGGCGTCCTTGATCTCCTTCTCGAGCTTGCGGTCGCCGGGGTACTCCGGTTGCTCGGAGGCGGGGATCGTGTTGACGTAGTCGGTGTTGAGGCTGTGGGGGACCTTCACGTGGACGTCATGCGCGTGCTGGATCACGCTCTGGACGATCTCCTGCGCGCGCTCGGGGCCGCGGGCCTCGAGCAGGGAGTCGAAGGACTCCACCCACTCCCGGGTCTCCTCAGGATCGGTGTCCTGGGCATGGCTGGGCAGGCTGATTCCGATGGGACCTGGGGTCTCGCTGGCGGTCACATTGGCCTTCTCTCTACGAGCGGGGGTACTCGGCCCCGGTGCCGGCCGCGGTCGATGCCGAGGGCATCATGCGCGGCGGCCCCCAGGGCCACAGGTCGTTCCAGCGTACGTCCTCAGGCACCGGCGCGGTGAGGCGTCCGCGGCGTCCCCACGGGGCGAGTGACACGAAAAACACAGTTCGCTAGACTCCTGACGCGCCCGCCCGGCGGTGCGCAGTCCCCATCGGCGCGTCGTCGTGCGCGCCGGTCCCCGTTCCCCGAGGAGCCGCCCCTTGTCCCCGTCGTCCGACGCGCAGGCGTCCAGCCCCGCCGATGTCCTCGGCTTCGAGCCCGGTCAGATCGTCCAGGAGCTCGGCTACGCCGACGATGTGGACCTGGACCTGCGCGATGCGATCGAGGACTCGATCGATGCCGACCTCGAGGACGAGGACTGCCAGGAGATCGTCGATGGCGTGGTCCTGTGGTGGCGCGACGGCGACGGCGATCTCGTCGACGCCCTCGTCGACGCCCTGACCACCCTGGCCGAGGGAGGCCCCGTCTGGCTCCTCACGCCGAAGGCAGGCCGCGACGGCCACGTGCTGCCGGCGACCGTGCAGGAGTCCGCGGACCTCGCGGGCATGCGCGCGATGGGCACGATGAGCCTGGCCCCCGACTGGTCGGGCACCCGCCTGGCCTCTCGCGCAGCCTGAGACGCCGATGCCCGGCCCCCTCGCGGGTTTGACCCTCGTCGACCACGACGGCGGCGCGCTCCCGCTCGACGAGCTGCGCGGCATCCCCTGCGCGATCGTCCTCCTGCCCGGTGCGTTCACGCCCGTGTGCACCTCCGAGCTGCCCGGCATCGAGCGCGCGTGGCGCGAGGCGGGGGAGCGGGGCATCCCTGTCCTGGCCGTGACGTGCGATGCCCCGGCCGTGCTCGCGGCATGGCGCGAGCACGAGGGCCTCGCGCTGCCGCTGCTCTCGGACTTCTGGCCCCACGGCGCGCTCGCTCGGGCGCTCGATGCCTTCGATGAGGCGACCGGGAGGCCGCGGCGCACGAGCGTCGTCCTCGACGCCGCAGGGCGCGAGGTGTGGCGGGATGCCGCTCGGCCGGGCGGTGCCCGCGACATGGGCCGACTTGCCGCGGTCATGCGCGATCTGTGACCATGCAGTGCCCGCCGCGCGCTGCTCGGCCCGGGCGCCCGCGCGGCGACGCGCGGACGGGTCGTTAGCTCAGCTGGTCAGAGCGCCACGCTTACACCGTGGATGTCGGGGGTTCGAGTCCCTCACGACCCACCAGATCAGACCCCTCAGATCTCGATGTTCTCGACGTCGTTGTCGAAGGGCTTGTCCGAGTGGACGGTCCACTTCTTCCCCGAGTCGAAGCGAAGGCGGATCGCCGCCACGGCGGGTGCGGCGCCGGGCTCGGGAGCGGGGGCCTGGGCGGGGTCCATGCCCAGGAAGCGCGCCATGGCGGGGCCTACGACGGCCGGGTCGTCGATGACCTCGGTGCGGGCCTCGAGCGCGTAGTAGCCGTCGGCGGTGGTGCCGCAGACGGTCGCGCGCGGCGTCGCCGCGACGTCGGCGATCTTGCGCGTGTCCGGCTTGGTCAGGACCGCCAGGACGCCGATCTCGCCCGCGGGATCGTCGTGGACGATCACGGGCCGGGTGCGGGGGCCGTCGGGGCCCTGGGTGGTCAGCAGCGCGGTGGAGCCGGGGCGGAGGACATCGTTCACGGTGGTCATGGCCGCATCCTCGCACTGTGTCGGGGACCGCGGGCAGGACGATCGGCCTTCGCACTCCATGTGGCCCGGTGCCGTCGCGGTCAGCCCTTCATGAGCCAGTACAGGCCCAGCAGGCCGCCCAGGAGCACCGCGAGGGCGATCAGCCACGGGACCGCGGTGCGCCAGGTCTCGGCGGCGCTCTCGCGGGGCTGCTCGGAGGAGCCCAGACGCCCGCGCATGCCGAGCAGCACCGCGATCATGGTCGCGAGGATCGCGACGCCGAAGACCACGGACAGGAGCAGGGGGAAGCCGGTCATGGCGTCAGCCTAACGGCGGGGTCCGCGCGCGGCGACCGCGCCCGTCAGCTGTGGAAGGCCGGGATCACCAGGTAGAGGCCGAAGAGGATCAGCAGTCCGGCGAGGCCGAGGACGGCGTACCCGCCGGCTCGACGGGCCGGGGCGATGGAGCCGTTCGCGCCCGCGTCCAGGAGCCGGGCGCCCAGCGACACGAGCGTCACGAGCGCGACGCAGGCCAGCAGGGTCACGCCGGCGACGAGGCCGAGCGCTGCGAAGTCGATATGCATGGCGGATTCTCCTTCAGGCGGCGGGGCGGCCGTGCTCAGGCGTGCGTGGGGACGGCGGTGCCGGAGCCGCCGACGGGGCCGGAGCCGCTGGCGGGGGCGATGACGGCGACCTCATGGGTGTCGTGGACGTTGTCGGCGGTCACCTTGTTGCGGCGGGCGGCCACGAGCACGGCGGCGACGGTGCCGATGAGGAGGACGAGGGTGATGACGATGCCGGCGCTTCCCAGCAGCGTGATCGCCGCGGCGGCGGCCCCGACCGCGGCGGCGCAGGGCAGGGTCACGAGCCAGGTCAGGGCCATGCGCCCGGCGACCGACCAGCGGACCTCCTTGGCATTGCGTCCCACGCCGGAGCCCATGATCGAGCCCGAGGCCACGTGCGTGGTCGACAGGCCGAAGCCGAGGTGGCTCGAGGCGAGGATCGCGGCGGTCGTCGCGGACTCGGCGGCGAAGCCCTGGGGGGCCTTGATGTCCACGAGACCCTTGCCGAGTGTCCGCATGATGCGCCAGCCGCCGGAGTAGGTGCCCGCACCGATCGCCAGACCCGCGAGCAGCACCACCCAGAACTGCGGGCTGGTCCCGGAGAGCTGGTAGCCGCCGGCGACGAGCACGAGGGTGATGATGCCCATCGTCTTCTGGCCGTCCGAGGTGCCGTGGGCGAGCGCCACCATCGAGGCCGAGATCGTCTGTCCGTGGCGGAACACCGAGGCGGAGCGGCCCTCGGGATCGGGGACGATCCGGTAGGCCAGGCGCGTGGCGACCGCGGCGGCGACGCCCGCGACCAGAGGGGCCGCGAGGGCGGGCAGCAGGATCTTGGAGACGACCACATCGAAGTGGACGCCCGCGATGCCGGCCGAGACCAGGACCGCTCCGATGAGGCCGCCGAACAGCGCGTGGCTGGAGCTGGAGGGCATGCCCAGCAGCCAGGTCAGCAGGTTCCAGATGATCGCGCCCGTCAGGCCGGCGAAGACCATCGCGGGGGTCACGAGCGAGTCGTCGACCATGCCCGAGGAGATCGTCTTGGCGACCTCCGTCGACATGAACGCGCCGACCACGTTGAGGACCGCGGCGAGGGCGACGGCGACGCGGGGGCGCAGCGCGCCGGTGGCGACCGAGGTGGCCATCGCATTGGCGCTGTCGTGGAACCCGTTGGTGAAGTCGAAGGCCAGGGCCGTGATCACCACGATGGCCACGATGACGAGCGAAGAGGTCAGCACGCTGTCTCCTGAGAGTGGGGGGTGCGAGATCGCACGACGTCACAGTAGGACTCCGAGAGCCCCCGCGGGGCGTCGTCGGTCCCGGTCGACGCCGCGCTGGGGGACCGGGAGCTGGCCGCCGGGTGAACGGACGGTGAACTTACCGATGTCCCTGCACGTCACGGACTGTTCCTGTGCGCTTCCCCAGAATGTGCGATGTCGTTCACATCACGGACAGCGGGCTGTGATCGGCGCCGTCCACGCGCTCGCGACGAGCAAGAGCGAGGGTGAGGGGGACCGCGGCGAGGGCGCAGGCGATCATGGCGGCGAACGCGAGCAGCGGGGAGGAGTCGAACCAGTGCCCCGCGATCACCGTCATCACGGCCGTCCCGACACCCGTGCCGAGCGCGTTGTAGAGCCCCTGCGCGGGGGCGACGAGCCCGGGGGAGACCTGGCGCCGCAGCGTCTGGACGAACCCCACCTGGAGCATCCCGAAGGTGAGCCCGTGCAGCACCTGGGAGACCAGGAGCAGAGGGACCGAGGGCACGAGCGCCCACAGCACCCAGCGCACCACGCTGCCGGCGACCGCGGTGCCCATGAGGGCCGCGAGCGACCAGCGCTCCGCGAACGACCCCGTGACGCGGAAGACGACGAGCTCGCCGAGCGGCGCGATGATGAGCAGCGCCGCGACGACCACGGGGGCGGCCCCGAGCCGTGCGGCGTGCAGCGTGCCGAAGGTGTAGTAGGCGGCGTGCGAGCTCTGGACGAGCACCGAGACGGCCAGGGCCAGCACGAACACGGGACGGGTGAACAGCGGCCCCCAGGACCCGAGCGAGCCGGAGCGCTGCGCGGCCACCTGCGCATCGCCGAGCGGGAGGAGCGCCGTCACGGCCATCGCCGCGATCCCGCCGATGAAGACGAGCAGCAGGGCCGGGGTGCCGAAGAGCTGCTGGACCGCCCCGTCCACGCCCGCCCCGACGATGAAGCCCGCCGAGCCCCACATCCGGGTCGGTCCGTAGACCAGGGACCCGCGCTGGGCCCCGAGGCTCGCCGTCGTCTCGAGCGCCGGCATCGCCGTCGGGTACAGCACGCCGAAGACGGCCGAGAGCACGACCAGGGCCGTGAAGCCGGTGTGGGGGAGGAAGGCCAGGGCGCCGGCCAGGCACAGCCAGGGCAGCGCCTTGAGCATCGTGCCCAGCGGCACGAACCTGTTGACCAGGGGGAACAGGAGCACCACCGCGAGGGCGCGGGTGACGAGGGAGACGGTGATCGCGAGCCCGACGCGCGAGGAGTCGAAGCCGCGCTCGGTGAAGATTGGGGCCCAGTCCGAGATGAAGGTCGCCCAGGTGAAGAAGAAGGCGAAGAACTGGATGCGCATCCAGGTGCTCACGGCGGCTCCTGTCGGGATCGGTCTCCCGGGTGCGCGGCGCGGGCGGGGGAGGACCCGGCCACGGTAGCGCAGGGTACGGACCGGCCAGTCGGCCTCTCGGGCGGGAGTCCTATGCTGAACGGAACCGTGACCCGCCGCGCTCCGCCAGGAGGAACCCGCTCGATGACTGCGTCTCCCACCCCGTTCGATGTCGAGGCCGTCCGCCGTGACTTCCCGATCCTCGGGCGCACGCTCGCCGACGGGCGTCCCCTCGTCTACCTCGACGCGGGGGCGACGAGCCAGCGGCCGCAGCAGGTGATCGACGCCGAGGTCGCCTTCCTCACCTCGGGCAACGCCGCCGTCAAGCGCGGAGCGCATCAGATGGCGGAGGCCGCGACCGACGCCTACGAGGGCGCGCGCGAACGGGTGGCCGCGTTCATCGGCGCCCGGCGCGCCGAGGAGATCGTCTTCACCAAGAACGCGACGGAGTCGCTGAACCTCGTCGCGTACGCGCTCGGCAACGGCGACGCCTCGACCCCGGATCGTCTGCGCGTGCGCGAGGGGGACGAGATCCTCGTCACCGAGATGGAGCATCATGCGAACCTCGTCCCGTGGCAGGAGCTCGCGCGCCGCACGGGGGCCACGTTGCGCTGGATCCCGCTGGGCGATGACTTCCGGCTCGATCTCACGGATCTCGACTCGCTGCTGACCGAGCGCACCAAGGTCCTCGCGCTGTCGCATCAGTCCAACGTGCTGGGCACCGTCAACCCGGTGCGGGAGCTGGCCGAGCGTGCCCGTGCCGTCGGCGCGCTCGTCGTCCTCGATGCCTGCCAGAGCGTGCCGCACATGCCGGTGTCCGTCGCCGATCTCGGCGTCGACCTGCTGGCGTTCTCGGGCCACAAGATGCTCGGTCCCACCGGGATCGGCGTGCTCTGGGGCCGCTACGACGTGCTTGCCGAGCTGCCCCCGTTCCTGACCGGCGGATCCATGATCGAGGAGGTCTTCATGGATCGCTCGACGTACGCCGAGCCGCCCGCGCGCTTCGAGGCCGGCACGCCGATGGTCTCCCAGGCCGTGGGCCTGGCCGCGGCCTGCGACTACCTCGACGGCCTCGGGCGCGAGAACGTCCTGGCCCACGAGGGCGCCCTGACGCGCCGGGCCATCGCGGGTCTCGCGGAGATCCCCGGCGTGCGCATCCTCGGGCCCGCCCTCTCCGACGACCGTGCCGGTGCCGTCGCCTTCGACCTCGCCGGGCGCCACCCCCACGATGTCGGGCAGGTGCTCGACAGCCTCGGCATCCAGGTGCGCGTGGGCCACCACTGCGCCTGGCCCCTGCACCGCCGCTACGGCCTGCACGGCACGACCCGGGCGAGCTTCTCCGTGCACACGACCGCCGCCGAGGTCGATGCCCTGGTCGACGGCATGGCGCAGGTCGTCGCCTTCTTCGACCGCTTCCGCTGACGCCAGGAGGATCCCCATGACCTCTGCGAGCCTCACCTCGCTGTACACCGACATCATCTTCGAGCACGACAAGCGGCCGCTGCACGCGGGCCTGCGCGAGCCGTTCGAGGGGGAGGTCCACCACGTCAACCCCACCTGCGGGGACGAGATCACGCTGCGCCTGCACCTGACGGGGCCGGTGGACGATCCCGTGATCGAGGACGTCAGCTACGACGCGCAGGGCTGTGCGATGTCCCGCGCGAGCGCCTCGATGATGGCCGACCTCCTGCGCGGGCAGAGCGTCGAGCGCGCCGCCGAGATTTCCGACAGCTTCGAGCTGTCGATGGCCTCCCGCGGCAAGGACGCCGGCGACGAGGAGCTGATCGGCGATGCGGTCGCGCTGCTGGGCGCCTCGAAGTTCCCCGGGCGCGTCAAGTGCGTCGTCATGCCGTGGAAGGCGTACCGGGCCGCGCTGGTGGAGTCCCTCGCCGCGCTCGGGGCGGCGGAGGCATGAGCGCCGGGCACTCGCTGGGAGACGTCCTCGCCGTGCTCGAGGGCGCCTACCCGCTGGAGTGGGCGGAGGACTGGGACCGGCCGGGACTCGTGGTCGGGGACCGCACCGCTGGTGTGCGGCGCGTCCGCCTGGCCGTCGATCCCACGCTCGCCGTGGTGCGGGAGGCGGTGGCCGACGGCGCGGATCTGCTGGTGACCCATCACCCGCTGCTGCTGCGCGGGGCGAGCTTCCTGCCCTCGGACACGGGCAAGGGCGCGGTCGTCGCCGAGCTCGTGCGCGCCGGAACCGCCCTGTGGTGCGGCCATACGAACGTGGACCGCTCCAGCCGCGGAACGGTGGGCGCCTGGACCCGCGCCCTCGGTCTGCGCGAGGTGCGGGCCCTGGCCGCCGGGGGCGAGGAGGAGGCGGCGCACGGCTCGCGCCTGCTGGGCCTCGGCGCCGTCGGGAGCATCGAGCCCACGACCGTCGGGCAGCTCGCCGTGCGCATCGCGGGCATCGTGCGGGAGACCGCCCAGGGGATCCGCTGGACCGGCGACGCCGATCGCGAGGTGCGCACGGTCACGCTGTGCCCCGGGGCCGGGGACCCCTTCCTGGACATCGCGACGGGCAGCGGAGCGGACGTCTACATCACCTCGGACCTCCGCCACCACCCCGCCCTCGAGCACATCGAGGGCGCCGCGGATCCGCTGGCCGTGCCCGCCCTCATCGACGTGGCCCACAGCGCGAGCGAGGCGCTGTGGCTGCCCGAGGCCGCGGCACTGCTCGCCGAGGCCCTGCCCGGTCTCGAGGTGACGATCAGCGAGCGGTCCACCGACCCCTGGAACGGTCGGGCCTGAGCGGTCGGGCCCGAGCGGCCGGACGTTCTCCGTCTCAGCCGCGGTCGACGACGGTGAGCGTCGTGCCCTGCAGCTCGATCGCGAGGCCGTCCCCGAGCGCGCCCGCGCCCGCGTGCGCGACCTCCTCGGCATCGGCGGGCGCCCGCTCGGTCGTCAGCAGCGCCCGCCCGAGCAGTCCGCGGTACCGCTTGGCGTCATGCGAGACCACGGTGCGCTTGCCGTCCCGCTCGCGGACGGCCGCGACCTCGATTGCCCCGGGCACCGGCATCATCGACCGATAGGCGCCCGAACGGCAGTCCACGACGACGCGTCCGCTGCCTGCCAGCTCCCGGGCGATCGGTGCGAGACGGGAACGCCACCAGGCGCCCGCCGCGCCCAGGCGCGACAGCACCGAGCCGGCCGAGAGCCGGTAGGCGGGGATGCGGTCGGAATCCGCGTCGACCACGCCCAGCAGCGCCGAGGTCACGAGCACCGTCCGCTCGGCATCGCCACGGGCATCCCCGAGCGCGTCGTAGAGGACGCCCGCGTACACCTCGAGCGCCGGGGCGCACGGCTCCGCGGTGATCGCCGCCATCCGCTCCACGAGCTCGGGCGCCGAGGCCGGGACCTTCAGCGACCCGGCCGCGCCGCGGGAGCGAGCGGTCCTCTCGGCCGCCCGCAGCACGGTGGCGCGCGGCGCCGTCAGGGCGGGATGCGCGAGGGCGTCGAGGTCGAGGACGGGGCCGATGCCAGGTCGCGTCTTGGTCTCCGAGGGCGGCAGCAGCAGGAACATCGGGGACGGGCACTCCTTCGCGGGGAGAGATCTGGGGACGGGAGGGGGACTAGACTGCCCTGCGGACCAGTCGGCCGGGCAGTCGCGTCCCCGATGCAGCGCATCGGGGCCGAGGAAAGTCCGGGCTCCGTCCGGCACGGTGGTGGGTAACGCCCACCCGGAGCGATCCGCGGGACAGTGCCACAGAGAGCAGACCGCCGGCACCGCACGTCGGGAGCCGGTAAGGGTGAAAGGGTGGTGTAAGAGACCACCGCGGTCGTGGTGACACGACCGGCATGGCAAACCCCACCGGGAGCAAGGCCAGACAGGGGACGTCTGAGGGTGCCGGCCCGAGTCCCCGGGTAGGCCGCTGGAGGTCGTCGGCGACGGCGATCCGAGAGGGATGACTGCCGATCACAGAACCCGGCTTACAGGCCGGCTGGTCCGCCCCTCGGGGCACCGGGGCGCTGCTCCGGCGCCCCGACGAGCAGGGCGGCGACTCAGCTCGCGTGCTTGCGGTTCTTCTTGTGAGCGCGGCGGGCCAGCGAGGCGGCGCCGATGATCCCGGCCTCGTTGCGGGTCTCGGCGGGCACGATCTCGGTGCGCAGGTCCAGCAGCGGCAGGAACTTCTCGTGCTTCTTGGAGACGCCGCCGCCCACGATGATGAGGTCCGGGTTGAACAGGAACTCCAGCAGCGCGTAGTACTCCTGGAGCCGCTCGGCCCACGCGGCCCAGTCGAGCTCCTCGCGGTCCCGGACCGAGTCCGCTATGTACTTCTCGTAGTCCTCGACATCGCGCTTAATGGGCAGATGGCCCAGCTCGGTGTTCGGGACCAGCTTGCCGTCCATGAACAGCGCCGTGCCCACGCCGGTGCCGAGCGTCGTCATGATCACGACGCCGTCGCGTCCGCGGCCCGCGCCGAAGGCCATCTCGGCGATGCCCGCGGCGTCCGCGTCGTTGACCACGAACACGTCGTGCCCGGTGCGCTCGCCCAGCAGCGCGTCGACGTCCGTGCCGATCCAGGCCTTGTCGACGTTCGCGGCGGTGAGCGCGACGCCGTGCTGGATGACGGCGGGGAACGTGACGCCCACCGGCATGTCGGCGTCGATGTCGAAGGCGCCGAGGAGCTCCGCGACGGTGTCGGCCACGGCATCGGGGGTCGAGGGCTGCGGGGTGGGGATGCGGAGGCGGTCCGCGGCCAGCTCCCCCTTCTTGAGGTCGACGGGAGCGCCCTTGATGCCGCTGCCGCCGATGTCGATGCCGAATGCCGTCTTGCTCATGGGGTTCTCCTGGTGGGGGATGGGGCCGCCGCCTCGGGGCCGGGGACAGTCTGGCAGAGGATCCGCGCGCGGGCGCGGGACCGTTCGGACGCCGGTCAGGGCGTCAGGGCAGGGTGAGGGTCTCGTAGCCCTCCTCGGTGATGAGGAACGTGTGCTCGAACTGCGCCGTGAACGAGCGGTCGGCCGTCACGACCGTCCAGCCGTCGTCCCACTGCTCCCAGGCCTGCGAGCCGAGCGTGACCATCGGCTCGACCGTGAACGTCATGCGCGGCTCGATGATGTCGTCGAACATCGGCGCGGAGTCGTAGTGGGGGATGACAAGGCCGTTGTGGAAGCCCTCGGCGACGCCGTGGCCCGTATAGTCGCGCACGGACTCGTAGCCGTGGCGGCCGACGAACTTCTCGATCACGCGGCCGATGACATTGACCTCGCGGCCGGGACGCGCGGCGCGGATGCCGCGCCACATGGCCTCCTCGGTGCGCTCGACGAGCTCGGCGACGTGCGGGTCGACCTCGCCGACGAGGAACGTCGCATTGGTGTCGCCGTGGACCCCGTCGAGGTACGCGGTCACGTCGACGTTGAGGATGTCGCCCTCCTCCATCACGGTGGAGTCGGGGATCCCGTGGCAGATGACCTCGTTCAGGCTCGTGCAGCAGGACTTCGGGTAGCCGAGGTAGCCGAGGGTCGACGGGTAGGCGCCGTGCTCGACGAGGACGTCGTGGACGATCGCGTCGATCTCGTCGGTCGTGACGCCGGGGCGGGTCGCCTCGCCGGCGGCCTGCAGTGCGATCGCGGCGATCCGGGAGGCCTCGCGGACGCGCGCGATGACGTCCGGGGTCTGGACGGCGGGCCCGGAGTCCGAGACCGCCTCCTCCTTGCCCACGTACTCGGGCCGTTCGATCCGGTCGGGGACCGGGCGCAGCGGCGAGACCTCGCCCGGGGTGATGAGGGCCCGGCCCTCCGGCCGCAGCCAGCGGCCCGACGCATCGATGTGCTCTACAGTCATGGGCACCAGTCTCTCACCGGGCCGAGCCCGCCCGGGCGCCGCGCGCGCTCGCGGCGCTGACGGCCCCGTCGCGAAGGAGCAGCGCCATGGCGGACTTCTACTACAACCTCTCCACCGGCCAGGTCGAGGAGGGCAAGCAGTCCTCCGGGATGGTGCTCATGGGCCCCTATCCCACGCGCGAGGAGGCGCAGAAGGCGCTCGAGACCGCCGCGCAGCGCAACGAGAACTGGGACGAGGCGGACAAGGCCTGGGAGGGCGAGGACTGATCGCCCCTCGGCCCCTCGGTTGCGGCCGACCGGGCGGTCAGTCGAAGGAGTGCTCGCGCCCCGGGTAGCGGCGGTTCTCGACCTCGTCGCGGTACGTGCGCGCCGCCCGGCGCAGCTCATCGCCGATCTCCGCGAAGCGGTGGACGAACGTGCCGCGGAAGTCGGAGAGACCGGCCATGTCCTGCCACACGAGGACCTGCCCGTCGCAGGAGGGCCCGGCGCCGATGCCGATCGTGGGGATGTGCAGCACCTCGGTGATCCGCTCGGCCACGGCAGCGGGCATGAGCTCGAGGACGATCGCGAAGGCGCCCGCCTGCTGGAGGGCGAGGGCATCGTCTGCGAGGCGGTCCGCCGCGGCATGGTCGCGGCCCTGCACGCGGTGCCCGCCCAGGGCGTTGACCGACTGCGGCGTGAAGCCGAGGTGCCCCATTACCGGGATGCCGGCCTGCACGACGGCCCTGACCTGGTCGAGGATCGCGTGACCGCCCTCCATCTTCACGGCCTGGGCTCCGGCGCGGACGAGGTCCACGGCGGCGGACAGGGCGTCCGCGCCGCCGCCCTGATAGGTGCCGAAGGCGAGGTCGGCGACGATCAGCGGACGCGAGACGCTGCGGGCGACGGCGCCGGTGAACGTCAGCATGTCCTGGTGCGTGGTGTGCGTGGTCGAGTCGTAGCCGAGCACCGTGGTGCCGACGGAGTCGCCGACGAGGAGCACGTCGATCCCGGCGGCCTCGAACGCCTTCGCGGCGAACTGGTCGTAGGCGGTGAGCATCGCGAAGCGGCGGCCGGTGTCCTTGGCGTCCTGGAGGTGGCGGATGCGCACCTTCGACGGGCGGGAGGGATCGGCGGCGGGCGGGCGCGGAGACGCAGCGTTCATGGCCGCCAGCCTAATCCGTGCCGCGGAACTGTCGCCGATGTGACGGACGCCATCTAGTATGTCCGGGAGCCTCCGCAGGGGAGCGGTCGCCGACGCCGATCAGATCCCAGGGGGACCACCATGAAGCGCACCATCACCCGTCTCGCCACCGTCTCCGGGGCGGCTGCCCTGAGCCTCTCGCTCGCCGCCTGCGGCGGTGGCGGGGACTCCGCGGACACGGCCGAGGGGACGACGGAGGCGGCGACCACGACGGAGGCCGCCACCACCGAGGCGGCGACCACGACGGAGGACGCGACCACCGAGGCGGCGACCACCGAGGCCGCCACGACGGACGCGGCGACGACCGATGCCGCTCCCGTCAGCGCGTCCGAGGCCGATCTCGAGCCCGCCAAGCAGCGCGTCGTCGACTTCTACAAGTCCGCCGGCGGCGGCGACCTCGACACCGCCTGCGGCATGGTCTACGACTCCTCGACGGGCACCGGGATGAGCTCCGGCACGATGCTGGACGCCTGCAAGCAGGGACTCGAACCGCAGATGGAGACGCTGAAGGCGGCCGGTGACGTGATCACGCCCGACTTGCTCGAGGCCGAGGTCGGAGCCGACGGCGTCATCAACATCAACGCCGGTGGGACCACGGTGCCCGTGCGCAAGGGCGCCGACGGCCAGCTGTACATCGACTTCCTGGCCGCCACAGGGGGCTGAGCCGGGATCTCTGCGATCGACGCGGCCCCTCGGATCATCCGAGGGGCCGCGTCGCGCTCGGGAGCTTCGCGGACCCGGGCATCTGACCGTCACGGATCCGAGAGCCGTCCCGGCATCGCGCCGGGGCGGCTCTCGCACGTCGCGGTGCGGCACACTGGGGCCATGGAACGCCACCAGGATGCCGTGATCCGCACCGTCGAGGAGAAGGACGTCCGCTTCGTGCGGCTGTGGTTCTGCGACGTGATCGGGACGCTCAAGTCGGTCGCGATCTCCCCGGCGGACCTCGAGTCCGCCTTCGAGGAGGGCATCGGGATCGACGGCTCCGCGATCGAGGGCCTGACCCGGGAGTTCGAGTCCGACATCCTGCTGCGACCGGACCCCGCGACGTTCCAGCTGCTGCCGTGGCGCGGCGAGGTCGCCGGGACCGCGCGCATGATGTGCGACGTCCTCACCCCGGATGGGCAGCCCGCCGCCTCCGACCCGCGCCGCGTCCTCAAGGACGCCATCGCCCGCGCCGAGGCGAAGGGGCTCGAGTTCTTCACCCACCCGGAGATCGAGTTCTACCTCTTCGAGGAGCCGTACCGCGAGGGCGTGCCGCTGCGCCCGACGGACACCTCCGGCTACTTCGACCACGTGCCGCGGGCGAGCGGGCAGGACTTCCGCCGCACGGTGATCCAGCACCTCGAGGCGATGAACATCCAGGTCGAGTACTCCCACCACGAGAACGGCCCGGGGCAGAACGAGATCGATCTGCGCTACGCCGACGCCCTCACCACGGCCGACAACATCCTGACGTTCCGCACGGTGGTCAAGGAGGTCGCCCTCTCGATGGGGACGGTCGCCACGTTCATGCCCAAGCCCATGATCGAGAGCCCCGGCTCGGGGATGCACACGCATCTGTCGCTGTTCCAGAACGGGAAGAACGCCTTCCATGAGCCGGGCGCGGAGTACGGCCTCTCGCGGACCGCCCGCCGCTTCATCGCGGGCCTGCTGCGCCACGCCCCGGAGTACTGCGCGCTCACCAGCCAGTTCGTGAACTCCTACAAGCGCCTGTGGGGGGCGCAGGAGGCCCCGAGCTACGTGTGCTGGGGGCACAACAACCGCTCCGCGCTCGTGCGCGTCCCCTTCCACAAGCCCACCAAGGGCACCAGCTCCCGCGTCGAGTTCCGCGGCGCCGACAGCGCCGCCAACCCCTACCTCGCCTTCGCCGCGCTGCTGGCCGCCGGGATGGCGGGCATCGAGGGGGAGTACGAGCTGCCCGAGGGGGCCGAGGACACGGTCTGGCAGCTCACCGACAAGGAGCGTCGCGCTCTCGACTACGAGCCCCTGCCCACGGACCTGTTCCGGGCGCTCGAGAGCTTCGAGTCCTCCGAGCTCATGGCCTCGACGCTGGGGGAGCAGGTCTTCGAGTACTTCCTGCGCAACAAGCGCGCCGAGTGGAACCGGTACCGCGAGCAGGTGACCGCGGTCGAGCTCGACTCCTCGTTCTTCCGGATCTGAGCCGTGAGCGTCGAGATCAGCACCGGGAGCCTGGCCCGCCTCGGCTTCGGCCGGACCGACCGCGCCCAGCGGTTCCTCGCCGATCCCGCCCTCGACGGGCTCGACCGTGCGGGCGTCGAAGCGATCGGGCGGACCGCCGACCCCGATGAGGCGCTCATCGGCCTGCTGCGGTGGGCCGAATCGGCCCGCCAGGCGGACGAGGCGGGCGCGGCGCGCCTGCTCGCCGAGGTCGGCGAGGAGGGCACCGCCGGGTCCCGGCTCGTCACCCTCCTGGGAGCATCGGTCGCCCTCGGCGACTTCCTGACCCGCCACCCGGACCGCATCGTCGCGCTCGAGGGCGAGGCGGACGGCCTGGATGCCGCGACCGCGGAGGTCCGCAGGCGCCTGCTGCGGGCGGTCGGCGCCGACCCGGACGCCGAGATCCCCGTGGCCGCCGGCGACGGGAGGTCCGGTCGGGACGCCCTGCGGATCGCCTATCACGAGCGGCTCGTGCAGATCGCCGTCGCGGACCTCGCCGCCCCGGACCCCACGGCGGTGCAGCCCGCCGTCTCGGAGGCCCTCGCCGACCTCGCCGACGCCGCCCTCGACGCCGCCCTCGCCGTGGCCCGGACCAGCGTCGACGGGCACGAGGACGTGCGCCTCGCGGTCCTCGCGATGGGCAAGACCGGGGCGCGCGAGCTCAACTACATCTCCGACGTCGACGTGATCCACGTGGCCGAGCCCCGTCCCGGCGCGGACGGCGGGAGCGTCGACGAGGAGGCGCTCATCGCGACCGCGTCCTCGCTCGCGCGCGAGCTCGCGCGCGTCTGCTCGGACCGCACCGCGGAGGGCTCCCTGTGGCAGGTCGACGCGAACCTGCGGCCCGAGGGCAAGGACGGCCCGCTCGCCCGCACGCTCGACTCCTGCCGCCGCTACTACCGGACCTGGGCGGCCTCCTGGGAGTTCCAGGCGCTGCTGAAGGCCCGGCCCGCCGCGGGCGACCGGGACCTCGGAGAGGCCTTCGTCGAGATGGTCGCGCCGCACGTCTGGCAGGCCGCCGCGCGCGACGGCTTCGTCGAGGACTCCCGGGCCATGCGCCGCCGCGTCATCGACCACATCCCGCGCGGCGAGGTCGAGCGCAACCTCAAGCTCGGCCCCGGCGGCCTGCGGGACGTCGAGTTCACCGTCCAGATGCTGCAGATGGTCCACGGGCGCGGCGACGAGTCCCTGCGGGTCCGCGGCACGCTGCCGGCCCTCGAGCGCCTGCGCGACGGCGGCTACATCGGCCGTGACCACGCCGCGGAGCTGGACGCCTCCTACCGCTTCCTGCGCGCCGTGGAGCACCGCCTGCAGCTGCACCGGATGCGCCGCACGCACGTTCTCCCGACCTCCGAGGGGGACCTGCGGCGCCTCGCGCGGGCGCTCGGCCTCCTCCCCGACGAGTTCCCCGCCCGCTACGAGAAGGTCCGCCGTCGCGTGCGGCGCCTGCACGAGGAGATCTACTACCGCCCCCTGCTCGACACCGCCTCGACGCTGTCCGAGGACCAGGTGCGGCTCACGCCCGAGGCCGCCGCCGAGCGCCTCGCCGCGATCGGCTACCGCGATCCGAAGCGGGCACTGGCCCACATCGACGCCCTCACCGAGGGGATCTCCCGGCGCGCCGCGATCCAGCGCCAGCTGCTGCCGAGCCTGCTCGAGTGGTTCGCCGACGGCGTCGACCCCGACCTGGGGCTGCTCGCCTTCCGCCGCCTGTCCGACGCGGTGGGCTCGGCCCACTGGTACATGGGGCTGCTGCGGGACTCCGGGGTCGCCGCCCAGCGCCTGACCCGCGTGCTCTCCGACTCCCGGTACGCCGGGGAGCAGCTCGAGCAGATCCCCGAGGCGGTCCGCTGGCTCGCCCGTGACGAGGAGCTGCGCCCGCTGGGACGCGAGGCCCTCATCGGCGAGTTCGCCGCCGTGATCCGGCGCGTCGACACCGCCGAGGAGGCGACGGAGGTGCTGCGCCGCACGCGGCGCCGCGAGCTGCTCCGCATCGCCATGGCGCACCTGGTGCACCTGGTGCGCCCCGAGGAGGTCGCGGCGGCGCTGACCGATCTGGCCGAGGCCGTGCTCGAGGCCGGGGTGCAGGTCGCGGCGCACGTCGTCGCGACCGAGGACGGCCCGGAGCGGCCGAGCGAGCAGCCGCAGACGACGGGGGAGGACGCGGACGAGGACCAGTCGGCCCTCGAGCGCCTGGGCATCGACCTCGGCGTGCTCGCGATGGGCAGCTTCGGCGCCGCCGAGATGGGCTACTCCTCGGACGCCGACGTGCAGTTCGTCGTGGCCGATGCCGGGGCGGGCGAGGCCACCACCTCCGTCGCCGTCAAGGTCGCCACGACCCTGCAGAGGATCCTCAACGCCCCCTCGTCCGGCGCCGACATGAAGGTGAGCGCGGATCTCCGGCCCGAGGGGCGCAACGGGGTGCTGGTCCGAACGATCGAGTCCTGGAGCGGGCACTACGACCGCAGCGCCGAGACCTGGGAGCGCCAGGCGCTGCTGCGCGCCCGGCCGATCTTCGGCTCCGCGGCGCTGCGGGAGGCCATGCGCGAGACCATGGACCGCCACCGCTACCCCGACGGCGGCCTGACGGCGCAGCAGCGCCGCGACATCGTCAGGATGAAGGCCCGGGTGGAGTCCGAGCGCCTGCCCCGTGGCACCGACCCCTCCCGCCACCTCAAGCTCGGGCGCGGGTCGATGACCGACGTCGAATGGACCGTCCAGCTGCTGACGATGGACTCCGCCTCCGCGCATCCCGCGCTGCGCGGCCGCACCGGGACCCTCGACCTGCTGGACGCGCTCGTCGACGCCGACGTGCTGCCCCGGCGCTCGGCGGAGGACCTCGCGGCGGCATGGCGACTGGCCTGGGAGCTGCGCGGCGCCCTGTTCCTCTGGCGCGGCCGCGAATCGGCGATCCTGCCGCTGGACCGCATCGAGCTGCGCGCCGCCGCCCAAGTGGTCCTCGGCCCCGACGCGACGGCGCGGCAGGTCGAGGAGGAGTACCTGCGCGTGACGCGTCACGCCCGCGGCATCGTCGAGGCGGTCTTCTTCGGGGAGCCCGGCCCCGGCGCGTAGCCTGGGGAGGCTGTCCAGACCATGACCCGGGGCGTGCCGAGCGCTCGCCCCGGACTCCGAGGAGCCATGACCACACCGAAGCTGAGCGCCGACACGCCCCGCGGCCGCATGTACCGCCTCGAGCCCGACGGGCCGCTCGTCTACCCGTCGATCACGACGATCTCCGGGATGCGCGCGAAGGACCATCTGCAGGGCTGGTACGCCAGCATGGCCTCGAAGCGCGCGCTCGAGATGTACGCGTGGCTCGACCGCAATCCCGGACGCGCCCAGGCCGAGATCTCCCGCGTGACGCGCGACAAGTGGGGCAGCCAGAAGCGCATCGCCGCGGCCGCCGAGGAGCACACGCGCATCGCCTCCGAGTTCGGCACCCTGGTGCACGCCGTCTGCGAGGACTGGGCGCGTGCGGGGAGCCGGCCGGACCGCGAGGACGTGGCCGCGCGCGTCGAGGAGATGCGCCTGGCCACCGGGGCCTTCGCACAGGAGCGGTCGCTGGATGCGCTGCTCGATCGCGCCGCCGTGCGCCTGGACGGCTATGACGCCTTCCTGCAGGACTTCTCCCCGGAGTTCCTCGAGATCGAGCAGACCGTGCTGAACCACTCCGTCGGCTACGCGGGCACCACCGACTGCATCGTGAAGATCGGCGGCAGCGTGCTGTCCGGCGACATCAAGACCTCGAAGAAGGTGCGCGGCGACTACGCCCTGCAGGGCGTGGCCGTGGTCAACGCCGAGCACCTGCTCGACGACGACGGCACCATCCGCGACGTCCCCGAGATGACCGGCGCGTTCATCATCCACCTGCCCGAGCCCGGCGGGTACCGCGTGGTGCCGCTGAAGACCGGGCCCGAGGAGTTCGACGTGTTCCGGGCGCTCAAGCAGGTGTGGGCCTTCGAGGCCGAGCCCTGCGCCCTCGAGGAGTCCGCGACCCCCAAGGCGCTGCTGCTGAGCCTGCTCAAGGCCAAGGGAGGGCTCGACGCGCTCGGCTGACCGCCGTGCGAAGGTCGTGCAATAGCCGTGCAAAAGGCCTGCGACAGCCCTCTGGCAGTGCTCGACGACGTAGCCCCGCCGCGCGTGCGCGCGACGGGGCTCCGTTTGTTCGGGGAGCGGTCCGGGTCCGAGCCCGGGCCGCTCGGCCCGCTCAGATGTCGTAGTACAGCTCGAACTCGTGGGGGTGCGGGCGGAAGCGGAACGGGTCGATCTCGTTGGTCCGCTTGTACTTGATCCAGGTGGTGATGAGGTCCTCGGGGAACACGTCGCCCTCGGTGAGGTAGTCGTGGTCGGCCTCGAGCGCGTCGAGGGCCGCGCCGAGGGACTCGGGGAGCTGCTTGATCTGCGCGTGCTCCTCCGGAGGAAGCTCGTAGAGGTCCTTGTCGATCGGCTCCGGCGGCTCGATCCGGTTGCGGATGCCGTCGAGGCCGGCCATCAGCTGCGCGGCGAAGGACAGATACGGATTGGCCGAGGGGTCGGGGGCGCGGAACTCGATGCGCTTGGCCTTGGGGCTCGTGCCGGTGACCGGGATGCGGATGCAGGCCGAGCGGTTGCGGGCCGAGTAGACCATGTTCACGGGGGCCTCGAAGCCCGGCACGAGGCGCTTGAACGAGTTGACCGTCGGGTTCGTGAACGCCACCAGCGAGGAGGCGTGCTCGATGAGGCCGCCGATGTACCAGCGCGCCACGTCCGAGAGGCCGCCGTAGCCGCGCTCGTCGTAGAACAGGGGCTCGCCGTTCTTCCACAGGCTCTGGTGGGTGTGCATGCCCGAGCCGTTGTCGCCGAAGAGGGGCTTGGGCATGAACGTGACCGTGCGGCCGTTCTCCCACACGACGTTCTTGACGACGTACTTGAACTTCATGACGTCGTCGGCGGCCTGCAGCAGCGTGTTGAAGCGGTAGTTGATCTCCTGCTGTCCCGCGGTGCCGACCTCGTGGTGGGCGCGCTCGATCTCGAGCCCGGTCTCGGCGAGCACCGCGCAGATCTCATCGCGCAGGTCGGCCATCTGGTCGTTGGGGGAGACGGGGAAGTAGCCGCCCTTGAGGCGGGTCTTGTAGCCCAGGTTGCCGCCCGTGGCGGACTCGTCGCGGCCCGTGTTCCACACGCCCTCGTCGGAGTCGATCTCGTAGAAGCCGGAGTTCACGTCCGTCTTGAAGCGGACGTCGTCGAAGATGTAGAACTCGGCCTCGGCCGCGAAGTAGGCGGTGTCCGCGATGCCCGTCGACCGCAGGTACTCCTCGGCCTTGGCGGCGACGGTGCGGGGGTCGCGCGAGTAGGGCTCGTCGGTGAAGGGGTCGACGATCGAGAAGTTCATGATGAGCGTCTTGCGCTCGCGGAACGGGTCCAGGTAGGCCGTCTCGAGGTCCGGGATCAGCTTCATATCGGACTCGTGGATCGCCTGGAAGCCGCGGATCGAGGACCCGTCGAACATCTGGCCGGTGGCGATCGCCTCGGCGTCGAACGTGGACGCCGGGATGTTGAAGTGCTGCATCACGCCGGGCAGATCGATGAACCGGATGTCGATGAACTCGACGCCCTCCTCTTCGATGTACTTCGCGACCTCGCTGGGATTGCTGAACACTCTTCCTCCATCCGCGCGGCGCTCGGCCGTGCGCGTCGTGGACCCCGGGGGGCGGATGTCTGCTGCCCGCTCGATCCGGGAAGGCCGGGCGGGGCCGGGGCGCGCCCGGCGCCGTCAGTGTATGCACGCGGTCCGGACGGTCCTCGAGGGCGTCCGGCTACAGTTCTGGGCGTGATCGACCGCGAAGACCTCGGCTCCTGGATCGACGGAGCCCCCACCGACCCCTCCCACGTCAAGGGCGCGACCTGGGGCCTGCCCGCCGAGGGGCCCGGATCCGTGGCGCCGATCGGACGGCGCTTCGTCGGCTATGCGATCGACTGGAGCCTGTGCGCGGGGGCATCCGCCCTGCTCATGGACGGGAGCGTGCACCTGGTGTGGCCCCTGTTCACGGCCATGTCGGTCGTGCTGCTGAGCCTGTTCGGGGCGACGATCGGTCAGTTCGTGCTGGGGCTGCGGACCGTCCCCGTGGCGCGGCGGTGGCCCATGCCGCTGCGGGCGCTGGTGCGCACCGCGCTGCTGCTCCTGCTGCTGCCGACGCTGATCTGGAACCGCGACGGCCAGCCCCTCCAGGACGTCGCGGCGGGCACCGCGGTGGTGCGCGCCTGACCGCTCACGTGCGGCCCGCTGCGCCTGTGACCTGCGCAGATACCGAATGTCACGGTCAGATAACAAAGGTCACGGAATGATAACGGCGGCGCGATGCGGCGCCTGAGACAGCACGAGGCCCCGTCCAGGTGGACGGGGCCTCGTGCTGTCTGCAGGGCGCGGGATCAGCGTCCGCGCATCGCCTTGCGGTTGGGGCGCGCGCGCGTGGGATCGATGCCCTTGGGGATCGCCTGGCGGATCGGGTTGGGCATCGCCTGCAGACGCTTGGCGACGGCAGCGGCCTCCTCCTTCGTCAGCACCGGCTTCATGCGCGTCATGTGCGCGGCGAGCTTGGGCAGCGGGACCTCGCCCTTGTCCTTGTCGTCGCCGACGATGATCTTGTGGACCGGCACGTTGGGCAGCAGGCGCTCGAGCCGCTTGCCCTCCTTCTCCAGCAGGCGCATCGCCCCGCCGGTGGAGGACTCCGAGACGAGCGCGACGCCCGCGCGGCCGCTCGCGCGGAACAGCATCTCCTGGCTGCGCGCATCCAGCGCGCACGGCTCCTGCTCGACGTTCCAGCCGCGACGGATCGAGCCCATCGCCGCCAGAGCGGCGCCCTTCTGGCCCGCGATCCGCGAGTACGCGGCGGACTCCGCCTTGCGCGCGAGGATGAACATCGCGACGAGGGTGCCGATCATGAGGCCGATGAACAGGCCGTACCAGGGGCTGTCGAACGCGACCCAGGTCAGCGGCACGGCGACGGCGATCGGCGCCAGCAGGCCCAGGAGCATGAGCGGGACCGTGGAGGCATCGGCCTTGCGGGTCTCCTGGAACACCTGGGCGATCTGCTTGAGGCGCCCGGGCTGCTTGGGGGCGGCCTTGGCCGCCGGGGATTCGTTGCGAGGCATGTTCTCTTCTTCGGGAGCGGGGATCAGCAGCCGCCGGCCGCGGCACGGCGGGCCACGACGTTGACGGCCTCCTGGTACGCAGGGGTCTCCTGGTCCAGGTGCGCGAGATCGGCGGGGATCTCGCGGCCGAGCTTGGTCATCGCCTGGGCCCACAGGCGGCCCGAGCGGTAGGAGGAGCGGACCATCGGGCCGGCCATGATGGCCAGGAAGCCCATCTCCTCGCCGGCGGCGGACAGGTCCAGGAACTGCTCCGGCTTGAGGAACCGGTCGACGGGGTGGTGCTTCTTGGAGGGGCGCAGGTACTGGGTGATCGTGAGGATGTCGCAGCCGGACTCCACCAGCTGCTCCATCGTGTCGACGATCTCTGCGTCGGTCTCGCCCATGCCGAGGATCAGGTTCGACTTCGTGATCATCCCGGCGTCCTTCGCCGCCTGGATCACCTCGAGGCTGCGCTCGAAGCGGAAGGCGGGGCGGATGCTCTTGAAGATCCGCGGCACCGTCTCGAGGTTGTGGGCGAACACCTCGGGGCGGGCGTCGAAGATGCCCTGCAGCGCCGCGGTGTCGCCCTTGATGTCGTCAACGAGGAGCTCCACGCCGGTGCCGGGGTTCAGCGCATGCACCTGGCGGCAGGTCTCCGCGAACAGCCAGGACGCGCCGTCGGGGAGGTCGTCGCGCGCCACGCCCGTGATGGTGGTGTAGCGCAGGCCCATCTCCTGGACCGAACGGGCCACCTTCAGCGGCTCCGCGGGATCGATCGCCAGCGGCTTGCCGGTCGCGATGTTGCAGAAGTCGCAGCGTCGGGTGCAGGTGTCGCCGCCGATGAGGAACGAGGCCTCGCGGTCCTCCCAGCACTCGAAGATGTTGGGACAGCCCGCCTCCTCGCACACCGTGTGCAGGCCCTCACCGTGGACCCGCTTCTTCATGTCGGCGTACTCGGGGCCCATGACGGCACGGGTCTTGATCCAGTCGGGCTTGCGCTCGATGGGCGTCTCGGCGTTGCGCGCCTCGATGCGCAGCATCCTGCGTCCCTCCGGGGCGATGGTCACGCGCCGGTCCTCCTCAATGTCGGGGTCGAGGCGCAGTCTACCGGCCGACGTGCCCGCAGCGGCCGACAGGGAAGGGCGCCGCAGTTGCGGGCCCGGAGCCGAGGTCAGCGACCCGGCCCGGACTGCGGGACGGGCAGCGGCTCGCGGCCCCGCGTGCGCTCGGCGATGAGGGCGCGCATCGCCTCCTCCGCCGGGCCCAGAACCTCCGGCACGCCGATCCGGCGCCCCGCGAGCTCGCTCAGGCTCGTCACACCGGCGTCGTCGATCCCGCAGGGGATCACGTTGCGCGCCCAGGAGAGGTCGTTGGCGCAGTTGAGCGCGAACCCGTGCATCGTCGTGCGGCGGGAGACGCGCATGCCGATCGCCGCGACCTTGCGGTCCTCCCGGGCGGGGTCGAGCGACCAGACGCCGCTGCGGCCCTCGACCGGGACCGTCCGGACCCCGAACGCGGCGCAGACGCCGATGAGCGCCCGCTCCAGGGCGCGGACGAAGCCGACGACGTCGATCGGCGCGGGCAGGCGGACGATCGGATAGCCGACGAGCTGGTGGGGGCCGTGCCAGGTGATCTTCCCGCCCCGGTCGATGTCGACGACGGGCGCCCCGTCGCGCGGCCGCTCATGATCCGCGGTGAGCTTGCCCGCCGTGTACACGGCTTCGTGCTCGAGCAGCAGCAGCGTGTCGGGGCGGCGGCCGGCGACGACATCGGCGTGGACCTCCCGCTGGATCTCCCAGGCGCGCCGGTACTCCACCGGCCCCCCGGGAAGGCCCAAGACGTCGTGGTCGTCCCCACCGGGGAGGGGATCGCTGAAGCCGAGGCGGAGGATGTCGAGCACCCCTCGATCCTACGTCCGACCTGCGGATTGTGGATGACGTGAGCAGGAGGCGCCGCCGCCGAGGTTCACTGGGCGCACGCCATGGAGGCGAGACCAGGCGAGGGCAGGCGAGGGAGGGAGGCCCGGGATGGGGACGAGCGCGGCATGGGGCATCGACCCGGGGAGCTGCACACCGGGGGAGACGCAGTCGAGCGGCGGCGGCGTGCGGGCCCGCCGTGCTCGGACCCGGGACGGCCGAGGAGTGGTCCTGGCAGGGCCCGAGCCGGGGATCGGGGACGCGGGCGATGTCGATGCCCAGGCCGACCTGCTCGAGCGTCTTGCCGCCGAGGGCGTCGAGGCGCTGCCGCGGGTGCTCGGTCGTGCTCCGGGCGCCTACGTCCGCGAGGACGCCGCGGCCTGGCGCCCCGGCGGCGGGCGGCGCAGCGCCGTCGCCGGCGACCCGAGGACGGCAGAGCGGCTGGCCCAGGCGGCGGTGCGCGAACGGCTCGAGGCGGCCCTCGATCGCCTCCACGCCGCCGACCACGTGCTGGGACTGACGGGACGCGAGGGGCTCGGCTTCCGGCCCGACGGCACGGTGATGATCCGCGACCTCTCCGCCCTCGCGCCCGGGGCGACGCTCGCGGGACGGCTCGCGGACCAGCGGTGGCTCGACAGCGTGCTGGGCGACGCGGGGCGGACGCTGCGCCGACGTGCCGATGCCGCTCCGGCGCCCTGGATCGATGACGCCGATGGGACGGGACCCGGCCCTGCGGCGGGCGGAGCAGAGCGCTCGGATCCACCCGCGGTGAGTCCGCTGCAGGCGCCGCCGCCGCCATCGGCTCCGCGTGCCGCCAGCGACGACGCCCCCACCCGCCGCGTGGCCGCGGAGGAGCGGCGACCTGCGCGCTCGTGGTCGCCCCTCGCGGCGCGGACCGGCGACGCGGGCCTCGTCGTGCAGCCGTGGAGCCAGGAGTCCGGACGGCCCTGGAGCGCGCGGCTCCCGGCGGGCCGCGACGCCGGTCGCGGAGAGGGCGCGGCGGCGTCGATGCTGCGTCGCTGGCGTCGGTCGCTGCAGGGACGCGCGCCGTTCGCCTGGCGCGGCCTCGCCGTCGGTGCCGCCGCCGTCTGCGCCCTGACGGTGCTGATCGTGCTCGCGACCGTCCCGGGGATCTCGCCGCAGGCGGAGGCCGAGGGGGCGAGCACCGCGTCCGCGGCTCCCGGTGCGGAGGATGCGGCCGCCGAGGAGTCTGCGGTGGAGCCGGCCGATCCCGTCGGGCTCGTCGGCGTCCTGGCGAGCGCTCGGCGCGAGCATCTCGTCGCCGGCGTGGAGGACACCGCGACCGCTCCCGGGTCTCCGGCCGCCGATCAGGACGCGCGCCTGGCCGAGGCGTATCGGCATGTGACGGTGACCGGGTGGACGACGACGGTCGTGTCGGCCGAGGTGATCGCCTGCGACACGGCGGCGGGAACCGCGAGCATCCGGGCCCGCATCAGCGAATCGGAGCGGACCCTGACCCTGCCCGACGGCACGGTGCGCACCGTCCCCGCGGTCCCGGAGCACGAGGTCGTGCTCCACCTCGTCTGGCTCGACGGTCGCTGGCTGCTGGAGCGCGTCGACCCCGTGTGACCGACGGAGGGCCCGCCACCGTGCGAGACGGTGACGGGCCCTGGGGCGCCCGGTGCCTGCACGGCAGGCACCGGGCTCCGCTCAGCGGGTCACAGGCCCAGGTCGCCCTGGAACTGGCCGGCCTCGAGGCGCTTCTTCATCGAGGTGAGGAAGCGGGCGGCGTCGCCGCCGTCCACGAGACGGTGGTCGTAGGACAGGAACAGGTACATCATCGAGCGGATCGCGATGACGTCGTCGCCGGCCTCCGTGGTGATGACCATGGGGCGCTTGACGATCGTCCCGCAGCCGAGGATGCCCACCTGCGGGTTGGGCACGATCGGGGTGTCGAACAGCGCACCGCCGGAGCCCGTGTTGGTGATCGTGAAGGTCGCGCCCTGGAGATCGTCCGGGCCCAGCTTGTTGCCCTTGGCCTTCGCGCCGAGCTCGCCGATCCGGCGTGCCAGGCCCGCGAGGTTCAGGTCGCCGGCGTTCTTGATCACGGGCACGACCAGGCCGCGCTCGGTGTCCGCGGCCATGCCGATGTTCTCGGTGCCGTGGTACTTGATCATGTCGCCGTCGATCTCGGCGTTCAGCTTCGGGTACGCCTTCAGCGCCTCGACCGCGGCCTGCATGATGAACGGCAGGAAGGTCAGCTTGGCGCCCTCGCGCGCCGCGAAGGAGTCCTTGGCCTGCGCGCGCAGCTTGGCCACGTTGGTCATGTCGACCTCGACCGCGGTCGTCAGCTGGGCCTGCGTCTGCAGGGACTCCACCATGCGCGAGGCGACGATCTTGCGCAGGCGCGACATCTTCTCCTCGGTGCCGCGCAGCGGGGAGACCTCGACGGCCGGGGCGGGCTTCGCCGCAGCCGCGGGAGCAGCGGCGGCGGGAGCGGCCGACGGCGCCGGGGCGGCCTCGGCCGCCTTCTTCGCCGCGATGGCCTCCTGGACGTCCTGCTTGCGGATGCGACCGCCCACACCGGTGCCGGCGACGGTCGCCAGATCGATGCCGGCCTCGTTGGCCATCTTGCGCACGAGCGGGGTCACGTAGCCGGGGCCGTCCGAGGAGCCGCCGGAGACCGCTGCCGATGCCTGCGGGCGCGGGGCCTGGTCGTCGGCCGCGTTCGTCTGCGGCGTGGAGTCGGCCTTCGGCTCCTGCGCGGCGGCCGGGGCCTCCTGCGCGGCGGGCTCCTCCGCGGCGGGAGCCTGGGGCGCCTCCGCGGCCGGCGCCGCAGCGGCGGACGCGTCGCCGATGATCGCGACGACGGCGCCGATCTCGGCCTCCTCGTCCTCGGCGACCTTGATCTCCAGCAGCGTGCCGGCGACGGGCGAGGGGATCTCGGTGTCGACCTTGTCGGTGGAGACCTCGAGCAGGGGCTCGTCGACCTCGACGCTGTCTCCGACCTCCTTGAGCCAGCGGGTCACGGTGCCCTCGGTGACGGACTCGCCGAGCGCGGGCATGGTGACCTCCTGGCCGCCAGCCGAGCCCTGCTCCGACGCGGAGGGGGCCGCGGCCGGAGCCTCGGCGGTCTCGGCGGCGCCGTCCTGCTCGCCCTCACCGGGGCGCTCGTCGGCGCCCGCCGGGGCATCGGACTCGGTCGAGGGAGCGGCGGTCTCGTCGGAGGCGAGGTCCTCGCCGCCGCCGGCCGGGGCATCGCCCGCGCCGGAGCCGTCGCCGATGATGACGAGGTCGGCGCCGATCTCGGCGTCCTCGTCCTCGTCCACGAGGATCTTCTCGATGACGCCCGCGACGGGCGAGGGGATCTCGGTGTCGACCTTGTCGGTGGAGACCTCGAGCAGCGGCTCGTCGACCTCGACGGTCTCGCCCACGGACTTGAGCCAACGGGTCACGGTGCCCTCGGTGACGGACTCACCGAGCGCAGGCATCTTCACGGTTTCGGACATGTTCTTCTCCTCCTGAAGGGGCGAGTCAGGCGTGGGCGTGCAGGGGCTTGCCGGCGAGCGCGAGGTGCGCCTCGCCGAGAGCCTCGTTCTGCGTGGGGTGAGCATGGATCAGCGAGGCGACGTCCTCCGGGTAGGCCTCCCAGTTGACGATCAGCTGGGCCTCGCCGATCTGCTCGGACATGTTGGTGCCGACCATGTGGATGCCGACGACCGGCCCGTCCTTCTCGCGGACCAGCTTCACGAAGCCGGTGGTGCCGAGGATCTGGGACTTGCCGTTGCCGCCGAGGTTGTACTCGTAGGTCGCCACGCCGTCGTCGCCGTACTTCTCCTTGGCCTGCTTCTCGGTGAGGCCGACGGAGCCGAGCTGGGGCTCGCAGTAGGTGACGCGCGGGATGCCGGACTCGACGATCGGGGCGGGGGCGAGGCCCGCGATCTGCTCGGCCACGAAGATGCCCTGCTGGAAGCCGCGGTGGGCCAGCTGCAGGCCGGGAACGATGTCGCCGACCGCGTAGACGCCCTCGACGTTGGTCTGCAGGGTCGCGGGATCAGCGAGCACGAAGCCGCGGTCCATCGAGATGCCCTGCTCCTCGTAGCCGAGGTCCTTGGTGTTGGGGCCGCGGCCGACGGCCACGAGCAGGTAGTCGCCCTCGAAGGTCTTGCCGTCGACGAGGGTGACGGTCACGCCGTTCTCGGTCTGCTCGGCCTTCTCGAAGAACGTGCCCAGGGAGAACGCGATGCCGCGCTTCTTGTAGGCGCGCTCGAGGGCCTTGGACAGGGCCTCGTCCTCGTTGGCGACGAGGTGGGGCAGGCCCTCGACGATCGTGACGGACTCGGCGCCCAGGGACTTCCAGACGCTCGCGAACTCGACGCCGATGACGCCGCCGCCCAGGATGATCGGGTTCTTGGGGACCGAGGTCAGCTCGAGGGCCGCCTCGGAGTCGATGATGCGCCCGCCGAGCTCGAGGCCCGGGAGCGTCTTGGAGAACGAGCCGGAGGCGAGGACGACGTTCGCGCCCGTCAGGGAGCGGGTGCCGGACTCGGTCTCGACCGTGACGGTCTTGGGGCCGGTGAGGCGGCCGTGCCCGGAGACGAGCTCGATGCCCTTGGCCGACTTCACGAGGCCCTGGAGGCCCTTGTACAGGCGGCCGACGATCTTGTCCTTGAAGCCGAGGACCGACTCCATCTCGATGGCCTCGACGGTCATCTTCACGCCCAGGGACGCGCCCTCGGCGGCGGTGTCGGCGACCTCGCCGACGTGCAACATCGTCTTGGTGGGGACGCACCCGCGATGCAGGCAGGTGCCGCCCAGCTTGTCCTTCTCCACGAGGGCGACGCTCATGCCCAGCTCTGCGGCGCGCAGGGCGGCGGCGTAGCCGCCCGAGCCGGCTCCCAGGATCACGAGGTCGTACGTCTGGTCAGTGGTCTCTTCCGCCACGTTCATGCTCCCTAATGCGGTGAGGGGGATGTCCCTTCCATGCTAGGGCACAGCGCCTTGCCGGTCGGACGGGAACCGCCCGCCCTCGTGCGCGACGAGGGCGGGCGGTGCGCCGAACGTGATCGACGGATCAGCCGACCTGGTCCTCGATGACCTGCAGCACGGTGCGGACGCTCATCCCGGTCGCGCCCTTGCCCATGTAGCCCAGGGCCGAGGAGGCGAAGGACGGGCCGGCGATGTCCAGGTGCGCCCAGGCGGCATCGCCCACGAACTCCTGCAGGAAGATGCCCGCGGTCAGGGCGCCGCCCCAGCGGTCGCCGATGTTCTTCAGGTCGGAGATGCGGCCGTCGAGGTCGGCGCGCAGCTCGGCGGGGAAGGGAAGGGGCCAGAAGGGCTCTCCCGCCGTCTCGGCGGCGGCCAGGACCGTCGACCGGGCGTCCTCGGTGCCCATGACGGCGGCGGTCCGCTTGCCGAGCGCGACGATCGCGGCGCCCGTGAGGGTCGCGACGTCCATGACCAGATCGGGGTCGTCGGCGACGGCATCGACCAGGGCGTCGGCCATGACCATGCGGCCCTCGGCATCGGTGTTGAGCACCTCGACGGTCTTGCCGTTGCGCATGGTGACCACGTCCCCGGGGCGCTGGGCGCCGCCGCCGGGCAGGTTCTCGGCCAGCGCCAGGTAGGAGGTGACGCGGACGGGCAGCTCGAGGCGGGCGGCCGCGAGGAGGGCGGACAGGACGGTGGCGGCACCGGTCATGTCGGAGGTCATCTCCTCCATGCCGGGGCCCGGCTTGAGCGAGATGCCGCCCGAGTCGAAGGTGATGCCCTTGCCGACGAGCGCGACGTGGCGCTCGGCGCCGGCGGGCGCGTAGTCGAGGCGGACCAGGCGCGGCGGGCGCGACGAGCCCTGACCGACGCCGACGATGCCGCCGTAGCCGCCGTCGGCCAGCTGCTTCTCGTCGAGCACCGTGACCTCGACGGGGAGGTCCGCGGCCGTCTCCTGGGCGCGGCGCGCGAACTCGGCGGGGAACAGCAGGTTCGGGGGCGTGTTGACGAGGTCGCGGGTGAGGTTCACGGCGTCGACGACGATCCGCGAGCGCTCGAGGTCGGCGTCGATGCCCTCGCCGAGCACCTGGATCGCGCCGAGCGGGCCCTTCGGCTCCCCGGACTTGTGGGCGATGAAGGCGTAGGCGCCCAGGAGGGCGCCCTCGGCGGCGGCGGCGAGCTGCTCGGCGGTGCCGCCGGGCAGGGCGATCGCGGCGGAGGCGACGCCCGCGAGCGAACGGGTCGCGGCGCCGAAGGCGCGACGGAGGTCCTCGGCGCTGGCGTCCTCGAGCGCGGCGACGCCCAGGCCGGTCAGCACGACGGACGACGCGGCGATGCCCGCGGGCGCGGGGACGCGGGAGACCTCGTCGGCGGCGCCGCTCGCGCCGATCGCGGCGGCGGCACCGGCGGTGGCCCCGGGGCCGAGCACGACGGGCTCCTCGGCCTTGAGGACGGGCAGGATCAGGACGTCGGCATCGACGGCGTCGGGAGAGACGGAGGTCAGGGTGATATCAGGCATGCGTCTATCGTAGGTCCGGCCGTGCGAGCCCTGATCCGCGGCCCCGCCCGGCTCGAGGGATCGGGCGCGAGGGAGCGGAACGGAGAGGATGCGCGTGTCCATCCTGATGATCGCGGTCTATGCGGTGAGCGCGCTGACGGCGCTGCTCGCCCTCTACTACACGGCGAAGGACCTCGCCGCGGACTTCGTGCTGCTGGGCGCGTGCGCGCTCGTGCTGCTGGTCTGGCTGCTCGAGACCGGGGCGCTGGCCCTGCGCGACCTCGGCGGCGGGACGGTCGGTGATCCCGTCACCCTGTACGGATACCTGCTCACCGGGGCCGTGTTGCCGATCGCCGGGATCTGGCTGGGCGTGGGGGAGCGCACCCGCTGGGGCAGCGCCGCGATCCTCGCCGTCGCCGTGACGATGCTCGTGCTGCAGCTGCGCCTCCCGCAGATCTGGGCCGGGGGATTCGCATGAGCGGCCCGCTCCGCGCGAGCACAGCCCCCTCGCCCCGGCGCCAGCGCGGCTTCGCGACGCTGCTCGTGATCGTCTACGGGATCTTCGCGATCTCCGCGACCGCGCGCGCGAGCGTGCAGATCATCGAGCGCTTCGGCACCGCCCCCGTCGCCTACGCGCTCTCGCTCGTCGCCGCCCTCACCTACATCGCCGCGACGGTGCTGCTGGCCCGGCGCGGCGGGGACTCGCGCGCGGCGCTGTGGCTGTGCAGCGCCGAGCTGCTCGGCGTCCTCGCGGTCGGGGTGCTCACCGTCCTCGACCCCGCTCTCTTCCCCGACGCGACCGTGTGGTCCCGCTTCGGGGCCGGCTACGGGTACGTGCCCCTCGTGCTCCCGGTCGTGGCGATCGCCTATCTGCTGCGCCGACGGCGGGCGGCGCGTCCCGCTGCGACGCCCGCTGCCGGGGATAGGTTGTGACCGTGGCTCTGCGTCCCTATCACCTCCTGTTCCAGCACGTGCTCTCGCGGACCGATCCCGAGCTCGCGCATCATGCGACCGTGCGGGCGCTCGCGCTCGCCCATGCCGTCCCCGGCGGGCCGCTCGTGCTGCGGACCCTGTTCGGCCACGGCATCGGCCGCGGCGCCGACCCGTCGATCACCGCGCTCGGACTGCCCCACCGCACACCCTTCGGCATGGCCGCCGGCTTCGACAAGGACGCCGAGATCGCCCTGGCCCTGCTCGACATGGGCTTCGGGCACGTCGAGGTCGGCACCGTCACGCCCCGCCCCCAGCCCGGCAACGAGAAGCCGCGCAGCTTCCGCCTGATCCCGGACCGCGCGCTCGTCAACCGCATGGGCTTCAACAACGAGGGCGCCGAGGCGATGGCGCGGCGCATGATGCGGATCCGCGAGACCCGGCGCGGGCGCGACGCCGTGATCGGCGTGAACATCGGCAAGAACAAGACCACTCCCGCTGAGCAGGCGGTCGAGGACTACGGTCTCGGTGCCCGGATCCTCGCTCCCGTCGCGAGCTACCTCGCCGTCAACGTCTCCTCGCCCAACACGCCGGGACTGCGCGACCTCCAGGGCGTCGACGCCCTGCGCCCGATCCTCGCGGCCGTCGTCGAGGAGGCCCGGGGGGCCGGACCGGACGGGCGCGACGTCCCCGTGCTCGTGAAGATCGCGCCGGACCTCCACGATGACGACGTCATCGCCGTGGCCGAGCTCGTCGACGAGGTGGGGCTGGCGGGCGTGATTGCCGCGAACACCACCATCGCCCGTCCCGACACCCTGGTCACCCCGCGCGCGAAGGTCGAGGCCGCAGGCGCCGGAGGCCTCTCGGGCCCGATGCTCGCCGAGCGCGCGGTCGAGATGCTCACCCTGCTGCGGACCGCGCTGGGCCGCGACGCCGTGATCATCAGCTGCGGCGGCGTGATGACCGCCGCCGACGTCGCCGAGCGCCTTGCCCTCGGGGCGGACCTCGTGCAGGGCTTCACGGGACTCATCTACGAGGGCCCGGCCTGGGCGGGGAGCATCGCCCGAGGGCTGCGCCGCCGCTGAGGCCGCACCGGCCGCGCGCTCGCCGGTCAGGCCCGCCGCCTACCCTGGGGGCATGGACGACGATCTGTTCTCGACGGCGGGCGACGCCCCGGCGCCGCGCACGCTGTCGGACCGCAACCGCGACCACCGGGCGCCGCTGGCGGTCCGGATGCGCCCGCGCACCCTCGACGAGGTCGTCGGCCAGCGATCCGTCGTCGGCGAGGGATCGCCGCTGCGCCGGCTGATCGCCGCCGATGACGCCCGCACCTCCCCGGCCTCGGTGATCCTCTGGGGGCCGCCCGGGACCGGCAAGACCACGCTCGCCTATGTCGTCGCGTCCTCCGGGGACCGGGAGTTCGTGGAGGTCAGCGCCGTGCTCGCGGGCGTCAAGGACATCCGCGAGGTGGTCGAGGCCGCACGGCGCCGCCTCGCCGCGACGGGCCGCGAGACCGTCCTGTTCGTCGACGAGGTCCACCGCTTCTCCAAGTCGCAGCAGGACGCCCTGCTGCCGAGCGTCGAGAACCGCTGGGTCACGCTCATCGCCGCCACCACGGAGAACCCCTACTTCTCGGTGATCTCCCCGCTCCTGTCGCGCTCGATCGTGCTGGACCTCGAGTCCCTGGCCCCCGAGGACCTCTCGGAGCTCATCGACCGGGCGCTCACCGACGAGCGCGGGCTCGGGGGAGCGGTCGAGCTGGCCGATGACGCGCGCGAGGCCCTCCTGCGCCTGGGCGGCGGCGACGCCCGCAAGATCCTCACCTCGCTCGAGGCCGCCGCCGCGGCCGTGCTCATGGACGGCGGCACGCTGATCGACGCCGAGGCGCTCGCGCACGCCGTCAACGTCGCCGCGCTCCGCTACGACCGCGCCGGGGACCAGCACTACGACGTCACCAGCGCCTTCATCAAGTCGATGCGCGGCAGCGACGTCGACGCGGCCCTGCACTACCTCGCGCGGATGATCGTCGCGGGGGAGGACCCGATGTTCATCGCGCGCCGCGTGGTGATCGCGGCGAGCGAGGAGGTCGCGATGGCCGACCCCACCGCCCTGCCCGTCGCGATGGCGGCCATGCACGCGGTCCAGAACCTCGGCATGCCCGAGGGCCGCATCCCGCTGGCCCAGGCCGTGGTGCACATCGCCACCGCGCCGAAGTCGAACGCCGCCTACAAGGCCCTGGACGCCGCGATCGCCGACGTCCGGGAGGGCCGGGGCGGCCCGGTGCCCGCCCATCTGCGCGACGCCCACTACGCGGGGGCCAAGAAGCTCGGGCACGGGCAGGGCTACGTCTACGCGCACGACGCGCCGCACGGCGTGGCGACCCAGCAGTACGCGCCGGACGATCTCGTGGGACGCGACTACTACGCGCCGAGCGGCCACGGCGCCGAGGCCGCGGTGTCGCGGCGCCTCGAGGCGCTGCGGCGGATCACGCGGGGCACGTGATCGACTCCACAGCGCAGCGGGCGTGACCTGCGGCGGGGATGGTTGAGGCGCCCGATGCGCTCCGGTACTGTCGTCCCTTGAATCCGCGGCTGCCTTACTGGATTCATTGCGTCTGAACAGAGGTTATCTTCGTGACCAACGTCACCCGTGCGCGCCGCCAGGCGCGACTGTCCCGAGCCCTCGGGCTCCCGCTTACCCCGAAGTCCGTCAAGTACTTCGAGAAGCGCCCGTACCCCCCGGGCGAGCACGGCCGTGCCCGTCGTCGGACCGAGTCCGACTACGCCGTCCGTCTCCGTGAGAAGCAGCGTCTCCGCGCGCAGTACGCGCTCCGCGAGAAGCAGATGCACCGCGCCTACCTCGACGCCCGCAAGGAGGCCGGTCTGACCGGCGAGTCGATGGTCGAGCTGCTCGAGATGCGTCTCGACGCGCTCGTGCTGCGCTCCGGCTTCGCCCGTACCATCCTCCAGGCTCGTCAGGCCGTCGTGCACCGCCACGTCCTGGTCGACGGCAAGCTGGTGGACCGTCCCTCCTTCCGCGTGAAGCCGGGCCAGACCATCCAGATCAAGCCGAAGTCCCAGGCCATGGAGCCTTTCCAGAACGCTGCCGAGGGCGGCAACGCCGACGTGCTGGCCTCCGTGCCGTCGTACCTGTCGGTCGAGCTCCCCGAGCTGAAGGCCAAGCTGGTCTCGCGCCCCAAGCGCGCCGAGGTCCCCGTGACCTGCGAGGTCCAGATGGTCGTCGAGTACTACGCCCGCTGATCCCTCAGCCCGCGGCGAGAGCCCCGGCAGTCGTGCCTCCGGTACGCTGACCGGGGCTCTTTCGCACCCGCCGCACGCTCGCGTGCACCCGCACGCCCCATCCCGCACGTCTCCGCAGCACCCGACGCCCGTCGGTCCAGGAAGGACTCCCCATGCGCACCTCCGAGGTCCACAGCCGCTTTCTCGACTTCTTCGAGAAGAAGGCCCACGAGATCGTGCCGAGCGCCTCCCTGGTCTCCTCGGACCCCTCCATCCTGTTCACGGTCGCCGGCATGGTGCCGTTCATCCCCTACATCGTGGGGACCGAGCGCGCCCCGTGGCCGCGCGCCGCGAGCGTCCAGAAGTGCATCCGCACCAATGACATCGACAACGTCGGGCGCACCACGCGCCACGGCACGTTCTTCCAGATGGGCGGCAACTTCTCCTTCGGCGACTACTTCAAGGAGGGGGCGATCGACCTCGCCTGGGAGCTGATGACCGGCTCCGTCGACGAGGGCGGCTTCGGGCTCGAGGGCGACCGCATGTGGGTCACCATCTGGGAGCAGGACGCCGAGTCCTACGACGTGCTGACCCGCAAGATCGGCATCGACCCCCAGCACATCGTCAAGCTCACCCGCGAGGAGATCTTCTGGTCCACCGGCCAGCCCGGCCCGGCGGGCCCCTGCGCCGAGTGGCACTACGACCGCGGCCCCGAGTTCGGCCCCGAGGCCGCCGGCGGCACCATCGATCCGGGCGGCGACCGCTACCTGGAGATCTGGAACCTCGTGTTCGACGAGTTCCTGCGCGGCGAGGGCTCCGGCAAGGACTACCCGCTGCTCGGCGAGCTCGAGCAGAAGGCCATCGACACGGGGCTCGGCATCGAGCGTCTCGCCTACCTGCTGCAGGGCAAGGCGAACATGTACGAGACCGACCAGGTCTTCCCCGTCATCGATCGGGCCCAGCAGCTGACCGGCAAGCGCTACGGCGGCGGCGATGCGGGCGCGGAGGACGACGTCCGCCTGCGCGTGGTGGCCGATCACGTGCGCAGCGCCCTCATGCTGGTGGGCGACGGCGTGCGCCCCGGCAACGAGGGCCGGGGCTACGTGCTGCGCCGCCTGATCCGCCGCGCCGTGCGCTCGATGCGCCTGCTGGGCTACGACAAGCCGTCGATGCCCGAGCTGCTGCCCGTCTCCAAGGACGTGATGGCGCAGACCTACTCCTCCCTCGAGACCGACTTCGCGCGCATCAGCGACGTCATCTGCACCGAGGAGGACGCCTTCCGCCGCACCCTCGAGACCGGCACCGCGATCTTCGACCAGGTCGCCGGGGCCGCGAAGTCCACGAGCGCTGGCGTCGTCGCCGGCGAGGACGCGTTCCGCCTGCACGACACCTACGGCTTCCCGATCGACCTCACCCTCGAGATGGCCCAGGAGGTGGGCCTGCGCGTCGACGAGGACGGCTTCCGCACTGCGATGGCCGAGCAGCGCGACCGCGCCCGCGCGGACGCGGCCGCCAAAAAGACCGGCCACACCGACACGGCCCTCTACAACTCGCTGCTGACCGCTCGCGGTCAGTCCGTGCCCTTCCTCGGCTACACCGACGACACGGCGGCCGTCACGGTCGAGTCGGTGCTCGTCGACGGCGCGCTCGTCCAGCGCGTCGACGCCCCGGCCGACGTCGAGGTGGTCCTCGACCGCACCCCGTTCTACGCCGAGATGGGCGGGCAGCTGGCCGACACCGGCCGCATCTCCCTCGAGGGCGGCGGCATCGTCGAGGTCGACGACGTCCAGGCGCCCGTGAAGGGGCTGACCGTCCACCGCGGCCGCCTCGTCGAGGGCTCCCTCGAGCAGGGCAGCCCGGCGATTGCGAGCATCGACCCGGTGCGCCGCGGCGCGATCGCCCGCGCCCACACCGCCACGCACATGGTCCACAAGGCCCTGCGGGAGGAGCTCGGCGAGGGTGCGACGCAGGCGGGCTCGGAGAACTCGCCCGGCCGCTTCCGCTTCGACTTCCGCTTCGGCTCCGCCGTGCCGCAGGCGGCGCTCGCCCAGGTCGAGGGGCGCGTCAACACGCTCCTGCAGGAGGAGCTCGAGGTCACCGACCGCCAGATGCCGATCGACGAGGCGCGCGCCGCGGGCGCGATGGCGCTGTTCGGCGAGAAGTACGGCGACATCGTGCGCGTCGTCTCCATCGGCGGCGACTGGTCCCAGGAGCTGTGCGCGGGCACCCATGTGCCCTCTACCGGCTACCTCGGCACCGTCCAGCTCATGGGCGAGGCCTCGATCGGCTCCGGCGTGCGCCGCATCGACGCGCTGGTGGGCCAGAGCGCCTACCGCTTCCAGGCCAAGGAGCACGCGCTCGTCTCCCAGCTCTCCGAGCTGCTGCGCGTCGGCGCCGATGACCTGCCCGAGCGCGTCCGCTCGCTGACCCAGCGCGTCAAGGACATGGAGAAGCAGCTGGCCGCGATGCGCGGCACCCAGCTCCAGGCCGAGGCCGGGCGGCTCGTCGAGCAGGCCGCCGACGTCTCCGGGATCCGCGTCCTGGCCCACGACGCGGGGGAGGGCGTCGAGGCCGGGGACCTGCGGACCCTCGCCCTGGACCTGCGCGCCCGCCTGGGCGAGGACGCGCCCGCGGTCGTCGCCGTGATCGGCGCCGCCGACGGGAAGGCCGCCCTGGTGGTCGCGACCAATGCGTCAGCGCGGGAGAAGGGCCTGAAGGCCGGTGCCCTGCTGCGGGAGGGCGCCCAGGCCATGGGCGGACGCGGCGGCGGCAAGGACGACATGGCCCAGGGCGGCGGCGGGGACCACGCCCGCGCGGCCGAGGCGCTCGGGGCCGTCCGCGCGGCCGTGACCGCGACGGTCGCCCCGTGACATCCGGCCCGGCCGAGGCCGGGCTGCCCGCCCGGTACGTCCGTCTCGGCGTCGACGTCGGCGACGTGCGCGTGGGCCTGGCCCGCAGCGACCGGGACGGCCTGCTCGCCACGCCCGTCGGCACACTCGAGCGGGCCGCCGCGGCGCGCGAGGTCGCCGCGTGTGCGATCGAGGACGAGGCCCGTGTCATCATGGTCGGGCTCCCGCGGACCCTCGCGGGGCAGGAGGGACCTGCGGCCGCCAAGGCCCGGGCCTTCTGCGCCGAGCTCGTCGCGGCCCTCGAGGCCGGCGGCGGCGAGGTGGAGATCCGACTGGTCGACGAGCGGCTGACGACGGTGACGGCCCACCAGGCGCTGCACACGTCGGGCCGCAAGGGCCGTCGGCATCGCGCGGTGGTCGACCAGGTCGCCGCGGTGATGATCCTCCAGCAGGCGCTCGACCTCGAGCGCTCGACCGGCCGCCGAGCCGGCGAGGCGTTCGAGGGCACGCGGCGCCACGCCGAGCCCCACTCCCCAGGGCCCGGTCGCACGGACCAGGAGACCGACCGATGAACGACGACGATTCGCTGCTCGACGAGCTCGTGGGCGAGGACGAGGCGCAGCACGCCGCGGACGAGCACCCTGCGGCAGGACGCGGCTCCCGGCGCGGGAAGAGGCGCGCCGCCGGTCGCCGCACGCCCCTGCGCACGATGCTCCCGGCGCTCGTCGTGCTGCTGGCGCTGCTGGCCGTGGGAGGCGGCGGATTCCTGGGCTACCGGTGGCTCACCACGAACGTCGACGTCGCCTCGGATGCGGACGCCACGGACTACCCGGGGCCCGGCACCGGCGAGGTCGTGATCGAGGTCAAGGAGGGCGACAGCGGCGGCGACATCGCCAGGACCCTCCAGGAGGCGGGCGTCATCAAGACCACCGCGCCCTTCTCCGCGCAGTTCGGCGCGAACCCCGACGCCTCGAAGATCTCGCCCGGCAACTACCGGCTCAAGAAGCAGATGTCCTCGGACGAAGCCCTCACGGCGCTGCTCGACCCGGCCAATGTGGCCGGTGCGAAGGTGACGATCCCCGAGGGGCAGCGGATGAGCGTCATCCTCCCGAAGCTGTCGGAGGCCACCGGCATCCCGGTCGCGGACTTCGAGGCCGCGGCCGCCGACTACACCGCGCTCGGGGTCCCCGAGAACCCCGCCAAGAGCGCCGAGGGCTACCTGTGGCCGGGGACCTACGTGTTCGCCGAGGACGCCACCGCCCAGGACGTGCTGAGCGAGATGGTCGCCCGGACCCTGTCCGAGCTCGACAAGCGCGGCGTCGCGCCGCAGGACCAGTACCGCATCCTCACGCTCGCCTCGATCGCCGAGAAGGAGGCCAAGACGCCGGAGGACTACGGCCGGGTGGTGCGCACGATCCAGAACCGTCTCGACGGGGTCGGGGAGGCCGGCGGCACGCCGATGCCGCTGCAGCTGGATTCGACGGTCGCCTACGCCTCGGGGCGCAGCTCGGTGTCCACCACCGCGGAGGAGCGCGCCTCGGACTCCCCGTACAACACGTACATGCACGCCGGTCTTCCGGTCGGCCCGATCTCGAACCCCGGTGGCGAGACGATCGACGCCGCGATCTCCCCGCCCGAGGGAGACTGGCTCTACTGGGTGACCGTCAACACCGACACCGGCGAGACCAAGTTCGCCGCGACCAAGGCGGAGCACGATGCGAACGTGCTGGAGTGGCAGCAGTGGGCGCAGAGCAAGGGCTGAGGGCGGGCGCGCGGCGTCCGCAGCGGGAGTTCATCGTGGTCGGGACGCCGATCGCGCATTCGATGTCCCCGGTCATGCACCGGGCCGCCTACGAGGCGCTCGGGATCGATGATGCGGTGTACGGGCGCGCCGAGGTCCACGAGGGCGAGCTGGAGGCCTTCCTCGCCGGTCCGGGCAACGGTCTCCAGGGGCTCAGCGTCACGATGCCGCTCAAGCGCGAGGCCTTCGAGCTCGCCGTCGACGCTGATGACGTGTCCCACGGGCTCGGCATCTCCAACACCCTCATCCGTCGGCCCGACGGGAGCTGGCGGGCCGAGAACCATGACGTCGACGGGATCGCCCGCAGCCTCCACGACCACGGCGTCGGCTGGATCGACCGCGCCGCGATCATCGGATCGGGGGCCACGGCCCTGAGCGCGGTCGCGGCGCTCACCGGGATGGGCGCGCGGGAGATCGTGCTCACCGCCCGCAGCACCGAGCGCCTGGAGCCCGTGGTCGCCGCGGCCGAGGTGCGCGGGGCCCGGTGCACGGTGATCGACTGGACCGACCGCCTCACCGCGCTGGCCGAGGACGTCGTCGTCTCCGCGCTCGCGATCGAGGGCGCCGACGACCTCGCCGCCGAGGTGCGGGCGACACCCGCCGCGCCGGTGCCCCGCGTGATGCTCGACGTCCTCTACGACCCGTGGCCCGCGCCGCTCGCGGCCGCGGTGCAGGAGCGGGGGACCGAGGTCGCCAGCGGCCTGCGCATGCTCGCCCACCAGGCGGCTCGCCAGGTCGAGTCGATGCTGGGCGTGCCCTCCGCACCGGCCGAGCTCATGCTCGCGGCCGCCCGCGCGCATCTCGCCGCGCGGGGCTGAGACGCGGCAGAGGGGCGCGGGGGCGGAGCCGATCCAGGCTGTCGCTCCGCAGCTCGGTGTCGGCGAGGAAGCGCTGCGGATGCGGTGTGATCGGCCCATGCCGCCGCAGCTGGCGCAATGATTGCACGAGCGCAACGTCTGGGGCAGGGTCGGGGTATGGCGCTCGTGGATGACTATGTGGTGGTGGTGGACCTGGCTGCCGCCAACGACGGGCTGGTGACGCGCCCGCAGCTGCTGGCGGAGGGGGTCTCGCCGACGTCGATCGCGCGCCTGACCAGGACTCCGCGGGCGCTGAGCTCGCTGGGAGCGGGTGTGTATCTGGTGCCGGCGCTGGAGGACATGCGCTTCGGCCCGTTCAAGGTCGCGCTCCAGCGCCTGTCCCCTGAGCGGTTCCTGTCGCAGATCGCTGGTGATCCGCTGGGGGAGCGCGGGGGTGTGCTGAGCCATCACGCCGCGGCCGAGCTGCACGGCGCCCCGGATCTCGCGCAGGAGATGCACGTGACCGTGCCCCGTCGGCGTTGTGTGGGCGGCATGACGCTGCATACCGCGACGCTGGCACCGGACGACGTCGTCATGGTCGAGGGCATGCCGGTGACGAGCGTCGAGCGCACGACGTATGACCTGGGGCGGTGGCCGATGGATGGTGAGCACCGCTCACGGTGGGTGGACCTGTGCATCGACGAGGGCTGGCTGACGTATGAGCGGGCTGCCGAGCTGCTGGGCCCGTCTGCTGAGGAGTCCCTCATGTATCTGCCGATGGCCAGCTGACGTGGCGTACAAGACGGCAAGAGGCCTCCAGAGCGCGGTCCAGGAGCGAGCTCGAGGCGGAGCAGGGGCAACGGCTCTCCAGGAGTTCTTCGCCCAGCGTCTGATCTCCCGTCTGGCGGTCGCGTTCCCGGACCGGTGGGCGCTCAAGGGTGGTCACGCGATGATCGCGCGGCTGCCCGATGTCGCCCGCACGACCCGGGACATCGACGTGGCACTGGCCTCGACGTCGCGGTAGGCGGCTGTCGCGGAGCTCGAGCAGGCGGCGCGGTCGACTCCGGAGGACCCGGACTTCCTGGAGTTCGAGCTCGTCAGGGCCAAGGACGGGCATGTTCCTGATCTGGCGTCGCTGTCGTTCCGTGTCCGCTTCGGCGGCAAGGACCACGGCAACGTCAAGCTCGATGCGCTGGTCGTCCGCGATCGCCAGGCTCTCGGTGAGCTGGTCCCTCTGGGGCGCCGAGTGGACCCGCCTCAGCAGGGAGGCTGGCCAGAGCATGTGCGCGTGGTCCCGGTGCCGGACGACATGGCCGAGAAGCTCGTGGCCCTCTACAGCTTCCACGGCGACCGGCCCTCCAGTCGCGAACGCGATGTCGTCGACCTCGCACTGCTGGCGTGCTACGTCCCGCCGACCCCCGGACCTGCTGGGGCCTGCCCTGGATCGTGCGATGTCACGGCCGACGGTCGACAACGTCCGCGTCAAGCTGCCGCCCCGCTTCGTCATCCCCGAGCGCTTCCGCCCGGCCTTTGAGCGGGATGCCGGGGGACTGTCGTGGGAGACCTCCATGGAGGAGTTCTCCGCGGTCACTACGCACGCCCTCGAGCGCCGCGCCGGCCTGGCCGCCGACGCATAGGCCTCCACGGTCGAGAAGCCGGCCAGCGGCGATGCTGCAGGAGATGGCGCGGGTAGGGGAGGCGGGCAGGTCTCGGTGCGCCCGGGCACTGGCGAGAAGCACCCTGGCGGCGGGACGTTCACCTCTTCTGACGGGCCGGGCCGCCTCCTAGCGTGGGCCTCGAGCCCCGAGGGAAGGAACCCCGCCATGACCGTCCAGACGCCGCCCCGCAGCTACGAGACGCTGCTGTCCCCGATTCGCATCGGCGGACTCGAGCTTCCCCACCGCGTCGTCCTCGCGCCGATGGGCACGGAGATGGGCACGGAGGACGGACGCTCGACCCGGCGGGAGGCGGCCTACTACGGCGCCCGTGCGGCCGGCGGGACCGCGCTGGTGATGACGGGCGTGAACTTCGTCCAGTCCGACCTCGAGCCGATCGCCCACGGCCTCGCCCGCGCCGACACCGACGAGCACACCGCGGGCCTGCGCGGCATCGCCGAAGCGATCCATGCCGCGGGAGGGCTCGCCGCCCTGCAGCTGACGCCCGGCCTGGGCCGCAACAACCAGAACTACGACGCGATGGGATGGAGCCCGTCTCTTCCTCCGACAACACCTCCTTCTTCGATCCCGAGCGCCGCTGCCGTCCCCTGACCACCGAGGAGATCCGACTGATCATCGTCCGCATGGGGGAGGCCGCACGCCGCGCCCACGAGGCGGGCTTCGACGTCGTGGACATCCACGGCCACACGGGATACCTGGTCGACCAGTTCATGTCCTCGTGCTGGAACCGCCGCACCGACGAGTACGGCGGGAGCCCCGAGAACCGGGCGCGCTTCGCCGTCGAGTGCATACGCGCCGTCAAGGAGAACGCGCCAGACGCGGTCGTCTCCTTCCGCATCTCCGTGAACCACCGCTTCGACGGCGGCCGCACCCGGGATGAGACTCAGGAGCTGGTGCGCGCCCTCGAGGCGGGCGGGCTCGACATGATCCTGTGCGACGACGGCTCGTATGAGGCCATGGACTACGTGTTCCCGCCCTACTACCTGGGCGACGACTGCATGGTCGACGCCGCCAAGCGCGTCAAGGACGTCGTCTCGATCCCCGTCGGGGCGTGCGGGAACATCACCCCGGACAGCGGTGAGGCGATCCTCCAGCGCGGCGACGCGGACCTGATCGTCATCGGCCGCGGGCTCATCGCGGACCCGGATCTCGTCGCCAAGCTGCGGGAGGGGCGCCCCGAGAACGTGCGCCCGTGCATCCGCGGCAACCAGCTGTGCACCGGCAACGCGTTCTTCGGCAAGGCCATCGGCTGCGCGGTGAACCCGGAGGTCGGCTACGAGGGCGTGCGCGTGATCAGCCCGACCGACGCGCCGCGCCGGATCGCGATCATCGGCGCCGGCCCCGCCGGGCTCGAGGCGGCCCGCGTCGCCGGCGGTCGCGGACACACCGTGGACGTCTACGAGCAGCGCGAGGACATCGGGGGCGTACTCCTGCCCGCGGCGGCCCCGGACTTCAAGGAGGAGCTGCGGCGCATGATCCCGTGGTGGCGCACCCAGCTCGATGCCCTCGACACGGTCACCGTGCACTTGGGCGAGGCCATCGCAGCGGACGACCCGCGTCTGGCCGAGGCCGACGAGGTGATCGTCGCGGCGGGCTCGCAGCCGCTGATGCCCGCGTCGATCCCGGGCATCGAGCGCGCGATCGACGTGCTCGCCTTCCACGAAGGCGCCGAGGTCGGGCATCGCGTGGTGATGTGCGGCGGCGGCCTGTCGGGCGCGGACGCGGCTCTCGAGCTGGCCGAGGCCGGGCACGAGGTGGTGATCGTCGAGATGGCCGACGAGATCGCCCGCGACATGTTCATGCTCAACCGCATCTCGCTCCTGCGGAACCTAGCGGAGGCCGGGGTGCGGATCCTGACCGGGACGACGGTGACGGCCATCGGAGGGGACGGCGTGCACGTCGAGGGACACGACGGGGCTTCGGTGCTCGAAGCCGACACGGTGATCGCGGCCTTCGGCTCCCGGCCGGCGACGGGCCTGGCCGAGGAGCTCGCCGCACAGGGGATCAGCGCCCGGACCGTCGGGGATTGTGTGAGCCCCCGCACGGTGGGCGATGCCGTCAACGACGCCTACGAGCTCGCCCTGGCGCTCTGACTCCCAGACGCACTGGGGCGCGGGACGGCGCGGGCGTCGTGACGGACGGCGGGGCTTAGGCCCCGTCGTCCGTCGCCGCCGAGACCTGACCGGCGCTTCGCCCGCTGGACCCCGCGTACCCGAGCTGGCGCCACGCCTCGTAGACCGCGACCGAGGCCGCATTGGCGAGGTTCAGGGAGCGCCGGGCCGGGAGCATCGGGATGTGCACGCGCCGGGTGACCCGAGGATGGGCCATGACCTCCTCGGGCAGACCATCGGGCTCGCAGCCGAAGAGGAGCACGTCGTCGTCGCGGTACGCGACGTCCGCGAACGAGTGGGGCGTGTGGGCCGTGAACGCGAAGACCCGGGACTCCGGGACGGCGGCGAGGGCGTCCTCGAGATCGGGGTGCACCGTCGTCATGGCGAGGTCGTGGTAGTCCAGGCCCGCGCGCCGCAGCTTGGAATCCTCGAGGTCGAAGCCGAGCGGCTCGATGAGGTGGAGGCGGCAGCCGGTGACCGCCGAAAGGCGGATCGCGTTGCCCGTGTTGCCCGCGATCCGCGGCTCGTGGAAGAAGACGTGCACCATGGCCCAGATCCTCCCACGGCGCGGCGTTCCGGCCGGTGCGGAACGAGATGGATCGCGGCGGGCTTCCTGCCCCGTGACCAGGGGGAACGTGATCGTGTTCACTGTCGGGCCCGAATGGCCGGTCTGGGTTCGGGACGCCCTCGATGCCGTGCTAGAGTCGCTTCGTCGCACCGCGTGCGACTCACCTGTCCGGGTGGCGGAATTGGCAGACGCGCTAGCTTGAGGTGCTAGTGCCCGTATTAGGGCGTGGGGGTTCAAGTCCCCCCTCGGACACTCATCAGAGGCCTCTCTGACCAGCGGAAACGCAGGTCAGACGGGCCTTTCTCGTTGAGGTGCCGGTCCCTATGGACACACCTTATGGACACCTCCGAATCGGATGCACGTCGAGACGTCCGCGAGCACCCTCCTGCGCAAAGGGCCAACTGGCCCCGAACCAGGACGGAACAGTGCGATGACAGCCACTACGCGACGCGTGAACGCTTGCCCCCGCCGCCCCGGCACACATACGGGCATGAGCACTCAGCGGAAGATCCAGACCCTGCCCGAACTCGTCGCCCGACCCGACATCGCGTTCTTGACCGTGCCCGACGTTGCCCGCGTCCTCGGCCGTGACGTCCGGTTCGTTCGCAAGATGATCGAATGCGGCGACCTCCAGGCGAAGACCCTCGCCGGCAACATCCTCGTTACCCGTACCGCTATTCTCGAGCTCACCGACCGTGCCGACGAAGCAAGCGCCGCGTCCATGTCTAACCCTGCGCGGGAGCGCGTTGATGCCTGAGCAGTTCGGGACGACTGTCCGCTACTCCACCAACAACGGTGATCGGTCGCAGATCAAGTACTTCGACCCCGGCGACTCCAAGCGAAAGACTCGAGGCGGCTACCCCGACGAGGTCACCGCTCGCTTCGCCTTGAAGCTGATCGAGAAGGGGAGGCTCGACGACGCGCTGTCGCTCTCGGAGGCTCGCGCACGGCAGAGGCGTGCCCCTGGGCAGGCCCAAGGACCACGGGCGATCACCAGGATCGACATCGAGATGATCACCCTGAATGAGTGGGTCGAGCGGTGGATCGCCGGAATCCGCCCTCACCGATCTCCGACGACTGTCGCTGGCTACAAGAGAACCCTCAGCAATCACTTCTTGCCTCACTTCGGGGACCTCCGGCCTCGTGACATTGAACCGTCGATGCTGACCGAGCTGTACTCGCGCCTCCTCACCGACGGCCGCATCAAGTCCGACCGGAACACGCGCTACAACTCCAAGTCCGCAACCAACGAGGACAAGAAGCCCGGTCTTGGCGCCGACACCGTGCGCAAGCTCCACTACGCGCTCTCGCCGATGTTCGACGAAGCGGTCCTCCACGGGATCCTCGCGGATAACCGGCTCTTCAGAGCTGAGTGTGGGCGCGCCGGCGGTGCGGGGTAGCTGGAGGTAGGCGTCGAGGTCCCCGATGATGAGCGGACTCTTACCTCTGCTCGCACCAAGGACCTCGACAATGCTGAACTCTACGTGCGCCTGCCCGGTCGCGCTCGATCGCTGCGACCGATGCGACCTCCTCCTCGGCCTCCCTGGACTGCACCTGATCTCTGTGGACCGCGCCCGGGCCGGGTTCCTTCTCGAGGTCGAGTCCTGCGATCCGGTCGCGGGCTGCCCGGGATGCGGTGTGATCGCCGCTGGTCACGGCCGGATCGTGACCTCGATGATCGACGCTCCGTGGGCGGACCGGCCCGTGCGGATCCGGTGGCGCAAGCGCCGCTGGATCTGCCGCGAGGAGGCCTGCCTGGTGGTGACATTCGTCGAACAGGATCCCGCGGTCTGCCCTCCGCGGGGCCTGCTGACCATGCGCGCGCTCCGGTGGGCGATCGGCCAGCTCCGCCGCGAGGGCGCCACGATCCAGGGGCTCGCCCGCCAGCTCGGCACGACCTGGAACACGCTCTGGTCCCAGGTCCAACCCGTCCTGGCCCGGGCCGCAGAGGATCCGACCCGATTCGAGGGCGTGCAGGTCCTGGGTGTGGACGAGCATGTGTGGCATCACCGTGTTCCGCGCCTTCGGGGTCCGAAGGAGCTCACCGGGATGGTGGACCTGACCCGCAGCTCCCACCCCGTTGCCCGGCTGCTCGACCTCGTCCCCGGCCGATCCGGCAAGTCTTACCGAGACTGGCTGGACGAGCGGGGCGAGATGTTCCGCAAACGGGTCGAGATCGCGACGCTGGACCCGTTCCAGGGATACAAGAACGCGATCGATGACCAGCTCGAGGACGCGACCTGTGTGCTCGACGCATTCCACGTCGTCAAACTTGCCGGCGCTGCGGTCGATGACGTCCACCGCCGGATCCAGCAGGAGACCCTCGGCCATCGAGGGCGCACGGGCGATCCTCTCTACGGGATCCGGCACGTCCTCCGCGCCGGCCGAGAACGCATCACCGAACGGCAGCTGGCCCGGTTGGATGCAGCGTTCGCCGCGCATCCCGAGCACGTCGCCGTCGAGGTCGCCTATCACTGCACCCAGCAGGTTCGAGAGGTGTTCCACCAGCCCACGAGCGCCGCGGGTCGCCGCCTGGCCGAGAAGCTGATCACGTCTCTGCCGTCCTGCCCGATCCCCGAGATCGCGAGGCTGGGGAAGACCCTGCGCCGCTGGAAGACCGCGTTCCTGGCCTACTTCGACACCAACGGCGCGAGCAACGGCGGCGCCGAAGCCATCAACGGGATCATCGAACTCGGCCGCCGCATCGCCCGCGGGTTCCGCAACTTCGAGCACTACCGCCTCCGCATGCTCCTCATCACCGGAGGCCTCGATGCCTCACCCCACACTCAGCTCTGAAGAGCCCACAATCCCCCACAACCCCCCGATCCGCTCTCTTTCCACGAAATCAGCTGCGGAACCCCAGCACAACCATCCCGTGAAGAAGCAGACTCGAGCAGGGTCTTCGGAAAGAGCGCGAGGCGTCACGCGGTGACGGCGATCTCCGCCTTGACCCTCCTGTTGGCCTTCTCCACGTCGAGGCGCGTCAGCAGCAGCAGGATGATGAAGCTCATGATGGCCGGGATCCACAGGTACATGAAGCTGATCATCTGCAGCGCGGACTCCGGCTGCGTGTCCGCACCACCGACGTAGCCACTCCATGCGAGCAGCCATCCTGCCAGTGCCGTCCCGATTCCGCCGCCCAGCTTCACGCCGAACGAGGTACAGGAGTACATGACCCCATCGATGCGCCGGTTCTTGGTGAGGTAGGTGTACTCGGACGCCTCGGCTATCAGTGCGTTCAACGTGCCTTGCAGCGGGCTCATCCCGAGCGAGGCCAGGCCCGTGAAGAGGAGCATGAGGGGAATGCTGCCCATGTACGCCGCGACGAGAACACCGAGCCGGCCGACGACCGCGATCACATACCCGGTGATGTTCACCCGGTACATCTCACCGAACCGCTTCACGAGGAACGGGGTGAAGAGCAGACCGATGATCAACGGCGCGTTCATCGCCCACGCGAAGACTCCGAGAAGGTTCGCGTCGCCGAGGATGTACGTCATGAAGTAGATCCCCATGTTGAGCGTCGCGGTGAAGATCTGCGCCAGGAGGAACACGAGTAGGATGATGAGGTAGTACTTGTTGGCCACCACGAGCTTCGCGGCCTCCTTGAAGCTGGTCACCTCCACCTCGGCGAGCTCCGCGGGGTCATGGTGGGCGCCCGGCCGGTCCGCAAGCTCCTCGCGCGAAAGCTCGCGCACCGAGAACACCGACAGCGAGTTCACGGCTAGCCCGATCACGGCGTAGATGATGGCGATCGTGCGCCAGCCCTCGGCGCCGCCACCGAACTGTTGCACACCTGCGACGGTGAAGGTCTGGATGAGCATGCTCGTCCCGAAGGCGAACATGAAGCGGATGGAGCCCATCTGCACACGCTCGGCACCGTTCTTGGTGATGAGCGCCGTCAACGCCGAGAAGGCGATGTTGTTGGCCGTGAAGAAGACCGCGTTCAGCAGCGTGTAGGCGATGAAGAACCAGGCGTATTGCGCGGTCTGGCCGACGTTGGTCGGGATCGCGAAGGTGGCGATGAGCGTGGCGGCGCAACCGAAGTACGCCCAGAACATCCACGGACGTGCCTTTCCCATCTTCGTGTGCGTGCGGTCGATGAGGTTTCCGAAGAAGAGGTCACTGACCCCGTCGAAAAGCCGGGAGGCCATGATCAATGTGCCGATGATGCCTGGGTTCAAGCCCACGGCATCGGTGAGGTAGATCATGACGAACGCGGACAGGAACGCATACACGACGTTCCCGCCGACATCGCCCGATCCATAACCGATCTTGTTGTACCACTTGAGGTACGTCTTCTCTTGGGCGGCAGGCACGTCGTTGTGACCCTTCACTAGTTCACTGCTCGATGGTGGGAATCACGGTGATGTCGAACCGGAACGTCTCGGCATCCACGCGGTACTTTTCGAGGAGTTCAGGACCGCAGCTGTTGGACCCGATCCCGGCGTTGGCGTGGTCCAGGCACCAAACGGTGCTGCCCGCCGGTACGAGTTCATAGCTGTGGGCACGTCTCGCCAGCTCTTCCTGCGTGTAAGGGGAGGCGTTGAAGGAGAAGGTCTCGCTCCCCACGGCGGTGAGGGACAGACCGCCTCCGGCCACGATGACGTAGTCACAGTCCGCGTGGCTGCCGTTCTCCTGCGGACACAGGTAGTCCTCGTGCAGGCGGAAGACGTCGGAGCCAAAGAGGCCGTGATGGGAAGCTCGGCGTTTGTCGACGTAGCTCTCGAACGGACCCAAGCCGCAATAGGTAACCTGCGACATCTCCTTAGGCAGGAACAGCCTGATCCCGAAGCGGGGCAGCGGCGGAAAGGCAGGGTCACGCCTCACTGAGAGGGACGCCTGCACCGAACCGGAGGTGTTCACGTGCCAGGCGGCCTCCACCTTCAGGATCGGCTGGATCGTGGGCGCCACGACCGCGAGGGGGAAGGTGAGCGTCACCGCATCCGCGCCTGGCTCGACGCTTGCGGAGTAGGCGCGTGCCGAGGCGGCGTCATAGTGGGCGCGTCTCCACTCGGCTTTGATGTTCATGTCGTTGTCCGTCGGTGCCCGCCAGATATTGATCTGCGCGGGAGCATCGAGCAGATCCCGACCGCCGAGGGTCATGGTCTGGGGCAGCCCTGTGCGCGTGTCGAAGGCGTACCGGAACGCCTCGGACTCGACGGTGATGGAGGAGGCGTCCTCGGTGACGCGCAACCGGCCCGAGCGCGGCTTCGAAAGTGCACCCGTATGCGCCCTCGTTGCCCGCCGACCACATGACGATGCTCGGGCGGTTCTTCTCACGGATGACGCAAAGTCGGGTGCGGTCGAGGGTCGCCTCGATCCACTCGGGGTTGTCCGCGATCGGCTCGTTCCAGTGTTCGACCTGATTCGCGAAGGAGGGGTCCTCCAGGAACTGAAACTGGGTGCCGTGGTTCTCGTTGTCGGCCTCGCCCATGACGAAGAATCCATATTCGTCGCACAGCTGGTAAAAGCGCGGCGCGTTTGGATAGTGAGAGCTGCGCACCGCGTTGATGTTGTGCTGCTTCATCAACCGCAGGTCGGTTTTCATGTGATCGAGGTCGATGGCCGGGCCGGTGACCGGGTCGGAGTCGTGGCGGTTGACGCCGCGCAGCTTGATCGGCTGCCCATTGACGTGGACGACGGCATTCACGACCGTGATCTCACGGATGCCGACGCGGTCGGTGACGACCTCCTGCGGTGAGGTGAGGGTGAGGGTATAGAGGTAAGGATTCTCGGCGGTCCACAGCTGTGGGTCCTCAACGCGCAGCTGGACCCGGTGGGTGTACGTGTCGTCGCCGGAGAACTCCTGCAACTCACCGCTTGCGACGCGCGTCCCATCGGCGTCGGTGAGTTCGGCGGAGGTCGGCACGGACTTGCCGCGGTAGAGCCCCCGGATCTCGACCGTGGCCCCCGTCGTGTCGATCGTCGTGGTGGTGAAGTGGTCGAAGAGGACGGAAACCGGCCGCGAGAGCAGGTAGACGTCGCCGAAGATCCCGCTGACGCGGAACTTGTCCTGATCTTCCAGGTAGCTGCCGTCGCACCACTTGAGTACAAGGACGGCCAGGCGGTTGGTGCCCGGCTCGATGATCTCGGTGACGTCGAACTCGGCGGTGGCGTGCGAGACCTGGCTGTAGCCGACGTACTTGCCGTTGAGCCACACGTAGAAGCAGGAGTCGACGCCTTCGAAGGTGAGATGAGAGCTCGGGGCGTTTTCACTGGGCGTGTACTCGAACTCGTGGACGTACGCGCCGCACGGATTGTCCTGCGGGACGAACGGCGGATCGAGCGGGAAGGGGTAGCGGATGTTCGTGTAATGGTGGTGGTCGTAGCCCTGGTGCTGCCACGTGCTCGGCACCGGCACACGATCGAAACCGCCCGTGGGGAAGTCGCGCTCGTAGAAGTGGTCCCGAAGCTCGTGGATGCTCTCGAAGTACCGGAACGACCACTCACCGTTCAGCAGCTGCAGACGATCGGAGGAGTCACGAGCCTCCGGACCGGGGTCGAGCGGCGTGGAACTCGGGATGTAGTAGGAACGTGCCGGGAGCGTGTTCTCGTGCAGAACGGCCAAGTCCTCGTAGTACCTGGGAACGATCATCGATGGATCTCCTCTTGGCCCGCTGTTTTTCACATGTGAGTGGGTGGTAAGCCAGGGTGGTCGGCAGGCTACGCCACGATCGGAGCCGGGCGAGCGTGCCCCCACTCTTCGCGCACCTCGCCGCGTCCAAGACCGCGCCTTCCTTGCAGAACGTTACCAGCAAGGCTCATCCGATTCCAGGGTGTAGTCGGGGTCTGAACCCGCCGGTCTCGAGCAGGGATCTGGCGATGTAGTTGGTCAGGTTGCGGAACCCCAGCGCCGAGCCGCGGAGGTGCTCGAGCCTGCCGTTGAATCTCCTATGTCTGTCAAGCGCCGGTGAGCTCATTCTGAGCGGCGGTGTTGAGGCGGCGGTAGATGTCGCGGGCGAGGTAGCGCTTGAGGCAGCGACGGATCTCCCGGAGGGTGCGCCCTTCGGCGGTACGG
>NZ_FWFG01000015.1 GCF_900163655.1 Brachybacterium nesterenkovii
CGGCTGCGTCTGATGTGTATAAGAGACTGCGTGGGGGGCGGTGGTGCTCATGGGCACGGGGTCCTTCCCAGGGGGCAGCGGCGGAGCGGCGAGGATCCTCGCCGCGGACGGTCGTGGCCCGCGAGCGCGCGGCGCTCCGCACGGGCACAGACCGAGGCTAGCCGAGTCGCCGTGATCGCCGTCGCGCCGTGACGGGGTATGGACAGCGCGCGCCGGACCGGGGTCCGCCCCGCCGCCGTCTCGCGGCGGGGCTCAGCCGACGTCGAGCGCGAGCAGATCGTCCTCGGTCTCGCGCCGGACGATCGTGCGGAGCTCGCCGTCGCGCACGGCGACAACGGGCGGCCGCGGGACATGGTTGTAGTTGGAGGCCAGCGAGTAGCAGTACGCGCCGGTCACGGGCACGGAGATGAGGTCGCCGCGGTGGACGTCCGCGGGCAGGTACTCGTCCTTGACGACGATGTCGCCGCTCTCGCAGTGCTTGCCGACGACGCGAACGACCGCCGGGACCACGTCGGACACGCGACCGGCGAGCAGGCACGAGTAGTCGGCGTCGTACAGCGCGGTGCGGATGTTGTCGCTCATGCCGCCGTCGACGGACACGTACAGGCGATGGTGGGGGCCGCCGAGCGCGACATCCTTGACGGTGCCGACGCCGTAGAGGGTCTGCGTCGACGGGCCGGCGATCGCACGGCCGGGCTCGAAGGCGACCCGCGGGACCGTCAGGTCCAGCTCGTGGCACTCCTTCTCGACGATCGAGGAGATGCCGGTCGCGAGCTCCTCGGGGCTCTTGGGCGTGTGCTGCGTGTTGTACATGACGCCGAAGCCGCCGCCGAGGTCGAGGTGGGCGATCTCGTGGCCCAGCTCGTCGCGCACCTCGCGGACGAGGCCGAGGACGCGCCGCGCGGCGACCTCGAAGCCGCCCACGTCGAAGATCTGGGAGCCGATGTGCGAGTGCAGGCCCACCAGCTCGAGCGACGACGAGGCGGCCAGGGTGCGGCGCACGGCCTCGAGGGCGTCTCCCGCGGACAGGGAGATCCCGAACTTCTGGTCCTCGTGGGCCGTCGCGATGAACTCGTGGGTGTGGGCCTCCACCCCGGTGGTGATGCGCAGCATGACGCGGGCCCGCACGCCGAGGTCCGCGGCGATGGCGGAGACCTGCTCGATCTCGTCGAGGGAGTCGATGACCAGGCGCCCGACGCCGGCCTGCAGCGCCCGGCGGATCTCCGCCTCGGACTTGTTGTTGCCGTGCATCGCGAGGCGCTCGGCGGGGAAGCCGGCGCGCAGCGCGACGGCGAGCTCCCCGCCCGTGCACACATCGAGCCCCAGGCCGTCCTCGTCGACCCAGCGCGCGACGGCCCCGCAGAGGAACGACTTGCCGGCGTAGTAGATGTCGGCGCCGGCCAGGGGGCGGAAGGCCTCGGCGAACGCGTCGCGGAAGCGCCGGGCGCGGGCGCGGAAGTCGGCCTCGTCGAGGATCATCGCGGGTGTGCCCACCTCGCGGGCGATATCGGCGACGCTCACCCCGCCCACCTCGAGGGCGCCGTCGGCGCCGCGCCGCGTGGTCTGGGACCACAGTCCGGGCAGCAGGGCGTTGACGTCGGCAGGGTACGGGAGCCAGCTGGGGCTCGCGTCGTTGCCGTGGAGTGCTCCGGCCTCATGGGCGCGCATGGCACGTCTCCTCGCGGGTGGGGGCGACAGGGATCGGGAGCCCCGTCGACGGCTCGCCGGGCCGGGGCCCGTCCAGGGTACGCGGATGCCGGTGCCGCCTCGGGCCGCGTCCGGGGGCCGGGCAGGCTCCCCGCCGCCGCTCGACTCCCCCGCGCCTCCCCGCTCTCCTCGCGACCCTGCGGTGCCGCTCGCCCGCGACCCCGTGGCCGGGCCCATCGGCCGGGCCCGTCGCCCGTCGGCCGGGCCCGTCGTCTCGCGACCGGGGCCGCCTCCCCGTGGTCGGGCCCACCGCCCGTCCCACCGCTCCGTGGCCCGCTGGCCAGCAGGTCGTCACCTTCCGGACGGTCGACGGCCCTGGAGAGGCACTGCGGCGGTGGGTATCGTGACGAGCGGAACCCGACCAGAACCGGAGGCCCCGTCATGCCCACGCACGATCTCGTCGTCGTCGCCAACCGCCTGCCCGTGGACGCGCACACCGAGCCGGACGGGAGCGTCCGATGGGTGACCAGCCCGGGCGGGCTCGTCACCGCGATGGAGTCGGTGATGCGCGGCGTCGACTCGGGCGCCTGGGTCGGCTGGGCCGGTTCCCCGGGCGAGGCCCCGGAGCCCTTCGAGGCCGACGGGATGCAGCTGTACCCGGTGGATCTGTCGGCCGAGGAGGTCCGCGCCTACTACGAGGGCTTCTCCAACGGGACCCTGTGGCCGCTGTACCACGACGTGATCGCCGACCCCGTCTTCCACCGCACCTGGTGGGACACCTACCGCGAGGTCAACGAGCGCTTCGCGACCGCCGCGGCGCAGGTCGCCTCCCCCGGCGCGACCGTGTGGGTGCACGACTACCAGCTGCAGCTGGTCCCGACGATGATCCGCACCCAGCGCCCCGACCTGCGCATCGGCTTCTTCAACCACATCCCGTTCCCGCCCTTCGAGCTGTTCGCCCAGCTGCCCAAGCGCAACCAGGTGTTGCGCGGCCTGCTCGGCGCGGACCTCGTGGGCTTCCAGCGCGAGCGCGACGCCCTGAACTTCCTGACCTGCGTGCGCCAGCTGCTGGGGCATGCGCACTCCCATCACGACATCACGGTCCCCGGCATCGGCTCGGAGCCCGCCCGCACGGTCACCGCCCGGGCGTTCCCCATCTCGATCGACACCCAGGCCGTCTCGGCGCTGGCCGAGGACCCCGAGGTGATCGAGCGGGCGCGCGAGCTGCGCCGCGAGCTCGGCGACCCCAAGAAGGTGGTCGTCGGCGTCGACCGGCTCGACTACACCAAGGGCATCCGCCACCGCCTCAAGGCCTGGGGCGAGCTGCTCAACGACGGCGCGATCGACCCCCACGATGCGATCCTCGTGCAGGTCGCCACCCCCTCCCGCGAGCGCGTCGACGCCTACAGGCAGCTACGCGACGAGGTCGAGCTGACCGTGGGGCGCATCAACGGCGACTTCGCCCCGATCGGGCGTCCCGCGATCTCCTACATGCACCGCTCCTTCGACCGGCGGGAGATGACCGCCCTGTACCGCGCGGCCGACGTGGTGCTCGTGACCGCGCTGCGCGACGGCATGAACCTCGTGGCCAAGGAGTACGTGGCCTCCCGCCCCGACGAGCAGGGGGTGCTCGTGCTCTCGGAGTTCGCGGGTGCGGCCGATGAGCTGCGCGCTGCGATCCTCGTCAACCCCCACGACATCGACGAGCTCAAGACGGCGATCCTGCACGCCCTCGCGATGCCCGAGGACGAGCAGCGCACCGCCATGCAGTCCCTGCGCCGCCAGGTGCTGGACAACGACGTGCAGGGCTGGGCCCAGTCCTTCCTCGGCGAGCTCGAGGCGAAGGGGCGTCCCGATGAGCCCGCCGCGGCGCCCCTCGTGCGCCTGGCCCAGGGATCGGCCCCGTCGGCCGCCCAGCTCGATGCGGCGCTCACGTCGTTCGCCTCCACGCCCCGGATCCTCGTGGCCTCCGACTTCGACGGCGTCCTCGCCCCGATCGTCGCCGACCGCGATGCCGCGGCGGCCGACCCTCAGGCGCTGTCGGCCCTGCGCGAGCTCGCCGAGTCCGAGGGCGTGAACGTGGCCCTCGTCTCGGGCCGCGCGCTCGAGGACCTCGACGCCCGCACCGGCATGCCGCTGTCGGTGGTGCTGGTGGGCAGCCACGGCGCGGAGGTGGGCGCCCTCCCCCACGACATGGACGCCGGGACCCTCGATGGCGACGCCCTGCGGATGGACGAGGACGATCAGCGCCTGCTGGAGTCGATCACCGCGACCCTCGAGCAGATCGCGACCAAGCACCCGGGTGCCGAGGTCGAGGTCAAGCCGGCCTCCGCGGTGCTGCACACGCGCCGCGCCCGCGGGCGCGGCCGCATCAACGCCACCGAGGCCGCCCTCGAGTACGCCCGCAGCCTGCCGGACGTGAAGGTGACCCCCGGCAAGGAGGTGGTCGAGTTCTCCGTGGTCGACTCCTCCAAGGGGGAGGCCATCGCGACGCTCGCCCGCGCCTGCGCCGCGGACGCCTGGCTGTACCTCGGCGATGACGTGACCGACGAGTCCGCCTTCGAGCGCCTGGGCGATCACGACCTGGGCATCAAGGTGGGCGCGGGCGACACCGCCGCGACCTTCCGCGTCGACTCCCCCGAGGAGGTCACCGCGGTGCTCGAGCGCCTGCTCGCGCTGCGCCGCGGCGAGGGCTGAGGGCACCGCGGCCCCGCATCTCCCGAGAACCGGGCAGATGCGGGGATGCGGCGACCGCATCGGCCAGGAGGGGGCTGGTGCCGCGTCCGGAATCCGGCGAGATCGTCGAAACGAACCAGATCGGCTCTCGGGAACCCGGAAACGAGCCACAGAAGTGGCTCGAAAAGTGCATCTCGCACGAATCGCGCCACCGTTCGTGAACGATGACGCGACTCATGACAATCAGTGCCCGCGACAGGATTCGAACCTACGACCTTCTGCTCCGGAGGCAGACGCTCTATCCACTGAGCTACGCGGGCGTGCTGGGACAGTCTAGCAACGCGCGACCCGGGGACCGGACACAGCCCAGGCTGGTCCGAGCGGTGAGGCGGAGGTCACACTGCACCACGACGGTGCCGTCGGACCGTCCGGCGCGGTGCGACGTGTTCCCGACTCAGGCGGCGAAGCCCTCCGGCAGCGGCAGCTGCGCGCCATGGAGGACGGCCGAGGGGTCCGCGGCGAAGCCCAGCGAGCTGGGGCCGGCGCCGGAGCGCACGAGCAGATCGCCGACGGCCGCGATCATGGCGCCGTTGTCGGTGCACAGGGACATCGGCGGGATCCGCAGCTCGACGCCCGCCGCGTCGCAGCGCTCCTGGGCGACGGCGCGCAGCCGCGCATTGGCGGCGACGCCGCCGACGATCACGAGCGTCGACAGGCACTTGGCCTGCACCGCGCGCAGGGACTTGGTCACGAGCACGTCCACGACGGCCTGCTCGAACGAAGCGGCGATGTCCGCGACGGGCACGGGCTCCCCCGCCCGCTCGAGGGACTCGACGGTGCGGGCGACCGCGGTCTTCAGGCCCGAGAAGGAGAAGGTGTACGGGGCGTCGCCCGGTCGGAGCATCGCGCGCGGGAACGAGAAGGCGGTCGGGTCGCCCTCGAGCGCGGCGCGGGAGATCGCGGGGCCGCCCGGGTAGCCGAGGCCCAGCAGGCGGGCGACCTTGTCGAAGGCCTCGCCGGCGGCGTCGTCGAGGGTGTCGCCGAGGTGCTCGATCGGGTCGCGCACCAGGTCGCGCACGTGGAGGATCGAGGTGTGGCCGCCGGAGACGATGAGGATGATCGACTCCTCCGGCAGCGGCCCGTGGGCGAGGGTGTCGGCGGCGGCGTGGCCCGCCAGGTGGTGCACGCCGTACAGCGGGACGTCGAGCGCCCAGGCGATCGACTTGGCGGCGGCGAGCCCGACGTGGACGGCGGTCGCCAGGCCCGGACCGCTCGTGGCGGCGACGTGCGTGATGTCGCCCAGCTCGACGCCCGCGTCCGCGAGGGCCAGGCGCAGCGTCGGGGCGGCTGCGTCCAGGTGCGCGCGGGCGGCGATCTCGGGGACTACGCCCCCGAACTCCGCATGCTGCGCGGCGCTCGAGGCGAGGCCCTGCCCCAGCAGGCGACCCTCGCTGACGATGCCGAAGCCGGTCTCGTCGCACGAAGACTCGACCCCGAGGACGACGGCGGGACGTGCGCTCTCCGACATCAGCGGAAGAGGCTGTTCGGGTTGGAGTAGCCGCCCGACTCGTCCATCTTGGCGAAGTGCAGGTGGCAGCCGGTGGAGCGGCCGGTGGAGCCGACCTCGCCGATGACCTCGCCCTGGGAGACGGTGTCGCCGACCTTCGCGTCGAAGGACTGCAGGTGGAAGTAGCCGGTCACGACGCCGTTGCCGTGGTCGATCTCGAGCCGCTTGCCGGAGGAGCCCGCGTACTCGGCCTTGACGACCGTGCCGGAGGCGGCGGCCTTGACCGGGGTGCCGCAGGCCGCCCCGAAGTCCATGCCGTCGTGGAGCTTGCGGTAGTGCAGGGTCGGGTGGATGCGCCAGCCGTAGTTCGAGGTCACCGGGGCGTTGACGGGGCGGATGTAGCCGCCGGAGGCGACGGGGGCGGCGTCCTCGCTCGAGGCGTCCTGACCGGAGCCCTCGGCTGCGGTCGCCTCCTCGCCCTCGGCATCGGAGCCGGTGGCCGAGGCGTCCTGGACGACCGGGGCGGCCTTCACCGTGAGATCCGCGGGGGCGGAGACTCCCGAGCCCGGAGCCTCGGCGGCGTCGACGGCCGTCGCCGGGATGGCCACGCTGCGGACCTCGGGGACGGAGACAGCCGCCTCGGGCTCAGCCGGGGCGGCGGCCTGGGCCGGGGCGACGGGCATCGAGAGGGCGGCGAGGTCACCGACCTGGCCCGAGGTGGCGGACGCGAGGGGGACCGCGATGGTCGCGGTCGCGAGCGCCCCGAGGACGCCGACCTTGGCGACGCTCGCGGTGACGACGGCGGCGTCGCGGTGGGTGCCGCGGCCCGAGGGCGCCAGGGGTCGCATCTGTGCCCTGCCGGTCGCGCGATGGTTCGCCACGTCTCTCCTGCTTCCGCTCTCGTTCTCCGCTGGTGCCGACCGGGACACCGAGGGGGAAGGGCGTGACGGGGGCCGACGGGTAGACGCTACGCACGCCGGAGGGCATCGGATCCGACGATGTGCAGGGTTTGCCGGTTCTTTGCCGACCACCGTGGACACGGGAAATTCCCTTGACGTTCACCGCGGCTCCGCCGTGATCCGGCCCACAGTGCCGCGGGGCTCCGGCACCGCCGTCCTTCGATCGGCGCGGGCCCCGAGAGGACGCGGGCCCCGAGAGGACGCGGGCCCCGAAAGGACGCGGGCCCCGAGAGGACGCGGGGGCGGATCAGACCCCGTGGCGCTGCATGACGTCCTTGACCTCGCCCACCAGCTCCTCGAGCACGTCCTCGAGGAAGACCGCGCCGACGGAGCGCGCGGCGGGCGAGTCGACCCGGGCCATGTGCGCGCCGTTGTACTGCATGGCGCGCAGGACCTCCTCGACGTCGTCGTCGTCCGCGACCGAGACGACCGCGCGGACGATCCCGGGATGGATCGGCTCGTCGTAGGCGGAGTCCGGGGCGTCGGGGCCCAGCAGGACGTCCTTGAGGTGGATGTAGCCGACGAGATCCCCCGCGTCGTTGCGCACGCCGATGCGGCTGTACCCGGTGCGGGCCACGAGCTGCTCGATCTGCGCGGGCGACACGTCGTACGTGACGGTCACGACCTCGTCCATCGGCACCATGACGTCGCGCGCGAGGCGCTCGGAGAACTGGATCGCGCCCTGCAGCAGGCCCTGATCGTCGTCCAGCAGGCCCTCGCGGCGCGACTCGTCGACGATCGCGGCGATGTCCTCGGCCGTGAAGTCGGAGCCGACCTCGTCGCGGGGCTGCATCCCCAGCACGCGGATCAGCGCGTTGGCGAAGGAGTTCAGCAGCCAGATCACCGGCGTGAGGGCGCGCGCGATGATGACGAGCGGCGTCGCCAGCAGGATCACCGAGCCGACGGGCAGGGCGATCGAGATGTTCTTGGGCACCATCTCGCCCAGCACCACGTGCAGGTAGGAGGCGATGAGCAGGGCGATCGTGAACGCGACCGGATGGACCGCGGCCTCGGGCACGCCGACGGCGTGGAACAGGGGCTCGAGGTAGTGCGCGATCGCGGGCTCCGCGACGGCGCCCAGCGTGACCGAGCAGACCGTCACGCCGAACTGCGCGGCGGCGAGCATCATCGACACGTGCTCGATCGCCCACAGCGCCGTGCGGGCGCCGGGACGGCCCGCCGCCACGAGCGGCTCGAGCTGGCTGCGCCGCGCCGACATGACCGCGAACTCGGCCGCGACGAAGAACGCATTGCCCGCGAGCATCGCCAGGCCCAGGAGGAGAGCGGCGGTGTCACTCATCGTCGGCCTCCTTCTCCTCGTCGTCGGCGCGCGCGGCATCGTCCAGGACCGCCAGTCGCACCTGGTCGACGCGCCGCCCGTCCATCTCCAGGACCTCGACGCGCAGTCCGTCGCGGTCGAAGGCGTCCCCTGCCGCGGGGACGCGACGCAGGACGTCCATCACGTAGCCGCCCAGGGTGTCGTAGTCGGAGGACTCCGGGACGATCACCCGCAGCTCCCGGCGGATCTCGTCGGGCCGCATGAGCCCCGAGACCGTCCACTGGTCGCCGCTGCCCGCGAAGCGCTCGGGCTCCCCGTCGTCGTGCTCATCGCTGACCTCGCCGACGATCTCCTCGATGACGTCCTCGAGGGTGACGATGCCGGCGGTGCCGCCGTACTCGTCGACGACGACGGCGAGCTGGGCGCCGCTGTCGCGCAGCTCCAGCAGCAGGGAGTCCAGGCCCACCGTCTCGGGCACGCGCGGCACCTCGGACACCAGGGAGCGGACGACGGTCGCGGCGCGCTCGGCGCGCGGGATCGAGACGGCCTGGCGCACCTGCACGACGCCGATCACGTCGTCCTCGCTGCCGTCGATCACGGGGAAGCGGGAGTGGCCGGTGGTGCGGGAGAGCTCGAGCACGTCCTGCGCGCTGTCCTGGGCGTCCACGGCCACCATCGCTCCGCGGTGGGTCATGACGTCGCCGGCCTCGCGGTCGGCCAGCTTCAGGGTGCGGCTGAGCAGGATCGCGGTGCCGCGGTCGAGGGTTCCCGCCTGGGCGCTGTGGCGCACGAGGTACTCGAGCTCGGCGGGCGACCGCGCGGCCGACAGCTCCTCCTGGGGCTCGATGTTGACCAGGCGCAGCAGGGCGTTCGCGGTCGAGTTGAAGACCGCGATCAGCGGCCGGAACAGCATCGTGAAGGCGTGCTGGAGCGGCGCCACCACGCGCGCGGTCCGCATCGGATCGGCGATCGCGAGGTTCTTGGGCACGAGCTCCCCGAACAGCATCGAGAAGGCGTAGGCGATCACCATCGCCGCGACGACCGCCACCGGGGTCGCGACGCCTGCGGGCAGTCCGGCGGCGGAGGCGAGCGGGGCCAGCAGGCTCGCCAGCGGGTCCTGGACGGCGAAGCCGAAGAGGAGCGTGGTGATCGTGATCCCGACCTGGGCGCCGGAGAGGTTGGTGGACAGGTGGGTGAGCGCGGAGAGCACTCCCTCGGCCTTGCGGTCCCCCGCGTCGCGGGCGCGCTCGACCGTGTGGCGGTCGAGGGCGACGAGGGAGAACTCCGAGGCCACGAACAGGGCCGTCCCGAGCGTCAGCAGGATGCCGAGGCCCAGCAGGAGGAAGGTCATCGGAGGGGGCCGCTCATCCGTGTGGGGGCGTGGGTCCGCCTCGGGGCGTCGGCGCGCATCGCGGGGGCGTGGGCCCGGCGGATGCGCGCACCGGTACTCGGTCCTGGCGCGTCGGTCATGATGCAGGGATTCTACGGGCTGCTCCGCTCCCCCTCCAGGTGACGTCCAGGAGGCGGGGAGGAAGGCACCGACCCGGCCCCGGGCCGGAACGGAACACCATCTCCGAGCCGAGGCCCGATCGGATGCCGCGGGCGACCGAGCACCACGGTCCGATCAGGCGCCGCGGGTCGGCGCGACCCGACGGCGCGCGCACGGCGGTGAGGACATGTCGTGAAGACCCCGCGGAGGCACCGGGAGCAGCCCTCCGGCCGTCGGTCCCCGCCGTTACAGTGACGCCATGACGAACTCCGTGCGCCCCGATCCCGGTCCGACGTCGGAGCCCGCCGTGCCCACGCGCGTTGTGGTCGTCGAGGACGAGCCCACGATCGCCCGGGCGATCGCCGACCGCCTGTCCGCGGAGGGCTGGAGCGTGAGCATCGCCGGCGACGGCGCGAGCGGGGTCGAGACGGTGCGCCGGGTGCACCCGGACGTGGTGGTCCTGGACGTGATGCTCCCGGGGTTCGACGGCCTCGAGGTGTGCCGGCGCATCCAGCACGACGAGCCGGTGCCGGTGCTCATGCTGACCGCGCGCGATGACGAGACCGACATGCTGGTGGGCCTCGGCGTCGGCGCGGACGATTACATGACCAAGCCGTTCTCGATGCGCGAGCTCGTCGCCCGTCTCAAGGCGCTGCTGCGTCGCGTGCGCCGCGCCCCGGCCGCGGCCGATCCCGGTGTGCCCGCGGCGCTCGAGCTCGGGGACCTCGTGATCGATCGGGCGAGCCGCCGCGTCACGCGCGCTGGGAGTCCGGCGCATCTCACGCCCACGGAGTTCGACCTCCTGCTGTGCCTGGCCCAGGCTCCGGGCACGGTGCTCACGCGCGAGCAGCTCCTGGCCGATGTCTGGGACTGGGTCGATGCGACCGGGACCCGGACCGTCGACTCCCATGTCAAGGCGCTGCGCCGCAAGCTCGGGCCCGACCTCGTGCGCACCGTGCACGGCGTCGGTTACGCCCTCGAGGTCCCGCCCGGGCCCGACGGGACGAGCGGGGGCGCGACGAGCGGGGACGGGGCCAGCGGGGACGGGACGGACAGCGCACCGTGAGCCGCCGCGAGGGCTCCTCCCCGACCGGCGAGTTCCCGGCGATCCGCCCGCTCGGCGGTCTGCCCTCGTTCAAGGTCAAGCTCGGGGTGCTCGTGGCCGTCTCGGTCACGGTCGCGGCCGCGCTGGCGTGGGTGGGCGTCCGCTCGGGCCTGCACCCCCTTGTCACGATCCCGGCGATCGTCCTCGTCGCGCTCGTCGTCACGCAGATCCTGGCCCGCGGCATGACCTCGCCGCTGCGGGAGATGACCCGGGCGGCGCGCGCGATGGCCCGGGGCGACTACTCCCAGCGGATCACGGCCACCTCGCGCGACGAGGTCGGCCAGCTCGCCCGGGCCTTCACGGTCATGGCGCGGGACCTCGAGGAGACCGATCGGATGCGGCGCGACCTGGTGGCCAACGTGTCCCATGAGCTGCGCACGCCCGTCGCGGCCCTGCGCGGTCAGCTGGAGAACCTCGTCGACGGCGTCACCGAGGCCGATCCGGCCGCCCTCCAGGTCGCGCTGTCGGAGACGGAGCGCCTGTCCCGCCTGGTGGACCATCTGCTGGACCTGTCGCGCCTGGATGCCGGAGTGATCCGCCTGGACGTCCAGCCCATCGCATTGACGCCGTTCCTCCACGAGGTGGTCGACGCGGCGTCGCTGGCCGCGCGGGCGCACGAGCGCGACGTGCACTGGACGATCGATGTGACGCCTCCCGACCTCGCGGTCGATGCGGATCCCGAGCGGATCCACCAGGTGATCGCGAACCTCCTGGACAACGCCTCGCGGCACTCCCCGCCGGGCGGCCGGATCCGCCTGACGGCCCGAGCGCCCGAGGGTGGGGACGACGTGGTGCTCGAGGTGCGCGACGAGGGTCCGGGGATCGCGCTGGCCGACCGCGGCCGGGTGTTCGAGCGCTTCGAGCGAGGCGGCCGTCCGGACGGGTCGGGCGGCACGGGCCTCGGCCTCGCCATCGCCCGCTGGGCCGTCACGCTGCACGGCGGGACCATCGAGGTGGTCGACGACGAGCGCCCCGACGGCCCCGCCGGGCGCTCCTCGACGATACGGGTGACGCTGCCTCGTCGGCCGGCAGCGCCTGGCGCTCCGCGGACCGCGTGACTGGTCCGCAGACAGCCTGATGGCGCCGCACCCCTGCGCTCGGCCGTGGCGGGCGCGCCGCCGCCCGCCTCGTCCCCGACGCGCCGCGCTCGGCTAGTGTTGTCCCCGCCCCCACCCACTCGACCCCAGAAGGCTGGCGATTCGAGCGTGTCACAGACGACACCGGTACAAGACAACCAGGGACGCGACGCCGAATTCGGCGCGAACCAGTGGCTCGTGGACGAGCTCCGCGAGCAGTGGTCGAAGGACCCTGCGAGCGTGGACCCCTCCTGGGCCGACTACTTCCGCACGCGGGCCCCTGAGCCGCCTGCCGCCCCCACCAGTTCCGGAACCGCCGAGGCCGGCCCCGCCACCGTCGAGGCGAGCCCTCGCACGGCCGAGGCGACCGCTTCCGAGCGAGCGCCCGAGAGCGCCGCCGGGAACGCTCCCGCCGCCGACGCCGAGGTCGCGACCGCCCCCGCGCGGACCTCCGTCGCCCAGAGCTCTCCGGGATCGACCGCCGGATCCCCCGCCCAGACCGCCCCAGATGCCG
>NZ_FWFG01000017.1 GCF_900163655.1 Brachybacterium nesterenkovii
GGCTCTTCCCGGTTCGTGGTGATGGGGAGCGTCGCGTCGCTGGCGTAGAACGGCTCGTGGCCCTGCTGTGATGGGTGTTGTCAAGACATCCACATCCCAGAGGACCACGAGCCTGTGCACGAGAATACTGGTTCGCAGCGCGATGCTGCGAGCACGATCTTCAACCTGCCCAACTACCGCGTCATCGACGCCACCGACCTGCCCGACGGGGACCGGCGGGTGGTGATCACCTCGACCGTCACGCCGGGCTGTCCGGTCTGCGGGGTGCTCGCAACGAAGGTTCACTCGCGCCGGTCACAACGGGTCCGGGACGTTCCCGTCGCCGGCGCGACGGTCGTGATGTGGGCCAAGCGGCGCTGGTTCTGCCTCGAGCCGGGCTGTGACAGGGGCACGTTCTGGGAGGCCACCGTGCAGATCCCTCGATACGCCCGCTCGACGACCCGGCTACGGGACCAGGTCGTCTCCGCGGTGATCACCTCCGGCCGGGCAGCCTCGGAAGTCGCCCGGGCCCATGGCGTCTCGTGGTGGCTGGTCCAGGCCGCCCTGGCAGCTGCTGCTGTGGTCCTGACTGATGTCGAGGCGACGCGCGTGAGGCGGCTGGGCATCGATGAGCACCGCTACCGGTCGGTGCGCTGGTTCCGCACCGATCAGGGCTCCTGGAGGCGGTTCGAGCCGTGGATGACGACGCTGGTCGACCTGGACACCGGGCAGGTCCTCGGCATCGTCGACGGCCGCGACAGCGCCGCCGTCGGAGACTGGCTCAGCCAGCGTTCTGAGCGGTGGCGGGAGCGGATCGAGATCGTCGCGATCGACCCCTCGGCCGCGTTCCGCAAGGCACTACGGACCTGGCTGCCGCGGGCTGCGGTCTCGGTCGACAAGTTCCACCTGGTCAAGCTCGGAAACGACATGGTCACCACCGTCCGTCAACGCCTGGCCCGCACCCATCGTGGTCGTCGGGGTCGCAAGGACGATCCGGCCTGGGCGTACCGGATGCTACTGCTGCGCGGCGGCGACACCCTCACCCCGCGAGCCTGGGAGCGACTGGAGACAGTCTTCCGCACCGATGACCCCACCGACGAGCTCTCCGCCGCCTGGGGCATCAAAGAGCAGCTCCGACGCCTCCTGGCCACCGACACCCTCGCTCAGGCCTGGCAGGAGCGAATGCGGATGGGCTACTTCGCCCAGATCGCGAACATGCCCGAGACGACGAAGCTCTACGACACCGTCGTGACCTGGTGGGACGCGATCGAGGTCCTCATCGTCACCGGCGCGACCACCGCGAAGGTCGAGGCCGCGAACACCGGCATCAAGAACATCAAACGCACCGGCCGCGGATTCCGAAACCCGGAGAACTACCGGATGCGTATCCTGCTGACCAGCGCCGCGAGAACCGTAGCGTGAACACCCGCCACAGCAGGGTCATTCACCACGAACCGCGAAG
>NZ_FWFG01000012.1 GCF_900163655.1 Brachybacterium nesterenkovii
CCCGTCGCCCCCGCTGCCGCGCCCGCCATCGAGCTCGTCGGCCTCACCAAGCGCTTCGGCGCCCAGACCGCCGTCGACGGCATCGACCTCACCGTCCCGCGCGGCCAGATCCTCGCGCTGCTGGGCCCCAACGGCGCCGGGAAGTCCACCACCACCGAGATGATCCTGGGCCTGACCGCGCCCGACGCCGGCACGGTCCGCGTCTGCGGCACCGATCCGCACCGCGCGACCGAGAACGGCCTGGTCGGGGCGATGCTCCAGAACGGCCGCCTGCTGGCCGACGTCCCCGTGGGCACCATGCTGAACCTGGTCGCCGGGGTCTGCGCCCACCCGCTGCCCGTGGCCGAGGTGATCGAGCGCGCCGACGTCGCCCACCTGCTGCGCAAGTCCACCTCGCGCCTGTCCGGCGGCGAGGCCCAGCGGGTGCGCTTCGCCCTTGCGCTCCTCCCGGACCCGGACCTGATCCTGCTGGACGAGCCGACCGTCGCGATGGACGTCGAGACCCGCCGCGCGTTCTGGGAGCGCATGCGCCACGTCGCCGCGGAGGGCCGCACCATCGTCTTCGCCACCCACTACCTCGAGGAGGCCGATCAGCAGGCCGGGCGCATCGTGGTCCTGGCCGACGGGCGCATCGTCGCCGACGGCACGGGCGAGGAGATCAAGGCCGCGCTCGGCGGGCGCACCATCACCCTCGCCGGATCGGCCGACGCCCTCGGCGACCTCCCCGGCGTCACCGAGGCGGTGGTGCTGGAGGACGGGCGCGTACGCCTGGCCGTGACCGACTCCGACGCCGTCCTCGCGGCCCTGTTCGCGCCTGACGGCCCGGCCACCCGCGGCGAGGTGCACGACGTGGCCGTCGCGGCGCCGAGCCTCGAGGACGCCTTCGTCCGCCTCACGTCCCACGACCGCGCAACGGCCTGAACGCGGCTGATCGGCTTCACCGCCTCAGCCACGTGAACCGGGCCGACCCACCGCGCATCATCACCGCCTTTCGACCCACCGCCTCACAACCCCAGGAGACCTGATCCCCATGACCACTGCCACCGCCCCCGCCCCCAGCGCTTCTCGCGCCCGCACGCCCATCCCCGCCGCCCGGCCCGTCACGTCCCCTGCCCGCCGCGCCGCGCGCTACGCGCTCGCCAACACCGGCGTGACCCTCCGCAACGGCGCCTTCATGTTCTTCACCGTCGCCCTGCCCACGGCCATGTTCCTCATGTTCAACACGATCTACGGCGCGGAGGCCGAAGGCGCCGCGGGCGTCGCGATCATGACGAACATGGCGGCCTACGGCTCCCTCGGCGGTGCGCTGAGCGCCGGAGCCCTGCTGCAGACCGAGCGCATGAGCGGCTGGCTGCGCCAGCTCACCGTCGCCGGGCTGGACCCGCGCGGCTTCGTCGTCGGCAAGATCGTTGCCGGCATGGCGGTGATCCTCCCGGCCCTGCTGGTGGTGGTCGGCGTGGGCCTCACGATCGGCGGGGTGGACCTGTCCCTCGGCCGCGCCGCCCTCGTGATCGCGGTGCTGTGGGCGGCGCTGCTGCCGATGATCATCCTGGGCCTGGTGGTCGCGCTCGTGCTTCCCGTCAACGCGGTCCAGGGCGCCTCGACGATCGTGCTGATGGTGCTCGCGCTCGTCGGCGGCCTCTGGTTCCCCTACGACTTCTTCCCCGCGTGGCTGCAGGGCGTCGCGGACTGGACGCCCACGCGGGCGATCAGCCTCCTGGGCACGTGGGCGGCCTTCGGCGGCGATCTGCCGCTGCGGGGCCTGGTGGTGCTGGGCCTGTGGTCGCTGGGCCTCGCAATGCTCGCCTCGTTCCTGTTCCGCCGGGCCGCCCGCACCTCTCAGCGCTGATGATCGCGGAGTCCTCCGCGCCCCGACGGACGGGCGGCGCAGGCGAGATCCCGGACGCGTGCTCGATCGTCGGGGCCGCCTGCGAGAATCAGCAGGGCACGACGATCGATGCCGATGCGCCCGGCCGTGTCGGACCGTCCGCGTCCGTCCTGCGCCCGGAGGACTCGGCGCGCACGACGGCGGCACGCGTCGGGGCAGCAGAGCGCACGGCGAACGGGGGAGGGGCACGATGAGGTCCGGCGATGCGACATCGTCCTGCGAACGCCCGCCGCGGCGGCCCCGCCGTCGCGTGCAGGAGGTCAGCAGCGACGGGGCCGACGGGCTCCCGCCGTTCGGGCTGCGCGGCCTGCTCCAGGTCGCGCAGGAGACCGGGGCGTTCTGGCCCACGGCCACGGGCCTCATCTTCCTGCTGTTCATGATCGTCCCGGCCTGGCAGAGCTACACCGTGCCGCGGGCGCTGGGCACGACGGTCGCCTCTCTCGTCTTCGGGGCCCTCTACCTGGCCACGCCCGGGGTCCGCGCGTACTCGCGGCGCATCCGCCTGACCTGGCTCGCCCTGATCTGGCTCGACCTGATCGTGCTGGGCCTGTTCATCGGCCAGGACGTCGTCTTCATGGTCATGTACGTCGTGATCGTCCACGGGGTCCTGCTGCCGTGGACGACCAGCCGCGTGGTCGTCCCCGTGCTCGGGATGATCGGCCTGGCCTGGGGCTTCATCGTCGGCGAGCAGTTCGCGGTCTTCCTCGCGATCGGCGGGGTCATCTTCGCGCTGTCCATCGCCTTCGGCATCCAGCGCTCCATCCTCGAGGGGCGGGTCGAGCGCGCCGAGCAGCGCAGCGCGGTCCTCGCCGTCGCGGCGGAGCGCGAGCGCATCGGCCGCGACCTCCACGACATCCTGGGGCATTCGCTGACCACGATCACGGTCTCCGCGCAGCTCGCCCAGCGCCTCCTCGAGGCCGACCCTGCGGCGGCCCGCGAGCAGCTCGCCGAGATCGAGCGGATCTCCCGCCAGTCCCTGGCCGATGTGCGCGCGACCGCCAGCGGCATGCAGCAGGTGCGCGCGGCGACCGAGATCGCGAGCGCACGCAGCGTGCTGATCGCCGCCGGGATCGAGGTCGACGCGCCGGTGACCCTGCCCGCCCTGCCCGACGACCGCGCCGAGCTCCTGGGCTACGCGATCCGCGAGGGCATCACCAACGTGGTGCGCCACTCCCGGGCGACGCGCTGCACGATCACGCTGGACGAGTGCTCCGCGACCGTCGCCGATGACGGCGTGGGGCTCCCCCGCGGCGCTGCGCGCACGGGCCTGGCCGGTCTGCAGAGCCGCCTCGAGGAGGCCGGTGGAACCCTCGTGGTCGGCCCCGGTCCCGACGGCGGCACCGTGCTGCGGGCCGAGCTGCCCGATGGCGGTCCTGCCGGTGCCGAGCACAAGGTGGTGATGGTCGGCACGGCACCCGACCGCGGGCCTGCTGCCGAGGCCGCCCGAGATCGGACCGGGGTCGCCCCGGCGCAGGCTGTCGAAGGAGACGAGAGATGACCGCCCACCCGATCCGCGTGGCCCTGGCCGACGACCAGGCGATCCTCCGCCGTGGGCTGGCCGCCCTGCTGGGCCTCGAGCACGACATCGAGGTGGTCGCCGAGGCCGAGACCTGCGCCGGCACCGTCGCCGCCGTCGCCGAGCACCGCCCCGACGTGCTGCTGCTGGACGTGCAGATGCCCGCCGGCTCCGACGCCCCCGGCACGCCGGCCGACGGCCTCGAGGTCGCCTCCGCGCTCGCCGGGATGGGCGTGCGGATCATCGTGCTGACCACCTTCGGTCGCGCCGGCTACCTGCGCCGCACCCTGGAGACCGGGGCCAGCGGGTTCATGGTCAAGGACGCGCCGGTCGAGCAGCTGGTCGACGCGATCCGCCGCGTCCACCAGGGCCTGCGCGTCGTGGATCCCGAGCTCGCCGCCCAGTCGCTCGCGAGCGGCCCCAACCCGCTCACGGCGAAGGAGGCGGAGGTGCTGCGGGCGGCGTCCCGCGGCGGCTCGACGGCGGACATCGCCGCCCGCGTGTTCCTGTCCGAGGGCACCGTGCGCAACCACGTCTCGAGCGCGATCGGCAAGCTGGGCGTCACCAACCGCGCCGAGGCCGTCCGCGCCGCCACCGACGCGGGGTGGCTGTAAGGGACGCCCCGCGTCAGGAGGCCAGCAGGCCGATCGTGACGAGCGCCGTCGCCAGCAGCGGCAGCGTGCCCTGCTTGATCGCCGCCGCGCGCTTGTCGGGGAACGCCGTGAACAGGACGATCGCCGCGGCCAGCATCGACACGACGCCCGCCAGCACCAGCGTCGCACCGACGGCGCGATGCCCGAGGGCCACGAGGAGCACGCCCAGGCCCGCGGCGATCGCGAGGAACAGGTTGTAGAAGCCCTGGTTGTAGGCGAGCGGCCGCGTGAGCTCGACCTCCGCATCCGTCGCGGGACCGAAGGTGCGCCGCGCCGCGGGGCCGTCCCACGCGACCGACTCCATCCAGAAGATGAACACATGCAGGGCGGCGGCGAGGGCCGCGAGGGCGAGTCCGGTGACGAGAGCGACAGAGCTGAGCATGGGCCCAGTCTGCCCCGCGCCCATACCCTGGAGGGGTGTCGTCCCTCCTGCGCATCGTACGTTTCACACGTGACCTCTGGCCGCTCTACCTCGTGATCATCGCGTGCTCGATCCTGACCGCCGCGACCGGTCTCGCGGTGCCGTTCATCATCGGACGCGCCACCGACACCGTGACCCAGGCGGTCGCGGGCGACATCACCGTGCCGAGCGCCACCACGACCGTGCTGTGGCTGGCCCTGGCGATGCTCGCCGCCGAGCTCGGCTCCACCGTCATCGCGAACGTCGGCGGCTGGTACGGCGACGTCATGGCCAACCGGATGCGCACCATCCTGTCGGTCCGCTACTTCGAGAAGCTCCTGAACCTGCCCCAGCGCTGGTTCGACGTCGAGCTCACCGGCACGATCGTCTCGCGCCTGAACCGCTCGATCACCGAGGTCACGAACTTCGCCAAGACGATGTCGAACTCGTTCGCGTCGATGCTGCTGACCACCCTGGCGGTGCTCGTGATCTCCGCCTGGTACGCGTGGCCGCTCGCCGCCCTGCTGCTGGTCATCTTCCCGATCTACATCTGGCTCACCGCGCTGACCTCGAAGAAGTGGCAGCGCCTCGAGGGGGAGAAGAACACCGAGATCGACCTCGCCGGCGGACGCTTCGCCGAGGTCATCGGGCAGATCCGGGTGGTGAAGTCCTTCGTGCGCGAGCGCGGCGAGCTCGAGCTGTTCACCCGCCGCTTCCGCGCCACCGACGCGACCACGCGCGCCCAGGCCACGCACTGGCACGGCATGGACGTGCTGCGCCGGGCCGCCCTGAACCTCGTCTTCTTCGGGATCTACCTCATCATCTTCCTGCACACCGTCTCCGGGCGCTTCACCCTCGGGGAGATGGTGCTGCTGATCCAGCTGATGGGCATGGCCCGCCAGCCCGTGCAGTCGATGAGCTGGGTCATCGACTCCGCCCAGCACGCGATCGCCGGGTCCCGCGACTACTTCCGCGTCCTGGAGACCCCCACCGACGACCGCCGCCTGGTGGCCGTCGACCCCGCCTCCGGCACGGTCGTCGAGACCGAGGCGAGCGGTGCTGCGGTGCGCGATGTCGAGCACGTGCCCGCCGACGCCGAGGCCGCCCGCGCCGCCCTCGCCCCCGTCGCGGGGGAGCCCGCCATCGCCTTCGAGGACGTCACCTTCGCCTACGAGCACGGCGAGGACGTGCTCCACGCGATCACCTTCGACGTGGCTCGCGGCGAGAAGGTGGCTCTGGTCGGGGAGTCCGGCGGCGGCAAATCCACCATCGTGAACCTGCTGCTGGGGCTGTTCCCCGTCGGCTCTGGAAGCGTCCGCGTCGCCGGGCACGACGTCACCGAGCTGCCGCTGGAGACGCTGCGGCGCGGCATCGGTGTCGTCTTCCAGGACGCCTCGCTGTTCTCCGGCACCATCGAGGAGAACATCGCCTACGGCCGCCCCGGGGCGACGCCCGAGCAGATCCGCGACGCCGCCCGGCGCGCCAACGCCGACCGCTTCATCGAGCGCTTCCCCGACGGGTACGCGACCGTGATCGGCGAGCGCGGCCTGCGCCTGTCGGGCGGGCAGCGCCAGCGCATCGCCGTGGCCCGCGCGATCCTCAAGGACGCCCCGATCCTGGTGCTCGACGAGGCCACGAGCGCCCTGGACACCAAGGCCGAGCGCAACGTGCAGGCCGGGCTCGACGAGCTCATGGCCGGGCGCACCTCGCTGATCATCGCCCACCGGCTCTCGACCATCGCGGGCGTGGACCGGATCGTCACCCTCGAGGACGGCCGCATCGACGAGATCGGCACCCCCGCCGAGCTCGCCGCGTCCGGCGGGATCTACGCCCAGCTGCTCGCCCTGCAGGACTCGGGGGAGAAGAAGGCGCTCGCGAAGTTCGACATCACGGGCTGAGTCGGTGTCGCCGGCTGAGTCGGTATGACGGGATGGCTCGACCTCACGGGCTGGTCGGGGCTCGTCGCGCCGACTGCTTCGACGGCACGAGCTGACCGCGGCGTACGACCCCACCGGCTGTTTCGGGGAACTGGCTGACCGCGGCGCACCTCATCACCGGCTGCTTCGGCGCCCTGGCTGACCCGCGGTGCACGTCATCACGGGACTGCTTCGACTCCGCGAGCTGGCCGGGGGCGGGCGGCGGCGGTGCTGCCCGGGCGCTGTGACAGGCACTCTCGGAACCGGCGCGACAAAGATGGGCGTCAGAGAGCCGGTCGCCTGCATATATGCGGGTCACCGGCTCCCTGACGCCCATCTTTGCGCCGAGCCCGTGGAGAGGCGCATGGCGGCCACCCCGGTGCTGCGTCCCTTCGAGTGCTGCGGCTGCCCCGGCGCCGCGTCAGCCCCGGGCGTCGGGGCGGAGGATCGCCGAGAAGTCGTGCTCGCCGCGCCCGGCCTCCTGCTGGCCCTCGAGGGAGCCGAGGGCCGCGCGGACGGCGGGCAGGTCGCGCTCGGAGGTCGCGAGCATCAGACGCGCATCCTTCGCGATCGCGTCGACGGTGAAGTCGCCGCCGGCGGTGTCCCGCTCGCCGCGCACGAACGGTCCCTTCATGCCCGCGATGAACGCCAGACCCGTCGAGCCGAGCAGGTCGAGAGTCTCGGCCGGGTCGATCCCGCAGGCCTCGCCCAGGTCGAGGGCCTCGCGCAGTCCCTCGGCGCTCACGGCGAGCGCGAGGTTCGCCAGCAGCTTCGCCGCCGCGGCCTTCGCGGCGGAGTCGACGCCGCGCAGGCGCTCGGGATCAGCCCACGGCGCGGCGATGCGCAGGCCCAGTGCGCGCAGCTCCTCATCGGGCGTGCCGACGTAGACGCCGAGCTTCCCCGCACGCGCGGGACCGAGCGTCCCGACCACCGGCGCGGCGATGTACGTGGGGACGACGCTCGCGAACTCCTCGGCGTCGGCGGGGGAGACGGTGGTGGTGTCGAGCCACGGGACGCCCTCGTCGATCAGGCCCGGCTGGATCACGGTCTCGCGCACGGCGTCGGGCCCGAACAGGGCGGTGATCACCAGCTCGGCTCCGTCGACGGCCTCCTGCGCGGTCTCCGTCGTGCGCGCCCCGGCCTCGACGAGGCGCTGCGTGCGCTCAACGGTGCGGTTCCACGCCACCACCTCGTGGTCGGCGAGCAGGTGCAGGGCCAGCTCGGTGCCCATCCGTCCGGTTCCCAGGAATGCGATCTTCATGGCTCCAGTGTGCCCGGTCTCGCTTGTCGTCCTCTGCTCGTACCCTGTCCGGCATGAGCACCGTCGAGCGCCCGCGCCCCGTCATCGCCCCTGTCGTCCGCACCGTTCCGGACGGTGCGCGCCTGGTCGACATCCGCTGGGCGCTCGACGGCTCGAAGGGGCGCGGCACCTACCTGGCCGGGCACCTCCCCGGCGCCGTCTACGTGGATCTGGGCGCGGACCTCGCCGCGGCCCCGAGCCCTGAGCGGGGCCGCCATCCCCTACCGGATCCGGAGGCCTTCGCCCGGGGGATGGAGCGCGCGGGGATCTCCGACGGCGACATCGTCATCGCCTATGACGACGCCGACGGATCGCAGGCCTCGCGCCTGGTGTGGATGCTGCGGGCGCTCGGCCGGGAGGCCGCGCTGCTCGACGGCGGCCTGCGCGCCTGGACCGCGAGCGGCGGAGCGCTCGAGACCGATGATGTGCGCCCGGAGCCCGGCTCCTTCACCCCGCGCCCCTGGGGCGCAGACGTGATCGCCCAGCCCGACGAGGCCGCCGACGGTCCCTCCACCGTGATCGATGCCCGCGCCGCCGAGCGCTACCGCGGCGAGACGGAGCCGATCGACCCGCGCGCGGGGCACATCCCGGGCGCGATCAGCGTGCCGTACTCCGGGAATGTCGATGCCGACGGCCGCTTCCTGGCCGCCGCGGACCTGCGCCGACGCTTCGCCGCGGCGGGCGTGCCGGTCGACGGCTCCGACGTGATCGTCTACTGCGGCTCGGGGGTCACCGCGACGCACGACCTGCTGGCCCTCGAGCTCGCAGGGATCCGCGGACGCCTCCTGCCCGGCTCCTGGTCGCAGTGGAGCGCTGACCCGTCGCGCGCGGTCGCGACGGGGCCGATGCCCTGACCGGTCCCGGCGCCGATGCCCTGACCGGTCCCGGGGCCGACGGCTTGAGCGGTCCCGGGGCCGATGCCCTGAGCGGTCCCGGGGGCGACGGCTTGAGCGGTCCCGGGGGCGACGGTTTGAGCGGTCCCGGGGCGTCGTCCTGGCGTCAGGCCCCCTCGGGGGTCGTCGTCGGGGCCTCGCCCGCGGTCCACGAGAGCTCGCCGGAGTCCATGCGCTCGAGCAGGCGCGACAGCCAGCGGAACTCGGCCATGAGCAGCGCGCGGCGGTAGTCGGCCTGCAGGCCGTACGCCTCCGACAGGCCGCGCCGTGCGGCGGTGCGGATGCGCGTGGTGAGCTCCCCGGTGGCGGCGTCGAGCGCGGCCAGGCGGCGGGTGAGGGCGGCACGGGCGATGTCGGGGGAGACGGCCGGGGCGGTCAGCAGCGCGAGGTCGAAGGCCGGGCGCTCGGGGTCGTGCGCGGCGAGCGCGGCGGCCGTCCAGGCGATGAGCGCGTCGTGACCGGCCTCGGTGAGCTCGAGCGCGGTCGCACCGGTCGCCCAGCCGTGGCCCCGGACCTCGGCGACGGCCTCGCCCAGGGCATCCTCGTCCCACGCCACCAGGCGGTCCTGGCGCCGCGAGGTCAGCTGCTCGCGCAGTGCCGCCTGGGTCGCGGGCGCCTCCGCGAGCAGGGCGAGGACCGAGACGGCCAGGGGGCTCGGAGTGCGGGCGTCATCATCGAGCCCCTCGGCGCGGGCGTCGTCGCGCCCGTCGGCGCGGTCGGGGTTGCGGGGCGGCAGCGGTGCTTCCATGGCTCCACGGTAGCCGCCGGAGTGACGACGGCCGCCGGAGAGACGACAGCCGCCGGAGAGACGACAGCCGCCGGAGGTCCGGCAGCGGCTGGGGGACCGGCAGGCTCCAGAGGACCGGCAGGCTCCGGGGGACCGGCAGGCTCCAGAGGACCGGCAGGGTCCGGAAAACCGGCGATAGCCTGCCCGCATGAGGAAGATCCTGCTGCCCGACACCCTGACCGACACGCCCGCCCTTCCCGCGGGGTGGGAGGCGGCCGTGATCGATGCCCGCGCCGAGATCCCCGCCGAGCACCGCGATGCCGAGCTGCTCGTGGTCTGGGGGGCCTCGCGCGCGCACCTGGCCTCCGCCGCGCGCGATCTGCCTCGACTGCGCCTCGTGCAGTCCCTCGCCGCCGGGATCGAGGGGATCCTCGCGGCGGGCTTCCGCGACGACGTGGAGATCCGCAGCGGTGCGGGCCTGCACTCGCCGACGGTCACCGAGCACACGATCGGCCTGCTGCTCGCGCTCGTCCGCTCCCTGCCGGAGTCCCTCGAGGCCCAGCACCGCGGTCAGTGGGCCTCCCATCTGGGCGGCCTGCGCGAGCTGCACCCGGAGGGCCAGCTCACGACGCTGCTCGGCGCGCGCGTGCTGATCTGGGGCTTCGGCGACATCGGCCGCACCCTCGCCCCGATCCTCGCGGCGCTGGGCGCGCAGGTGCGCGGCGCCGCCCGCACCGCCGGCGAGCGCGGCGGCTTCGAGGTGATCGCCACCGAGGACGTCCCGTCCGCCCTTCCGGACACCGACGTGCTCATCGACATCCTCCCGGCGACCGAGCAGACCCGTCACGCCGTCGACGCCGCAGTGCTCGCCGCGCTGCCCGATCACGCGCTGGTGGTCAACGTCGGCCGCGGGGCGACCCTGGACCAGGACGCGCTGCGGGCGGCCCTCGAGGCCGGGACCATCGGCGGCGCGGCCCTGGACGTCACCGATCCCGAGCCGCTGCCCGAGGGCGACCCGCTGTGGTCGGCGCCGCGGCTGATCATCACCCCGCACGCCGCCGGCGGTCGGCCCGTCGGCGCGGCCGCGCGCATCGAGGAGGCCCTGCGGGACCTCGACGGCGCCCCGCCCGCGACGGAGGCCTGAGCGGACGTCTCGAGGACGCGGGCGCGGGGTGCGCGGCCCCTCGCGCGCACCCTCGCGCGGCCCCTCGCGCGGCCCCGGGGACGGCCGGCCACCCTCGTACCGTCCCCTCGGAACACCCTCTTGTGGATGCGCTATTCGCAACAGATGCTCCAAGCGCGAACAAACCCTTCCCATGAGCCCGGTGATGTGAGTAGGGTCACGCCAATCTGCGGGGGATCCGACGAAGATGTCCGATCCCGCCTTCCGCAGGCGAGATGCCCAGACCCTCCCCGGACCGAGGTGGCCCATGAGCACTGCAGAGACCAAGGACCTCATCGACAAGCTCGATGCGTCCACCGCCGCGACCCGGGGGCAGATCCCGGTGCGCCGAGGGATCGACGGCGTCGTCTTCGGCGTCGCCGCCGCGATCGCCATCGCCTTCGTCGCCTGGGGCGTGATCTCCCCGGAGGGCATCGGCGAGGCCGCATCGAACCTCCTCGGTGCCACCATGGACGACTTCGGCTGGCTCTACGTCTGCGCCGCGACGGTGTTCACGGTCTTCGTGATCGTCGTGGCCGCGAGCCGCTTCGGCGACATCCCGCTCGGCAAGGACGGCGAGGCCCCGGAGTTCAGGACCAGCTCGTGGATCGCGATGATGTTCGCGACCGGCATGGGCATCGGCCTCATCTTCTACGGTGTCGGCGAGCCGCTCTTCTTCTACATGTCGCCCCCGCCGGGTACGGTCGAGGCCGGTGATCCGGGCGCGGCGGCGATCGCGATGAGCCAGACCCACTTCCACTGGACCATCTACCCGTGGGCGAACTTCGCGATCGTCGGCCTCGGCATCGCCTACGGCACTTTCCGCCTGGGACGCTCCCAGCTGTTCTCCGCCCTGTTCGCCGGCCTCTTCGGCGAGCGCGTCACCTACAGCATCGGCGGGAAGATCATCAACATCCTGGCCATCCTCGCGACGCTGTTCGGCTCTGCCTGCTCGCTGGGCCTCGGAGCCCTGCAGATCGGCGGCGGCATCGAGTCCAGCGGCCTCATGTCCGAGGTCACGAGCCCGGTGCTCGTGGTGATCATTGCGATCCTCACCGCCGCCTTCGTCGCCTCCGCGGTGTCCGGCATCGAGAAGGGCATCCAGGCGCTGTCGAACATCAACATGGTGCTGGGCCTGCTGCTCGCGGTGATCGTGTTCATCGGCGGCCCCACCCTGTTCATCCTGAACATCATCCCCTCGGGCGTCGGCGCCTTCGTCGAGCAGCTGCCGACGATGGCGTCCCGTACGGCGGCCAACGGGGCCGATGACATGGCTTCCTGGCTGTCCGGCTGGACCATCTTCTACTGGGCGTGGTGGATCTCCTGGGCCCCCTTCGTGGGCCTGTTCATCGCCCGCATCTCGCGCGGGCGCACCATCCGCCAGTTCGTCGTCGGCGTGCTGCTCGTGCCGTCCGCCGTGTCGGTGATCTGGTTCAGCATCTTCGGCGGCGCGGCCATCGGCCTGCAGCAGCGTGCCGAGGCGGCGGGGGACACGGCGAGGATGCTCGCGGCCTCGGCGGACGAGATCGGCTTCGACACCGTGCTGTTCGACCTGCTGCGCCTGCTGCCGGTCCCGAGCGCCGTGCACCTGATCCTGATCGTCGTGGCCGTCATCCTCATCGCGATCTTCTTCGTGACCGGTGCCGATTCCGCCTCGATCGTCATGGGCGGGCTGTCGGAGAACGGCGTCGAGGAGCCGAAGAAGTGGCTGATCGTGTTCTGGGGCGGCGCGGTGGGCGCCGTCGCGGCGATCATGCTGCTGGCCGGAGGGCACGACCCGTCGGCGGCCCTCAACGGACTGAAGAACATCACGATCGCCTCGTCGCTGCCGTTCCTCTTCGTGATGCTGCTGCTGTGCGTCTCGCTGTGGAAGGACCTCTCGCGGGATCCGCTGGTGATCCGCCATCGGCTCGCGAATAAGGTGCTCGTGGAGTCGGTGAGCGACGCCGTCGAGATGTACGACGGCGAAGTGTTCCGCCTGCACACGCGCACCGGTGCGCTTCCCGTCCTCGCGCAGGTCGACGAGGCGGAGCTCGCTGCGCTCGACGGGCATGCACCCGGCCGTGAGGCATCGGAGGACCTCTCCGCGGAGGGTGTCGAGCCCCAGCTCGCCGAGCCGGACGGCGTCGAGCCCAGTGGCGACCCCGATGATCCGCAAGCGGGCGAGGGTCGCTCGCGGTCGGCGGGAGCGGGGGCCGACGGCCCACCCGTTGACACAGCCCGCTGACGCTGCCTGCTGGCCCCGTCTGCCGGCCAGCGCCCGCAGACGCCGACGAGCCCCGACCGGATCCGTTCCGGCCGGGGCTCGTCGCTGTCATCGCTCCTCGCTCAGCCCCGCTGGGCCGAGCAGTGCCGGTTCAACGGCGGCGCTTGAGGGAGCGTCGACGGCCAGGGCGGCCCTTCGCGCCGCCAGCGCCGTCCTCCCCGGGGTCGACGACCGGGATCGCGCCGGTCTCGTCCAGGGTCGTCATGACTTGGTCGTGGACGCGGTCGGTGAAGTCGTCCCCGAACTCCTCGATGAACTCGCGCTGGCGCAGCTTGAGCTCGAGGCGCTCCATGACCCGCACCTCCCGCGACAGCGAGCGGTACGTCGAGTGCATCATCCCGAGCATCACCAGCGAGAACGGTGCGGCGGCCAGCAGGGTGAGCGCCTGCAGTGCCGTCATGCCGGAGGCGTCGCCGCCCGTCATGATGCCGACGCCGATCAGGGCCGCGGCGATCACGCCCGAGGCGCTGGCCCAGAAGATGCGGGTGATCCGCGGGGGGTGCGGATCGCCGCGGTGGGCGATCATGGCGACCACGAACGCGCCGGAGTCCGCCGAGGTGATGAAGAAGATCGTCACCAGCAGGATCGCCAAGCCCGAGAGGACGGGGCCGCCGGGCAGGTTCGCGAACATGTCGAAGAGGGCCACGTTCGGGTCGATCGTGCCGTCGTCCTGGCGCAGGTCGAGCCCGCGCAGCACCATCTGCGAGATCGCGGTGCCGCCCATGATCGTGAACCACAGGATGGTCACGAGGGTCGGGACCAGGAGCACGCCGACGATGAACTCGCGCACGGTGCGGCCGCGCGAGATGCGGGCGATGAACACGCCCACGAACGGCGACCAGGAGATCCACCAGCCCCAGTAGTTCACGGTCCAGCCGTTGAGCCACTCGGCGCCCTGGGAGCCGAAGAACGGCATGGTCTGGAACGACAGCTGGATGAAGTTGGCGATGTAGTAGCCGATGCCCGCGACGACGTCGCGCAGCAGGAACAGGGTGGGCCCGAGGATCAGGATCGCCACCATGAGCAGGGCGGCCAGCGCCATGTTCGCGTTGGGCAGCATCTTGATGCCCTTGTCGACGCCGGAGGCGGCGGACAGCGTCGCGAGCGCCGTGATCACCACGACGAATACGACCTTCAGCCACTCCATGCCCTCGGGGATGACGCCGATGTGCTGGAGGCCGGCGAAGATCTGGTTGACGCCGAAGCCGAGCGAGGTGGCGACGCCGAAGAGGGTGCCGACGACGGCGGTGATGTCGATGACGTCGCCGATCCAGGTGTCGGTGCGGCGTCCCAGCACGGGCTCGAGGGCCCAGCGGATCGAGATGGGGCGGCCGCGGCGGTGGGTCGCGTAGGCGACGGCGAGGCCGACGATGACGTAGATGCCCCAGGCGTGCAGGCCCCAGTGCAGGAAGGTCTGGCCCATGGCGGCCTGTGCGCGCTCCTGCTCGGGCAGGCCCGTGATGGTGGGCGGGATGGTGCCCTCGCCGGCGAAGAAGCTCAGCGGCTCGGCGGCGCCCCAGAACACCAGGCCGATGCCCATGCCGGCGGCGAAGAGCATCGAGAACCAGGAGAACAGGCCGTACTCGGGCTCCTCGTCGTCGCGGCCCAGGCGCACCTCGCCCAGGCGGGAGAGGGCGACGAACAGGCCGAAGCCGACGAACAGCGTGACGATGAGGACGTAGTACCAGCCGATGCCCTGGACCACGGCCGTGTTGACGAAGCCGATGAAGGCGTTGAACGCGTCGGGCAGGAGGAGGGCGAGGGCGACGGCCACGAGGACGATGCCGCCGCTGACGAAGAAGACGGGCTTGGACAGCCCGTACTGGTGGCGCCCGGAGGACGCGGACGTGGGTGCGGGGTCGCCGGGCGGTGCGCTCTCGGCGGACACGGTGCTGGGTGAGGAGGTCATGCATCCCTTTCGGATCGCTCGTGCTGGGTGCTGACGCAGCGGCCCCGCTGGGCGGGGACGGGGCCATCCGGTCCCGAGCCGCAGGGGCTCGAGGGACTGCGTTCACGGGCGACCGGACGGCAGGTGCTCGACGGGCGCGGGGCATCGTCGACGCTGCGTGCTCGCGGCGCTGGGGGAGCGGCGCGCCGCCCGGGCAGGGTGCGCCCAGACGGGAAGGACTTCTTGCACGGTAGGGGGAGCCGGGTGGAGGAGTCGAAACCGCGTCTGCAATATGGACTAACAGTCCATATATCGAGACGCGCGCGCCCGATCTGCATGCGGACGCCCGAACAATCCCGATCGTCCTCTCCGGTGGCGCCACGTGGGCCGCGTCGCGCGGCCCCGCGGGGTCAGGCGTGCGCCCCCGCGGGATCAGAGCGCGGCGATGAGCCGCTCCACCGCCGCGGCTGAGGTCTCGGCGGCCACCTCGATCTCGAGATGGAACTGCTGATCTGCCGCAGGCCCGCACAGGTCGGAGACCGCGCGCAGCACCGCGACGGGGACGCCGAGGGCGGTGCAGGTCTGGACGATCGCCGTGGTCTCCATGTCGGCTGTCAGCGCCTGCGGGAAGCGCTCGCGCATCGGGGCGGCCAGGGGAGCGGTCACGAACGCATCGCCCGACAGCATCTCGCCGACGCGCGCCCCCGGGCCCGCCGCCTCCCGGGCGAGCGAGAGCAGCGCGGGATCTGCGGCGAAGGCCTCCGGCTGGCCCGGCACCTGCCCGGCCGCGTACCCGAAGGCGGTCGCATCCGCGATCGAGTAGCGGAAGGCCTCGCCCACCACGAGGGTGCCCACCTCAATATCGGCGGCCAGTCCGCCGGCGGAGCCCGCGCTGATCACCGCGGCGGGCGCGTGCGCGAGCACGCCCCAGGTCGTCGCCGCCGTCGCCGCCGCGATGCCGATCCCGCAGGTCACCACGATCGTCTCGCGTCCGGCGAGCGCGCCGCGCACCGCGGTCACGGGACGCTCGGCCCCCGGGAACGGGGTGGGGAGCTCGCGGGCGTCGTCGAGGCGGGCGACGAGCGGGCCGGCCTCCTCCGCCATGGCGGCGAGGACGAGCACGGGGGCGGCGGAGAGCGGCAGGGTGGAGGGTACGGCGGAGGGCACGGCGGAGGGCGCGTCAGAGGGCATGGCGCCAGCGTAGTCAGCTCGCTCCGATGCCCCCGCGCTACAGTGGCCGCGATCCCGGCAGCGGCGTGAGGAGCAGGACATGGGCAGGATCCGCAGCGAAGTGCGCGAGGCCGCGACCGTGGGGGCCCGCGCCGTCTACCGCACCCCCGTCCCCCCCGCCGTCTACACGCACGCCCTGCGCGAGGCACGTCGGCCCCTGCCCCCGGGCGGCGTCCAGAAGGCCCACGCGATCGATCTCGAGATGATCGACCGCACGCGCTGCGTCTGGCTGGATCGCCACAAGGCCGACCGCGGCGTGATCGTCCACCTCCACGGCGGCGCCTACGTCTCCGGCCCGTTCATGGGGGACTGGGAGTGGTTGTCCGGCCGGGCTGACGCGCTCGACTGCGCCGGTCTCATGGTCGACTACCGCTTCGCCCCCGACCACCAGCACCCCGTCGCCCTCGACGACATCGAGGCCGTGCTGCGGGCGCTGGCCGCCGGTGGCCTGCTCGACGGGCGCTGGGTCCTCAGCGGCCAGAACGCCGGTGGCGGGCTCGCCCTCACGGTGGCGCGGCGACTGGCCGAGGGGGCCGTGGACGCCCCCGCGCCCGCGGGTGTGATCGTCATGGCGCCGTGGCTGGACCTCGCCAACGACAACGCCCGCATCCAGGAGACCGGTCAGCGCGACCCCTACCACGAGCACCGCATGCTGGATGCGGCCGCCGCCTCGTACGCAGGCCGCACGCCGCTGGGGGATCCCGACCTGTCGCCCATCAACGCCGACCTCTCCGTTCTCGGGCCCCTGCACCTGACCGCCGGCACGAAGGACGTGTTCCTCACCGACGCGCGCGTGCTCAAGGCGCGCCTGAGCGAGCAGGACGTGGACCTGCGCTACCGCGAGATCGCCGGACGCATCGGATCGCTCGTGCGCCTGCGCCGCGGCGAGGACATGAAGCGGATGCTCGACGAGCAGACCGACTTCCTCCGCGAGGTGCTGCAGGGCGCCTGACGGACGCCGATCGTCAGTCGGCGATGACGAGCGTAGCCCCGCCGGATGCGGGCAGCGCGGAGGCATCGGGCGCCCGCGGGGCGGCGCGGAGGATGCCGACGAGCAGGAAGGCGTGGCCCAGGAAGTAGCTGGCCATGATCCACACCTCGTGATGGGGCACCCAGGCGCCGCTGAGGAACCAGCTCATGCCGAGCACCGAGCTCGACAGCAGGAACAGGGTGCCGCCCACCCAGGTCAGGGAGTTCACCCCGGCGGCGAGGAAGGCCATCGCCGCGAGGGCCACCGCGTACAGGAGCACCGGGACGGCGAGGTCGCCCGCCCCGTCGAAGCACGCGATGTACAGGCCGATCACCACCCCCGCGTACGGCACCGCCATGAGCATGCGCAGGCTGTCGCGCACCTGCAGCCAGAGGGGCCGCAGCGCCGCCGCATATGCGATCATCGCCAGGCCGAAGGCGAGCGCCGAGCCCAGGCGGCTGTCCAGCGGCAGATGCGGGGGCAGGGTGTCACCGACCCAGGCGAGGGCGACGCCGATGGTCGCCAGGACGGTCGTCGTGCTCCAGGTGCGGATGGAGGCGACGAAGGCGAGGAGCAGGAAGGTCGCGGCCAGCGGCTGGGCGATGCGGCACAGGCCCGTCTGCTCGGCCAGGAGGCCGTAGAGGTTCGCGGCGGCGAACAGGCCGAAGCCGACCCACGCGACGATGCCGATCAGCGTGCGCGGGGGAGGCGGGACGCTGAGCCCGGCCACCGGATGCACCGGCGCCTTCGGCGTGCTGATCTCCCCCATACGGCCAGCGTACGGGCCGGATGCTGGCCGCCGATAGACGAAGTCACCTCGTGGTCGGCCACGGTTCGGTCACGGTTCAGACGCGGGCGCGTCTGCCCGAGGGCGGGGGCCCGTGTCACATGCGGGCCGGGGCCCGTGTCACATGCGAGCGGGCGCCCGTGTCACATGCGGGTCGGCGCCTCGACGCCCAGCAGGTCCAGGCCCTGCACGAGCACCCGCTCGGTGAGCGCCGCGAGCGCCAGACGGCCCGCGCGGACCTCGTCGTCGGCCTCCTTGAGGATCGGGCAGGCCTCGTAGAAGCCGGTGAACGCCTGCGCCGTCGCGAACAGGTACGCGGCGATGCGGTGCGGCTCGAGCGTGCGCGCCGTCGTCTCGACCATCGGCCCGAACTCCAGCAGCTGCAGCGCCAGCGCCCGCTCCGCCGGATCCACCACCCGCGGCGCCTCGGCCGGGACCAGGCCCTGCTCGGCGGCGCGGCGGCCGATCGACCGGATGCGCGCCACCGCGTACTGCAGGTACGGGGCCGTGTTGCCCGTCAGCGCGAGCATCCGGTCCATGTCGAACACGTAGTCGCTGTCGTGTGCGGTGGACAGGTCCGCGTACTTGACCGAGCCGATGCCGATCTGCCGGGCGATCTCGGCGCGCTCGTCCTCCGGCAGCTCCGGCTGCAGCTCGTCGATCACGCCTCGGGCCTTGGCCACCGCATCGTCCAGCAGCTCCATCAGGCGCAGCGAGGCGCCCGAGCGGGTGCGCAGGATCTTGCCGTCCTCGCCCAGGACCGACCCGATCTTCACGTGCACCGCCTCGACGTCCTCGGGCAGCCAGCCGGCCTCCCGCGCGGCGGCGAACACCATCTGGAAATGCAGCTCCTGGGCCGTGCCCACCACGTAGGCGATGCGGTCGGCATGCAGCTCGTCGACCCGGCGGCGGATCGCCGCGAAGTCCGTCGTCGCGTAGCCGTAGCCGCCGTCGGACTTGCGGATGATCAGCGGCAGCGGCTGCTCGTCGCGGCCCGTGAAGCCCGCGGGGAACACGCACAGGGCGCCGTCGGAGACGCGCGCCTGCCCCGTCGCCTCCAGGTCGGCGCACACGCCGGGCAGGGCGTCGTTGTACGTCGACTCGCCCGCGAGATCCGCGTCCGTGAGCGTCACGCCCAGCGCGTCGTAGATCCGGTGGAAGTAGCCCTTGGACATGTCCACCAGGCGCGACCAGATCGCCAGGGTGTCCGCGTCGCCGGCCTGCAGGGTCGCCACGCGGGCCCGGGCGCGGGTCGCGAAGGCCGCGTCCTCGTCGAACTTCGTGCGCGCCGCCTGGTAGAAGGCGTTGGGGTCCGTGGCCAGCAGCGCCGCCTCGGCGGAGTCCTCGCCCACGTCCAGTAGGTGCTCGATGAGCATCCCGAACGGCGTGCCCCAGTCGCCCAGGTGGTTCTGCCGGATGACCGTGTGCCCCACGTGCTCGAGCGTGCGCGCGAGCGAGTCGCCGACGACCGTGGTCCGCAGATGGCCCACGTGCATCTCCTTGGCCACGTTCGGCGAGGAGTAGTCGATGACCACGCGCTGCGGCGCCGGGGAGGGCACGCCCAGGCGCTCGTCCGTCGCCATCTCCGCGGCCTGCGCGGCCACCCAGTCCGTGCGCAGGCGGATGTTCAGGAAGCCCGGCCCCGCGACCTCGAGCGGCTCGGCGATGTCGTCCAGCTCGACCGCGTCGACGATCCGCTGGGCGATGTCCCGCGGCTTCGCGCCCACGCGCTTGGCCAGCCCCATCGCCGCATTGCACTGGAAGTCGGCGAACTGCGACGGGCGGATGATCGGGTCCGCGTCGGCGAACTCCGGTCCGAAGGCGGCGACGAACGCGGCCTGGAAGCGTGCGGTGAGGGCGATCTCGGGGGCGGTCATGCGCACCAGGGTAGTGCGGCGCGACCTGCGCGCACCGCGCCGCGAGGTCGGGTGTGCCGAGCATCGCCCCGTGCGCGCGGCGCGCCAGCGCCAGCCGGGCCCCGAAGGCTCCTAGGATCGACCAGGACCTAGCAGTGGGGGGAGCGGATGACCGGCCGAGACGGACGAGGCGACGACAGCGACTGGATCTTCCATGCCGATCCGGGCACGCTGCCCACCGATCGGCTGCCCGGGCGCGAGGACATCGCGCGCGCCACCTCCCCGCTCGCGCCCACCGGGCCCATCCCCGTCGTCCCGGGCCCCAGCGGCGACCCCGCCGCAGGGGCGGACGCCTCCGCCGATGCCGACGCACGGGCCTCGTCCGCCGACCCGACGCGGACGGCCGACCCGACGCGGACGGCCGACCCGGCGACCGCGGGTCTCGGCGGCGCGTCCCCGGCCGGCTCGCCCAGCTACGCGCGCGCACGGCGTCCCACCAGGACAGCGCGGCGAAGCGCGACGGCAGGGAGAGCAC
>NZ_FWFG01000019.1 GCF_900163655.1 Brachybacterium nesterenkovii
TCAACAATCGACCCCGCCGCCGACTGGGCTATCTCACGCCCACCGAGGCATTCGCACGACTGCTCGCCGGCGAGCCCCATGTTGCTTCGACGCCTTGACATCGCCCTGGCCGTGGTCGAGGAAGGCGCAGAGGGGGTGGTAGCCGAAGCCGCGTTTGAACGTCGGTGCGGCCTGCTCCTTCTCGCTGTGGACATTGATCAGGGTGGCGTCGAGGTCGATGACCAGCGGGTTCTTCACACTGGTCTTCGCGGCTGGAGAGTGGTCGCCGGCGAAAGTCCAGGCTCGTTCACGCGCGGCCCGGCGGGCCCGAGAGATCGCCTCGATCACGGCGGGTGCGTCCTGGGCGAGCGTGGTGAGCATGCGGGAGATCGTCGGCGTCGAGGCGACGTCGCCGAACAGGCCCGGTTCACACCGCAGCAGGTCAGTGTCGCGGGCGACTTCCCCGCCCACCGCGAGCGTCATGGCGAGATCCAGCAGCACCTTCGACCCGTGATGCTCGGCCAGCGGCTTCGTCCACGGCGTCAACGCTTCCCGCAGTGAAGCGGCCAGGCCGGTGGCGTGGATCGTGTCGGTCAGCAGCACCGCACCGGCGTGCGAGACCGCCGGGACCTCAGCGATGTCCACGCGCGGACGAGGGTAGTAGAACAAGGTAGGGTGGGACACCTGAAAGGTGCTCCTTCCAGCGGATGAATGCGAGTCTCGACAACCCGTATTATCCCTGGCCAGGAGCGCCTTTCGCTATCTGGTCCACCCTCCAAGACCGCGCCCCCGTGAAATCTCGAGGCTAATACGGTTGAACCGTGTCACGTCAGGAAATCCTGGCTTCCGTAACCGGCCGCACACCACGCACGGAACCGGACACCCGCACAGCACGGCCATCCGCCCCTTCCGGCAGAATTCCCCCGTGCACACGACCCTCCTCCTCGTCGGCCTCACCGTGGCCGTCCTCGCTGGCACCGCGCTCTCCGAGCGCCTCCGGCTCCCCGCCCCGATGGTCCTCATCGCGCTCGGAGCCATCGGCTCGTTCCTGCCCTTCGTCCCGGAGGTCGCGCTGACCCCGGACCTCGTGCTGATCGGCCTGCTGCCTCCCCTGCTGTACGCGAGCAGCATGCAGACCTCGATCATCGACATCCGTGCGAACCTCACCTCCGTGGCGCTGCTGTCCGTCGCCCTGGTGGCCGTCACGACCGTGACCGTCGGCGCCGTCGCCCACGCCCTCGTCCCGGGCATCTCCTGGGCCGCGGCCCTTGCTCTCGGCGCGGTCGTGGCCCCGCCCGACGCGGTCTCCGCGAGCGCCGTCGCCCGCCGCATCGGCCTGCCGCGCCGGATCGTCACGGTCCTCGAGGGCGAGTCCCTGCTCAACGACGCGACTGCGCTCGTCGCCCTGCGGACCGCGGTCGCCGCGCTCTCCGGAACCGTCGCGGCAGGGGCGATCGCGCTGGACTTCCTCGTGGCCGCCGGCGGGGGCGCGTTGCTCGGCATCGGCGTCGCCGCGGTCGTCCTGCGCCTGCGCGCCCGCATCCGCGACCCGCTGATCGACACCGGCGTCTCCTTCGTCGTCCCCTTCGTCGCCTATCTGCTGGCCGAGGAGCTGCACGCCTCGGGCGTCATCGCCGTGGTCGTCGCCGGGCTGATCATCGGGCACAGGGCGCCGATCGTGCAGACCTCGGGGTCGCGCCTGACCGAGCGCGTGACCTGGTCCACCGTCGCGTTCCTGCTCGAGCACGCCGTGTTCCTGCTCATCGGCCTCCAGGCGACGCGCATCGTCACCGGGCTCGACGGCTCCGTCTCCGTCGGCCGGATGCTCACCGCCTGCGCCGCCGTCCTGGGCACGGTCATCGCCACCCGCCTCCTCTGGGTGCTGCTGACCCAGTGGCTGCGGGGCCTGCGCACGCCGCCGGAGGATCGCGAGCCGTGGTCCCACGCGCTCGTGACCGGGTGGGCGGGGATGCGCGGGGTGGTGACGATCGCCGCCGTGTTCGTCATCCCCGCGGAGGTCCCCCACCACGACCTGCTGGTGCTCATCGCCCTCGCGGTCGTGCTCGGGACCCTCTACCTGCAGGGCCTCACGCTGCCGGTGCTCACCCGCGCGCTCGGGGTCGAGCCCCAGGACCCGGCCGCGGACGCCCTGGCCCGCGCGACCCTGCTGCAGCAGGCCGCCGACGCCGGTCTCGCGGAGCTGGACGCGTGCACCGAGGCCGACCCGCACGGCGTGGAGACCGTGCTCCGCGACCGGCTGGATCGCCGCACGTTCGCCGCCTGGGAACGGCTGTCGACGACGACGGGGATCGAGGCGCCCAGCGAGGCCTACACCCGCATCCGCACGCGCATGATCGCCGCCGAGCGCGCCCGCATCCTCGAGATCCGCTCGCTGGGCAAGGTCCCCTCGCACGTGGTCCGGGAGGTGCTGGGGATGCTCGACCTCGAGGAGTCGATGCTCGACGCCGCCCGCGAGGAGCGCGAGGAGATCGTCGCGACGGGCATCGGCCAGGGAGGGCACTGCGCCGAGCTGCGCTCGCACCCCGCGATCGCGACGACGCCCGATCCCCGCTGCGCGCAGTGCGAGGCGGAGGGGACCGTCCCGGTGGCGCTGCGTCAGTGCCTCGAATGCGGCAGTGTCGGCTGCTGCGACTCCTCGCCCGGGCAGCACGCGACCGAGCACTTCCACCGCACGGGCCACGCGGTGATGCAGTCCGCCGAGCCCGGCGAGACCTGGCGCTGGTGCTACGTGCACGCGGTGACGGCCTGACGGAGCCGTCGCTCACCGGGTCTCGGCGCGGGCCCCTGGCCTCGCCCTGGCCTCTCCGTCAGCCCTGGACGTCGATGACGATGCGGCCGGCGCCCTTCCCCTCGAGGAGCTCTCGGGCCGTTTCCTGCGCTGCGCCGAGCGGGACCGTGCGGGTAAGGGCGTCCAGCAGCGCCGGGTCGAGGTCGCGGGCCAGACGATCCCAGGCCGCTTCGCGCAGCGGCCGCGAGATCTCCACCGAGTTCACACCCAGCAGGCTGACGCCGCGGAGGATGAACGGCAGCACCGTGGCGGGCAGGTCCGGGCTCGCCGCGAGACCGTAGGCCGCGACAGCGCCATCGGTCCGGGTCCCCGCGAGGATGTTCGCGAGGATCCTGCCGCCGACGCCGTCGACGGCCCCCGCCCAGCGCTGCGCGGCGAGCGGGCGCCCCTCCGCCTCGAGCTCGGAGCGGTCGAGGACGTCCGCGGCGCCGAGGCTGCGGAGCCGCTCGCCCATCTCCTCGGGCCTGCCGGTCACCGCGACCGCCTCGTATCCCGCGACGCCGAGCAGCGCGAGGGCGATCGACCCGGCTCCCCCGCTCGCTCCCGTCACGAGGACCGGTCCTGCATCGGACCGCAGGCCGTGGCGCTCGAGGGCGAGGACGGCGAGCGCCGCGGTGAGCCCGGCGGTGCCGATCGCGGCCGCCTGGGCCGACGTGAACGGGGCGGGGACGGGCAGCAGCGCATCGGCGTCCACGCGGGCGCGGCGGGCGAGGCCGCCGTGGCGGTCCTCCCCCAGCCCGGCGCCGTGGAGCATGACGGCATCGCCGGGTGCGAAACGGTCGTCGAGCGAGGCGGTGACCTCGCCGACGAGGTCGATGCCTGCCACGAGCGGGGTGCGTCGCACGACGCCGGGGCGTCCGCCGAGCGCGAGAGCGTCCTTGTAGTTGAGGCTCGAATGCGTCACGTCGATGGCGACGGGCAGGTCGTCGAGGGCGGTCTCGTCGATCTCCTCGAGCGCGGCCCTGCGGCGCTTCGGGTTCGCGGGGTCCTCACGGACCACCCAGGCGGGGAACGTGCTCATCTCGGTCTCCTCTCGGATGCGGGTGCGGGTGCTCCGGTGCGTCGCCGCTGCGACGTTCCTGCGCGCCGCGGTCGTCTCTGCGGTCGTCTCTGCGGCCGAGGGGCGCAGCAACCCGCGCGCTCTCCGCCGGTATTCTCCCCGCCCCGGAGCCCGCGAGCACGCCGCCCGCGAGCACGCCGCCCGCGAGCACGCCGAGCAGTCCCGCGGCCAGGGGCGGCAGGAGCAGCAGGGAGGCGAGGACGTCGCTGGGGTGATGCACGCCCAGGCGCACCCGCGACCAGGCCGTGGCGACCGTGAGCAGCGCACCGAGCATCACGACGGCGGCCGCCGCGCCTCGTTCCCGCCGCGCGTCTCCGCTCGCGTCCGCATCGCAGTCGCCGCGGCGCAGGACGGCGAGGGCCAGGAGGGTCGCGAGGATCGCGGCGCAGGCGGTGTGCCCGCTCGGGTAGGATGCCGAACCGGGCAGTGGGACCGCGCCGACGTCGGATGCCAGCACCCCTGGCCGGGGGCGGTCCACGATCCGCTTGGCGAGCGCCTCGAGCCCCCAGGCGCCGGCGCCGGCAGCAGCGGTGCGGAGCCCGGCGAGGATCCGCGTCCGCCGGTCCCCTGTCGCCATGAGCCCGACCGCGGCGGCGAGGAGGATGAGCAGCACCGCCATGGCGCGCGGGCCGAGGAGGACATCGAGCGCACGCGCCGGACCGACGCTCCAGGCGGGCGACACCGCGACGGTCCACCGCGCGAGGGCGTCGTCCAGGGCCTCGGCCTGCGTGCTCGCGCGGATGGCGAGGCCGCTCACGATCAGCACGCCCCAGGCCGTGACCGCCACGAGCAGCGGCGACCAGAGCCGTCTCGCCCTGCCGCGTGCTGTGCTCGCCCTGCAGCGCACCACGTGGGCGTCGTGCCCGACCGACCGTCCGGTCGTCTCGCGTCCCTCGTCCACGGGGATCATCATCCCCCATTGCTAGCGTGCGGAGCTCCGCACCCCGGATATCCGGAACCGTCCGCCCCGGCCCCGCCCGGCATCGAACCGCCGCGGAGTCACCGGGGCGCGGGGCCGCGGGGTCGCACGAGACCAACTGATGTCGTCGCAGATCAGGAGGATCACATGCGCCGTCCCCGCGTCCTCGCGGTCGTCCTCGCCGGCGGTGCCGGCTCGCGGCTCGGACCGCTCACGGAGCACCGCGCCAAGCCGTCCCTGCGCTTGGCCGGCACCTATCGCCTCATCGATGTGGTCCTGTCGAACATCGTCCACAGCGGCATCGACGACGTCCGCCTCATCGAGCAGTTCGTGCCCCGCACGCTGGACGATCACGTGGCCGCGGGCCGTCCGTGGGATCTCGACCGCAGCCATGGCGGCCTGCGCGTGCTCTCGCCGTTCACCGGGGAGGACGGTGAGGGCTTCGCCCGCGGCAACTCCGATTCCCTGTGGCGCCATCGCCGCAGTCTCGCAGAGGCCGAGGCCGACCTCATCATCGTCCTCAGCGCCGACCATCTGTACACCCTGGATCTCTCGGACGTGGTGGAGACGCATCTGCGCCGCAGCGCGGACCTCACGGTCGTCACCACGCAGGTCCCCCACGACCCCTCGGCGCACGGCGTCGTCGAGGTCGATGCCGACGGGACCGTGACCGGCTTCGCCTACAAGCCGCAGTCGCCGGAGACCGACCTGGTGGCGTGCGAGATCTTCTGCTTCACGGCGAGCGTGCTGCTGGAGTCCCTCGAGCAGGCCCATGCGGAGCACGGGGAGCTGGGCGACTGGGGCGAGGATCTGATCCCGCACCTGCTGGGCACGGGTCGCGTCGTCGAGCACCGTCTCGAAGGGTACTGGCGCGACCTCGGGACCCCGGAGGCGTACTGGCAGGCGCACCAGGAGGTCCTCGACGGGACGAGCGCCCGTCTCGACGACCCCGCCTGGCCGATCCGCTCGGCCCAGCCGCAGCGGCTCCCCGCGCGTGTCGGGGACGGCGCTGAGGTCCGCGAGAGCCTGCTGTCCCCCGGCTGCACCGTCGAGGGGAGCGTGCGGCGCAGCGTCATCGAGCCCGGCGCGGTCATCGAGGAGGGGGCCGAGGTGGTCTCCTCCATCGTCCTGGACGATGCTCGGATCCCCGCCGGCGCCCGTGTCGAGCGGTGCATCGTGGACATCGGCGCCGCCGTGGCCCCGGGAGTCCACGGCGACGGGTCCGCGATCACGGTCATCGACGCCGACGGCAATGCGCATCGTCCTGAGGACTGACCGCTCCGCCGGAGGCCGACCGGGTCGGCGGCGCACGATGACGCCGCCCGCAGGGCCTGCAGCGACCTATGGCGATGGGGTCAGACGTCGACCTGGTTGTCCGCGCTCACGATGAGCCCCGGCTCGGCCAGCATGAACGTGCCCGGCAGGACGCGCAGGCGGATCGTCGCGCCGCCGCTGCCGTCGGCTTCGGCCTCGCAGGTCACGGGCTCGAAGCGGGTGGCGTCCAGCGGGCCCTCGCAGCTCGTGACGGTGAGGCCCCAGTCGGCGGCCGGGTCCTCGGCACTGGTGTCGATGACGGACAGCACGTCGCGGACCAGCTGCGCGGGCTCGACCGGGTCCATGCCGTAGGCGCCGCCCATCTCCATCGCGATGACCTCGTTCTGGCCGTCGTAGAGCGCCTCGCGAGCGGTCTCGGGGACCCCATCGGGCGTGAAGGCGAACAGCACGGCGGGTTCGCCGCCGGCGAGCACCACGGGGTAGGCGCGGGCATCGCGCCGCTCGGCGGAGTCCATCCCGGCGACCACCATGCACGGCACCTCGTACCCGGGGGCGAGCGGGAGGTCGCCGTCGCAGCCGGCGTCGGTGCCGTTCGTGGTGGATTCGAGGACGGCGATGAGATCCGCCTGGGCGATGATCGGGTACCCGTCGTCCGTGCGCTCGGCATCGGCGACGTCGACGGGCTCCGAGACGGCGGTCAGCACCGTCGCGCCCGCCGCCGGGGGCGTGTCCCCGCCGGCATCGGAGCTCCCGGAGCCGGTGCTCGCCGTTCCCTGTCCGCCGTCGTTCGCACCGCCGCCCGTGCCGTTCCCGCCCGTGGTGCTCCCGGCCGCCTGGGACGCGGACTGCGACGCGGTGCCGCTCGGGGAGGTCGACGCGCCGACCGCGCGGTCGCGCCCCCTGCCCGATGCGCTCCCCCGCGCCATAGCATCGCCGCGCCCCCGGAACCCCCGCCCGCCTGAGAGGAGCTCACGTGGATGCCACGGACCGCACGTCGACCAGCCCCGCGCGGCCGACGCACGCCCTGCACGTGCGCCTGCTCTCCGATCCCGGGATTCCCACCCGCCTGCTGACGCGCACCGAGCCCCGCCTCGCCGAGGCGCTCACGGCGCTGTTCGGCATCGAGGTCCACGTGCATCGCACCGAGGCGACGATCGTCCTCGACGACGATGAGCTCGTGGACATCGGCACCACCGTCCGCGAGGGCTCCGCGGAGGAGGAGCATGCGGACATCGTCCTCGCCCTGACCGAGATGCCGCGCCTGGACGGCACGCACCCCCTGCTCGCCGAGGTAATCCCCGAGCAGGACGCCGCGGTGCTGTCGCTGCCGGCGATCGGCATCGTCACCACCCGCCGCCGCCTCACGGACGTGCTCGTGCTGTGCGCGGCGCAGCTGCTCCCGCACCTCCCGCGCCGCGGCTCGCTGCCGCGGCCGCCGCTCGACGGGAACTGGACGGCGACGCCCGACGGCCCCCTCCGTCTGCGGGCCCTGCGCGGCCTGGGCACGGCACGGACGGTCCTGGGGATGGTCGCCACGAACGCGCCCTGGCGTCTGGCACCGCGCCTGGGGAGGGCGCTCGCCCTCGCCGCGGCCACCGGTGCGTTCGGCATCTTCTACAGCTCGGTCTGGGAGATGTCGACGGCGCTGTCGGTTCTGCGCCTGGCTCTGATCTCGGCGCTCGCCGTGGTCACGATGACGATCTGGCTGATCGCGGGCAACCGCATGTGGGAGCGCGCCGAGGGCAGGGGACGCGCCGCCACGGAGGTCTTCTACAACCTCTCGACGGTCCTGACCGTGGGCGCGACGGTGTCGATCCTGTACCTGCTGCTGTTCGGCTTCATCCTCGCGGCGGGATTGATCGTCATCGACCCCGACTACCTCACCGCGGTGCTCGCGCGCCCCGCATCCTTCGACCGCTACGTGGACATCGCCTGGCTGTCCGCGTCGATGGGCGTCGTCGCGGGCGGTCTCGGCGCGAGCTTCGACTCCCACACCGACGTCCGCACGCTGACGCACCGCGGCCGCGAGCGGGCACGGAAGGCGCAGGAGCGGCGCGAGCAGGAGCGAGAGGCGCAGGAGTCGCGCGGGCAGGAGCGAGAGGCGCAGGAGTCGCGCGAGATGCAGGGGTCGCGCAGGCACGCGTACGAGGGGTCGCGCAGCACCTGACGGGGCCCGAGCGCCCGACACGGCCGGCGGAAGAGCCCGCCTACCACCCCGCGCGCCCGCCCCAGCCGACATCGTCGAAAAGAGCCGTCTTGATGGCTCGTTTCGACGGTCTCGCGGGTGCATGTGGCTCGTTCCGTCGATTTCGTCGATGGGGTACGTCCCCCGCCGTCACTCTCAGCGCTGCCCGAACCGCCCGCGTCAGCGCTGGGTGGCCTGGGCCAGGAAGTCCTCGGCGCCGCCGACGAGCTCGACGTGCCCGGGCTCGACGTCCGCGGTGACCATCGCGGCGACCTCGGCCGCGAACTCGGCCACGGAGTAGAGGCGGCCGGCGGACTCGCGGCGCTCCTCGAGCGCACCGGGGCGCGCACGGTTGAGCAGGGTCGCGGTGACGGTGCCCTCGATCATGTCGCCCGAGACGATCACCGTGGTGATGCCCTTCTCGGCGAGCGCGGGCACCTGCTCCGCGATCGCGTCCTCGCCGGCGCGCTTGGACAGCGCCACCTGCTCGTACTCGGGCATGGTCTCCACCTCGCGGATGAAGTGCGCCTGGTGGCTCGTGACGAAGACGACGCGGCCGCCCTCGCCCATGAGCTCGGTGCCGGCGCGCAGCGCGTCCAGCTGGGCGTCGCGGTTCAGGCGCATCGCGTAGTCCTCGCCGAGGTCGGACTCCATGCCGCCCGAGGCGTTGAGCACGAGCACGTCGAGCGAGCCGAACTCGTCGACGGCGGCCTTCATCATGGCCCGCACGTCCTCGGGGCTGGTCAGGTCCGCGCCCACGGCGATCGCTCGCCCGCCGGCGGCCTCGATCTCGCCCACGACCTTGTTCGCGCGGGGGGCCTTCTGGCGGTAGTTGACGACGACGTTCGCGCCCTGGGCCGCCAGCAGCTTCGCGGTGTCGGCTCCCACGCCGCGGGAGGAGCCCGTGACGACGGCGGTCTTCCCGGCGAGGGGCTGGTCGGCGGTGGTGGTCGCGGTCATGGTGCTCCTTCGTGGTGGTGCCGGGGCGGCGTGGCGCCTCGGAGTTCGTGTCGGTTCCGAGGGTACTGGGCTCACAGCGTGCGGATCACGCGCGCCGGGTTCCCGACGGCGAGCGAGCGCGGCGGCACGTCGCGGGTGACGACGGACCCGGCGCCGATCACGCAGTCCGCACCGATCGTGACGCCGGGGCAGACGATGACGCCGCCGCCGAGCCACACGTTGTCCTCGATGATGATGGGCGCGCCGCCCTCCCAGCCGTCACGGCGCGGCTGCGGCTCGAGCGGGTGGATCGGCGTGAGCAGCTGGACGTTCGTGGCGATCTGGCAGTTGCGGCCGATGCGGATGTCGACCACGTCGAGGGCGACGAGCCCGAAGTTCACGAAGGTGCCCGCACCGATGTGCAGGCGCGTTCCGTAGTCCACGCGCAGCGGCGCCCGCACGTGGGCGCCCTCGCCGAGCTTGCCGAGGAGTCCGCGCAGGATCTCCTGGGCGCCGCCGGGGTCGTGCGCGTACTGCTCGTTGAAGCGGGCGGTCTCCCTCAGGCCGTGGAGGCTCTCGGCCTGGATCTGGGGGTCGTCGGCGATGTACCAGTCGCCCGCGACCATCCGCTCGTGCGGGGTGCGGTCATCGGACTCGTCCACGTGGAAGCTCTGCATGGCGGGAGCCTACGGGCTGCAGCGGCTCGTCGGCCGACGGGATGCAGCAGCCGGTCGCCCGTCAGGCTGCAGCAGCCGGTCGCCCGCCGCTCAGCGCCCGTCCCAGCGCATGCCGAGGGTCGGGGCGGCGTCGACGAATCCCAGGGCGTCGTACAGCCGTCGTCCCGGCGGGTCCGCCATGAGCGTGATGTACGGATCCGGGGGCGCTGCGGCCCTGATGCGCCCGAGCAGATCCTCCAGGACGCAGCGCCCCAGGCCGCGCCGCTGGTGAGCGGGCTGGGTCGCCATGTCGGCGATGTGGAAGTACCAGCCGCCGTCACCGATGACGCGTCCCATCGCGGCGAGGCTCCCGGCTTCGGTGCGGACGACGGTCCAGGCCCAGCTCGTGCGCACAGCGGGGGCTGCCTGCGCCGGGCTGATCGCGCTCAGCCCGGCGGCCGCGCGCAGGGCGACGTACTCGTCGACGGAGGGCGGTTCGGGAACGAGCAGGTACCCGGCGGCGAGCGCGGTCGGCCGTGGCGATGAGGACATGGGCCGATCCTCGCACGCTGCACGAGGCGGATCCGATACTGGATGCATGAGCCCGTCGACCGCGTCGCCCTCCCCCGCGCACCTGCCCACCTGCCCGTGCGGCTCGGGCGCCCCGGAGGATTCCTGCTGCCAACCCGTTCTCATGGGTGCCGCCGCCGTCACGGCGGAGGCGCTCATGCGCTCGCGCTTCACGGCCTTCGCACGCGGCCACGTCGAGCATCTGCTGCGCAGCTGGCATTCCGCGACCCGTCCCGCCCGCAACGAGCTCGCGGGGTCGCTGGACCCCGATCGCCGGTGGACCCGCCTGGTGATCCACGAGACCGAGGGCGGCGGTGCCGCCGACAGCGAGGGGATCGTCGAGTTCACCGCGATCGCCCGGGAGGCCGACGGCAGCAAGGTGCGTCTGCGGGAGCGCTCGCGCTTCGTCCGCGAGGGCGGGCGCTGGGTGTACGTCGACGGCGACGTCCAGGCTTGAGCCCGATCTGCGAGCGGTCGTTCTCGGCCTGCAAGAGCCCCGGTCTGCAGACAGCTCTGGGCCACAGACGGCTCTGCGCCTCGGACGCCTCGGTCTGCGGACAGCTCGGTCTGGGGCGGGCCCGATGAGCAGACCGCCCCGGCCCGGCTACCGGGAGGCCCCGGCCCCGCTCCCCGAACGGTTCCGAACGCACGAATGCCCCTCCCGGGATGCCGGGAGGGGCATTCGTCTGCGCGGGGCCTCAGCCCCGGCGCGAAGCCAGCGCTGCGAGGCCGGCGATCACGCCGACCGTGCCGATGACGCCGCCTGCCACCGCTGCGATGTGCGGCAGGTCGTAGCTCCCGTCATCGGCGACGAAAAAACCCTTGACCGCCTGGACGGTCTCGTTCTTCCACCGCGTGACGGCGTTCTTGGGGTTGATGCGATCGACGAGCTCGTCGATGTCGGCGGCCAGGTTGTCCTGCTTGCGGACCGCCTGGACCCTCATGCCCTCGAGGCTCTCCGTGTTCTTCTTCGCCACGACACCACTTCCGTCCTGAGTCTGCCGGTGTACGGGGGCGATCGTACAGGTCTCCCCTGGTCGCCCGCCGTGCCGCAGGGTCGATCCGAGCCGCGCGGTCGGGCGCGGGCCGGACGCCTCTCTCCGCGAGATGGATGTCGATCTTCGCCGCTTCGAGAGCGGCTCAGCGGCAGAGATCGACATCGTCCCGCGGTGATGCAGCAGAGATCGACATGATCCGCACCGCAAGACCTCACCGCCCGCGCCCGCTCTTCGAGAGCGGCTCAGCGGCAGAGATCGACATCGTCCCGCGGTGATGCAGCAGAGATCGACATGATCCGCACCGCAAGACCTCACCGCCCGCGCCCGCTCTTCGAGAGCGGCTCAGCGGCAGAGATCGACATCGTCCCGCGGTGATGCAGCAGAGATCGACATGATCCGCACCGCAAGACCTCACCGCCCGCGCCCGCTCTCACCGATCGCCATACAACCCCACCGTCCGCGACACGACCCCGCCGCCCGCGACGCTTCCCCACCGACCGCCGCACGAGACCATCCACCGCCGCGCGCTACGCTGGGCGGCGCGCGCGAGTGGCGGAACTGGCAGACGCGCCGGATTTAGGTTCCGGTGCCCGAGCGGCGTGCGGGTTCGAGTCCCGTCTTGCGCACGATACGGATACGGCTGTGACCTGCGGCGGAGCAGTCTGCGGAGGGTCGCGGCGGGGCCCCGTGAACACGATCTGAGCACTCCACGGCTCGGGCGGACACCGGGTCAGGCACACGAACGACAGGAGGCGCCGTGACGCTGTTCGGACTGGTCCGCCACGGGCAGACGGACTGGAACAGGCAGTTCCTGTTCCAGGGATCCTCGGACGTCCCTCTCAACGACACGGGCCGCGCGCAGGCGCATCACGCGCTCGATTCCATGCCCGACCTCGCCTGGGACGTGGTCGTCTCCTCCCCGCTGTCCCGCGCCCGGGAGACCGCGGAGATCATCGCCGCCGACCACGGTCTGGTGCTGGGCCCCACGGAGCCGCGCCTGCAGGAGATCGATTTCGGCATTGCCGAGGGCCGGACGATCGCCGAGATGGAGGCCCTGCATCCGGACCGGGACTTCCCCGGGGGCGAGGCGCCGCAGGCCGTCGCCGACCGCGGCTACGACGCCCTCGAGGATCTCGAGCGCCGCTTCCCCGGCCAGAACGTGCTGGTGGTGGCCCACGGCACGCTCATCCGCTTCCTGCTCTCCGGGATCGTCGAGCGCCCGCTCCCCTCGATCCCCAATGCGACGCTCTCGCTGATCCGCCTCGAGGACACCACCTGGAGCGTGGAGATGCTCGCGGGCGTGCGGGAGGAGGCGGTCGTGCGCGTGTCCTCCCGTGACCGCAACCCGCGCTTCGTCGTCGAGCACCCGCGCCCGACGGCCCCGCCCATCGATCTCGCCGGCTCCGCCCCCACGGGCGAGACCGTGACATCCGCCGCCGCAGATCACCCCCAGGAGGGACGCGCATGAACCGCACCGCCGTGGACGCCGAGGGCTCGTGGTTCGAGCCCGACGAGCTCGCCGCTCTGCGCCGCAAGCTGCCGATCCCCTACGTCGACGTCGTGCCGGTGCGGTGCGACGTCGACGGCTCGATCCGGCAGGTGGGGCTGCTGCTGCGGGCCTCCGGCGCCGGCTCGATCGTGCGTGCGATCGTCTCCGGCCGCGTGCTGATCCACGAGTCCCTGCGCGAAGCCATCACCCGCCACGTGGAGAAGGACCTGGGGCCGATGGCGCTGCCGCGCGTGCCCGTCTCCCCCGTGCCGTTCACGGTGGCCGAGTACTTCCCCACGCCCGGGCAGTCACCGTTCGCGGATGCGCGCCAGCACGCGATCTCGCTCGCGTACATCGTGCCGGTCGACGGCGAGTGCGCCCCGCAGGAGGACGCCCTGGACCTGGCCTGGTACGACGTCGACGAGCTGCGCGAGGGCTCTGCGGTGTACGAGGAGATGTCCGGCGGCCACGACGTCATCGTGCGTCGTGCGCTCGCGCACGCCGGAGCGCTCTGAGCGCTCGCGCACGCCGGAGTGCTCTGAGCGCTCGCGCACGCCGGAGTGCTCTGAGCGCTCGCGCACGCCGGAGCGCTCTGAGCACTCGCGCACGCCGGAGCGCCATCACGCGGGATGCGCTGAGCGCTCCCGCGCGCTCGGCAGCACCGCCCTGGTGGGTCCTCAGCCGCGCAGACGCTCCGCGATCGCGGGCACGAGGGCGCGGAAGGCCTTGCCGCGGTGGGAGATCGCGTCCTTGGCCGCGGGGCTGAGCTCGGCGGACGTCCGCTCCTGGCCGTCGGGCAGGAACAGCGGGTCGTAGCCGAAGCCGCCCTCGCCGCGGCGCTCGTGCAGGAGGCGCCCGCGCATGGTGCCGTGCTCGACCACCTCGGTGAGCGTGCCGTCGGCCTCGGGCACCACCATCACGGCGGCGCACTCGAACTGGGCTCCGCGGTGCTCCTCGGCGATGTCGGCCAGCTGGGCCAGCAGGAGGTCGTTGTTCGCGTCGTCGTCCCCGTGGCGGCCGGACCAGCGGGCCGAGAAGATGCCGGGCGCGCCGTGGAGGATGTCGACGGACAGCCCCGAGTCGTCGGCCACGGCGATCAGGCCGGTGGCCTGTGCGGCGGCGCGAGCCTTGAGCAGGGCGTTGGCCGCGAAGGTGGTGCCGTCCTCGACGACGTTGGGCAGGTCGATCTGCGCGGCGGAGACCACGGCCTCGGGGTCCAGGCCGGGGACGGCCTCGACGAGGATCCGGCGCAGCTCGGCCAGCTTGCCGGCGTTGTGCGTCGCGAGCACCACGCGCGGGGCCGCCGCAGAGGCATCGCCCGTCATCGCGGCCGCCGCGCCCATCACATCGGCCCCAGCCGCCGCGCTCATCGGGTCTGTGCCAGGGCGGCGGCCTGGAGGTCGCGCAGCTGCGCGCAGCCGTCGACGGCGAGGTCCAGCAGCGCGTCGAGCTCCGCACGGTCGAAGGGCGTGCCCTCCGCGGTGCCCTGCACCTCGACGAAGGAGCCCGAGCCGGTGACGACGACGTTCATGTCGGTGCCGGCCCTCACGTCCTCGCGGTACTCGAGGTCCAGCAGGGGGCGCCCGTCGACGACGCCCACGCTGATCGCGCTCACGGTGTCGGTGAGGACGCTCGCGGCGGCGGGCAGATCGGTGTTGCGCTTGCCCCAGGAGACGGCATCGGCGAGGGCCACGTAGGCGCCGGTGATCGCGGCGGTGCGGGTTCCGCCGTCGGCCTGCAGCACATCGCAGTCGAGCTGGATCGTGTTCTCGCCCAGGGCGTCCAGGTCGATGACCGCGCGCAGGGACCGCCCGATGAGACGGGAGATCTCATGGGTGCGCCCGCCGATCTTGCCCTTCACGCTCTCGCGCTGGGAGCGGGTGGAGGTCGCGCGCGGGAGCATCGCGTACTCAGCGGTGACCCAGCCGCTGCCCTGGCCCTTCTTCCAGCGCGGGACGCCCTCGGTGAACGAGGCCGTGCACAGCACGCGCGTGCGTCCGAAGGAGATGAGGGCGCTGCCCTCGGCCTGATCCGACCAGCCGCGCTCGATCGTGACCGGGCGCAGCTGGGCGGGGGTGCGGCCGTCGACGCGGTCGCCCTCCGGGGCGGGGA
>NZ_FWFG01000036.1 GCF_900163655.1 Brachybacterium nesterenkovii
CACGACGACCGCGCCCGCGCCCGTCTAACCACGGAACGAAACCCAGGGCGCTTCACTCTTTCGAGGCGCAGTGTGCGTAGACGCCCCATGACCGACTCGCCGGTTTCTTCGAACAGGCGGAAGAGGGTTCGGCGGGAGAGGTGGAGGCCGTCGGCGATGCTCTCGGCATCGAGGTCAGGGTCCGCCAGATGAGTGCGCATATAGGTCAGTGCCTCGCTACGGCGAAGGGCGTCGGGAGCGTCGACGCGAGGTCGTGCCGGGGAAAGCAGGTCGACGAGAGATGCGCCCAGGGCGGATGCCTGCGGCTCGAGTCGGTGCGCTCCGACAGGATCACCGGCCTGGCTCCTCGCGAGGCTCTTGAAGAAGGCTGCGACTGCGCCCACCGCGCCATCACAGTCGAAGGTCTTCGCCAGGAGGTAGTTGCTGCGGCTCGCGCCGACGCGAGCAAATGCGTCGTCAGCGGGGAGTTCGAGCACTACCTGTTCGTAGTAGTCCCTGGCTCGCAGAGCGAAGGGACTTGCGCTGTCGTAGATCACGAGCGAGCCCGGGGATGCGAGTGCTGCGCGCCCGGCCTGTTCGACGAGCAGGGTTCCGCGGGTCTGGAACAGGAAGTAAAGGTAGTCCTGCTCATCGTGGGCTTGGGCGATGTCGCTGCGGGAGCGCCTGACCTCCTCGGCCCTGGCCCGTTTGGTGGACAGGCGGAAGTCGGCGTACTGGCCCAGTCGGATCTCTCCGCCGAATCCGGCACCGACGGGATCGGTCCGAACTGAGACGTACGCTTCCCGGCGGACCTGGCGCCAGTAGTCGACCTCGTCGCCCCGTGGGGCGTTCCGAGTCGAGAAGGACGTTAGGCGCGGCAGCGAGGTGCTCTCCTGTCCCATGATCACGCCCCTGCTCGCTGGTCCGTGCTGGTGCGCTCTTGCATACCGGTCTGGACTACCAGAGTACGACGCCGGCCCTCGCCCGGATCGGCATCGAGAACCGATCCGTGCAGAGAGCCGGCCCGCGACCGCCGCTGAGGCGATGGTCGCGGGCCGGGGACGACGGCGCGAAATCAGGCGGGGATCATGCCATGCGGGTCGATGATGAACTTCTCCGGGGCACCGGTGTCGAACGTCGCGTAGGCGTCGGGGGCCTCGTCGAGGCTGATGACCTTGGTGTTCAGCATGTCGCTGAGGTAGGGCATGCGGTCCCACAGGATCGACATCATCAGCTCACGGTTGTAGTGCATGATCGGGGCCTGGCCGCCGGAGATCCGAGGCGACTTGATCCACACCTTGCCGAAGTCGAGCGAGAAGGTTCCCTCCTGCTCGGCCTTGGAGGAGGCCAGCGGGTCGGGGCCGTAGACGCCGACGATGCCGGTGGCACCGCCTGCGCGGGTGGCGTCCATGACCTGGTTGATGGCGTGGGCCGGGCTCATGTCCTCGGCCTCGCGGCCGATCCCGTGGGCTTCGTTGCCGACGTAGTCGACGGCGCAGTCCACCATGGGTTCGCCGAGGATGGCCTCGATCTGATCGGTCAGCGGCACGTCCTGGTTGAGATCGATGGTCTCGCAGCCGTTGTTCTTCACCAGGTCCAGCCGGTCCTGATGGTAGTCACCGACGATGATGCAGGAAGCGCCCAGGAGACGGGCCGCCGCGGCGCCGCAGCGTCCCACAGGTCCGGCGCCGGCGATGTAGACGGTCGAGCCGGGCTTCGCCCCGGCCTCCATGAGGCCGTGGAACGCGGTGGGCAGGATGTCCGAGAGAAGGGCGAGGTCACGGATCTTCTCCATGGCCTGGTCCTTGTCCGGGAAGCGGAGCAGCTGGAAGTCGGCGTAGGGGACGAACAGGTACTCCGCCTGCCCGCCCTGGAAATCACCCAGGTTGAACCCGTAGGCGCCGCAGGACACGTCGGGGTTCACGGTCTCGCACACCTCGGTGTGGCGAGCGCGGCAGTTGCGGCATCGGCCGCAGGCGACGTTGAAGGGGACCGAGACCAGGTCGCCTTCGGAGAGGAACTCGACGTCGGAGCCGACCTCGACGACCTCGCCGGTCATCTCGTGCCCCATCACCATGCCCTGGGGTACGGGGAAGGAACCGCGGTAGATGTGCAGGTCGGAGCCGCAGATATTGGTGGCGACGATCTTGAGGATGACGCCGTGCGGGGCGCTCTTGCCGTTCGGCATCTCGAGCTTCGGGAAGTCGAGGGTTTCGACGCGCATGTCCTTGACGTTCTGGAACACGACGGCGCGGTTGCTGCTTGCCATGACGATCTCCTCCAGTTGTGGATGACCCGGTCGCGGAAGTGCCACGGTCATTTGGATGCCCGTCGCCCGCGACCTCGGCTCTCGTCGAGCTTAGGCCACCCACGAGTCCATCCTCCACAGCTGTGCGGGCCACCGTTCCAGTAGTGAATGCCGCAGATGGGGGCCGGCCAGGACAGGTGGCGCTCCGACGCGATCGGCGGACCGCGTTGCTAGTCTCCCTGGCATGGCCAAAGCTCCCACCCCCTCAACGGCGGATTCCTCGCCCATCCAACCGGACGTGCGTGTTCTGGGCGCTCGCCAGCACAACCTCCAGGACATCGACCTCACGGTGCCCCGCGACGCGCTGGTGGTGTTCACCGGGGTCTCGGGTTCAGGCAAGTCCTCCCTGGCCTTCGGAACCCTGTTCGCGGAGTCCCAGCGCCGTTACCTGGAGTCGGTCGCTCCGTACGCTCGTCGCCTGATCGACCAGGCCGGCGTCCCGGATGTCGATTCCATCACGGGCATGCCGCCGGCCGTCGCTCTTCAGCAGCAGCGCGGCGGCCGTAGCGCGCGCTCTTCGGTGGGCAGCATCACCACGCTCTCCTCGCTGGTGCGCATGCTCTACTCCCGGGCCGGCCACTACCCCGATGATCAGCCGATGCTCTACGCCGAGGACTTCTCCGCCAACACCGTGCAGGGCGCATGCCCGGAGTGCCACGGCATCGGCCGGGTGTACGAGGTCACCGAGGACATGATGGTGCCGGACCCTTCATTGACGATCCGCGAGCGGGCCATCGCCTCCTGGCCGACGGCCTGGCACGGTCATCAGCTGCGCGATGTGCTCGTCGCGCTCGGCTACGACGTCGATGTGCCCTGGAAGGATCTGCCGAAGGAGGATCGGGACTGGATCCTCTACACGGACGAGACGCCGTACGTCCCGGTCCACTCGCGCCTGACGCTCGCCGAGGCCCGGGCCGCGATCGCGGCTGGCGTCGAGCCGAGCTACTCGGGCACCTTCGTCGGTGCGCGCCGGTACGTGCTCGACACGTTCGCGAACACCAAGAGCGGGTCGATGAAGCGGCGCGTGGCACAGTTCCTCACGGCCGCGCCCTGCCCTGCCTGCCACGGCAAGCGGCTGAAGCCGGAGGCTCTGTCGGTGACCTTCGAGGGCCTCGATGTCGCTGATCTCTCCGATCTGCCCCTCGCGGAGCTCTCGACGTTGATCGAGGAGGCAGTCGCGCGGGCCACCGGCGATCCCGACGGGACCGAGACTGCCGGCCAGGCACTGGACGAGGCAGCCCGACGCAACGCTGTGCAGCAGCGCGTCGACGCTGGCGGATCAGCCCATGAGGCAGCCCCCGACGTGCGCAGGACGCCGAACCACTCGGTGGAGAAGCTGGCCGCGACAGCGCGCCTGGGCGCGGAGCTCGTCAACAGGCTGCGGCCCATCATCGACCTCGGTCTGGGGTACCTCTCCCTGAGCCGCACCACCCCCACCCTCTCCGGTGGGGAGCTACAGCGACTGCGGCTCGCGACCCAGCTGACCTCCGAACTGTTCGGTGTGGTCTACGTGCTCGATGAGCCCTCCGCGGGGCTCCATCCGCAGGACGTCAGCGCCCTGCTCGGCATCCTCGACGGACTCAAGCGCCGAGGCAACAGCCTGTTCGTCGTGGAGCATTCTGTGGACGTGATGCGGCACGCGGACTGGCTAGTCGACATCGGGCCCGGTGCGGGCGAGCGCGGCGGACGCGTCGTCTACAGCGGGCCCACCGAAGGGCTCGCAGAGGTGGAGGAGTCCGTCACCCGCGGCTATGTCTTCGGGGGCAGCGGCCTGCCCCGGCGGACGCCCCGGGAGCCGCAGGGATGGCTGCAGCTTGAGCACGTCACGCGCAACAACCTGCGGGGCGTGTCGATCTCCTTTCCGCTCGGGGTGTTCACCGCCGTCACCGGAGTCTCCGGATCGGGCAAGTCGAGCCTGGTCAGCCAGGCACTACCTGCGCTGCTCGGGGAGCGATTGGGGCGGGCTGTCCAGGCGGACGACGCTGCGGCCGCCGAGGGGGACGAGCTGTTGCTGTCGGACGAGCCCGAGGAGCTCGAGGGAACGGTCCAGGGAGACCTCTCTGGGGTGCGCCGCGTCGTGAGCATTGATCAGAAGCCCATCGGCCGCACCCCGCGCTCGAACGTCGCCACCTACACCGGCCTGTTCGACCACGTGAGGCGGAGGTTCGCCGAGACGCCCGAGGCTCGCGCGCGGGGTTATAAGCCGGGCCGATTCTCCTTCAACGTCACCGGCGGCCGCTGCCCCACCTGCGAGGGCGAGGGGTCGGTCATGGTGGAACTGCTCTTCCTCCCCTCGGTCTACACCGAGTGCCCCGACTGCCACGGAACCCGCTACCAGTCCAGCACTTTGGAGATCCTCTGGCGTGGCCGGAACATCGCGGAGATCCTCGCCATGAGCGTCGAGGAGGCGCACGAGTTCTTCGACGGCGAGTTCGACATCATGCGCTCGCTTACGGCACTGATCGACGTGGGCCTGGGCTACTTGCGTCTCGGGCAGCCGGCGACCGAGCTCTCTGGTGGTGAGGCGCAGCGCGTCAAGCTCGCCACCGAACTCCAACGTTCCCAGCGCGGGGACACTCTCTACGTCCTGGACGAGCCGACCTCGGGACTGCACTGCGCCGACTCCGACCGGCTCGTGGCCCATCTACAGACCCTCGTAGAAGCAGGCAACACCGTCGTCGCGGTCGAGCTCGACATGCGCGTGGTCGCCGCAGCCGACCACGTCATCGACCTCGGACCCGGCGCGGGAGACGACGGCGGCACTGTGGTCGCCTCAGGCACCCCCGCGCAGGTCGCCTCGTCCGGAGCCGGTGCATCGGCACCGTACCTCGAGGCTGCGCTGCAGGAGACCGCCTCCCTGGGGTGAGAGTCGGAAGGCTGCGATGAGGGCAATGACCCCACGCAACGGGCGCATCGGACGAGCAACCTGCGTCGCCCGATCGAGAATCCACGCCGCGTGCATGCGGAACTCGGTCAGCAGGCGCTCCGCGCCGTTCTCGTGTCCCCGAAGCACCGGCGTTCCGGCATTTCGGACGAGATAGCCACGTGCGGCCCCGTCCCTGACGAACGAGGCCTAAGCTGGCTGACGGGCCAGACGCTCACGTCCGGCCAGGCCCTAGTGAAGAAGGGCAACCGTCAATGGCGGTACGTCATCGTCGACCTCCGGACCGAAGCTTCTTCACTGACTCCCAGGACCCGGACCGAGAATCGGCAGCCACCACCTGCCGGAACCTAGATGAGCGCAACGACGACTGCACCCGAACCACGCTACCCGGTACGGACAGCGTGCGGCTCGCCCGCAAGGGCAGGCCGTCAACTTTCGCAGAACGGAGCGGAACATGGCAGATGAATTGCATGGCAAGCGGATCGCGATCCTGGCCGCGGACGGCGTCGAGCGCGTAGAACTCGAACAGCCCAGACAGGCTCTTCACGACGCCGGGGCCACGACCGAGCTGCTGTCGCTGCACGAGGGCGAGATCAAGGCCCGCAAGAACGACCTGGACGAGGCCGGAACATTTCCGGTCGATGCCCTGGTGAAGTCCGCCTCGGCCGACGACTACGACGCCCTGCTGCTTCCCGGCGGGACGGTCAACCCCGACCAGTTGCGGATGGACACCGACGCAGTCGGATTCGTGCGCGATGTCACGGTCGCCGGCAAGCCGGTTGCCGCGATCTGCCACGGACCGTGGACGCTGATCGAGGCCGGTGTCGTGGAGGGTCGGACGCTGACCTCGTACCCGAGCATCGGCACCGACCTGCGCAATGCCGGAGCGAACGTCGTCGACGAAGAGGTGGCACGCGACGGGAACCTAATCACCAGCCGCTCGCCCGAGGATCTCCCGGCCTTCTGCGCCGCGATCATCGAGCTGTTCAGCCAGGACAAGTGAGGAAACCATGATCAACTCTGCATTGTCGGTCATCGTGCACGCCAAGCCCGGGAAGGAGGAGGACGTCGCGGACTTTCTCCGCAGCGCCCGTCCCATCGTCGAGCAGGAGGAGGGTACGCGGGCCTGGTTCGCTCTGCAGTTCGACGAATCGACCTTCGGGATCTTCGACGTGTTCCCCGACGACGAGGCCCGTCAGACCCACCTCTCGGGTGGTGTCGGTCAGGCACTCGCTGCGCAGGGAGCAGATCTGTTCAGCACCGAACCGAGCATCCAGAACGTCGACGTGATCGCGTACAAGCTGCCCGGCGAGACCTCCTAGAGCATCAGCGTCGATTGACATCGGGGTGCGGTCCCGATCGGCTCCACAGCCGTGGCCACGGCTGTGGAGCCGATTCATACCCAAACGCTGCAGCGGCCTGTTCCGATCTAGTGGCTTGCCCGGTGCCGGAAGGTCAGAAGCCCTGCCACCACAACTGCAAGAAGCGAGAGTGCCGCATAGCCGGTGACGATGGTGGTCAGTGGCAGTTTGTTCGCGAGGCGTCCGGAGATGAGTGGCTCTTCACAGATGAGGGTGTAGCTGTGGTGCGACCTGGGGCGGCGCGTCGGTGTCGGGGTGAGGGTCGAGGTCTTC
>NZ_FWFG01000031.1 GCF_900163655.1 Brachybacterium nesterenkovii
GCTGGCGCTCGCAGCGTAAACAACCCCCGTGTCCACGAACCGGGGGTAGGCCCCGTCAGCCCCCAAGACATGCGGTGCCTGCGTCGGCGGCGGGGCCGGACGCCGGGCCCGACCGCCCCCGTCGAAGCAGAACGCCCTCCGACCCATCGGGTCGGAGGGCGTACTCGTGCCTGAGCGGTCAGGCCAATGGCTCCAGGGTGCCGAGCACCTCGTTGAAGGCCTCGGTGCTGGACGGGTGGGTCCAGATCCCGTCGCGCAGGTCGGAGACCTTGGCGCCCAGCCGGATGGCCAGGGCGACCATGTTGACCAGCTCCTGGGAGTCGATGGAGAAGATCGTCGCGCCGAGGATCTCTTGGCTGTCGGCGTCGACGAACAGCTTGAACAGGCCGTGGGTCTCGCCGACGATCTTCGGCCGGGGCATGGCGGCGATCTTCGCCACCTCCTTCTTCGCCATCAGGACGTTGCGGCCGGACTTGCGGGCCTGGGTCTCGTCCATGCCCACCATCGACAGCGGCGGGGTGATGAAGGTGGTGTTCGGCACCGCCACGCGGTCGCTGCGGCGGCGCGTGCCCTGGCCCATCACCGCGTCCCACACGATGCGGTTGTCGTCCAGCGAGATGTAGGTGAACTGCGGGCCGCCGTTGACGTCGCCCACCGCGTACACACCGGGGACGCTGGTCTGCAGCTGGTCGTCCACGACGACGAAGCCCCGCTCGTCCACCTCGATGCCGGCGGCCTCCAGGCCCAGCTCGCCGGTGACCGGCACGCGTCCGGCGGCCACCAGCACGGCCTCGGCCGCGAAATCGCCCTTGGTGGTGTGCACCACGGCGTGTGTGCCGTCGTCGTCCAGCGACGTGGGCCGGACGCCCTGCTCGATGGTGACGCCCATGTCGAGCAGGGTCTGCCTCACGGCCTCGGCCACGTCCCGGTCGACGCGGGGAAGGAACTCCTCGCCGCGGTCGAGGATGGTGACCTTGGAGCCGAAGTGGGTGAACATGCTAGCGAACTCCAGCCCAATGAAGCCGCCGCCCACGATCACCAGCCGTTCGGGCAGCGGGTCGATGTGCTGGATGGTGGTCGAGTCGAACACCCGCGGTGAGTCGAAGCCGGGCAGGTCGACGCGGCGCGAGGTCGCACCGGTGCCGATCACCACGGTCTCGCCGGTGAGCTCCACCTGGCCCTCGGCGGTGTCGACGACGACCGTCCGCGGGCCGGTGAACCGGGCGGTGCCGTCCACCAGGGTGACGCCCGGCTTCTCCAGCATCTGGTGGTTCGCGGCGTTGAGCGTGCCGATCAGCGCGTCGCGGCCGGCGACGGCGGTGCGGAAGAACTCCTGCGGGTCGTCGGAGTCGCGACGCTCCTCGGCCGAGACGACGAGGTCCTTGGTCGGCACGCAGCCGATGTTGATGCAGGTGCCGCCGTACATCTCGGGCGAGCGCTCCACCAGCGCCACGGTCTTGCCGGCGGCCGCGAAGCGCCCCGCCAGGGTCTTGCCTGCCTTGCCCCAGCCGATCACCAGCAGGTCAACGTCCATCACAATTCTCCTTCGCGTAGGCACGCTCTCGCTCGCAACGCTCGCAATCCACGAGGTGCGGGATTTGCCGGTGGGCATCCTTCCAGCGGCACCGCTGAGATGGAAAGCCAACTGCTGACATCGCTCTGCTGGTCGGAGCCACGGCAGGTTCAACCGGTCGTCGCAACACCGGCTTCTTCCAAGGATCGTAGTTGCTCTTCGAAGACCTCGGCCGGTGTTCTCCAGCCGAGGGTCTTGCGGGGGCGGTTGTTTAGGGTGTGGGCCACGGCTTCCAGATCTTCTGCTGTCCAGCGGGACAGGTCGGTGCCCTTGGGGAAGTACTGACGCAGCAGCCCGTTGGTGTTCTCGTTGCTGGGCCGCTGCCATGGGCTGTGGGGGTCAGCGAAGTAGACCTTCGTGCCGGTCTCCAGGGCGAAGGTGGCGTGAGCGGATAGTTCCTTGCCGCGGTCCCAGGTGATGGTCTTGCGCAGCTGCTGCGGCAGAGCGGTGATCGACGCGGCGAGCGCGGTGTTCATCGCGACCGCACCGTAACCGCCCAGCGAGGGGCCGTTCTTGACCGGCGGCGTCTGGCCCCAGCCCTCCAAGCGAGGCAGATGGACCAGGATCGTGGCGCGGCTGTGGCGTTCGACCAAGGTGCCGATCGCGGAGCGGCCGGTGCCGATGATCAGGTCGCCTTCCCAGTGGCCGGGAACAGCCCGATCCGCGGCCTCCGCGGGCCGTTCGCTGATCACGACATCGGCGGTGACATGGCCATGGGGCTTGTTCCGCGAACGCTCACGCGGCGAGCGCAGAGCCCTGCCGGTGCGCAGGCAGGTCACCAGGTCCCGCTTCAGCGCCCCGCGGCCCTCGATGAACAGTGACTGGTAGATGGTGGTGTCATAGCGTCGAAGCAACACTCCTGTTCGGCGGGGGTCTGATCGGTGG
>NZ_FWFG01000054.1 GCF_900163655.1 Brachybacterium nesterenkovii
GCCCCAGCCCCAGTCCCAGCCCCAGCCAGAGTCGCAGTCGCAGTCGCAGTCGCAGTCGCAGTGACTCTCAGAGATCCGCGAGGGCGAGCGCCGCATGGCGCAGCGCCGCCGGGTCCTCGGCGGCGTCTACGTCGAGCCAGCGCACCCGTCGGTCGCGGCGGAACCACGTGTCCTGCTTGCGCACCAGGCGGCGGGTGCCCGTGATGGTGGACTCGACCGCGTCCTCGCAGGACATCGCGCCGTCGAGGACGGCCAGGGCCTGCTCGTAGCCGATCGCCCGGCGGGCCGTGCGCCCCCGGTCCAGCCCGCGCTCGCGCAGGGCGCGCGTCTCCTCGAGCAGCCCGTCGCGCACCATGCCGTGCACGCGCCGGGCGATCCGCTCGTGCAGCACGGCGCGGTCGCGGCGCACCCCGATCTGGATCGTCGCGGCGTCGAGGTACTGCTCGCGCGGCAGGTAGGCGCGGAAGCTGCCGCCGGTGATCTCGCCGACCTCGAGAGCCCGCACGATCCGACGGGCGTCCTCGGGCCCGATGTGCTCCGCGGCCGCAGGATCTGTCGCCGTCAGCTCCCGGTGCAGGGCCGAGGCGCCCTCGTGCGCGATCCGCTCCTCGAGGCGGGCGCGGACGGCCGCGTCGGTGGGCGGGAAGGCGATGTCGTCCAGCAGCGCCCGGACGTACAGCCCGGAGCCGCCGACGACGATGGGGACGCGACCGCGCCCCCGGATCGCGTCGATCACCGCCCGGGCCTCGCGCTGGTAGGCGGAGACGCTCGCCTCCTGCGTCACGTCGAGCACGTCGAGGAGGTGATGGGGCACGCCGCGCCGCTCGGCATCGGTCACCTTGGCGGTGCCGATGTCCATGCCCCGGTACAGCTGCAGCGCATCGGCGTTGACGACCTCGCCGTCGAGCGCGAGGGCCAGCTCGATGCCGAGGTCCGACTTGCCGGTGGCGGTGGCGCCGACGACGGCGAGGAGCAGAGCAGCAGGCATGCGAGCAATCTACGTGCCTGCACGGAGCCGGGGCATCCACGCCTGCCGCGGACCGGACGCGCGGGCTGCCGGCATCCACTCCTGCCGCGCACCATGAGCATGTCCTGCGGAGCGTGCGCGCGGGCTGCGGGCCGTGCGCGCTGAGGTCGCGCGCGGTCGATCCCTGCGTGACCGGCGCCTCGGCGGTGAGCTCGCCTGACAGGCCTGCATCTCCGTACCCGGGGGTATGGTGGCCGCTCGTAGCGCATGCGCACACGCCCGGCTGTCTGGCGGCGGCCCGCACCGCGCACCGCCCCGCACGCGTTCACCCGCCCGCACACCGTTGACCCAAGGAGCCCCCGTGACCTCGCCGATGGACTTCCGCCTTCCCGAGCAGGACGGAGCGGGCCTTGAGGCCCTCTCGCTCGCGCGCGTCGAGGCCTGTCTCGAGCGCCACGGGTACGCCTTCGTCGAGGACGAGGAGCACCCGCAGATCCTCCGCGCCCGCTTCGACTCCTACCCGTTCCTGTTCCTGCTGGCCGGGGAGGAGGGCACGATCCTGCAGACCCGCGCCCGCTGGAACCACTCGGTCGACGTGGCCCGCAAGGTCGAGATGGTCAAGCTGTGCAACGAGTGGAACATGAACCACGTGTGGCCCAAGGTGTACGTGCGCCGCGAGGCCGAGACCGTCCTGGGCATGTACGGCGAGGTCGCCACGGACTTCGCGACCGGGTGCCTGGACGAGCAGATCGACCGGGCGATCCAGTGCTCCCTCACCACGATCATCGCGTTCTTCCACGATCTGGAGGAGCGCCTGGGCTCCTCGATCGACGAGCTCGACGCCTGAGAGCGCGCAGCGCTCCTCGATACGCCGACGGCCCGCTTAAACTCTCCTGCTCAGCCGCGCCGCAGCGTCGGCATGCCGAGCCCGACGGGTCCAGCGGGAGCGGGTGATCCGGTCCCGCACGAGGCTGCGTCGGCCGCCGGATCCGTGCGGGCCTCCCAGGCGTCGCCGCTGCGGGTGCGGCGGACGGAGAAGCGCTCCGGCTCCGCGTTCCAGGCGGGCAGCTCCAGGGCCGAGTCGGCGATGAGGTAGTGCGGGGCACCGCGGGTGACGACGGCGGTGACGACGTCCCCGGGGCGCGGACGCTCCGCCTCCGGGAGGCCGGCGGGGAGGGACAGGTGCACCAGGCGGTTGTCCTCGGCGCGCCCGGACAGGCGGTGGGTCTCGCGGTCCCGGTCCCCCTCGCCCTCGGCGATGAGCACCTGCACCGCGCTCCCCTCGAGGCGCTCGTTCTCCTCGGCCGTGATGCGGTCCTGCAGCGCGATGAGGCGCTCGAAGCGCTCCTGCACGACGGCCTTGGGGATCTGATCGGGCATGGTCGCTGCCGGGGTGCCGGGCCGGATCGAGTACTGGAAGGTGAAGGCGCTCGCGAAACGGGAGGCCTCGACGACGTCGAGGGTCTGCTGGAAGTCCTCCTCCGTCTCGCCGGGGAAGCCGACGATGATGTCCGTGGTGATCGCGGCGTGCGGGATCCGCTCGCGCACCTTCTCGAGGATCCCGAGGAACTTCCGGGAGCGGTAGGAGCGGCGCATGGCCCTCAGCATCGCGTCCGAGCCGGACTGGAGGGGCATGTGGAGCGACGGCATCACAGCGGGCGTCTCGGCCATCGCGTCGATGACGTCGTCGGTGAACATCGCCGGGTGGGGCGAGGTGAAGCGGATCCGCTCGAGCCCCTCGATCTCGCCGCAGGCCCGCAGGAGCTTCGCGAAGGCGCCGCGGTCGCCGAACTCGACGCCGTAGGAGTTGACGTTCTGGCCCAGCAGCGTGACCTCGGTGGCGCCGGAGGCGACGACGTCGCGGACCTCGGCGAGCACGTCACCGGGACGGCGGTCCTTCTCGCTGCCGCGCAGGGAGGGGACGATGCAGAAGGAGCAGGTGTTGTTGCACCCCACCGAGATCGACACCCAGGCCGCGTAGACGCTCTCGCGCCGGGTGGGCAGGGTCGAGGGGAACACCTCGAGGGATTCGAGGATCTCGACCTGCGCCTCGCGTCGGTGCGCCGCCCGGTCCAGGAGCACGGGCAGAGAGCCGATGTTGTGGGTGCCGAAGACGACGTCCACCCACGGCGCCTTCTCGACGATGGTCGCGCGGTCCTTCTGCGCGAGGCAGCCGCCGACGGCGATCTGCAGAGCAGGGTTGGCGCGCTTGGCCGGGCGCAGGGCGCCCAGGTTTCCGTAGAGCTTGTTCGCCGCGTTCTCGCGCACCGCGCACGTGTTGAACACGATGACGTCGACCTCGCCCGCCGTCGCATCGGCGCCGTCGGGAGCGGCCGCGTACCCGGCGTCCTCGAGCAGCCCCGTGAGGCGCTCGGAGTCGTGGACGTTCATCTGGCAGCCGAAGGTGCGCACATGGTAGGTGCCGCGGGCGCCTGCGGCGGCATCCGCGCCCTGCATGGGGCCGGGGTGCGGTGCCGCAGTGGCCGCGGGCTGGGGCTGCGGGGCGAGGTTCGGGGCGGTCGCGGTGCTCGACATAGTGCGACCAGGGTACGGGGGCACGGGCCTCAGCGACCGGTCAGGGCGCGCAGCTCGGTGGAGATCACGCGCAGCGCGAGAGCACCGTCATAGCCCTTGCGCCCCAGGTGAGCGTCGAGGCGTCGGGCGACCCTGCCGCGGACCGAGCCGTCGGCGTCGTCCGCCAGGGCGCGCTCCTCGCGCACGAGGCGGTCGCGGACCAGGCGGCGCGCCCGCTCCTCCTCGTCCTCGACGCCGAGCGCGAGCGCCGTGGCGATGTCCTCCAACGCGACGCGCTTGGCCTCGAGCTCGCGGCGCAGGGCCTCGTCCGACAGTCCGCGCAGCTGGCGGCGCTGGGCCACCCAGTCGCGGGCGAAGGCGGCATCGTCGATGAGTCCGGCCCGCCGGGTACGGGCGATGGTCTCGTGGGCGACGTCGCGCGGCACCTCCCGCTGGCGCAGGCGCTCGCGCATCTCTCCCTCGGAGCGACGACGCGAGGACAGCAGGCGCATGAGGTAGCGGCATTCGACCACGACGGCACGGTCGAAGGCGGCCTCCTCGGCCGTGACCGGTGCCGGCGCCGCCGCGAGCACCTCGTCGGTGCGGCGGCGCAGCCCCGCGACGACGGCCCTGTCCCGGTCGGGCCGGGCCGCAGGACCGTCGCCCGCGCTGTCCGTTCCCACCGCGCCGATCAGATCGTCGCGGGGACGTCCTCGTCGAGGAACTCGTCCTCGCCGAGGCCGTCTGCGGCAGCCGAGTCGACATCCGCGCTCTCGGGCTCCTGGGCGTAGGCGCCCACGCCGAGGGTGCGCAGGATCTTGTGCTCGATGTCGACGGCGAGATCCGGGTTGTCCTTGAGGAACTGGCGGGCGTTCTCCTTGCCCTGGCCCAGCTGGTCCCCCTCATAGGTGAACCACGCGCCGGACTTGCGGACGATCCCGTGCTCGACGCCCAGGTCGATGAGACCGCCCTCGCGGGAGATGCCCTCGCCGTAGAGGATGTCGAACTCGGCCTGCTTGAAGGGCGGGGCCATCTTGTTCTTGACCACCTTGACGCGCGTGCGGTTGCCGACGGCGTCGGTGCCCGTCTTGAGCGTCTCGATGCGGCGGATGTCCATGCGCACCGAGGCGTAGAACTTCAGGGCCTTGCCACCGGTGGTGGTCTCGGGGCTGCCGAAGAACACGCCGATCTTCTCGCGCAGCTGGTTGATGAAGATCGCGGTGGTGCCGGTCGAGGATAGGGCGCCGGTGAGCTTGCGGAGGGCCTGCGACATCAGGCGGGCCTGCAGACCCACGTGGGAGTCGCCCATCTCGCCCTCGATCTCGGCCTTGGGCACGAGGGCCGCGACCGAGTCGATGACGATGATGTCCAGGGCGCCCGAGCGCACGAGCATGTCGGCGATCTCGAGGGCCTGCTCGCCCGTGTCGGGCTGGGAGACCAGGAGGGCGTCCGTGTCGACGCCGAGCTTCTTGGCGTACTCCGGGTCCAGGGCGTGCTCGGCATCGATGAACGCGGCGATGCCGCCGTTGCGCTGGGCGCTCGCGACCGCGTGCAGGGCGACCGTGGTCTTGCCGCTGGACTCGGGGCCGTAGACCTCGACGATGCGGCCGCGCGGCAGACCGCCGATGCCGAGCGCGACGTCCAGCGCGACGCTGCCCGTGGGGATCACCTCGACCGGGGGACGGGTCTCGTCGCCCAGGCGCATGATCGATCCCTTGCCGAACTGGCGGTCGATCTGGGCGAGCGCGGCGTCGAGCGCCGAGGTGGGGGCGGAGCCCTTGGCTCCTGCCGAGGCGGTGGACTTCGATGCAGCCATGTCTGTGTCTTTCCTTCCACGGGGCCGGGTGCTCCGGCAGCTGGTGACCGTGATTCCACGCTAGGCGGAGGGTCTGACGAACGAGCCGGAGAGGCCGTCGCATGTGGACGATGCAGGGATGTGGAGGAGACCCGGGGCGTGTCGCGGGGCTGCGCCCGGGGTCCTGCCGACGTCGACACCATACCCGAACAGATGTTCGAACGTGCGCAGCGTCCGGCGTGTCGCGCGACGGCCGCCGTGGACGCGGGCCGCCATGAACACCGGCAGGTGCGGGAGCGGGTCGGCGCGGGTCAGCGCAGGCCGGTACGGGAGCGGATCGGCGCGCGCGTGGCGTCGTGCGCGCAACGGGAGCCCGACCTCGGCTCAGCGGCGGCGGCGCTCCTCGGGAGGGATCTCCCAGCGCCGGGACTCGGGCACGTCCATCTCATCGCACAGCGCCGTCCACACGCGCCGCACGTCCTCGCCATCGTCGAGGGCGACGGCGGCCGTGCGGCCGCCGAACGGGACCAGGCCGAGCTCGAGGGTGTAGGTGCGCGCGAGCACGGGCCCGAACACGTGCTCGGACAGGGCGGTGAACTCGCTGCGGCGCACGGTCAGCGCGCGCCGACCAGCTCCGTGCCGCCGGCATCGCGCGCGAGCGACTCGGGGACGGTGTCGGGGACGACCACGCCCTCGGCGAGAGCGATGCGGTCCGAGACCTCGCGCAGCACGTACGAGAGCGGCAGGCCCAGCGCGTCGGCGACGGAGGCGAGCAGCTCGGAGGATGCCTCCTTCTGTCCGCGCTCGATCTCGCCGAGGTAGCCGAGGGAGACGCGCGCGTCCGAGGAGACCTGGCGCAGCGTGCGGCCCTGGGCGCGACGGGCGTCGCGCAGGACGTCGCCGAGCTCCTGGCGGAAGACGACCATCGGGCGACCTCCCTTCGCGGTCTGCGGCGCGCTGGGCGCCGGGGGCTGTGCGGATGCGAGCTTCTGACGGGCGGGGACGGGGAGCGGCCCGCGCACGGCGGGCCCTCCCGCACGCCGGGTCCCCGTCGGCCGCGAGACGGGCCCTCGGCCCAGCGGTCGGACGACGGGACGGTGCGCGGTGCTCGAAGAAGTGCTCATCACGAACGGTGCAACGCGCAACCCTGCCAACGTGTTCCCGAGGATCCTACGGGCAGGTCCCGGACGCGTCCTGGGGATATCGCACCGCGGACGTCCCGCTGCGGGGCGGCGGCGACCCTGCGAGCCGTCAGGAGCCCGTGACCTGCGCTATCGCCGTTCCCAGCAGGTCGAGCGCCGCGTCGACGCTCGCCGCGCGGACCGTGGGCCGATCCCCGGGGAGACGCAGCTCACGCACGGCGAGGATCCCGGTGCCATCCCCGACCGACCGGTCCGCGGCGTTCCCGACCGCCCGGTCCGTGTCGTCCGAGGCCGGCTGGTCCGCACGATCTGCGACCACCCGGTCCGCACCGTTCTCGACCGCTGTCTCGGCGGCCCCACCGGCCGCGCCGCGACTGTGCAGGCGCATCAGCGCGCGCGGCGACGCCGCGACGGCGAGGTGGACCGTCCCCGCGGGAACGCCGCGCTCATCGGGCCCCGGTCCGGCGACGCCCGTCGTGGAGACGGCGAGGTCCGCGTCGTAGGCGGCGAGGGCGCCGCTCGCCATCGCGACGGCGGTGGCGGCGTTCACGGCCCCCTCGCGGGCGAGCAGGTCCGCATCGACGCCCAGCACGGCCGTCTTGGCCGCGTACGTGTAGCAGGCCGCTCCCCCGGCGACGCAGCGGCTCGCGCCCGGCACGTCCACCAGCGCGGCGACGACGGCGCCCGCCGTCAGCGACTCCGCGGTCGCGAGCATCAGTCCCGCCGCCGCGGCGGCCTCGACGACCTCGCGCGCCGCACGACCGCGCGCGCCGCCGTCGGGCTCCGGGCCCGCGGTCACCGCGAGCGCGGAGGGGCTCATGAGAGCGTGGCGAGGGCCTCGCGACGCAGCCGCAGCCCGTCGCGCACGTTGATCGCCCCCGACCACATCGTCAGCACGAAGGCGATCGCGACCAGTGCCAGCCCGATCCAGCGCGCGGGCTCCCACCACAGCTCGAACGGGAGCAGGCAGAACGCGATCGCGATCGACTGCATCATCGTCTTGGCCTTGCCGGAGATGGTCGCGGGCAGCGCGCCGTGCTTGAGGATCGTGAAGCGCATGATCGTGATGCCGAACTCGCGCACGAGGATCAGGATCGTCATCCACCACGGCACGTAGTCCCAGACCGACAGCATCACGAAGGCGGCGCCGGTCATGCCCTTGTCGGCGATGGGGTCCATGATCTTGCCGAAGTCGGTGATCAGGTTGCGGCTGCGCGCCAGGTGCCCGTCGAGGAAGTCGGTGACCATCGCGATCACGAAGATCGCGCAGACCACGAACCGGCCCGGGACCGAGGTCTCGTACAGCGCGGCGACCACCACGAACAGCGGCACCATCACGCAGCGGACCATCGTCAGGATGTTGGCGATGTTCCACAGGGGCACCGGCGGGTGCTCGGGAGCGGTGCTGCTCGTCGTCATCGTGTCTCCTCGTCTCGGGTCGCCCCTGCGCCGCGTCCTATGCGGGCCGCGGCTCCGGGCGCGCTCAGCGGCCCGTCAGGGCCCAGGCGTCCTCATCGTCGTCGGACGGCTCGTCCATGTCGTCGTAGTAGTCGACGGCGGGCTCGGTGCCGTCGTCGGCCAGCGGGTCCTCGCCGTAGCGGTCCTGGCCGCCCTCTCCCCCGTGCGGGGCCGGCTCCGCGGCGGGCGCGGCGCTCGGCGGCTCGTCCTCGCCCTTGATGCGGGCGATCGCCCCGGCCAGATCGTCCGGGTGCACCAGCACGTCGCGGGCCTTCGAGCCCTCCGAGGGGCCGACGATCTCCCGGGACTCGAGCAGGTCCATGAGGCGACCGGCCTTGGCGAAGCCGACGCGCAGCTTGCGCTGGAGCATCGAGGTGGAGCCGAACTGCGTCGTGACCACGAGCTCGGCGGCCTGCAGCAGGACGTCGAGGTCGTCGCCGATGTCGTCGTCGATCTGCTTCTTGGCCGTCGTGACCGCGACATCCTCGCGGTAGTTCGGCTTCATCTGCGCCTTGACGTGATCGACGACCTTGTGGATCTCCGACTCGTTGACCCAGGCGCCCTGGACGCGCATCGGCTTGGCCACGCCCATCGGGTGGAACAGGGCATCGCCCTGGCCGATCAGCTTCTCGGCGCCGGGGGTGTCGAGGATGACGCGGGAGTCCTGCAGCGACGATGTCGCGAACGCGAGGCGGCTGGGCACGTTGGCCTTGATGATGCCGGTGACGACGTCGACGCTCGGGCGCTGCGTGGCCAGGATCAGGTGGATGCCGGCCGCGCGGGCGAGCTGCGTGATGCGCTGGATCGAGGCCTCGACGTCGCGCGGGGCGACCATCATGAGGTCCGCGAGCTCGTCGACGACCACCAGCAGGTAGGGGTAGGGCGCCAGACGGCGCTCGCTGCCCGGAGGCGGCGTCACCTCACCCGCGCGGACGGCTTTGTTGAAGTCGTCGATGTGCTTGAACCCGAACGCCGCGAGGTCGTCGTAGCGCATGTCCATCTCCTTCACCACCCACTCGAGGGCCTCCGCGGCCTTCTTCGGGTTGGTGATGATGGGGGTGATGAGATGCGGGATGCCCTCGTAGATCGTGAGCTCCACGCGCTTGGGGTCCACGAGGACCATGCGGACCTCCTCAGGGGTGGCGCGCATGAGGATCGACGTGATCATCGAGTTCACGAAGCTCGACTTGCCGGCGCCGGTGGCGCCCGCCACGAGCAGGTGCGGCATCTTGGCGAGGTTCGCCGTGACGTAGCCGCCCTCGACGTCCTTGCCCACGCCCATGACCATCGGGTGCTCGTTGCGCGTGGCCACCGGGGAGCGCAGGACGTCGCCCAGGGCCACCGTCTCGCGGTCCGTGTTGGGGATCTCGATGCCGATCGCCTTCTTGCCGGGGATCGGCGAGAGGATGCGCACGTCGGCGCTCGCGACGGCGTACGAGATGTTCTTGGACAGGGCCGTGACCTTCTCGACCTTCGTGCCCGTGCCGAGCTCCACCTCGTAGCGCGTGACCGTCGGGCCGCGCGTGAAGCCGGTGACCTCGGCGTTGATGCCGAACTGCTCGAACACCTCGCCGAGGGCCTCGACCACGCGGTCATTGGCCTCCGAGCGCGTCTTGTGCGGGGGCCCCTCGACGAGGAAGGAGGCGTCGGGGAGGGTGTAGACGATGTCGCCCGCGAGCTCAAGCTGCTCGCCCGCACGGGGAAGGTCGCCCATGGGCGGCGGCACGAGCTCGGCCTCCGGCTCCGGGGCCGGGGCCGGCTTCTGGGGGGCCTTCGCCGCGGCGCGGGAGCCCGCACCGCTCGGCATCGGGGCCGTCGCCGATGGGAAGGTCTTCTGGCGCTTGTTCTCCTCGGCGATGACGTCGTAGACCTCGGCGTCGGCCTCGGTGCTCTCCGCCGCGGCCGCCGCAGCGGGCTCGGCCTTCGCGCCGCGGGCCGGCCGCCGGCGACGCCGGTCGGACCCGGCGCCCTGCTCCTCGGCCTGGGCGTCGGCGTCGACGCCGCGGGCGAAGGCCTCGTCGCCCACGTACCCGAACTCGTCGTGGTCGCGCTCGGCGTCCTTCTTCTTCGAGCGCGGCGTGCGGCGCTTGGTCGCCGGCGCCTCCTCCGCCGCGATCGCCTGCGTGGGATCGGTGCGGCGCGGGCGCAGACCGAAAGCCTCGCGCTCGGCGTCCTCGGCCTCGCTGTGGCCCACCAGGGTCGCGTAGGCCCCGCGGAGGCGATCGGGCACGGACTCCACCGGCGTGGCCGTCAGCACGAGCACGCCGAAGAGGGCGACCACCGCGTAGAGGACGATCACGGCGACCTCGGGCAGCAGCGCGACGACAGGCGCGGCCGCCAGGTAGCCCAGGACGCCGCCGCCGCGGGCGAGGGCGTCGATGCCGTCGGCGGGCGCTGGCATGCGGGCCGCGATCGAGGCGATCGCTGCGAGCGCGGTCAGGATGATCCCGATGCCCAGGGCGATGCGGGTATTGGCGCGCACCAGGTCCGGGCGGCGGAACATGCGCAGCGACCAGCCCAGCAGCAGCAGCGGCAGCACCACGGAGATGATGCCGAGGGTGCCCGCGGTGACCGTGTGCACCGCGCCGAAGAAGGCGCCCGGCACCTGCCACCACTCGCGGATCGCGACGAGGGCGGCCAGCAGCAGGAGCAGCAGGGCGTAGCCGTCGCGCCGCTGATCGTGGGCGACCTCCCAGCGCGCGACGCCGATGCCGCGGACCATGCCGCCGACCATGCGGGCCAGCGCCAGGTAGCCGGTGCGGACGGCGCGCACGGGGAGCGGGAGCGTCGAGGGATCGTGCGCCCGGGCTCCGGATGCGCGCGCAGAGCCGGAGGTGCGGGACGAGCCCTTCGACGCACGTGCGGGGGAAGACGTACGTGTCGCCATGTACGTCAATGTACCGTCCATCGTCCCGGGTGCCGGGGACGCGGGGGTGTGATGCGCCCCGGGCGCTTCCCGGAGGGGAGCGCCCGGGGCACCGGGCAGATCAGAAGGGCGAGCGGTCCGGCCTCACGCTTCGACGACGACAGTTCCCTCTGCCGCGTCTCCTCGCGCTCAGCCTGCGCCGGGAGCTCGTCCCTCGCACCCGGACTCCGGCCTCACGCTTCGACGACGACGGGGATGATCATCGGGCGGCGGCGCAGGCGCGAGACGTGGCGGCCGACGACGCGGCGCATCACCTGCTGCAGCTGGTAGGTGTCCTTGCGCCCCGTATGTTCCGCGACGGCCTTCTCGAGCGCCTTGACGATCTCCGGCTTGACCTTCTCGAACACCGCATCGTCCTCGGCCACGCCGCGGGCGTGGATCTCCGGCCCGGCGATGAGCATGCCCGTCTCGGAGTTGACCACGGCGAACACCGAGATGAAGCCCTCGTCGGACAGGATCCGGCGGTCCTTCAGGTCGGTCTCGGAGACCTCGCCCACACTCGAGCCGTCGACGTACACGTAGCCGTTGGGGATCTCCCCGACGACCTTCGCGACCCCGTCCCTCAAATCCACGACGGAGCCGTCGTGCGCGAGCACCACGTTCTCGGACGGAACGCCCGAGGACTCGGCCACCTTGCCGTTGGCGATGAGGTGGCGCACCTCCCCGTGGATCGGCATGACGTTCTTGGGGCGGATGATGTTGTAGCAGTACAGGAGCTCGCCGGCGCTCGCGTGACCGGAGACGTGCACGCGCGCGTTGCCCTGGTGGACCACCTCGGCGCCGAGCGCCATGAGGCTGTTGACCACGCGGAACACGGCGTTCTCGTTGCCCGGGATGAGCGAGCTGGCGAGGATCACGACATCGCCCTCGCCCACCGAGATCTGGTGGTCGCGGTTGGCGATGCGACCCAGCGCAGCCATGTGCTCACCCTGGCTGCCGGTGCACATGAGCACGACCCGGTCGTCCGGCAGATCGCCGATCCTCTTGGCATCGATGAGCACGTTCGGCGGCACGTTCAGGTAGCCCATCTCCTGGGCGATCTTCATGTTGCGCACCATCGAGCGGCCGACGAACGCGACGCGGCGGTCGTGCTTCGCGGCGGCGTCGAGCACCTGCTGGACGCGGTGGACGTGGCTCGAGAACGAGGCCACGACGATCTTCTGCGTCGCCCGGCCGAAGATGCCGTCGATGACGGGGCCGATCTCCCGCTCGGAGGTCGTGAAGCCGGGGACCTCCGCGTTCGTCGAGTCCGTCATGAACAGGTCCACGCCCTTCTCGCCGAGGCGGGCGAAGGCGCGCAGGTCCGTGATGCGGCCGTCCAGCGGCAGCTGGTCCATCTTGAAATCGCCCGTGTGCAGCAGCGAGCCCGCCTCCGTCGACACGTAGACGGCGAGCGCATCCGGGATCGAGTGGTTGACCGCCACGAACTCGCAGTCGAAGGGCCCGAAGCTCTCGGTGTCGCCCTCCTTCACAGCGAGGGTGTGCGGGGTGATGCGGTGCTCCTTGAGCTTGGCCTCGACGAAGGCGAGGGTCAGCTGGCTGCCCACCAGCGGGATGTCGGGCTTGAGGCGCAGCAGGTAGGGGACGGCGCCGATGTGGTCCTCGTGCCCGTGGGTGAGGACGATCGCCGCGATGTCGTCAAGGCGGTCCTTGAGGTAGTCGAAGTCGGGCAGGATCAGGTCCACGCCCGGCTGGGACTCCTCGGGGAACAGGACGCCGCAGTCGATGACGAGCAGACGGCCGTCGAAGTCGACGACGGCCATGTTGCGGCCCACGTCTCCGAGGCCTCCGAGCGGGATGATCCGCATCGTGTCCTTGCGGAGCTTGGGGGGCTGGTTCTGGCGCTGCGCGAAAGGCGTGCTCATGCGTTCCTCCGGGAGGTGGTGGTGGAGCCGTCGATCAGGCCGGCCGCCTCGAGGACCGCGGCGAGCGCGCGCGTCTGCGCGTCGTCGGCCGGGGCGAGGGGGCCGCGGACCGCGGCGTGGGGGATCACGCCCTGGAGTGCCAGGGCGGTCTTGGCTGCGACGACGCCGGGCATGATGCCCATGATCGCGTCGACGAGGGGGGACAGGCGGGTGTGGAGCGTGCGGGCGAGGGGGAGGTCGCTGCGGTCGACGGCCGCGATGACCTCGCTCTCGAGCTCCGGGTCGACCTGACCGACGACGGAGACGATGCCGCTGGCGCCGATCGCCATCCACGGCAGGTTCAGGGCGTCCTCGCCGCTGTAGTAGGCCAGGTCGGTGCGCGCCATGACGCCGGCGGCCTGGGCCAGGTCGCCCTTGGCATCCTTGAGCGCGAGGATCCGCTCGTGCTCGGCCAGGCGCAGGATCGTCTCGAGCGCGAGCGGGACGCCGGAGCGGCCCGGGATGTCGTACAGCATCACGGGCACATCGGTGGCATCTGCGATCCCCTCGACGTGGCGGGCGATGCCCTCCTGCGAGGGTTTCGAGTAGTACGGGGTGACGACGAGGAGGCCGTCGACGCCCAGCTCGGCGCTTGCCCGGGCCAGCGCGATGCTGTGGCGGGTGTCGTTGGTGCCGACGCCGGCGAGGATCGTCGGCTCGTCGCCGACGGCCTCGCGGACCGCGCGGACGATCGCGTGCTTCTCCTCGTCGGACGTGGTCGGGGACTCCCCCGTGGTCCCGCCGAGCACCAGCATGTCCACGCCGTGCTCGACGAGGTGGACGGCGAGCGCCTGGGCGGCGTCGAGGTCGAGCGCGGCCGAATCCGGCGTGAACGGGGTGACCATGGCGACCCCGTTGGCCCCGAAGGGCCGGGCGGGGATCGTGCCGCTGCTGCTCATGGGGATCTCCTGGGTCGTGCGGTGCTCGCGGGTGCGGGGCGGGAGGGGCGGTGGCGGATCAGGGGGCGATGCGGCCGCCCGCGTTGAAGGCGTCGTACGTCAGGGGCATCGCCTCGGCGAAGGCGGTCTCCATCTTCTCGGCCACCATCTCGATCTCGCGCTGCGGGAACGAGGGGAAGGCGGCGTCCTCGCGCTTGGTGCGCAGGGACAGGAAGTTCATGAGCGAGCGCGCGTTCATGGTGACGTACATCGACGAGTACAGGTTCAGCGGGAGCACCGCGCGGGCGACCTCGCGGGCCACCCCGGACTCGAGCATCCGCTGGTAGGACTCGAACGCGGCGGTCGCGGTCTCGCGGATCTCGCGCTCGACGATCTCGTGCTGCTCGTCGGTGCCGGGGCGGAACTCGTAGGCGCCGGGCTTGCCCACCTGCACGAGGTTGCGCTCGCGCGAGGGCGTGTAGAACACGGGGCGCATCTCACGATAGCGGCCCGACTCCTCGTTGTAGCTGGCGATGCGGTGGCGCATGAACTCGCGGAACACGAAGATCGGCGCCTCGACGAAGAAGGTGAACGAGTTGTGCTCGAAGGGGCTGCCGTGGCGGTCGCGCATGAGGAAGCGGATGAGCCCCCGGTCGCGCTCGGTGGCCTCGGTCCCGGCGGCCGCGAGGGACTGCTCGCCCTGGGTGGAGACGCGGGCCGCGAAGATCACGTCGCTGTCGCGGGCGGCGCAGCGGACGAGATCGGCGGTCATGTCGGACCGGAAGACGATGTCGCTCATGGTGCCCCACCCTAGTCGAGGGTCCTCAGCCCCTCCCCCGGGCGCGCCGGGACCTCCTCGGGGTGCGGTGAGCGCCTCATCCCGGGCCACCACCGCCGCGCCCGGGAGCTCGCCGGGGCCCGTCCGTCAACGGGGCCTGTGCGTCATCGTGCTCGGCGCGTCACCTCGAGGCGGCCGTCCACGGCGCGCACCGTCACGTCGTCGAGCGTCCCGACGATCGCGTCGGCGACGGGGGCGAGGCTCTCGCGCGGCGTCGTGGTGGTGACCGCGAGGGTCAGCGCGCCCGCGTCGCGCCCCGAGGCGAGGCCCCCGAGGGAGTCCTCGAGGACGAGCGCCTGCTCCCCCGCGACCCCCAGACGCCGCATGCCCAGCAGGTAGGGCGCCGGGTCGGGCTTGCCCCGCTCGACCTGGTCCGCGGTCACGAGACCGTCTGGATGGGGAAGTCCGGTCGTGGCCCAGCGCGTCTCGAAGAGGCGGCGGGTGCACGAGGTGACGATCGTCCAGACGGGGCGTCCGAGCTCGCGCTCGATCTCGTCGAGCTCGGCCAGGAGGCGCTCGGTGCCCGGCAGGATCTCGATGCCGTCGACGTCGGCGAGCTCGCGGGCCTCGATGTGCTCGAACGCCGCGTCGATCTCCTCCTCGCTGCGCTCCGGGAAGACCCTGCGCAGCGACTGGCGCGCCGGGACGCCGTGGAAGTCGTGGGTGAAGGTGCGATCGCTGCCGAGCTCGGCGAGCCCCTGGTTCCAGGCGCGGACCACCGCGGGCGTGGAGTCGACGAGCGTGCCGTCCATGTCGATGAGGAGGGCGTCGACCGTGAAGGAGAAGGCGTCCTGGGATGCTGCTGCGGGCCGTCCGGCGGAGTCGGCGGAGGTAACGGTGGAGGAGTCGATCATGCCCCCACGGTCTCACGGCCCGGGCTCCCGCTCCGCACGACCTGCCGCGCCGATACAGTGACCTCGCCATGACCGCGAGCACCAGCACTGCCCTCGATCCCGCCCACGAGATCCCCGCGATCCGCCGCCGCGGCTGGTCGGTGGGCCTGGCGACGGGCCTGTACGGCATCTCCTTCGGCGCCCTCGCGACGGCCTCCGGCCTGTCGCTGTGGCAGGCGGTGGTGCTGTCGGCCGTCCTGTTCTCCGGGGGCAGCCAGTTCGCGCTCGTCGGCGTCATCGGCGGCGGGGGCGGCGCGGTCGGAGCGGTCCTGGCCTCGGTGCTGCTGGGGATCCGCAACACCCTGTACGGGGTGGTGCTCGCGCGCACCCTGCCCCGCGGGGGCCTCCGAGGCCTGCTGCGCGCCCATCTGACGATCGACGAGTCCACCGCGACGGCGCTGTCGGGCACGACCGATGAGGCCCGGCGCGCAGGGTTCTGGGCGGCGGGCGTCGGCGTGTGGATCTTCTGGAACCTGTTCACGCTCATCGGGGCCCTGGCCGGTCAGCACATCGCCGACCCCGGCGCCTGGGGGCTCGACGGGGCGGCCGCGGCCGCCTTCCTGGCGCTGCTGTGGCCGCGTCTGGCCAGCCGCGACCTCGTGGCCCTCGCCGTGGCCGCGGGCTTCGTCGCGACGATCACCACGCCGATGCTGCCGGCGGGCCTGCCGGTGCTCGCGGCCGCGGCGGTCGCCGTCGTCGTCGGCCTCGTGGGCGCCTCGCGCGCGCACCCGGCGCGCGCGGCGGAGGGCGAGCCGGGAGCCCCGGATGAGCGACCGGCCACCGCGGAGGCGCAGCGATGACCGCGACCGTGCTGTGGATCGCCGTGATCGTCGCCTCCCTCGCGAGCGTGGCCCTGAAGTGGCTCGGCTACCAGGTGCCCCCGCAGCTGCTCGAGCGCCCCGTGATCGCCCGCGTCACGGGCCTGCTGCCCATCGCGCTGCTCGGGGCCCTGCTGGCGACGCAGACGCTCACCAGCGGGCAGGCGATCGTGCTCGACGCCCGCGTGCTCGGGGTCGCGGTCGCCGCGCTGCTGCTGTGGCGGCGGGCGCCGTTCCTGCTGGTGGTCATCGCCGGGGCCGCGGTCACGGCGCTGCTGCGGCTGGCGGGGATGCCCTAGCGGGAGCCGAGCACCGCGGGACGGCGGCACGGCCGCGCATTCCGCAGCGCCGCCCGGGAACAGTCCGCCGCACGGTGCAGTCCGCCAACCCGGACCGTCAGCGCCCCGCGCGCTCCAGCTCAATGGCCCGCCGCACGCTCTCGCGGGCATGGCGGCGGTCCCGCAGCGCGTCGTAGGCCAGGCCCAGGCGGTACCAGGAGCGCCAGTCCCCCTCCCCCGTCCCCTCGGCCGCGGCCCGGGCGGCCTCGAACTCGGCCCGGGGATCCGCGGTCGCGTCCGCCGACGGCTCCACCGGGGCGGCGTCGGTGCGATAGGCCCGCCCGAGCCGTGCGGCGGCGAGCCCGAACAGCACCTCGCGCCAGGTGACCCACACGGTCAGCACCAGCAGCGCGCAGATCGCGAGGGCGAAGCCCCATCCCAGCGCCGTGCCCGCCCGCGCGAAGCCCCAGGCGATCCAGCCGAGCGCCCAGCAGAACAGGGCGGTCAGCACCAGCAGGACGCCGAGGAAGAGCCGCTCGCGCATGTCAGTGCGCGCCGAGGTCCATGTACCCGTCCAGGCCCACGGTCAGGCCCGGGTGCGAGGCGACCTCGCGGACGCCCAGCAGCACGCCCGGCATGAAGCTCGCACGGTCGAAGGAGTCGTGGCGGATGGTCATCTGCTCGCCGACGCCGCCGAAGAGGATCTCCTCATGGGCCACGAGGCCGCGCAGGCGCACCGCATGGACGTGGACGCCGTCGACCACGGCACCGCGGGCGCCGTCGGGATCGCTCGCCGTCGCGTCGGGCATCGCGCCGAGGCCCGCGGCGGCGCGTCCGCGGGCGATCGCGGCGGCCGTGTGGCGCGCGGTCCCCGAGGGGGCGTCGACCTTGTCGGGGTGGTGCAGCTCGACGATCTCCGCGCTCTCGTAGTAGTGGGCGGCGACCTCGGCGAAGCGCATGGCGAGCACGGCGCCGATCGCGAAGTTCGGGGCGATGAGCACGCCGGTGGAGGGGGCATCGCCGAGGGCCTCGCGGACCTCGGCGAGGGACTCCTCGGTCCAGCCGGTCGCGCCGACGACGGCATGGATGCCGTTGCTCACGGCCCACAGCACGTTGTCCTTGGTGACGGAGGGGACCGTGAGGTCGACGACCACGCGGGCCCCGGCGCGCAGGGCGTCGTCGCGGTCGTCATCGGGGCCGATGCCGGCGACGAGCTCGAGGTCGTCGGCCGCCTCGATCGCGCGGACGGCGGCGGAGCCCATGCGGCCGGGGGCTCCGAGGACGGCGACGGGGATCGGATCGGTCATGGCGGGGGTCCTTCCAGACGTGGGACGAACAGGGATCAGGCGGCGGGGCCGCTGCGGTCGGGCCGCGGGGCCGGCAGCATCAGGCAGCCGGGCCGACGTCGACGCGGGTCGTGAACGAGGCGGCGAGACGCTGGGCGAGCTCCTGCACGTCGCTCGCCCGGACGGCGGCGATGCGCTCGACCGTCTCATCCACGCTCGTATAGCGGCCATGGACCAGCTCGGCGGTGCCCAGCCGGCCCATGCGGGACGTGGTGTCCTCGAGCCCGAGGGCCAGGGTGCCGGTGATCTGGCCGAGGGCGCGGCGCATCTCGGCGTCGGTCACGCCATCGCGGGCCATCTGCGCGACCTCAGCGGCCATCAGCTCGACCACCTGGGCGGCGCGCGCGGGTCGGCATGCGGCGTACAGGCCGAACAGGCCGGCCTCGCGGTAGCCGCCGGAGAAGGAGTACACGGAGTAGGCCAGACCGCGCTGCTCGCGGACGTTCTGGAACAGGCGCGAGGACATGCCGCCGCCGAGGATCGCCATGAGCACGCTCATGATCTGGCGGTCCGCGCTCGTGGAGGTCAGGCCCGGGCCGCCGAGGTAGACGTGGGTCTGCTCGGTCTCCCGCTCCAGGCGGTGCGGCACGATGGCATCGACGTCGACGCCGCCGGGCATTGCGAAGGGGGCGCCATCGCGGCGAGGGCGCGGCAGGGCCCCCTCGGCCAGCTCCCAGCCGCCTGCGCGCAGGCGCTCGGCGAGCAGGGCGGCCAGGGTGTCGTGGTCGAGATCGCCGACGGCCGTGACCACGAGGTTCTCGGGCCGGTAGTGCTCGGCGTAGTGGGCGCGCACCGCATCGACCCCGAGGGCCTCGACGGCCGCGACGGTCCCCCCGACGGGCCGGCCCAGCGGGGTGTCGGGGCCGAGCACGTCGGCCAGGAAGGTCTCGTAGCCGACGTCGGTGGGGTCGTCCTCGGCCATCGCGAGCTCCTCGAGGATCACCTCGCGCTCGGTGGCCAGGGACTCATCGGTCAGGGAGGCCGAGGTGATCATGTCGGCCAGCACGTCGACCGCCAGCGGCAGGTCCGCGCTGCGCACGCGCCCGTAATAGAAGGTGTGCTCCTTGGCCGTGACCGCGTTGGACTCGCCGCCCACCTCGTCGAAGGCGGTCGCGATGTCCAGCGCGCTGCGGCGGGCGGTGCCCTTGAACAGCAGGTGCTCGAGCACGTGGGTGGAGCCGGCGTGCTCGGGGGTCTCGTCGCGCGATCCGCGCGGGATCCACAGGCCCACGGTCACCGAGCGCACGGAGCGGTCCGCCTCGGTCAGCAGGCGCACGCCGCCGGGCAGGATGCTGCGGCGCACGAGGGATCCCGTCTCGGACAGGATCAGGTCGGACGTCGGATAGGTCATCGGGAGGTCGACAGGCACCACGGAATCCTCCCACGGATCGCGGGCGCGATGCTCAGGGGCCCGACTCCTCGAGCACGCGTTCCCCCTCCCAGGAGCACTCGACGGCGTAGCCGCGCCGATCGACGGCATCGGCGACCGCGTCGTGGGCGTCGTCGCACAGGCCCGTCACGCGCTCGGGGACGGCGGCGCCCGGCGAGGGCGTCGGCGTCCCTCCACCGCGGCGCTCGGAGACGTGGATCTGCGCCATGACCGCGCCGCCCTCCTCCCACACGGTGGCCGTCGATGTCATCGGCTCCCCGTCGTGGCCGCGGGCGGCCCCGAGGACCGCCTGCCATGCGCGGACCGCGTCCGCGTCCCGATCGCCTCCCAGCACGACCCGTCCGGAGTGGTCCTCCCCGTCCGCCGTCTCCAGCCGGGGCTCCCCCACGACCTCGCCGCTCCCGAACCGTGCGTCCCCGCCCCAGCGGGCGGCTTCGGCCGCATCCACCGCGGCGGGGTCCGCGACCTCCTGGGAGAAGTGGGCGGTGAAGCGGTGGCCGCCGTCGCCCAGCCCTCGGTGCTCGACCGCCAGGCGCGTGAAGCCCGTCATATCCCAGGCCTCGAGCATCCGGGTCGTGTCCGCCTCCTCCGGCAGCGCCGTGAGCTGCAGGGTGCGCCCGCCGTCGATGCCCTCGACCGTCAGGCTCGTGGAGTGCTCGCGCGCCTCGGGGTCCGCGAGCGCGGAGCGCCAGGCGTCGGTCACGGGTGCGAGCTCCCCCGGCCCGATGCCGGGGTCGGTCGTCGCGGTCACCGTGATGGAGGACTCGAACTCCGCACCGGTGCTCGCCTCGCCCGTGGCCTCGGCGATGCCGGCTGCCTGCTCGACCTCCTGCGCCATCTGCGCGGCCAGGCGCGAGGCTTCCGCGCTCACGCAGCCGCTGAGGGACAGGGCGATGCCGGCGCCGATCGCGAGCAGACGCGCCCGATGCCGACGGCCCGTCGGCATCGGCCCCGGGCACCGCGGCACGCTGGCGTGACGGCCCCGCTGCAGCGGAGAGGAATGGGGCTGGTGCTCCATGAGCCGACCCTAGCCGTTGCGACCGGCCCGGACATGCGCGAGGACGGCACCCCCGGATGGGGATGCCGCCCTCAGCACTGCCTGCCGCCCGCGCTCCGGTCAGGGGCGCGCACGGCGCAGGATCACTCGGCCGCAGGCGCCTCGGCGTCCGCGGACTCGGTCTTCTCGTCCTCGACGACGGCCAGCGAGATCTTGCCGCGGGCATCGATCTCGCGGATCTCGACCTCGACCTTCTGGCCCACGGCGATGACGGCCTCGGCGCTCTCGACGCGCTTGCCATCGTTGAGCTTGCGCAGCTGCGTCACGTGGAGCAGACCGTCCTTGCCCGGGGTGAGCGAGATGAACGCGCCGAAGTCGACCACGCGCACGACGGTGCCCATGTAGCGCTCTCCGACCTCGGGGACCATCGGGTTGGCGATCGCGTTGATCGCGCTGCGGGCCGCCTCGGCGGAGGTGCCGTCGGTCGCGCCGATGTAGACGGTGCCGTCGTCCTCGATGGTGATCTGGGCGCCGGTGTCGTCCTGGATCTGGTTGATCATCTGGCCCTTGGGGCCGATGACAGCGCCGATCTTGTCGACGGGGATGGTGACCGCGAGGACGCGCGGGGCGTTCGGGCTCATCTCGTCGGGCTCGTCGATCGCGTCGTTGAGCACGCCGAGGATGTGCAGGCGCGCCTCGCGGGCCTGGGTCAGCGCACCGGCGAGCACCGAGGCGGGGATGCCATCGAGCTTGGTGTCCAGCTGGATCGCGGTGACGAACTCGGAGGTGCCGGCGACCTTGAAGTCCATGTCGCCGAAGGCGTCCTCGGCACCGAGGATGTCGGTGAGGGTCGCGTAGCGGGTCTCACCGTCGACGGTGTCGGAGATGAGGCCCATCGCGATGCCCGCGACCGGCGCCTTCAGCGGCACGCCGGCGTTCAGCAGCGAGAGCGTGGAGGCGCAGACGGAGCCCATCGAGGTCGAGCCGTTGGAGCCGAGCGCCTCGGACACCTGGCGGATCGCGTAGGGGAACTCCTCGCGGCTGGGGAGCACCGGCACGAGGGCTCGCTCGGCGAGCATGCCGTGGCCGATCTCGCGACGCTTGGGCGAGCCCACGCGGCCGGTCTCGCCGGTGGAGAACGGCGGGAAGTTGTAGTGGTGCACGTAGCGCTTGTGCGTGACGGGCGACAGCGAGTCGATCTGCTGCTCCATCTTGAGCATGTTCAGCGTGGTGACGCCCAGGATCTGGGTCTCGCCGCGCTCGAACAGCGCCGAGCCGTGGACGCGGGGCAGGACCTCGACCTCGGCGGAGAGCTGGCGGATGTCCTTGAGGCCGCGGCCGTCGATGCGGACGCCCTCGGACAGGACGCGCTGGCGCACGACCTTCTTGGTCAGCGCGCGGAAGGCGCCCGAGATCTCCTTCTCGCGGCCCTCGAGGCGCTCGGCCAGCTCGGCCTTGACCTCGGCCAGCAGAGCCTCGGTGCGCTCCTCGCGCTCCTGCTTGCCCGCGATCGACATGACCTCGGCGAGGCGCTCGGTGGCGACCTCGGCGACGATGTCGTAGGCGTCGTCCTGGAAGTCCAGGAACAGCGGGAACTCGCGGACGGGCTTGGCGGCCTTGGCGGCGAGCTCGGCCTGCGCCTCGCACAGCGAGCGGATGAAGACCTTGGAGGCCTCGAGGCCCTCGGCCACGATCTCCTCGGTCGGGGCGATCGCGCCCTGCTCCTTGATGAGGGTCCAGGCGTTGTCGGTGGCCTCGGCCTCGACCATCATGATCGCGACGTCGTCGCCCACGATGCGGCCGGCGACGACCATCGAGAAGACGGCCTCGTCGAGCTGGCTGAAGGTCGGGAACGCGACCCACTGGCCGCCCTGGGCGTTGGGCATGAGCGCGACGCGGACGCCGCCGATCGGGCCGGAGAAGGGCAGGCCGGAGATCTGGGTCGACGCGGACGCGCCGTTGATGCCCACGACGTCATAGGCGTCATCGGGGTCCATCGCCATGACGGTCAGGACGACCTGGACCTCGTTGCGCAGGCCCTTGACGAAGGCGGGGCGCAGCGGGCGGTCGGTGAGGCGGCAGGCCAGGATGGCATCGGTGCCGGGGCGGCCCTCGCGACGGAAGAACGAGCCGGGGATGCGGCCCGCGGCGTACATGCGCTCCTCGACGTCGACGGTGAGCGGGAAGAAGTCGAACTGGTCCTTGGGCTTGTTCGACACGGCGGTCGCCGAGAGCACCATGGTGTCCTCGTCGAGGTAGACGACGACGGCGCCGGCGGCCTGCCGGGCGAGGCGCCCGGTCTCGAAGCGCACCTCGCGCTTGCCGTAGGAGCCGTTGTCGATGACGGCGGTGGTCGCGGTGATCTCAGGGCCTTCCATGGCCATGGGGTTCTCCTTGCGGTGGGTCTGCGCCCTCGCGGTGCGACGCGATCTTCGCCAGTCGCCTGCGGCGTCCCCTCGTCTCGAGGAGCTCCGCGGGCCAATGCCGAGGACCGAGCCGGATCCGGCGGGGGCCTATTCTCTGCGGTGCCGCGTCCGCGGGTGCGGGCGGCGCGCCCTCCCTCATCCGGGGCGGACGCCGAACCGCCGCCCGCCCCCGAGGGGACGAGCGGCGGCGATGATCAGCGGCGGATGCCGAGTCGCTGGATCAGCGAACGGTAGCGCTCGATGTCGACGGCCTGCAGGTACTTCAGCAGGCGGCGGCGCTGACCGACGAGCAGCATCAGACCACGACGGGTGTGGTGGTCGTGCTTGTGCTCCTTGAGGTGCTCGGTCAGGTAGATGATGCGGTGGGTCAGGAGCGCGATCTGGACCTCTGGCGAACCGGTGTCGCCCTCGTGCGTCCCGTACTCCTTGATGATGTCCTGCTTGGTAGCGGTATCGAAGGCCACTGGCTTCTCCTTCAGTCGTTGCGCGGCGCACCGGGGCTGGTTCTCCCGGGCTCTCTGGGTCGAGCGGCTCCCGCGGCGCTGCGTCGGCGCGCGCGTCCCCAGGGATCTCGCTCGCATGAGCGTCGGGATCTGGGGGCGATGCGTGCGCCGAGGGCGCTGCGGGGGTGCGGTCTCTGCGAAGCAGAAGCGCGTGCTCTCCGCGGCCGATATGGACGGCTCGCCCAGGTTATCAGCCGGGCAGGTGCAGGCCGAGGGGGTCGGCGGCCAGCGTGCGGCGGGTCACACGCTTGTCCTCGTTCATCTGCTCCACCAGGGCGTCGACGCCGTCGAAGCGCAGGGTGGGCCGCTGCCGGTCCACGAACTCGAGCAGCACGGTGTCCCCGTACAGGTCCAGGTCCGTGCGCCCATGGACGTAAGCCTCGACCATGCGCGGGGCGCGCTCCCCCTCGGCGGCGAACGTCGGGTTGGTGCCGATCGAGATGGTGGCGGGAGCCCGATCGAGCGCGGGCTGGTCCGCATGCTCGGCGATCTGCTCGATCACCGTGAGATAGCCGGCGTACACGCCGTCGCACGGGACCATGCCGTCGGGCGCGCGGCCGAGGTTCGCCGTCGGGAACCCCATCTCGCGCCCGCGCTTGAAGCCGTGATGGACGACGTCGGAGACGAAGTGGGGACGCCCGAGCATCCGGGCGGCCGCGGCCATGTCCCCTCTCTCGATCGCGTCGCGGACGGCGCTCGAGGAGACGCGGGCGGGGGCGTCGTCGACGGCGGGCTCAGGGGCGTCCCCGGGGGCCCCGAGCACGCGGGCCTCGATGACTTCGAAGCCGTACCGCTCCCCCAGCTCCCGCATCGTGGAGATGTCGCCCTCATTCCCCCGCCCGAACAGCGAGTCCGCCCCCATCACGATGCAGCGCATGCCCAGGCCCTCGACGAGGAAGATCCGCACGAAGTCCTCGGCCGAGTGCTGGGCGAAGTCGAGGGTGAACTCGAGGTCGAGCACCCCGGCGAGTCCGTGCCGCGGGTCGGCCAGGAGGGCGTCGCGCGCGTCGCGGCCGGTCACCAGCATGGGCTCGCCCGGTGCGACGCACACGTGGCGCGGGTGGGGCCAGAAGGTGAGGGCGACGGGCGCCAGCGAGCGCTCGGCGGCGGCCTCGGTCAGCTGCTCGAGGATCGCGGCGTGGCCGCGGTGGACGCCGTCGAAGTTGCCGATGGTCACCGCGGTGGGCCCCAGATCGCGGGGCACCTCCGGCAGGCTCCTCCAGACGGGCGCGGCAGTCACGGCGGTTCGGGGCCTTCCAGTCCGGCGGTCCGCGCGCGGGTGCGGCGGTGAGGGGCAGGGACACTGTAGCGCCGACGCGCCGCTGTGACCCGATCGGGGCCGGGCTTCCTGGGCAGGCGATCACCCCTCCGGTAGCCTGGAGGGGCACGGTGGCCACGGGGAGGTACCCCTGGCGCTCTCCTCCCGGAGGCGTCGTCCGAGGCCCCCCGGGAAAGCAGAGCTCCCTCATGTCGAACGTGATCGATCCCGCCGCCCCCGAGGCCGGAGGCGCCCGTCGCGGGCGCCGCGCGCTCCTCGTCCTCGGCGCCCTCGTGACCGCGCTCGCGCTCGTGCTGGTCGGCGGCTCCTTCGCCTACGCCCAGCAGTACGACGGGAAGGCCCTCCCGGGCACGACGGTCCTGGGCCAGGACGTCGCCGGGAAGTCGGCCGACCAGATCCGGCAGCTCGTCGCCGATCGCGCCGAGTCCGTGCAGGTCACCGTCACCGCGGGCGATCAGACGCGCGAGGCCTCCCTCGCCGATCTCGGCGTGAGCGTCGATGCCGATGCGACCGCCGCGCAGGCCGCCTCGCATGACGAGGACGTCGTCTCCGTCCTCCGCTCGACCCTTGACGGGGAGCGCCCCGTGCAGCCCGTCGTGTCCGTGGACCGCGCCGCGACCGCCGCCTACGCGGCCTCCCTCGTCCCCGACGATCGCACCGCCCCCGCGGACGCCCAGGTGGTCTACGACGAGAAGGACGAGGCCTGGAGCATGGTGCCGGGCCACGCCGGGCAGGGCATCGACTCCGCCGCCTTCGCCGATGCGGTGGAGAAGCAGGCGCCCGCCCTCGAGTCCTTCGCGATCGACCAGCCGATCGCCGAGACGCAGCCGGCGCTGACCGACGAGATGGCGCAGAGCGCGCTCGATCGCATCACCGCCTCGCTCGATCAGCCGATGCAGGTCACCGCCCCCGACGGCACCGTCTTCGAGGTCTCGAAGAAGACCCGCAGCTCGTGGCTGCGGGTCGGCCCGAACGAGGCGAACGACGGCTTCGCGCTCACCGCGGACGGCGAGGCCGTGTCCGAGTGGGTCTCCGGCAAGGCGGAGAAGGCCGGGACCGAGCCCCAGAACGGCATCGAGCAGGTCGACGCCACGGGCGCCACGGTGAAGGTCCTCAGCGAGAAGAAGGACGGCGCCGAGGTCTCCAATGCCGACGCGGTCTTCCAGCAGCTCTCCCAGGGCCTGACCGAGGGCACGGCCGTGGACGCGAGGTTCGAGACGACGCCGCTGGCGGCGACCGTCACCAAGGCCAAGGCGCCGACGGCGGAGGCCGCCCCGTCCGCGGAGTCGACGGACCCCGCCGCGCCGACGGGCGAGAAGTGGATCGACGTCGACCTGACGAACAAGACCGTTACCGCCTATGAGGGCGAGACGCCCGTGTACGGCCCCGTCAAGATCGTCGACGGCAAGGACGGCAAGACGACCCCGGGCACCTACAAGATCTGGCACCGCACCGAGAAGCAGGACATGACCAACGGGACGCGCGGCGTCTCCGAGGACGATCCGGACTACTACTACACGAAGGACGTCCCCTGGGTGCAGTACTTCAACGAGAACATCGCCTTCCACGGCGCCCCCTGGCGCAAGTCCTTCGGCTACTCCGGCTCGCACGGCTGCGTGAACATGCGGGTCAAGGACGCCAAGTGGCTGTGGGACTGGGCCGAGATGGGCGACACGGTGGTCGTGCACTACTGAGGCGCCCGCCAGCCGCCGGGGCACGACCCGGCGACCGCGCCACGGAGCCCCCGTCCGGTGGACTGCTCACCGGACGGGGGCTCCGTCGTGCTGCGGCGGTTCTTCCGTCGTGCTGCGGCGGTTTTTCCGTCGTACAACGGGGGCTCCGTCGTGCGGCGCGGGCTCAGACGCCGCGACCGCCTCGGACGCCGCGGGGGCTCACGTGCGGGCGCCGGGCGGGATCACGAGGACGGGGCGCAGGTGCCCGGACTGCTCGACGGCGGCCACGGCCACGAGCCGGCCCTCGCCGTCCAGCGCCGCGACGAGCGCATCGGCACCGGCACCGATCCCGGCGGCGCCCATCCTGGTGACCACCGCGGGAACGCGGGGGCGCTTGCCGTGGCCCAGATCCGTCGCGGCGGCCTCGTCGAGCACGAGCGTCGGCAGCGTCCGGCCCGCGGCCTCGCCGAGTCCCTGGAGCGGCAGGGAGACGTCGTCGTGCCCGCGCGGCGGCACGGTCGCGGCCTCCTCGACGGAGAACGGGCCGATGTGCGTGCGCCGCAGCGCCGTGAGGTGGCCGCCGACGCCCAGGACTGCGCCGAGGTCCCGCGCGAGGGCCCGGATGTAGGTGCCCGAGGAGCAGTCGACGACCACGTCGAGGTCGCAGAACGGCCCGTCCTCGCGCCGGGCGAGGACATCGAAGCGGGAGATCGTGACGGGGCGCGCGTCAAGCTGCACGTCCTCGCCCGCCCGGACGCGCGCGTAGGCCCGCTGGCCGTCGACCTTGATCGCGCTGACCGCGCTGGGGACCTGCGCGATGTCGCCGCGCAGGGCGTCGAGCGCCGCCTCGAGCTGCTCGTCGGTCAGGCCCGTGGCCGCGGTGGCCTCGCCGAGCGCCTCGCCCTCGGCGTCATCGGTGGTCGTGGCCTGCCCCAGCCGGATGGTGGCGCTGTAGGTCTTGCCCAGGCCCACCAGGTGGGTCAGCAGGCGCGTGCCCTGGCCGGCGCCGAGGATCAGCAGACCGGTGGCCATGGGGTCGAGCGTACCGGCGTGGCCTACCTTCTTGGTGCCCAGCAGGCGCCGGCAGCGGCCGACGACGTCGTGGCTGGTCCACCCCGCGGGCTTGTCGACGAGGACGATCCCGTGGGGCCCGGCGGGTGCGGTCACGCCTGCTCGGTCTCGCGCGCGTCGGCGCCGTCGGCGGACGCGTCCTCGACGGCGGTGCCGGCTGCCGCGTCCTCGACGGCCGCATCGGCGTCATCGTCAGCGTCGTCCTCGCGGGGCGCGCGGTACGGATCGGCCTCGCCCGCGTAGGCGGCGCCCTCCTTCGAGCGCGCGAGCTCGGCGTCTCGGTGGCGGGCCTCGACGAGGAGGTCCTCGATGGTCTTGGCGTTCTCCGGGAGGGCGTCGGCGATGAACTCGAGCGTCGGGGTCAGCCGCACACCGGTCTGGCGGCCGACCTCCCGGCGCAGCATCCCGGTCGCCGAGCGCAGCGCCGCGGCGGTCCCCGCGCGCTCCTCCTCGTCGCCGAAGACGGTGTAGAAGGCGGTCGCGTGCTGCAGGTCGCCGCTCACGCGCACGTCGGTGATCGTCACGAAGCCCAGGCGGGGGTCCTTCACGCGGGTGTCGATCGTCGTGGCGACGATCTCCTTGATGCGGTCCGCGAGGCGGCGGGCACGGGGGTTGTCGCTCATGGGGCGATCCTCTCAGACGGACGCGCCGCGGCGCGCTCGGATTCCTCGCGCAGCTCGGCGGCGCGGGGGTGGTCGGTGCGGACCGCGACGAGGACGTCGCGGTCGATGGACTGGTCGACGCGGTGGCGGAACTCGCCGTCGGCGCTGACCGTCGTGAAGCCGGCGTCCGCGAGACGGGCGACGGCCTGGTCGAAGGGGGCGGTGCGGCGGTTGATCGCGAGCGCCATCGCCCCGTCGCGCCGCAGCAGCTCCCGCCAGACGGGGAGGACCCGGCTGAGGGCGGCGAGCGGCGAGCGGTCGAGGGAGTCGGGGCCGTGGGAGCCGTGCTGGACGCCGTAGGGCAGGTCGGTGACGATCACGTCGGTGCGGCCGCGGCCGAGGACGCGGGCGAGCTCTCCGGCATCGCAGCGCAGCAGCGACAGCGTCTGGACCTCCCCCGCCCGCTGCGCGGCCTTGTCCCGGGCCAGCTCGGCGTCGAAGCGGGAGCCGAGCACCCGGCCGTCGACCGTCAGGCGGGTCGATGCGCTCGTGTGCTTGAGACGGTGCGTGCGCATCCAGGTGGTGAGGAAGGCGCGATAGGCATCATGGTCGGCCTTGTCGACGTCGGCGCCGACGGGGCTGAGCCCGAGGCGCAGGGCGCGCGAGAGCGTGGTCCCTCGCCCGCACATCGGGTCCAGCAGCGCCAGGGACCCGTCGAGCAGGCCGGCGCGGCGCTCGCTCGCGGCGCTCGCGAGGTTGATCAGCAGCGCCGTGAACTGCTCGTTCGTCTTGCCCGGGTAGCGCAGCGTGGTCTCGAGATCGCTCGGGTGGCGGCAGACGTCGGCCAGGGCGACCGGCTCGAGCAGCTCGCGGCCGGCGAGGTCCACAGGGGCGAACAGCGCCATCGCCGAGGACAGCGTCGAGGCCACGCGCACCATCGCGTCGCGCGGCGCCCGTCCGCACAGCTCGAGGTGCTCGACCCCGGCGATCTCGCGGACGCGCGCGGTGACGGGGACGCCCAGGTGGGCGCCCAGCACGCGCTCGGCCTCGCGCAGGGCGAGCGGCGCGGACGCGGCGGCGTAGACGCGGTTGGCCGAGGGCGCCCGCAGCATGAGCAGGCGCTGCTCAGGCAGCCCCTGCTCGGACAGATCCTGCGCGGGCAGGTCCTGCACAGGCGGGTCCTGCGCGGACTCGACGTTCATCACCGCTCCGTTCTCATGCAGGGGTGGCGGGCAGGGTATCCGGCCCGCGGCGTCCGCGGCGGGCACGGATCCAGGACGACGGACGCCCCGGCCGCAGGGCCGGGGCGCCGATGAGGGGCGCCGGGTGCGAGGCGGGGACGCCGCCCGCACCCGGCGCTCGCGTCACTTCGTCTCGCGGGGCTTCTCGCGCATCTCGTACGTCGTGATGACGTCATCGACCTGGAGGTCGTTGAAGCGCCCCAGGTTGATGCCACACTCGAAGCCCTCGCGGACCTCGGTCACGTCGTCCTTGAAGCGGCGCAGGCCGGCGATCTCGAGGTTCTCCGTGATGACGACGCCCTGGCGCGTGATGCGCGCCTTGGCGCCGCGACGGATCTCGCCGCTGCGCACGATCGAACCGGCGATGTTGCCGAACTTCGAGCTGCGGAAGATCTCGCGGATCTCCGCCGAGCCCGTGTCGACCTCCTCGTACTCCGGCTTGAGCATGCCCCTCAGCGCGGCCTCGACCTCCTCGATGGCGCGGTAGATCACCGAGTAGTACTTGATCTCCACGCCCTCGCGGTCGGCGTACTCCGCGTTCTGGCCCTCGGCGCGCACGTTGAAGCCGACGATGATCGCATCCGAGGCCATGGCCAGGTTGATGTTGTTCATCGTGATGGCGCCGACGCCGCGGTCGATGATCCGCAGCTGCACCTGGTCGTCGATCTCGATGCCCAGCAGCGCCTCCTCGAGCGCCTCGACCGAACCGGCCGCATCGCCCTTGAGGATGAGGTTGAGCGTCTCGACCTTGCCGTCGGCCATGTGCTTGGTGATGTCCTCGAGGCTGATCCGCTTGCGGGAGCGGGACAGCGCCGCGGCGCGCTTGGCGGCCTCGCGCTTCTCGGCGATCTGGCGCGCGGTGCGCTCATCCTGGGCCACCAGGAACGAGTCGCCGGCCCCGGGGACCGAGGTCAGGCCCAGCACCTGCACGGGGCGGGACGGGCCCGCCTCCTGCATCGGGGCGCCGTGCTCGTCCAGCATCGCGCGGACGCGGCCGTGGCCGGTGCCGCAGACGATCGCGTCGCCGACGTGGAGCGTGCCCTGCTGGACCAGCACGGTCGCGACGGGGCCGCGGCCGCGGTCGAGGTTGGCCTCGATCGCGACGCCGCGCGCGTCCTTGTCGGGGTTGGCGCGCAGGTCCAGCGCGGCGTCCGCGGTCAGCAGCACGGCCTCGAGGAGGTCGTCGATGTGCAGGTTCTCGCGGGCGGAGACGTCCACGAACATCGTGTCGCCGCCGTACTCCTCGGCCACCAGGTTGAACTCGGTGAGCTGCTGGCGGATCTTCTGCGGATTCGCCTCCGGCTTGTCGATCTTGTTGACCGCGACCACGATCGGCACGTTCGCCGCCTGGGCGTGGTTGAGCGCCTCGACGGTCTGCGGCATGACGCCGTCATCGGCCGCGACCACGAGGATCGCGATGTCGGTGACGTCGGCGCCGCGGGCTCGCATGGCGGTGAACGCCTCGTGGCCCGGGGTGTCGATGAACGTGATCGGCCGCTGGACGGTCTCGCCGTCGTCGTCCTGATGGTCCACCGTCACCTGGTAGGCGCCGATGTGCTGGGTGATGCCGCCGGCCTCGCCCGCCTGGACGTGGGCGTTGCGGATCGTGTCCAGCAATCGGGTCTTGCCGTGGTCGACGTGGCCCATGACCGTGACGACCGGCGGGCGCGGCATGCGCTCCTCGTCGCTCTCGCCCTCGAGCTCGGCATCGAGGTCGATGTCGAACTGCTCGAGCAGCTCGCGCTCCTCGTCCTCCGGCGAGACGATCTCGATCTTGTAGCCGAGCTCCTCGCCGAGCAGGTGGAACGTGTCCTCGTCGAGGGACTGCGTGGCCGTGGCCATCTCGCCCATCGCGAAGAGGACGGTGATGAGCGATGCGGGGTTGACGTCGATGCGGTCCGCGAAGTCCGTCAGCGACGCGCCGCGGCGCAGACGGATCGGGGTGGAGCCGTCGCCGCGCGGGATCGAGACGCCGCCCGGAGCCGGCGCCTGCATCTGCTCGAACTCCTGGCGCTTCGCGCGCTTCGACTTGCGCGAGCGGGCGGGCTTGCCGCCCCGGCCGAAGGCGCCCTGGGTGCCGCCGCGACCGCCGCGACCGCCGCCGCCGGGGCGACCGCCGCCGGGGAAGCCGCCGCCGGCACCGGGGCCGCCGCCGGGCGCGCCACCGGGACGACCGCCGCGGCCGCCGCCGCCCGGGCGACCGGGAGCGCCGCCGCGACCGCCCTGACGGGCATCCTGGATGCCGCCGTGGGCGTGCTGGCGCATGACGCCGGGCGTGGGCATGCCCGGACGGCCGCCCGGACGGGGCGCGCCGCCGGGGCGCGGGGCGCCCTCGCGCGTCGAGCCCGCCGCGCCGCCCTGGCCGTCGCGCTGCTGCGGACGGGGAGCGCCGGGCCGGGGCATGCCCTGGCTGGTCGCGAACGGGTTGTTGCCGGGGCGCGGGGCACCGCCGGGACCGCCCTGACGACGCTGGCCGGGGCGGGGCATGCCCTGGCTGGTCGCGAACGGGTTGTTGCCGGGGCGCGGGGCACCGC
>NZ_FWFG01000047.1 GCF_900163655.1 Brachybacterium nesterenkovii
GGGGTCGAGGGGCGGGCCTTTCCGACAGAGACACAGAAGCACGCGACACAGCGGGGCCGCCTCGGGGCACTGATCAACTGCTCCCGAGGCGGCCCGGACTCCACCCCGTCAACGCGGGGACCACGCCTCACCAAGGAGCCGAGCATCCTCGTCTCTTGGCTCACCACCGCTGCGCGGCGATAACTGGAGTACTCGCGGGTCGCGCACCGCACTGCCTGGAACGCACGCACCATGCTACAGCCTGCTGAACAGTGATGAGGAGGCTCGCACCTCTTGCAACCGCAGTCACCCAGCCGTACGCTTCGAGCACCAGCACTATTCGGAAGGACCGGTCATGGACGACACGGCTCCCATCACGGCGCTCTCCGAGCTCAGCGCCCCCGCGCGCGCCTTCTGGGCCAAGCCCGGCGAGGACGACGCCTGGCTGCCTCTCGCCCAGCACATGCTCGATTCCGCCGGCGTGGCCGGTCGCCTCTGGGCCGACTGGGTCCCGGAGTCGGTAAAGCGGTCCCTCGCCGAGCAGACCGGGCTCGAGGACGACGACCTCCGCACCCTCGTCACCTGGCTGGCCTGCACGCACGATGCCGGCAAGGTCACCACGACCTTCCAGACCCAGCTCGACCAGGTGCCCGACCGCGGCCGATACTCCGAGCGCCTCCGGGAGGCCGGTCTGTCCACGGAGCCCAACTCGGTCGAGCACCAGATGCTCCGCTTCCCGCACGGCATGGCCTCTGGGGTGATCCTCACCCGCTGGCTCATCGAGCAGGGCATGAATCCGCGTGCGGCAGTGCGCCTGGCCTCCGTCGCCGACGCCCACCACGGGATCACCTCGGACCCACCGATCCGCCATGGACGCGCTGTCGACGCGATCGCGGCATACCCGGTCGCCTGGACTGCCGCGCGACAGGAGCTGCTGGAGTGGGCGGCGGACCTCACGGGCATCCGCCCGATTCTCGGCCGGATGCGCATCAAGCTCACCGGCCCCGCGCTCAATCTCCTGACCGGTCTGGTGATCATGGCCGACTGGATCGCATCGAACGCCGACGCCTTCCCCCTCGAACCGGTCACCGATCAGGAGGCGCGGCTCGAGAGAGGCCTGACAGTTGACCTCACGGACCCCTGGGAAGCGTCGCCCGCCCCCGCAGGAGCCCTCGCCGATCACATGCGCCAGCGGTTCGGCTGGCCAGAGGACCGCGCCCCGCGTCCGGTCCAGATCGTCGTCGACGAGGTCGCACGCTCCAGCCCCGGAGCGACGCTGATGATCATCGAGGCGCCGACCGGAGAGGGGAAGACGGAGTCCGCCCTGCTGGCTGCGGAGCATCTGGCCGCGGCGTCGGGGACGGGCGGTGTGATCGTCGCGGCGCCCACGATGTCGACCGCTGACGGCCTCCTGACCCGCACCCTCGACTGGGCCGAAAGGGCGTCTGCACCGGGGCAGGTGGTCTCGATGTTCCTCGGGCACTCGAAGAGCCATCTCAATCAGACGTTCCGGGAGCTGCGATTCCGCGATGTCGACCGGGACGCCGCATCGGTCGGGAACGGCCTCGCGATCGCCTCGCAGTGGATGAGCGGTCGGAAGAAGGGGATCCTCTCGAACTTCTGCGTCGCGACCGTCGATCAGGTGCTGTTCATGGCCCTCCAAGCCCGTCACTCGATGCTCCGCCACCTCGGCCTGGCCGGGAAGGCGGTGGTGATCGATGAGGTCCATGCCTATGACGCCTATATGACGGAGTACCTCGCGACGGCCCTGCGCTGGCTCGCGCGCTACCGGGTGCCGGTGGTGCTGTTGTCGGCCACCCTGCCGATCGCGCAGCGGCGCCAGCTGATCGACGCGTACGAGAGCGAGTTCGCGCAGCCGTCCGCGCGGGAGCTGTCGACCGCGTATCCCCTCGTGACGAGCGTCGGCGCCGGCGGCTTCCGGGAGACAGAAGTGACAGCGAGGCGCACCGACATCCGGGCCGGCCTGCGGTTGATCGGCGAGGGCGAGGCCGCACTGGGCGACGAGCTCGCAGCCCGCCTGACCGACGGCGGCTGCGCGCTCGTCATCTGCAACACGATCGCCCGGGCCCAGAACGCCTATCGGACCCTCGCGAAGACCTTGCCCGGGGAGGTGGAGCTCCACCACGCCGGCTTCATGGCATCGGACCGCATCGCGAAGGAGGAGCGGCTGCGTGCAGAGCTCGGTCCCGACGCATCACACGGAGCCGGTCGGCCCTCGCGTCGGATAGTCGTCGCCACCCAGGTGGCGGAGCAGAGCCTCGACATCGACGTCGACCTCCTGGTCACCGACATCGCGCCGATCGACCTCGTGATCCAGCGCATCGGACGCCTGCACCGCCATCAGCGGCCGGACTCGGACCGGCCCCTCGCGGTGCGTGAACCGGTGGTCCTGATCCGCGGCATCGAGTCGCTCGACCCCGTACCGGTGCTCGAGGGCGGGACAGCCGCGGTGTACGACCCGAAGCTCCTGCTGGCGGGGCTCGCCGTGCTCCTCGACGGCCCTCTCGAGCACGGTTTCGCCCGCCCCGACGACATCGCTCCTCTCGTGCAGGCCGCCTATGGCGACAGCCCTCCGATCCCGGACGCGTGGGCCGACGCCTGGAGCGACGCCGTGGCCGAGAGCGAGCGTCGGCGCGAGCTCGCACGGGGCCGGGCAGCGACCTGGCGCTTCCCCGATCCGGGGAGCGCCTCCGACCTCGACTGCCAGTTCCGCGTCCGGACGAAGGAGCTCGGAGAACAGGTGGGGCTGGCTCAGGTCCGTGACAGCGATCCGTCCATCGAGGTGATCCCGGTGCGCGTCTCCGAGGGTGGCTACAGTCCGCTCCCGTGGACGTCCGCCCACGCCGCGTCCGTGCTCGACCCGGGGATCATCCCGCCGGAGGCCACAGCTCGGGATCTGGCCGCCGCGACCGTTCGCCTGCCCTCCCGATTCAGTCGGTACCCCTGGCGGTTCGACGCTGCCGTCGAGCAGCTGGAGGCCTCCACCCCCGTCGGGTGGGCGCAGTCCACGTGGCTTCGCGGAGAGCTGGCGCTGCCTCTCGACGGCGACTGCACCGTCGAGCTCGCCGGGCGCAGGCTCCGGTACGACCGAGACCTCGGCCTCGCGGACATCACGGACGAGAGCTGACGAGCTTCGTCTGTCGGACCCCTCCTCTACCCTCCGATCATCACTCCCTCACTGAAGAGGACACGCCATGCCAGAGACGTTCTCCCTGCTCGACGAGCAGTGGATCGCCTGCTCGATGCCCGACGGCTCCGTCTGCGAGCTGAGCATTCGCCGACTGTTCGACGGGTCCGCCGCCCCCGTCGAGATCCGCGGCGATTCCCCCACCCAGGACTATGCGGTGCTCCGCCTCCTGCTGGCGATCTTCTGGCGTGCTCACCGCCACGAAGCCGATGTCGCACCGGGGCAGACCTTCGAGATGGAGGACTGGTTCGATACCGCCTGGCAGGACGCACAGGACGGCGGTGTCGACGAGGCGGTTCTCACTTACCTCGACGAGCACCGTGCACGGTTCGATCTGCTCGATCCTGTGGCGCCCTTCATGCAAGTGGCGGGCCTGCGCACTGCGAAGGACCAGTGGAGCCCGATCTCCCGGATCATCCCCGAGGCGGAGAGCGAGTTCTTCACGACCCGTGCCGGTGCAGGGCGCGAGAGCATCGGCCTGGCCGAGGCCGCCCGCTGGGTGGTCCACACGCAGTCGTACGACTACTCCGGTATCAAGTCGGGTGCCGAGGGCGACCCCCGCGTCAAGGGTGGCAAGGGCTACCCGATCGGGACCGGTTGGACGGGCTCGACGGGCGGCACCGTGGTGCTGGGCTCCACTCTGCGCGAGACTCTCGTGCTCAACACGGTGAGCGCATGCCTCCGGGCTGGGGACGCCGACGTCCCGGTCTGGGAGCGGGAACCTGACGGCCCTGCCGAACGACCGGTGCCTGTCCCGCAGGGGCCTGCGGACCTCGCGACCTGGCAATCGCGCCGCATCCGCCTGATGGTCGAGGCCGACCGTGCCGTCGGTGTGCTCGTGTGCAACGGGGACCGCATACCCGACGCTGGCAAGGACGTGCGTGCGGATCCGATGACGCCGTATCGCTTCAGCGCGAACCAGACGAAGAAGAACCAGCCGCCGGTCTATTACGCGCGTCCGCACGACACCGACCGCACCATGTGGCGCTCCCTCGAGCCCTTGATCGTGCTCGATGGAGAGCAGTCCCGCGCGGCGTTCGCTCCGTTGCGCCCGGGCACCCTGACCTCGCTCGCCGAGCTGGAATCGCCTTTCGTCTCCACGGAGCAGCGCATCGTGGATCTGCGACTGATCTCGGCATCGTATGGACCACAGGCCTCGTCGCATGCCACGACGGTGGATGCCCGCATCGAGCTCCCTCGCGCAGTCCTCGCACCAGGCAACGGAGGACTCCGCCGCGCCGTGCTCGATACCGCGGCGGCCACGCAGGATGCCGCTGTCGCCCTCGGCCGCTACGCAGGAAACCTCCTCGTGGCCGGCGGTGGCGAGTACTCCTTCCTGGCGGCACCGACCGACGGGATGCTGACGCAGCTCGAGGGCGCTTTCCGCCGGTGGCTGCGCGACCTCACCACGGACGCGGTCGAGGCCAGCATCCGGGAGTGGCAGGACGAGGTGCTGCGCCGGATCGACGAGGAAGCTCAGGTGATGCTCCGTGGCGCCGGTCCCAAGGCCCTCATCGGCCGCGAAGTGCTGGTCAACGGGACATCGCAGATCCGCTCCGCCGGCAGCGCATACCGCCATCTTCACGCAGACCTCCGTGCCGCTCTGCCTTCTGCCACCGCCCACGCCGAGCCCACACAGACGTCGACCCCCGACCACCAGGAGACGAACCGATGACCAGCACCGACGCCCCTCCAGCAGACGCAAGCGACAACGCGACGCCCCGGCCCAGATCACTCGCCGAGTCCGTGGGCGCCACCGCCTCCCGCCTGCAGCAGCAGTACCTCTCGACCGTCGAAGACCGGGCCAAGACCCGCGCCCGCGGGGTGCTCGCCGAGCTGCGCCGTGGTGCCGGGGCGTCACCTCTCTCGCAGCCGCTCATCGCCCAGAGGGTGCTCATGGAGCTCGACCCGCCCCTCGATGAGGGGCTGATCGGGCACGGGGATGACTTCTCCCCCTCGGAACGGGCTGCTTTCGATGCGCTCACGCTGTTCGCACTGCACATGCAGTCGGCGACGCGACCCGTGCATGTGCGTCAGAGGAGCTTCGGCGCAGCGGCCGGGATCCTCTACCGGCACGACGCGTCCTCGAAGTCCATCAAGCCTCGCGTCGACGCTCTGCTCTCGGCACGAGACCACGCCTCGCGGCTCACGCATGCTCGGTCGCTGATCACACTCATGCGCTCCCGCGACATCGGGTTCGATTACGGGCGCTTCGCCCAGGACCTGCGCGCCCTGTCCGGCCCGAAGCGCGCCGGGGTCCTCCTCCGCTGGGGGCGCGACTTCGCCACCCCGCCCCGCACCTCGACCGATTCCCCCTCCTCCACCCTCGCGGCCTCCTGACCTGCCCCTCTGAAAGGAACATCCTCATGTCTCTCGTCCTCGACGTCCACGCGCTCCAGACCATCCCGCCCAGCAACATCAACCGCGACGACACGGGCGCCCCGAAGTCCGCGATCTTCGGCGGTGTTCCCCGCCAGCGCGTCTCGTCCCAGTCATGGAAGCGGGCGATCCGCCGCGCCTTCGAGGACGAGCTCGGCGCCGACCAGGTGGGTTACCGCTCCAAGTACGTGGCTGATCTGATCTCCGATCGCATCCTCGAGCTCACGAAGGACAGCGAGAGCGCCTGGGAGGCGGAGAAGGCCGCAGCGGCCGTGAAGTCACTGTTCAGCGCCGCGAAGATCTCCCTGACCGAGCCCAAGGCCCCTGCGAAGGCCGATGCTGATGCCGACGGCGCGACACCCCAGCGCATGAGCGCAGGGCAGACCGGCTACCTGCTGTTCCTCAGCCCTCGGCAGATCGAGAACGCCGCCCGCGAGCTCATCGAGCTCGACGGGGCGAAGCCGACGAAGAAGGACGCCGACCGGATCCTGGACTCGAGCCACTCGATCGACATCGCTCTGTTCGGACGTATGGTCGCGGACGCCACCGACTACAACGTCGATGCCGCCTGCCAGGTCGCGCATGCGATCGGCATCCACGCCTCGGAGCCGGAGTTCGACTACTACACCGCGGTCGACGACGTGGTCGAGGACCGCGAGGAGACGGGTGCCGGGATGATCGGCACGATGCAGATGATGTCCTCGACCCTGTACCGCTTCGCGACGGTCGACATGGTCTCTCTGCAGGAGAACCTCGGCGAGCAGGGCGCAGCGGTCGACGCCGCCCTGGCGTTCGTGCGGGCCTTCATCACCTCGCTCCCGACCGGCAAGCAGAACTCCTACGCGCACAACACTCTCCCCGAGCTCGTCTATGTGACAGTCCGCGACACGCGGTCCATCTCGCTCGTCAACGCCTTCGAGCAGGCCGTGCAGCAGGACGACGCATCGAGCCGTCGCGCGGAGGGTGCCGCACGCCTGGCGGGCGAGGCCCGATCCGTCCAGGAGGACTACGGATTCGTCCCCACGGCGTCGTTCGTCATCGGGCTCGGTGGCCTCAAGGAGTCCTTCGACGGACTCGCCACGCCGACCACGCTTCCCGCCCTGGACGCCCAGCTGCGCGAGGCACTCTCCGTCGGGCAGGAGGCGTCGTGACCGCCTCTCTGCTGCTGCTCTTCCGAGGGCCGATGCAGTCATGGGGTGATGAGAGCCGCTTCTCGGTCCGCGCCACGGGACCGCACCCCACGAAGTCGGGTGTCATCGGGCTCGTCGCCGCAGCTCTCGGGCGGCGACGCACTGATCCCATAGAAGACCTCGCGCGACTGCGCTTCGCCGTCCGCATCGACCAGTCGGGGAGCCTGCTGCGCGACTACCAGACGGCACAGCCCTGGCAGACGAGGCCCGAGGCCAACGCCCGACTCATCACGCGGCATTTCCTGAGCGATGCCGTCTTCGTCGCCGCCGTCGAGAGCGAGGATCGAGACTTGCTGGAGCAGATCGCCGCCGCGGTGCGATCCCCTCGATTCCCCCTGTTCCTGGGACGACGGTCCTGCCCGGCGAACCCCGACCTGCTGATCGGGGTCCGAGACACCGACGCCGTCTCGGCCCTCCGGGCCGAGCCCTGGCACGTGTCCGAGACCTACCGACGGTTGCAGCCGCCGGAGATCGAGCTCCCGATCCTCCGCGACGGCACGCACGAGGAAGAGGGCATTCTCCGTCGCGATGTTCCCCTGTCGTTCTCCCAGGACAACCGCGAATACGGTTGGCGAACCGTAGTCCGGGAGGAGCACGGAGCGGTCGTCGCCAACGGCACCACCGAGACGAGCGCGGCTGACCCGTTCTTCGGGGCGGTGATCTCGGCGTGACCACCTTCAGCAGGTTCCTCCTCAACCCGCAGAAGCGGGAGGGGCGCAAGCTCCTGACGAATCCGCAGGCGCTGCATGCCGCCGTCCGGGCCGCATTCCCCCCTGACCTGGATGAGGCGAAGGGACGGATCCTCTGGCGCCTGGACAGCGACGGCCACACGCAGACGCTGTACATCGTGGCTCCGGAAGCACCGGACCTCGGGCACCTCGTCGAACAGGCCGGATGGGCGTCCCGCCCAGGGGACAGCGCCGCGTACGACCGCATGCTGGCTTCGGTGCGCACCGGTGCCCGGTTCGCCTTCCGGCTCACAGGGAACCCGGTGCATCGCGACGCGGCCGAGGGGCGTCCGCGCGGCACCTTGCACCCCCATGTGACGGTCGCGCAGCAGCTCGAGTGGCTTCGTCGCAAGGGCGAGCGGCACGGGTTCTCCATCGGCGGTTCGGCCCCTGACGCGGGAGATGCGGACTCTGCGGAGCTCACGGCCACGGTGACCCGCAGGGCGGACCTCTCTTTCCTCCGCGGACGCGGGGAGGCGGCACGCCGGGTCACGGTTCGCACCGCACAGTTCGACGGGACCCTGCAGGTCACGGACGCCGACGAGCTCCGTCAGGCCCTCACCGGTGGGATCGGGCGGGCGAAGGCCTACGGGTGCGGTCTGCTGACCCTCGCCCCCGTGACGGGCCGAGGTCGCTGACATGGCGGGACCCCGTGGCGCTGTCCCACCTGAGCGGCTCGAGCTGACTCAGGTGGGGCAGCGCCTCTCCTTCCTCTATGCCGAGCACTGCGTGGTCCACCGCGACGCGAACGCACTGACCTTGACCGACCAGCGCGGAGTGGTCCACGTGCCCGTCGCCGCACTCGCCGCGCTCCTTCTCGGCCCCGGCACACGGATCACCCACGGGGCGATGTCCGTGATCGGCGACTGCGGAGTCTCCGTCGCCTGGGTGGGCGAGATGGGCGTGCGCTACTACGCCCACGGCCGGCCGCTGGCGAAGTCGTCCCGCATGGCCGAGGCACAAGCGCGCATCGTGACCAACCAGCGCAGTCGGCTGCGCTGCGCCCGCTCCATGTACGGCATGCGCTTCCCCGGCGAGGACGTCGAAGGGCTCACGATGACCCAGCTGCGCGGCCGCGAAGGCGCACGGATGAAGCGCATCTACTCCGCCGAGTCGGCGCGGACCGGCGTCCCGTGGGGTCGGCGGGCGTACGCACCCGACGACTTCGAGTCAGGGGACGACATCAACCGGTCCCTGACGTCGGCGAATGCGGCCCTCTACGCCGTCGCGCATGCCGTGATCGTCTCGCTCGGCTGCATCCCGGCACTCGGGGTCGTGCACACGGGAACGGACCGGAGCTTCGTCTACGACGTCGCCGACCTCTATAAGGCGGAGATCTCCATCCCGGCAGCATTCGATGCCGTGGCCGACGGCGAGCCGGAACCCGAGCGTCGCGTCCGGCGGCACGTGCGGGATCGCATCGCCGAGACTCGGCTGCTCCCTCGGATCGTCCGCGACCTTCACCAGCTTCTCGAGGTCTCCAATCAGGAGGACCTGGGCATCGGGGATCTGCTCCTGTGGAGCGAGCTCGAGACGGTGTCTTCGGGCATGAACTGGTCCGAGGAGCTCGCGCTCCCATGATGACCCTTGTGCTGACCGCTTGCCCACCGGGGCTGCGCGGCGACGTCACGAAGTGGCTCCTGGAGATCTCCCCCGGGGTGTATGTCGGCGACCCGCCTGCCCGTGTGCGCGACATGCTGTGGCTGCGTGTCGTGGACACCTGCAAGGACGGCCGAGCGATCCTCGTGTTCTCCGCACGGAACGAGCAGGGGTTCGAGTATCGAGTGCACCGCCATGACTGGGAGCCCGTCGACGTTGACGGACTGACGCTCATGCTCCGACCAGCCCAGGAGAAGACCCCGCAGCGCCGTACGGGCTGGAGCAAGGCCACTGCTCAGCGTCGGGCGCGGAAACCCCATTGGGGGTCGCGGACCTAATTGGGATTGCGGAAGGCCAGGTTGGATCAGCTGAGTCGTGACGGGCCCTCCATGTCCGTCAGTACTGTGGACGAGTGCGACGCCTAAGTCGTGTGTCATTCGTGCACAGGCCAACTGTTTATCCTGGTCAGCAAGAGTGCTCCCCGCGCAGGCGGGGATGAGCCGTCGGCTGGCACGACGGCAGTGGACGACACATGGTGCTCCCCGCGCAGGCGGGGATGAGCCGGCTTCGCGTCCCAGCTTTGCGTGCCCGCGCTTCGGTGCTCCCCGCGCAGGCGGGGATGAGCCGCCCGCCGACCACAAGCCCGCGAAGCACCCCAAGTGCTCCCCGCGCAGGCGGGGATGAGCCCGGCCCCCACCGCATCACCCGGAGCGGGGCCCAGTGCTCCCCGCGCAGGCGGGGATGAGCCGAACCGAGGGAACCCCGACGAGGCCAAGATCGAGTGCTCCCCGCGCAGGCGGGGATGAGCCGCCGGACAGGCCATCCAGGTCCTGCCAGGTGAAGTGCTCCCCGCGCAGGCGGGGATGAGCCCGCCACCAGGAGAGCGAGGACTGCGGTCACCGCGTGCTCCCCGCGCAGGCGGGGATGAGCCCGTGCCGGGGGCGAAGGCCGTGGTGCGTCTGGTGTGCTCCCCGCGCAGGCGGGGATGAGCCCAGCGGCTTGACCGTGTCGCGGAACCAGTTCGCGTGCTCCCCGCGCAGGCGGGGATGAGCCCTCGCGCGCGCCTGTCGGGATGCGCCGAAACCCGTGCTCCCCGCGCAGGCGGGGATGAGCCCGAGGTACCGGCGAGTGAGGACCTCCTGGATCCGTGCTCCCCGCGCAGGCGGGGATGAGCCCAGGAGACACGATGAAGCACATCGACCTCAAGCCGTGCTCCCCGCGCAGGCGGGGATGAGCCCTCCGAGATCTCCGCGTACGAGTTCACGGTCACGTGCTCCCCGCGCAGGCGGGGATGAGCCCTCCGAGATCTCCGCGTACGAGTTCACGGTCACGTGCTCCCCGCGCAGGCGGGGATGAGCCCTCCGAGATCTCCGCGTACGAGTTCACGGTCACGTGCTCCCCGCGCAGGCGGGGATGAGCCCTCCGAGATCTCCGCGTACGAGTTCACGGTCACGTGCTCCCCGCGCAGGCGGGGATGAGCCGAACTACACGCAGGCTCAGCGTGAAGCCTACCTGTGCTCCCCGCGCAGGCGGGGATGAGCCCCACGGACTCGCGCTCGCGGCAGACATCTACTCGTGCTCCCCGCGCAGGCGGGGATGAGCCCGGGGCGTGAAGCGGACATCGGGGCCGCCGTCCGTGCTCCCCGCGCAGGCGGGGATGAGCCGGCCCCGCCGGATGGACGGGGCCGTGTGTATCTGTGCTCCCCGCGCAGGCGGGGATGAGCCCCTCGGGACCCTTGAGGATCGCGGCGAATCCGGGTGCTCCCCGCGCAGGCGGGGATGAGCCCTGGCAGCAGACGATCAACCTGCGCCAGGACCGGTGCTCCCCGCGCAGGCGGGGATGAGCCCCACGTTGCAACGGGGTTGATGGCCTTGTCTTTGTGCTCCCCGCGCAGGCGGGGATGAGCCCGGCACCGTCATCCCGGGCATTCAGGTCGAGCCGTGCTCCCCGCGCAGGCGGGGATGAGCCGTTCCCCGTCGCATCCGCAGACTGCTTCTGCAGGTGCTCCCCGCGCAGGCGGGGATGAGCCTGGCACGAGCCCCGGCGATCTGCAGATCATCCAGTGCTCCCCGCGCAGGCGGGGATGAGCCCCCCACCCCGCAGATTACGGGGGACCGACCCGCGTGCTCCCCGCGCAGGCGGGGATGAGCCCGGTGCGCTGGGGGGGACCTCCCATGTGATGCCGTGCTCCCCGCGCAGGCGGGGATGAGCCGGAGCAGTTCATCGACCTCTACACGTCGCCGGAGTGCTCCCCGCGCAGGCGGGGATGAGCCGGCGACGAGCCGACTCGGACAGCGCGTCACCTTGTGCTCCCCGCGCAGGCGGGGATGAGCCGGGTGCGACCGTGGACATTCCGCGGTTCGGGGAGTGCTCCCCGCGCAGGCGGGGATGAGCCCGGCTGTGCCCTTCACGTCGGCCACGAGCTTCTGTGCTCCCCGCGCAGGCGGGGATGAGCCCATCTCGATCATGTGGTCCTCCCTGCGCTCCGTGTGCTCCCCGCGCAGGCGGGGATGAGCCGGTGCAGGCCCTCAAGGGTGACGCCGGAGCGATGTGCTCCCCGCGCAGGCGGGGATGAGCCCCAGCTCGTCGACTTCGGCATCGACGTCGGCGGGTGCTCCCCGCGCAGGCGGGGATGAGCCGACGTCCAGCGATCCCGACGCGGGGTCACCGACGTGCTCCCCGCGCAGGCGGGGATGAACCCGCACGGCCGCGCTTGCGCGGCGTCTCGGGAGGGTGCTCCCCGCGCAGGCGGGGATGAACCCGCACGGCCGCGCTTGCGCGGCGTCTCGGGAGGGTGCTCCCCGCGCAGGCGGGGATGAGCCCGCCGATCCTGGCCCGCCTGGGACGAGCACGAGAGTGCTCCCCGCGCAGGCGGGGATGAGCCCTGTGGGATTCCTGGTGCTGGTCGCCGGGGCGGGTGCTCCCCGCGCAGGCGGGGATGAGCCGCGGTGCTAGATGTACTGACCGGGGACGTTGATCGGAGGTGGATCTTGCCAGCCCTGTAGTATGCGTGCATACTGTTTGCATGTATCTGGCACTTCGCGGTTCGTGGTGAATGACCCTGCTGTGGCGGGTGTTCACGCTACGGTTCT
>NZ_FWFG01000051.1 GCF_900163655.1 Brachybacterium nesterenkovii
CGAGCGCCTCCTCGAGGGCAACCGCCGCTTCGCCGCGGGACGCCCCTCCCGGCCCCACCAGTCGGTCTCCCACCGCCACCTCCTCGAGCAGGGGCAGCGCCCCTTCGCGGCGGTGCTGGGATGCTCGGACTCGAGGGCGAGCGTCGAGCTGCTGCTCGACCAGGGCTTCGGCGACGTGTTCGTCATCCGCAACGCCGGGCACGTCCTCTCCCCCGGCGGCTCGGCCCTGGCGAGCCTCGAGTACGCGGTGGCGGAGCTCGGCGTGCAGGCGGTGCTGCTGCTGGGCCACGAGTCCTGCGGCGCGGTCGCCGCGACGGTCGCGCATCTGCGCTCCGGCGGCGAGCTTCCCGGGTCGATGCCGATCCTCGTCGAGCGCACCGAGGGGCACCTGGATCCCGCCGCCCCGGAGGACCGGGCCGTCGAGCGCCACGTCGCGGGCACGGTCCGCGATCTGCTCGCGGCCTCGGAGATCGTGGCGGAGGCCGTGGGGGCCGGTCGCCTGGTCGTCGCCGGAGGCGTCTACGGGCTCCACGACGGGATCGTGCGCCTCATCGACGCGGAGGCGTTCGAGAGCTGAGGAGCACGGGCGGCGACCCCGCGCTCAGAGGTTCGGGGCTCAGCGGCCCGGGGCTCAGCGCCCCCGTGCTCAGAGGTTCGGGGTCCCCGACAGGAACGCGAGTCCGATCGCGAGTCCGAGCAGCATCGTGACGTCGACGGGCCGGGGCCGCACGGCGAGCGCCCCGACGCGATGCGTGGGCAGCACGGCGCGCAGGAGCGCCAGCACCGCCAGCTCGATCGCGAGCAGCATCCCGGCCAGGGGGGCGTGCCCCGTGGCCCCGATCACGATGATCACCGCGAGGGCGAGCAGCGCCGCGACGAGCACCGCCTGACGGCGCAGGGCGGCGCGCAGGGTGTACGGGGAGGGGTCGCGGGGCACGGGGACATCGTACGGGCGGTGCCCCGAACGGCGGGCCCTGAGCCGCGCGGCCCGCTAGGGTCGTGCGTGGCCGGCAGTGCCGCCGGCCCCCGCCCCCTCAGGAGGAGACCGCCCCGATGACCGCGATGCGCACCGAACACGATCTGCTCGGCGACAGGGAGGTGCCTGCGGACGCCTACTACGGCATCCAGACGCTCCGCGCGCAGGAGAACTTCCGCATCTCCGACGTCCCGCTCTCCCACTTCCCCCGTCTCATCGAGGCGCTCGCGCACGTCAAGCGCGCCGCCGCCCGCGCCAACCGCGCCCTCGGGGCCCTCGACGCGGAGCGCGCGGACGCCATCGACCAGGCCTGCCGCGAGATCGCCGAGGGCGCGCTGCACGACCAGTTCGTGGTCGACATGATCCAGGGCGGTGCCGGCACGAGCACGAACATGAACGCCAACGAGGTGATCGCCAACCGGGCGCTGGAGATCCTCGGCCGCCCGCGCGGCGACTACGAGCACCTGCATCCCAACAACCACGTCAACCTGGGGCAGTCGACCAACGACATCTACCCGACCGCGGTGCGCCTGGCGATCCTGCTGTCGTTCCCGGCCCTGACGGCGGCGATGGACGAGCTCATCGACACCCTGCGCGCCAAGGGCCAGGAGTTCTCGGGCCAGCTGAAGATGGGCCGCACCCAGATGCAGGACGCGGTGCCGATGACGCTGGGCCAGGAGTTCGACGGCTGGGCGACGACGATCGCCGAGGACGTCGAGCGCCTGACCCGCACCGCGCGCCTGTTCACGGAGATCAACATCGGCGCGACGGCGATCGGCACCGGGATCACCTCGGATCCCCGCTACGGGAAGCTCGCCGCGCAGGAGCTGACGGAGCTGACGGGCATCGACTTCGTGGTCGCCGCAGATCTCGTGGAGGCCACGAGCGACACCGGCGCGTTCGTGACGTTCTCGGGCGTCCTCAAGCGCATCGCCGTGAAGATCTCCAAGATCTGCAACGACCTGCGCCTGCTGAGCTCGGGTCCGCGCGCGGGCTTCGGCGAGATCAACCTGCCGGCCGTCCAGCCGGGCTCCTCGATCATGCCCGGCAAGGTGAACCCGGTGATCCCCGAGGTGGTCAACCAGGTCGCCTTCGAGGTGATCGGCAACGACCTGACCGTCACCTTCGCGGCCGAGGGCGGCCAGCTCCAGCTCAACGCCTTCGAGCCCGTCATCGCCTTCAACATCCTCGAGTCCACGCGGGTGATGACCCGCGCAATGCGCACGCTGTCCGAGCGCTGCATCGCGGGGATCACCGCCAACACCGAGGTGCTGGACGACTATGTGCGCCATTCGATCGGCCTGGTCACCGCGCTCGTCCCGGTGCTCGGGTACGCCGCCTCGACCGAGGTCGCGGCGGAGGCTCTGCGCACGGGGCGTCCCGTCGCGGACCTCGTGCTCGAGCGCGGGCTGCTCGATCGCGCCCACCTGGACACGCTGCTCTCGCCCGAGATGATGACCACCCCGCACCGTCCCACGGCGACCGGCTCCATCCCCTCCCTGGACGGCGCGACGCAGGACGGCTGATCCCGACTCCAGGAGATCTCCGGGCCCGCTCCGGGCCTCCGGAGGTCTCCCGGAGGCCCGGAGCGATGTACGGTCGAAGGCAACAGGCACCGGTCACGGGGACGTGTCCGCCGCCTGGCGATGACGGATCGCTCGTCGGGCCCAGCGCCCGCACGGGCGCGAACACCACGGAGGTGCACGGTGCGGAGCGACGGGGGGCGCGGCGCCGCGTCGCGCGGGCGGGGGCCTGCGCGGCGCGGCGTGCTGACGGGTGCGGGACTGCTGGGGACGCTGGGGCTGGTCGCGATCGGCGGTCGCTCCCTCGTGTCGGCCCTGGGCGCGGAGGACGCCGCCGAGCGCCGAGCGAACGGGGCACGATCGGAGGCGGGCGCGGACGGCGCCTCCCCGCACGCCGACTCCCTCCTCGCCGCGCTGCCGGATCTTGCCTCCCGGGTGCCGGAGGCGACCACGACCGACCTCGCGCTGCTGGACCGCGGCCCCGCCGCGTCCGTCCCGCGCCTGCCCTCGGCCCGCGGGCTGTCCTCGGCCCTGGACGTGACGCTGAACAAGGTCCTGCGCGAGCACGGCTACGCCGGCGACGGGGCCGGGACGCTCGCGCTGCACGGGCAGGTGGCGGTGTGCGGTCGCGACGTGCTCGGGGCGGTGCTGTCCCACCGCGATGCCCGGGGCGAGACGGCGCTGGCCGTCTACTACCGCGCCGAGCAGGACCGCGCGCTCACCTCCCCGGGGCTCATCGCCCCCGAGCAGTGGATGACGTTCGAGAAGGCGGTCGCGGCTCTCGCGCGCGATGTCCCCGCGCTCGATTCCCTCTCCCTCGCGGACGCGCTGCAGGAGCAGCCGCGCCCGTGGGGCAACGGGCCGACGATCCTGCCCGGCGATCAGGGCGCGCTGCGCCTCCTGTTCCCCGCCGCGCTCCGCGACGGCGAGCACACCGCCGTCGAGCTCGTGCTCCCGGCACGGGAGACGCAGCCTCTGCTCTCCGACGACGGGAGGGCCGTGCTCGCGGCCGTCGCGGCCCCGGCGGACTTCGACCCCGCGACGGTGACGCCGCCCGGGGACGCAGCGAGCGCCCCCGCGGCTGCGCCGGATCCCTCGGCCCCGAAACCGTCGGCGCCGCGCGCCGCCGACGCTCCCGGACCGATCTCCCAGCTCGCGCCGCGCTCGGGGCCGGGCGTCCGCCCCAGCCCCGTCCCCGCCCCGGATGCCTCACGTCTCAGAGCGCTCGCTCTGACCTTCGACGACGGCCCCTCGCCGCAGCTCAACGGGAAGCTCCGCGACGCCCTCGACGCCCGGCGCGCCCCCGCGACGTTCTTCATGATCGGGCGTAGCGTCGCCGCCTCTCCCGCCTGGTGCACCCGCACCGCGCTCGCGGGCATGGAGGTCGGCTCCCACTCCTGGAGCCATGCCCAGCTCGACAAGAAGCGCGGCGCCGGCCTGGACGAGCAGCTGACCCGGGCGTCCGAGGAGATCGCCCGCTGCACCGGCCGCCCGCCGTTCCTCCTGCGCGCGCCCTACGGGGCCCGCAACCGGAGGTCCGATGATGCGGCGGGCCGGCTCGGCGAGGCCGATGTCCTCTGGGACGTCGACACGGAGGACTGGAAGACCCTCGACACCGACGCGAACATCGCCGCCGTGCACCGGGACGCCCACCGCGGCGCGATCATCCTCATGCATGAGATCCACCCGACCAGCGTCGCCGCGGTGCCCGCGATCCTGCAGGACCTGCAGGCGCAGGGCTACTGCCTGCTCACCTGCTCCGAGCTGGCGCAGGGCACCGTGGCGGCCGGGAGCCACTGGCGCCACGGGTGACGGAACCGTGCCGGGCACACTCACGGATGCGATCGATCGCTCAGCGAGAGGTCGACTCCCTCACGACGAGCTCAGACGGAAGGACCACAGCCGCAGTCCCACGACCGTCGATCAGATCGAGCAGAAGACGCACCATCTCCTCACTGATCCGATCGAACGGCTGTCGCATCGTCGTGATCGACGGCCGTGACGAGCCAGCATGCGCCGAGTCATCAAAGCCACCCAGCAGAACGTCCTGGGGGACTCGGCGTCCCGCGGCAGCCAACGCCTCCAGGGCACCAGCCGCCATCAGGTCACTCGCGACGAACAGCCCGTCGATGTCCGGGCGTGCACTCAGGATCCGCTCCGTCGCACGCACGGCACCCTCGCGCGTGTAGTCGGCATGTTCGATCAGACGCGGATCATGCCCCTCGCCTACCACGTCGAGGAACCCCGCGAGGCGTTCACGCCCTCCTGAGGTGTCAGCCGGGCCCGAGATCATGCCGAGCACAGATGCTCCACAGTCGAGGAGATGACGCGCCATGTCCCGGCCGCCACGTCGGTCGTCCGCCGTCACGTACCCCATCCGCTCCTCGGCCCCCAGCGGCACACCGCACGAGATCGTCGGGACCTGCTGGTCGAGCAGAGCCTGTACCGTCGGGTCCCCCGCGTGAGTCGAGACCAGCAGCACTCCGTCGACGTGACCGGCACCGACGTAGCGAAGGATCTGCGCGCGCTCGGCCGGAGTGCCTGCCACCATCAGGACGAGCGGGAGGTCGCGGCGGGCCAGCGCTGCCGCGGCCCCGCGATACAAGGTCGCGAAGTTCGGATCGTCGAACAGGGACTGCTGGGATTCCGTGAGGAGGAAGCCGACCGATCCCGAACGGCCCGTCGCAAGCGAACGGGCCGAGGAAGAGACGACATAGCCCGTCTCGGCGATGGCGCGTTCGACGCGCCGGCGCGCTTCATCCGAGACCAGATGCCCACCGTTGAGCACCCGGGAGACCGTCCCCCGCGATACTCCCGCCTTCACAGCCACGTCACGGATGGTAGGCCGCTTCGCAGCGGGAGACCGTTCGGTCACGCTCGCACTCCTCGCTCGTCACTCGTCGCTGTGGGCCAGGCGCCCGTGCGACGCCCCAGTGTCCCCCGCCAGCAGCCCATCCGCACGTCGGGGCTCACTCACTCCTTGACGGCGGACCCGGCGAGGGAGGAGACGAGCATCTTCTGCGTCAGCACGAAGAAGATGATGAACGGGATCGCCACAACGAGCGCGCCAGCTGCGAAGTTCGTGAAGAAGTTGTGCTTGTCGGAGACGAACGACATGAGCCCCAGCGCGATCGTCTGCTTCTCCGGGGAGCGCAGCACCATCTTGGGGAAGATGAAGTCCATCCACGGGAGCGTGAAGCTCGTGATGGTGAGGAACACGAGGATCGGCCGGGCCACGGGCAGGATGATGCTCCGGTAGATCCTGAAGCTCGACGCGCCGTCGAGCCGTGCTGCCTCGTCGAGGGAACGGGGGATGTTGTCGAGATACGACTTCACCATCCACGTGGTGTACGGGAGATTCCCCGCGAGATAGACCAGCACAAGCCCCCACAGCTGATCCAGGCCCCCGATCCTCAGGAGGACGACGTAGATGGCGACCATCCCCACGAATGAGGGGAACACGTTGAGGATCAGCAGGCTCATCAGGAAGGACTGCTTGAACGGGAGCGTGAAACGGCTGAGCACATAGGCGCCCATCGAGGCGAAGAGCACCGTCCCCGCCGTTGTCATCACCGCGATCAGGAACGTGTTCAGGAACCAGCGCGGGTACTGCGTCTGGGTGAACACGTGCACGAAGTGCTCGGTCGTCAGCCCCTCGGTGAACGGGACCACGGGCATGTTCGAGATCGACTGCCCCGGTGTGAAGGCGGCGGCGACCATATGCACGACGGGCCACAGCACCGCGAGGGCGACGAGGCAGAGGAAGAGGACCAGGACCGACGTGTTGACGGCTCGTACCAGCCACGGAAGCTCCGGCGTCCTGCCGGCAACCGCCGACCCGGCCCTGTCCGGAGCGGATGCAGGATCGATATGCGCGCTCATCACAGCTCGCCCTCCTTGAAGGACTTCGTCCGACGGAAGTTGAAGATCGCGAACGGGGCGATGATCAGGAAGATCATGATCGCGAGCACCGAGGCGTTCTGGTACTGCTGGAGATCCACGGTGAGCTTGTAGATCCAGGACACCATGATGTCGGTGCCTCCAGCCCCGGTCGTGACGGAGTCGCTCACCGAGGGGTCGCCGCCCGAGAGGAAGAAGATCGCACCGAAGTTGTTGATGTTCGCGGCGAAGCTCATGATGATCAGCGGCATCGTCTGGTAAAGGATGATCGGCGCCTGGATGCGCCGGAAGATCTGGAAGCTGTTCGCGCCGTCGATCTTCGCGGCCTCGACGATGTCCTGCGAGATCGAAGTCATGGTGCCCGTCACCAGCAGCATGAAGTACGGGAATCCGCACCACAGGTTGATCGCGACGACGACGAACTTCGCGAGCCACGGGTCGCTCAGCCACGGGATCGGGTCGCTGATCAGATGCATCGCCTCGAGCGTGCGGTTGACAGTCCCGAACGCGCCGTTGAGGAGATTCCTCCAGACCAGGAGCGAGACCACGCCCGGGATCGCGTAGGGGAGGATGAAGACCGCGCGGAAGAAGGGCGTGATGCGCAGGCTGGAGTTCTGCATCACGACCGCCATGACCATCCCGCCGAAGTAGCAGGTCCCGGTCGCCAGGAGCGCCCAGACGATCGTCCACCCGAAGACCCGCGCCAGCGCGCTCGTCCCCGCGGCGCTCCCGCCGAAGAGGCGCTGGAAGTTCTCGAACCCGACCCAGTCGATCGTGGCTCCGGGCGGGATGTTCGACGGCGAGGAGTAGTTCGTGAACGCCACGAGCGCCGAGAAGACGAGCGGGACCACGACGAAGAACATGATGAGCAGGAACGTCGGGGCGAGACCGACCAGCGGGAAGGCCCGATTGGCGAGGTCCGCGAACGGACTGCGGCGCACGGAGGACTCCCGGGAGCCGAGCACGGTCATCTCCCGCGCGATTCGTCGGGCAGAGGCCACCGAGACTGCGTACAGCAGCACGAAGACTCCGAGCGCCGCGAGCACGGTGATGCCGTCGATCAGCATGAACAGGGAGTTGGGCCGGAAGCGCACGGGGATCTCGGGCATAGGCGATCCGAGCGTCACCAGCTCGGTCACCTTGCGCACGATGAGCGGAAGGGAGGCGAGAGCCACGATCTCCACCGCCGCGAATGCGGCCCCCTTGGATCGCTGTCCCAGGAGGGTCAGATGGGCCAGCCCCTTGAACGCCATGCTCCTGCGGAGCACCTGTCGCTCATCGGGGGGAGCCGCCGTCTCCCTCGGGGACACGGCGGCCTGCGCTGCGGTCATGGATCCTGCACCTCGCTCTTCGGGGATCACGCCCTGGCGACTGCCTGCGCAGCCCGGACCGGGTCCGCAGGCGGGGCGACGGACGCTCTCGTCCGTCGCCCCGCCTGCGGCGGGCCTTCAGATCAGTCGGCCAGGACCGCCTGCTGGGCCGCGGTCAGCTCAGCCGCGACGTCAGCACCGTTCCAGATGTTGGCCGAGGCCGCATTGAGCGCATCCCAGACCTTGGCCATGCGAGCGATCTTGGGCATCGCGAACGTGTGCTCCATCTGCGAGGCGAAGCCCGTGGCCGAATCGTCGGAGTAGGTGAGCTCACTGCTCGAGGACCCCATCATCCCGGTGATGTCCACGCGCAGCTGCTGGATCTCCGGCGTCGTCAGGAACTCTGCGAACGCGGCCGCCTCATTGGGGTGCTCGGAATAGGCGGAGACGAACATCGTGCGGATCCCCGACAGCGTCGTTGCCGGGTCGCTCTCTCCGGCCAGCGAGAAGATCGGGGCGACGCCGAAGTCGATCCCCTTGTCCGTGAAGTTCTTGACGTTCCAGGGGCCGCTCAGGGTCATAGCAGCGTTGCCCGAGGCGAAGAGGCCGTCGACTGCATCCGTGGCGAGGTCCGCCGCGGCCACGGGGAGGATCTCGCGCAGCTTCTGGAAGTCCGTGAAACCGGCGACGGACTCCGCGGTGTCGAGGTTCGGTGACTTCTCGTCCAGGCCGTCGGAGCCGAACAGGCGGTTTCCACCCTTGGTCATGAACGGGAACGTGTAGTAGAAGTTCCCGGCGTCCATGACGAATGCGTACTTGCCAGGGTTGGCGGCGTTGAACTCCTGGCCGAAGGCCATCAGGTCGTCGAAGGTCTTGGGCACCTCCTGCACGAGCGCCTTGTTGTAGAAGATCGCGTAGGTCTCGGCGGCGACCGGGTAGCCGTAGACGGCGCCGTCCGTCCAGGTGTCGGCCGTGACCGCCGATGCGATGACGTTCTTCTTCAGCGCCTCCGCATCCGTCACCCCGAGCACGTGCCCGCCGCTGACGAGATCGCCGAGCTCGACGTTCACGAACTCGATCGTGATGCTGGGGTGCTCAGCTGTGAACTTCTCCCCGGCCTTCTTGATGAACTCGTCGGGCCCCAGGAGCGACTCCCAGACCTTGAGCTTCATCTTCGTGGAGGTGTCGAGCTCGCCGCCTGCGGCAGCGGCGCTCTTGGCTGCTTCCTCGCTCGACGGCCCGCATCCAGCCAGCAGCGCTGCCGCCCCGGTCGCGCCGGCAGCGAGCACGCCGCGCCGGGATGCGACAACGGGGGTGCGAAGGGAGTGATGGACGGCCATGGTGACCTCTTCTTTGAGCCCTGGGGCGGCGTCATCGGCGAGCGCGCCCTTGACACGGGGTGTGACCGGTCCCATTCTTAATCTCAGTCATCGAGGCTGCCAAGAACGCATTTTCGCATCTCGGCTACGGGTTACGCCTGAAAACTCCCCCGCAGCCCCGAGCTCAAGACTGGGACCGATCACAACCCACGTTTCCTTCAGGGAGTCGCACATGGACGAGTCGAAAGCTGATCGCACAGGTCAGGATCGGATCCCCGGCACCGTGATCCACTTCGGGGCCGACTACAACCCCGAGCAGTGGGAGCCCGAGGTCTGGCGCGAGGACGTTCGCCTCATGCAGCAGGCCGGAGTCACGATGGTCAGCCTGGGCATCTGGTCCTGGGCCCTCCTCGAGCCCGAGCCCGGCCGCTTCGACTTCACCTGGTTCGACGAGATCGTCGGGCTGCTGAAGGACGCAGGCATCGAGATTGACCTCGCAACGCCCACCGCCGCGCCCCCCGCCTGGTTCTACCGTCAGCATCCGGAAGCGCGACTCCTCGAGGCCGACGGCCGCGTGCGGTACAACGGCTCCCGCGGCATCTGCTGCCCGCACTCCCCCGCCTACGCCGAGGCATGCGCTCGGATCACCGAGGCGATCTTCTCCCACGTCGCCGGGGATCCTGGGATCGTCATGGGGCACGTCCACAACGAGTACGGCGCACCCGGCGGCGACTGCCACTGCGAGACCTCTCAGCAGGCTTTCCGCAGTTGGCTCGGCGCGCGATACGCCTTCTCAACCGCGCCTGGGGAACAGCCTTCTGGGGCCAGACCTACGGCGACTGGGAGGAGATCGGAACGCCACGTCATACCGGGGCCGACCTGAACCCTGCCTGCCAGCTCGACTTCGCCCGCTTCACCTCCGATTCCCTCCTGGCCCGGTTCACCGCCGAGCGTGACATCATCCGTCGTCACTTCCGCGATCTGCCCGTGACCACGAACTTCATGGCCACCAACTGCCCGGCGAACGACTACTGGACCTGGTCACAGGAGATGGACGTCGTCTCGACCGACTACTACCTGGAGGCAGACTCGGCAGAGTCGCAGATCTGGCTGGCCATGGAGTCCGACCTCACGCGGTCTCTCGCGGGCGGACGCCCCTGGTTCCTCATGGAGCACTCCGTGTCCGGGGTCAGCTGGCAGCCCCACAACCGGGCGAAGCTGCCCGGCGAGGAGACGCGCAACGCCATCGCTCACGTCGCACGCGGAGCCGATGCCGTCCTGGCCTTCCAGTGGCGCCAATCCCGCCGCGGCGTGGAGAAGTTCCACTCAGCGATGGTGCCCCACGTCGGTCCGGACTCCCGAGTGTTCCGCGAGGTGCGCGACCTGGGCGCGAAACTGGACGCGCTCGACCCCGTGCGCGGATCCCGCCTGCGCGCCCGCGTCGCCATCCTGTGGGACTGGAACTCCTTCTGGGCCCAGGACCTGCCCTGCCGCCATTCGGTGCTGATGCGCCACCGCGAGCAGATGCGACGCGTCTACCGGTGGCTGTGGCAGCGCGGGACCCTGGTGGACTTCGTGCACCCCGAGTCCGGCCTGGAGGGATACGACGTCGTGATCGCCCCGGCTTCCTATCTGCTGTCCGAGGTCGCGGCACAGGGCATCGCGCGATTCGTCGACCAGGGCGGTCGCTTCGCCGCCCTCCCTTTCTCCGCCGTGGTCGACGACGAGGACTGCGTCCATGAGGGCGGGGCCCCAGGCCCGTTGCGCACGGTCCTCGGGCTCACGGTCGAGGAGGTCTGCCCGATCCCGATCGGCCATGAGGTCGCCCTCGTGCCGACCGACGGCGGCACTGCCGTAGCGACCGGTGCCCTCTGGGCCGAGGATCTGCGGCTCGAGGGAGCACGAGCGGTGTGGACCGCGACAGGCGGCCCGGTCCCCGGGCCCGTCGTGACCGTGAATGACCATGGGCGCGGATATGCCGTCTACGTCTCCACGGTCCTGGAGTCCGCGGATCTGGCGACCGTGCTGGAACCGCTCCTGCAGCTCCCTTCCGTCGCCCCGCTTGCCGCCGACGCCCAGAGGCCCGCCTCCCTCGAGGTCGTGACGCGCGTGCAGGACGACGGCGAGGAGTTCGTCTTCGTCATCAACCATGGAGAGGCGGCGGCGCTCCCCGGGCTGACGGGCGAGGACCTGCTGACGGGCACGCACTACGACGGCACGACGCCTGTCCCCGCCGGCGGCGTCCTGGTCCTGCGCATCGGCGCCTGAGGTCCGGTCGCGCCGCCGTGATCCTGCCGCCGTGCCCTCGTCAATCGTCACGATGGGACTCAGGACGGGCCGGTTCTGAGTCCCATCGTGGCGTTCGGCGAGCTCTCCGGCGAGGGCTCCGGCGTGCTCCCCTGCCGAGGCGGCCGCCTCACTCGTCGGCCTCCTCCTTCTTGCCGCGCATCACGAGCTTGGGGTCGGGCTTGCCGACGACCGCGTCGTCCTTGCCCTCGTATTCGAACTGGGAGAGGAAGAAGCGCATGGCGTTGATGCGGGCGCGCTTCTTGTCGTTGGAGCGGATGATCGTCCACGGCGCGTAGCGCTTGTCCGTGCGGCGGAACATCTCCTCCTTCGCGGCCGTGTAGTCCTCCCAGCGGCCCAGGGACTCGAGGTCCATCGGCGAGAGCTTCCAGCGGCGCACCGGGTCGAGCTGGCGGATCGCGAAGCGCGTGCGCTGCTCCTTCTGCGACACCGAGAACCAGAACTTCGTGACGTGGATGCCCGACTCGACGAGCATGCGCTCGAACTGCGGGGCCTGGTTCATGAAGGTCTCGTACTGCTCGTCGCTGCAGAAGCCCATGACCCGCTCGACCCCGGCGCGGTTGTACCAGGAGCGGTCGAACATGACCATCTCGCCGTCGGTGGGCAGGTGCTGGATGTAGCGCTGGAAGTACCACTGGCCCAGCTCGCGGTCGCTCGGCTTGTTCAGCGCCACCACCCGGGCGGTGCGCGGGTTCAGGTGCTCCGTGAAGCGCTTGATCGTGCCGCCCTTGCCTGCCGCGTCGCGCCCCTCGAAGATCACGATCGCCTTCTTGCCGTTGTCCTCGAGCCAGTACTGGAACTTCAGCAGCTCGATCTGCAGGCGGTACTTCTCCACCTCGTAGGCGTCGCGATCCATCCGCGTCTCATACGGGTAGCCCTCCTGCCACGTGTAGACGGGGTTGCCCTGCGGGTCGATCAGGTCGGGGTCGGGCGTGTGGCCGTCGCTGACCGAGTAGCCCTCGTCGCGGAGGCGCTCGATGAACTCGCGCAGCGACTGGTTGTCGGGGACGGACGTCGGCTTCGGCATGGGGAGCTCCTCAAGAGACGGGCTGGTGCGGACGAGCAGGCGGCGGGCGGGTGTCAGTGGGCGAAGTGGCGCGTCCCGGTGAGGTACATCGTGACGCCCGCGGCGCGCGCGGCCTCGATGACCTCGTCGTCACGGATGGAGCCGCCCGGCTGGACGACGGCGCGGACGCCGGCCTCCAGCAGGATCTCCAGTCCGTCGGCGAAGGGGAAGAACGCGTCGGAGGCGGCGACGGCGCCGCGGGCGCGCTCGGGCGCATCCTCGCCCTCGCCGTGCTCGCCGAGGGTGTTGGCGCGCTGGACGGCGAGGCGGCAGGAGTCCAGGCGGTTGACCTGGCCCATGCCGATGCCGACGGCGGCGCCGTCGTGCGCCAGGAGGATCGCATTGGACTTCACGGCGCGGATGGAGCGCCACGCGAAGGCGAGGTCCGCGAGGGTGGCCTCATCGGCCGCCTCGCCGGCCGCGAGGGTCCACGTCGAGGGGTCATCGCCGTCGGCCTGCAGGGCGTCGGCGTCCTGGATCAGCGAACCGCCCCAGATCTGGCGGATCTCGACGCCCTCGCGGGGGCGCTCGGCGATCTGGAGGATCCGCAGGTTCTTCTTCGTGCGCAGCAGCTCGAGCGCGGCCTCGTCGTAGCCGGGGGCGAGGATGACCTCGGTGAAGACCGGCTTGACCTGCTCGGCCATCGCGAGGGTCACGGGCCGGTTGGCGGCGATCACGCCGCCGTAGGCGGAGACGGGGTCGGTGCCGTGGGCACGGGCGTGGGCCAGCGCGATGTCGTCGGCCTCGCCCGCGACGGCGATGCCGCACGGGTTGTTGTGCTTCATCACCACGACGCACGGCAGGTCATGGTCGAAGGCCGCGCGCACGGCCGCGTCGGCGTCGACGTAGTTGTTGTAGCTCATGGCCTTGCCGCCGAGCTGCTCGGCCCCGGCCAGTCCCGGCGCATCGTCGTCGATCACGGCCACGCGCGCCCGCTGATGCGGGTTCTCGCCGTAGCGGAGGGTGCGCAGGCCCGCCTCGGCGGCCTCCTCGTCGCTCATCTCCAGCAGGTAGGCGTCCTCGCCGCCCGCCTGCGCGGCCGCCTCGGCGTCGGCGGTCTCGGCGTCCGCGGCCTGCTCGTCTAGCCGGGCGAGCATCCAGTCGCTGATCGCGGCGTCGTACTGGGCGGTGCGGGTGAAGGCGATGGTCGCCAGCTCCTGGCGCTCGGCGAGCGTGAAACCGCCGCCGCCCGCGGCGCGCGCGGCGCGGGCGTAGTCCTCCACGTCGCAGACGACCGCGACGGAGGCGAAGTTCTTGGCGGCGCCGCGGACCATCGAGGGGCCGCCGATGTCGATCTTCTCGATGATCTCGTCGAACGTGCCGCCCGCGGCGACGGTCTCCTCGAAGGGGTAGAGGTTCACGACCACGAGGTCGAAAGGCGCGATGTCCTGCGCGGCCAGCTGCGCGGCGTGGTCCTCGGAGCGGAGGTCGGCGAGGATCCCGGCGTGGATGCGCGGGTGCAGGGTCTTGACGCGGCCGTCGAGCATCTCGGGGAAGCCGGTCACCTCCGCGGCGTCGACCACGGCCAGGCCCGCCTCGCGGATCCGCGCGGCGGTCGAACCGGTCGAGACGATCTCGACGCCCACGGCATCGAGGGCGGTCGCGAGCTCGAGCAGCCCGGTCTTGTCGTAGACGGAGACGAGGGCGCGGCGGATGGGGCGACGATCGGGCACGGTCACGGGGGCGGTTCTCCTCAGGCAGGGGTGGCGGACGGGGCGGGGTCGGCGGGCAGGACGGCGGCGTCGGACGCGGCAGCGGCGTCGGCGAGGCGCGTGACGACGCCGACGAGCATCTCGCGCTCGACCGCCTTGATCCGCTCGTGGAGGGTCTCCTCGGTGTCGTCGTCGAGGACGTCGACGGCGCGCTGGGCGAGGATCCGTCCGGTGTCGACGCCCTCGTCGACCTCGATCACGGAGGCGCCGGTGACCTTCACGCCGTGGGCGAGCGCGTCGCGGACGGCGTGGGAGCCGGGGAAAGACGGCAGGAGGGCCGGGTGCGTGTTGATGATCGCCGCGGGGAAGGCCCGCAGCAGCGGGGCGCCGATGAGGCGCATGAACCCGGCGAGGACGACCAGGCGCGGGGCGAGGGCCGCGACCGCGTCGGCGAGCGCGCGGTCCCACGCCGCCCGATCCGGGAAGTCCGCCATCGCGACGACGGCGGTCGGCACCCCGGCGCCGCGCGCGTGCTCGAGCCCGGGCGCGGGGACGTCCGCAACGACGCCGACGACCTCGAACGGCGCCCCCGGCACCGCGGCGGCCCGCAGCAGGGCGGCCAGGTTGGAGCCCGTGCCGGAGATGAGCACGACGACCGGGAGGGGGGACGGGGAGGTCACGCCCCCCAGAATACGTGACCGGGCGCACGCTCCGTCCGCGCGCCCGCCGGGGCCGCGCCCCGCGGACATGCCCTCGCGGCGGCACGGCACAATGGTCGGGTGAGCTCAGATCCCCAGGCCTCGTCGTCCGCCCCGTCCAAGGACCTCGCCCGCGCGCACCGTCGCGCGCTCGGAACCCTGTCGGTCTGCATGCTGGTGGGCTGGGTCCTCCTGCTGCTGCCGCTGCCGTGGTCCCTCGGTGCCGGTATCTCGGGCCTCGCGGCGGCCGTGCTCCTCGTGCGCGCCACGATCGCGGCCTGGCGGATCGGCCAGCAGGGCTCGGCGGTCCTGACCGCCCTGCTGGGCGCGGGCGCCGTGCTCGTGCTCGTCGGCTCGAGCGCGCTGTCCGCGATCCTCTACGGCCCGATGCACGAGCTCCAGCAGTGCCGCCGCGACGCCATCACGGTGGCCTCGCGCGATGCCTGCGACGACGGCGCCGAGGAGTCGACCCTCGAGTGGTTCAGCTCCCTGCTCGGGGGCTGATCTCCTCGTCGGCCTCGCCGCGGGTCTCATCCTCGGCCCCGGGGCCCTCCCCGGCCGTCTGACCGGCCGCCTCTGCCGCCTCGGTGTCCTCCGAGCCCGAGGTCGCCGCCTCCTTCGCCTCGGCGCGCTCGACCCTCGCCCGCAGCCCGGCGACGCCCGCGCGGGCGGAGTCCAGGACCGAGGAGTCCCAGATCAGGATCGCGATGGCGAGAGTCCCGATCACCATCCCCAGCAGCGGCAGGATCACGCTGCCCAGGTGCGGTCCGAGGTCCGCCAGGCGCGCCGATCCGATCTTCCCGGTCGCGAGGGCGAGCAGCAGGAGGGCGCCGAGGACGACCGCACCGGCGTAGGAGCCCCAGGCGATCGCCCGGGTCCGCAGGTCGGCCCCCGCCGCATCGCGCACGACGCGCACGGATCCCGCGCCGATCGCCGCGACCGGCAGCGCGAGCAGCAGCCACGAGTACCAGGGCGCCGTCCCCGGCTGCGGGAGGACGGCCAGGAGCGGGAGGGCGGGCAGGACGCCCGTGCTCGAGGCGCCGAGCGAGACGGAGGTGCCCACCCCCACGGCGAAGCGGCCGCCGAGCAGGGCGGCGAGCGCCCAGACGGCCGCCGTGGGCAGCAGCGCGAGCTGCAGGAGCGTGAGGACGATGCCGCCGACGATCCCGGCGTCGAGGCGGTCCATGAGCGCGCCCGCATGCGGGAAGCCCGCGATGAGGAAGCCCACCGCGGTCAGCAGGCCCGCGGCGAGGAGCCCCAGCAGGGAGATCGCCGCGCCCCGCGCGGCCACGTCGTAGGGGGCGGGCAGGAGGTCGAGGATCCGCACGGCGGGCACGCCCGGGGCCTCGCGGCGCCGCAGGGCCCACAGCAGTCCGCCGCCGCCACCGAGCAGGGCGAGGATCCCGAAGGCGAGGAACGAGGCCGAGGAGACCAGGTGCACGTGGGGGGTTCGGGAGAGCGCGGACAGCAGCGCGCCGCCGATCGCGTAGAGCAGCACGAACGCCCCCAGGGCGGTACCGGCGTCCCGCAGGGCCCGCGGACGCAGTCCGCCCGCGGAGGTCACGAGGCTCAGGGCCCGCCCCATGCGGCGCATCACGGCAGCGGCCACGCCCAGGTGCACGATCGTCAGCCCCATCGGCATCAGGCGCACGGCCCCCTCGATCGCCCCGCCGGACAGCTCGAGGCGACCGCCGTGGGCCAGCACCATCGCGTCCACGCCCAGCAGGACGGCCCCGAGGACCGACAGCACGGACTGGGAGGAGTCGAGCTGGGCGGCGAGGGCGGGCACGACGCAGACGGCCAGCGAGACCCCCAGCGCGGTGAGCGCGGCGAGCGCCCCCATCACGGCCGGGGACGAGATCCGATCGGTGCCGGATGCCGTCTGGGTGGACACGAATCGACCGCCGTTCCCTCGAGTGCGCTGGTGTGCGCGACCGGTCGCCGGACGCACCCGCCCATGGTGGTCGGCCCCGTCGCCCAAGTCCACCCCGCGCAGGGCGTGTCGCATAATGGCCGGTGATGTCCACGCCACAGAACGCCCCGGTCCCCGCGGGGCTCCCCGTCGCTGCGTCCTGCGGCACGTCCCCCGCGACGCTGCACGTCCGGACGATCCGGATCGACGACGACGTCGACCTCCTGCGGCACATCCCCGCGGGCGTCTCGGCCGCGTGGCTGCACCACGGCCAGGGCTTCGTCGGCCTGGGCGGCGCCGTGCGGATCGAGAACGCGGGCCCCGCGCGCTTCGCCGAGGCCTCGGCGGCCTTCCGCGAGCTGTGCGCCGGGGCGGTCGTCGACGACGAGGTGCGCGTGCGCGGCACGGGGCCGGTCGCCCTGGGGTCCTTCTCCTACGCCGCCTCCTCCCCGCGGCCCTCTGCGCTCGTCATCCCCGAGGCGATCCTCGGCGTCAGCGAGGGCACGGCGTTCCTCACCCTCGCCGCGCTCGGCGCCCCTCCCGCCGACGACGTCTGCTGGCGCGACCTGTTCGGCTCGACGCCCGCCGGTGCGCCCGCCGAGCTCGAGGTCGAGCCCGACCACACGCCGCGCGAGTATCAGGGGATGGTCGCCGGGGCCGTGGACCGGATCCGCGCGGGCGCGGCGGAGAAGATCGTGCTGTCGGAGACCTCCACGGTCACCGCCTCGGCTCCCCTGTCGCCGGCGGTGCTGCTGCGCCGCCTCGCCGAGCGCTTCGGCACCACCTGGGTGTACCTGGCCGCCGATGTGATCGGCGCGAGCCCCGAGATGCTGGCCCAGACCGACGACGGACGGGTCTTCAGCCGCGTGCTCGCCGGCACCCGCCCCGTCGCCGACGACGAGGGGCTGGCCGAGGACGAGCGCCGCGCGTTCCGCACGGACGCCAAGGAGCGCTCCGAGCACGCCTTCGCGGTCGACTCGGTGACCGAGCGCCTCGCGGACGTCGCCACGGACGTCCGCGCCTCCGCCGAGCCGTTCGTGCTGCGCCTGCCCGGCCTCGAGCACCTCGCCTCCGACGTCTCCGCGCGCACGCTCCCCGGCGTGACCAGCCTCGATGTCGCCGCCGCCCTGCATCCTTCGGCCGCGGTCAGCGGAACCCCGCGCGAGCGCGCCGATGGGATCATCGCCGAGCTCGAGACCCATGACCGCGGCGGGTATGCGGCCCCCGTCGGCTGGATGGACGCCCGCGGCGACGGCCAGTGGGCGATCGCCCTGCGCATGGCCCATCTGCTCGACGAGCGCACGGTGCGCCTGCAGGCGGGCGGCGGGATCGTGGGCGCCTCGGACCCCGTGGTCGAGCACGCCGAGGTCCTCGCCAAGCAGCGCCCGATGCTGGGGGCCCTGCGCGGGGCCTGACGCCGACCGGGCCGCGGTCGCGGGCGCGGTCATCTGGCCGCGGTCGCGGTCAGGACGTCGCCGCGGTGCCCAGCGTGGCCGTCAGCTCCGTGCGCTTCCCCTCGCGCAGCACCGCGACGGTGTGCTCGGTGCCCGGGGCGAGCCCGTTGATCGTCGCGGTGAGCGCGGCGGCGCCCGTGATCGGCACGTCGTCGACCCCGATCACGAGATCCCCGGAGCGCAGGCCCGCGGCCTCGGCGGCCGATCCCTGCACCACCTCGTGGACGAGCGCCCCCGAGCGCGTCGCGCCGTCGGCCTCCTGCGTGCCGTCCGCGGCGGTCACGCCGAGCGCCGCGTGCTGGACCGCGCCGTGCTGGAGGATCTGCTGGACCACCATCGTGACCGTCGCCGACGGGATGGCGAAGCCCAGGCCGATGCTCCCGGACTGCCCGTCGGCCCCGCTCGCCAGGGACGCGATCGAGGAGTTGATGCCGATCACCGCGCCGGAGGCGTCGACGAGGGGCCCGCCGGAGTTGCCGGGGTTGATCGCGGCGTCGGTCTGGACGGCGGACACGTAGGTCGCATCGGTCCCGGCGGGATCGGTGCCGTCGCTCGCGGTCACGGGGCGGTTGACGGCCGAGACGATGCCCGTGGTCACGGTGTTCTGCAGGCCGAGCGGGGTGCCCAGCGCCATGACGGCGACCCCCGGCTCGACGGCGGCGGAGTCGCCGAAGGTCGCCGGGACGAGGTCGTCGGGCGCGGAGACGAGGCGGACGACGGCGAGATCGGTGCGGGCGTCGGCGCCGACGACGCGGGCCTCGAAGGCCCGTCCGTCCGCGAGCGTGACCGTGATCGAGGACGCCCCGGAGACCACGTGGTTGTTCGTGACGATGTCGCCCTTCTCATCCAGCACGACCCCGGTGCCCTCGGCCTCGCCCTGCGCGGTGCGGACGTCGATCGCGACGGCGCTCGGGGAGACGGCCGCGGCCACCTGCTGCCAGTCGGGGCCGTCCGAGGAGGCGGCGACACCCGAGGCTGTGCCGGTACTCCCGGCGTCCCGCGTCGAGGCGGCGACGGCATCGCTCCCCCAGCGCTGCTCGATCTCGTGGTAGCCGATCAGGCCGCCCAGGGTCGCCCCGCTGGACAGGACGGAGCCGGCGGCGACCATCGCGGCGACGCCCGCCCAGGTGGGGCCGCGGCGCGCCGGGCGCACCGCCGTCTGCTCGGCAGGCTGCTCCACGGAGGGGCCGGGGATCGGGGACGACGAGAAGGTCATGCTGTGCTCCTGTGCTGGCGGCGGGGCGGGGCCCGGATCGACCGCCTCAGGACAGCAGGTCCTCCCGGGCGTCCGGTGTGAGCCTGCTGTCGATCTGCTGTGCATCTTCGGGCGCCGAGGCCTGCGCATGCACGACGAGCACCCGGATCCCGGCCCCCGGGTCGCTCCCGAGGCGCGCCGGGAGGTCCGCGGGGGCGACCGTCTCGGCGTGGGCGCCGAGCGCGGCGGCGGCCGCCGCGATGTCGGCCCCGTGCGGGGTGGTGAAGAAGCGGCGCAGGACGGCGGCGGGGGCGCCCGCATGCTCGAGACCGGAGAAGATGCGTCCGCCGTCGTCGTCGAGGACCACGACGTCGAGGTCCGGCCGCGCCTCCGCGGGGCCGATGAGCAGGCCCGTCAGGTCGTGGAGCGCGGTGAGGTCGCCGATCAGGGCGCGCACGCGGCCGGGGCGGTGGGCGCGGGCCAGGGCGACACCGCCCGCGGTCGACACGAGCCCGTCGATGCCGGCGAGACCGCGGTTGGCGAGCACGGTGCCGCGCGCGGGCCCGGCGTGCTGCTCGAGGTCGCGCACCACGGAGGAGGAGCCCAGCACCAGCACGTCGTCGTCCGTCTGGGCGTCCCAGACGGCGAGCGCGGCGCGCACCTGCCAGGCGAGTTCGCCGCGCTCCTCCGGGCGAGCGGCGGCATCGGCCTCGCGCCAGGAGGCGAGGAACGCCCGCTGGGCGGCATCGGTCTCGGGCGTCGCGGTCGGCGCGATCGCGGGGAGGACCAGGCGGGCGCGGCGGGCGGCGTCGGCATAGCGGGGCGTCGGGTCGACGACGATCACGTCGACGTCGTCGGCGCCGAGCAGGCCGGTGACGACGGGCCGCGAGAGCGTCGGGTGGCCGAGCACGATCGCGCGGTCGGGCCGCAGCGGGTGGTCGGCAGCGGCCATCGCCGCGCGCAGGAGCGCCGGGTAGCCCGTGACCATCGCCCCGCCGCGGGCGCCCGAGGACGGCTCGGCCAGCAGCGGGAGGCCATGGCGCTCGGCGAGCTCGCGGGCGACGGGCCCTGCGCCGTCGCCGGCGACGAGGACGGTGCGGCCGCTCACGGGGACGGCGACGGGCGCGGGCGCCGCGGCCGGGACGCGGCGGGTCAGGACGATCGGGGACGGGTCGGCGGCCTCGTCCCCGGCGGCGGGCTCGGGTCGCAGCGTGTGCTTCGGGCGCGGCATGTGCTCGGGGCGCGGCACGAGGGGGTCGCGCAGGCACACGTTGATGTGCACCGGGCCGGGGTCCTCCCCCGTCGCCGCGGCCATCGCGCGGGCGATCGTCGTGACGGCGGTGCGCAGCTCGACGGCGCTCGCGCGGCCCGAGGAGGGGGCGGGCAGGTCGACGGCATAGCGCACGGCGTCCCCGTACAGCCCGGCCTGGCGGGTGGCCTGGTTGGCGCCGGTGTCGCGCAGCTCGATGGGCCGATCGGCGGTGAGGACGAGGAGCGGGATGCCCGCGTGATGGGCCTCGAGGACGGCCGCGTGCAGATGCGCGGTCGCGGTCCCGGAGGTCGTCACGACGACGCCGGGGTGGGCGGGATCGGCCCGGGAGATCCCGAGCGCGGTGAACGCGGCGGCGCGCTCGTCGATCCTCACGTGCGCGCGCATCGATGCGGCGACCCGCTCGTCCTGCAGGGCGTAGACGAAGGGGGCCGAGCGCGAGCCGGGGGCGATGACCGCGTCGCGCACCCCGAGGGCGGCGAGCGCCCGCCAGATCGCAACGGCCTCCTCGACGGCGCCGGATCCCTGCGGAGCGGGGATCTCGATCGTGGCGGCGCCGTCGCGGGAGGCGGGCTCCCTGGGGGCCTGCTCGCTGGCGGCCTGATCGCTGGAGGCGGGCTCCCTGGGGGCGGTCTCGGTCATGGGGTCAGGGTATCGGGGCCGGTCACGGCCAGGCATGCGGCCAGGCGCCGCTCCCAGCGCCGCGCGAGATCGGCATCGGCCGCGTGCGCGGCGAGGCGGTGCTCATCGGCCACGGACCGGGTGACGGCGAGCTGCCCGTCCTGCACGGCGTACGCGCCCGCGACCACGTCCCCGGTCAGCAAGGCCCCGGTGCCGAGCCCGCAGGCGTACGGCAGCTCGGGCAGGGCCGCGGCGAGCGCCGTCCCGGCGGACAGGCCGATGCCGGTCTCGAGCGCGCTCGAGACGACGACGGGCAACCCCGCCTGCTCGGCCAGCTCGAGGCAGCGGCGGATCCCGCCGAGCGGCTGGACCTTCATCACCAGCAGGTCCGCGGCTCCCGCGCGGGCCACGCGCAGGGGGTCCTCGGCGCGGCGCACGAGCTCATCGGCGGCGATGGGCACGTCGACGCCCCGCCGCACGGCGGCGAGGTCCTCGAGGGAGGCGACGGGCTGCTCGACGTACTCGAGGCCGCCAACGGCGCGGTCGAGCACGGGGATCGCCGCGAGGGCCTCATCGAGGGTCCAGGCGGCGTTGGCGTCGATGCGGATGCGCGCGGCCGGCCCCATCGCATCGCGGACGGCCTCGAGCCGGGCGGCGTCCTCGGCGATGCTCGTCCCGGGATCGGCGACCTTGACCTTCGCGGTGCCGGCTCCCTGCGCCGTCGCGAGGCGATGGGCGGCCTCCGGGGCGACGACCGGGATCGTCGTGTTCACCGCCACCGCGTCCCGTCGCGGGGCGGGGCGCTCGCAGGCGGCGTCCTCGATCGCGGCGCGCAGCCAGGCGCTCGACTCCTCGGGCCCGTAGTCCCAGAACGGGGAGGCCTCGGCCCATCCGGCTGGGCCGTGGAGCAGCAGGCCGTCGCGCACCGTGATGCGGCGGAAGCGGGTGGTCATCGGGATCGACCAGGCGACGATGCGGTCGATGCCGAGGTCGGCGAGGACCGCGGGGACGGGGAGCTCGGCGGGCGGCGGCACGGTCATGCGCTCCAGGCTAGACGCGGTGCCGCCCCATCCGTTCACCGCTGCCGGGCCCGCGGGTCGGCCCCGAAGAGCGCGCCCGCGGAGCGGGCCGCTGTCAGTACTTCAGCACCACGCGGCCGTCGATCTTGCCGGCGATCATCTCGTCGAAGACCTCGTTGATCTCCTCCAGCGGGCGGGTGGTGACGGTGGGCTTGATCTTGCCGTCGGCGTAGAACTGCACGGCCTCGACCATGTCCTGGCGGGTGCCGACGATCGAGCCGCGGACCGTCAGGCCCTTGAGGACGATGTCGAAGATCGGGGCCGGGAAGTCGCCCGGGGGCAGGCCGTTGAACACGATCGTGCCGCCGCGGCGGGTCATGCCGATGGCCTGGCCGAAGGCCTGCGGGTGCACGGCGGTCACGAGCACGCCGTGGGCGCCGCCCGTGTTCTCCTGCACGAACTGGACGGGGTCGGTCACCGAGGCGTCCACGACCAGGTCGGCGCCGTGCTTCGTGGCGAGGTCGAGCTTCTCCTGGGTGATGTCGACGCCGACCACCTTCATGCCCATCGCCTTGGCGTACTGGACAGCGATGTGGCCCAGGCCGCCGAGGCCGGAGATGACGACCCACTGGCCCGGGCGGGTCTCGGTCTGCTTGAGGCCCTTGTAGACGGTGACGCCCGCGCAGAGGATCGGGGCGACCTCGTAGGGGTCGACGTCCTCGGGCAGGATCGCCGCGTAGGTCGCGTCGACGAGCATGTACTCGCCGAAGGAGCCGTCGACGCTGTAGCCGCCGTTCTCCTGCTTCTCGCACAGGGTCTCCCAGCCAGTGCGGCAGTACTCGCACTCGCCGCAGGCCGACCAGAGCCAGGCGTTGCCCACGAGGTCGCCGACCTTCATGGAGGTCACGCCCTCGCCGACCTTCTCGACGCGGCCCACGCCCTCGTGGCCGGGGATGAAGGGCGGGGTGGGCTTGACGGGCCAGTCGCCCTGGACGGCGTGGAGGTCCGTGTGGCACACGCCCGAGGAGATGTTCTTGACGAGGGCCTCGCCGGGTCCGGGCTCGGGGATCTCGACCTCGTTGACGTCGAGCTTGGCTCCCAGCGACGGGACGACGGCGGCGTGCATCTGGTTCATCAGCAGGCTCCTGTGGAGAGTGTCGAGCGCCGCATCATTGCGGCTGCCTCCATCGTGCTCCTCGTCACACCGGGGCACAAGACCGACGTCCTGATCGCTCCGGGCAGACCCCGCGATCAGGGCTCCTTCGACGCCTCGAAGTAGAACGGGAAGGAGTTCCAGCCGAACACGACGTCCCGCACGCCCTCGCCGTAGCCGCCGAGGGTGTTCTGGTACCACAGCGGGATCGCCGGGAGGTCGCGCAGGAGCATCTCCTCGGCCTGCCGCCACGCAGCGATCGCCTGCTCGACGTCGGGCGCGGCGAGGCCCTGCAGGAGGAGGTCGTCGAAGACCGGGTTCGCGTAGTCGGAGAAGTTGGTGCCCCCGGCGGCCCGCGCGGTCGACGAGAAGATCGGGCCCAGGAAGTTGAACATCGACGGGTAGTCGGCCTGCCACGACGAGCGGAAGGCCCCGGGGATCTGCCGCTCCGCCAGCAGCGCGCGGTACTCGGCGATGCTGGGATGCGACTGCGGCGTCGCGGTGATCCCCAGGGTGTTCGCGATCGAGTTGCACACGGCCTCGACCCACTCCTTGTCGGGCAGGTCGGCCGCGTAGTCGAGGGTGAACGGCGCGCCCGAGTACGGCGCGATCGCCTCGGCGCGGGCCCACAGGTCGCGGGCCGCGTCCGCGTCGAAGGCGAGCACCTCGGCACCGGCGAGGTCGGTGGCGCCGCCGCCGTTGATCGACGGGGCGATGAAGTCGGTCGCGGGGACGCGGGTGCCGGCGAACAGGTCGGTGCAGATGCTCGCCCGGTCGATCGCACGGGAGATCGCGGCACGGCGCAGGAGGCCGGCCTCGCCCGCGAAGTCGGCGTTGCCGACGGGGATCGTGAGGGACAGCAGGAGCGCGCCCGGCTGGTTGACGGCGCGGCCGTCGAGCTCGTCCTCGAAGGTGGCGAGCGCCGAGGACGGGATGCCGTCGACGAGGTCGACCTCGCCGCTGAGCAGGTCGTTGTAGGCCGTGTCGGGATCCGCGTACAGCGCGATCACGACGCCGTCGTTCGCGCTCTCCCGCGGTCCCTGGTACCCGTCGAAGGGGACCAGTCGGATCTCGCTGTCGTGCTCCCAGGCCTCGAGGCGGTAGGGGCCGTTGCCGATGGGTGCCTGCCCGAACGCCTCGATATCCTCGTGCGCGGCGGCGGGCAGCGGCATGAACGGCACGCAGCCCAGCAGGTCCGGGAAGTCGGACTGCGCCGCGGTGAGCTCGACGGTGAACGTGGCATCGTCGACGACGGTGAGGCCGGAGAGCGTCTGCGCGGCGGGCGGCTCGGCGGCGACGGCCTCGAAGCCGGCGATGGGCGCGTAGAACACCTGGTTCTTCTGCGCGTTCGTGGACAGGGCGCCGAAGTTCCAGGCGTCCACGAAGGACTGCGCGGTCACCGGGGTGCCGTCGTGGAAGGTGCGTCCGGGCTCGAGCGTGATCGTCCAGTGCTGGTTGTCCTCGCTCTCGATGCTGCGGGCGCACTCGAGGACCCGCTGACCGGTCGCGTCGTGGAACAGCAGCATCGAGAAGACGCCGCCGATCACGCGGCCGGCGCCGACCTCGTTGACGTCGCTGGGGATGAGCCGCGTGCCCGGCTCGGTGCCGGAGATGCGCAGGATCCCGTCCGCACCCCGGGCACCGGTGCCGCCGTCGGAAGCGCCGCCGTCGGACCCGCCCGTGGCAGAGCGCTCGCAGCCGACGAGGGCCAGGGCCGCGGCCCCGGCGCTCGCGGCGCCCAGCAGCATCCGGCGCCGGCTCAGGCGAGCGGGTGCGGGGCGGGAGGCTCGCGACGGGTGGGAGGCTCGGGCGGTGGCGGTCGGTGCGGGCGACGCCGGTGCGGGCGTTTCCGATGCGGGCGATTCCGATGCGGGCGATGCGGGGTGCTGCGGAAGGGGCAACGGGGTCTCCTGAGGGC
>NZ_FWFG01000106.1 GCF_900163655.1 Brachybacterium nesterenkovii
GGGCGAATCTGTGATGGGCCACGGCCCGAGGGCCGGGCAGTCTCCTGATGAGGTCGGGCCCTACCCCCGGATCTTGGACACGGGTGTGATTACGCAGCAGGTCGCAGCGTAGCGGTGTAGCCGGTCTCGTAGGCGACCGGCGAGGTGTAGCGGCACCAGGAATGGCGTCGCTTGGTGTTGTAGCGGACGAGCCACTTGAAGACCTGCCGGCGGCAGGTCAGCTCGTCGGTCCAGCAGGCGGAGTCTTGGAGGACTTCTCGCTTCATGGTGGCGTTGAACGACTCGGCGAGCGCGTTGTCCGCGCTGGTGCCGACGGCGCCCATGGACTGGGTGACGCCGAGGTTGCGGCAGAGCTTGGCGTAGGCCTTCGAGCAGTAGACCGACCCGTGGTCGCTGTGGAAGATCGCGCCCTTGAGGCTGCCCCGGGTTGCGGCGGCGGCCTTGAGGGCGTCTTCGACGAGCTCGGTGCGCATGTGGTCAGCGATCGCCCACCCGACGAGCCGACGGCTGTAGCAGTCGATCACGGTCGCGAGGTAGAGGTTGCTGCCGTCGGCGATCGGCAGGTAGGTGATGTCGCCGACGTAGCGCTGGTTCGGCGCTGGGGCGGTGAAGTCGCGCTTGAGCAGGTCGGGGTACTTCTGGCCCGAGGGCTCGGGGATCGTGGTCCGCACCCTCCGCTTCTTCACGTAGCCGCGGATGCCCTCCAGGCGCATCACCCGCGCGACGCGCTTGTGGTTGACCCGCTCACCGGCAGTCGCGTGGTCGTTGAGCTCGGCGGTGATCCGTGGCGCTCCCTGGGTGTTGTCGGCGGCATGGACGACCCTGATCCGCTCAGCGAGTCGCTGGTCTTCCTCAGCCCTGGCCGCCCGGGCAGGTGCGCCGGCCTTCCACGCGTAGTAGGACGAGCGCTCGACCTCGACGAGCTCACACAGTCGCTTCACCTCGAAGGTGGCGGAGTTGTCGGCGACGAACTGGAAGCGACTCACCAGCGCGTCTCCCCGGCGAAATACTTCGCCGCCCGCTGCAGAATCTCCCGCTCGGTCGAGATCTTCGCGTGGTCCCGCTCGAGCTCGGCGACCCGGGCTTCGAGCCGGGCGATCTTCGCATCCGGTGTCTCCTCCGGCGACGTCGGCGGCGGGGTGCTCTTGGACTTCAGCGGGCTCGCTGTCAGTGTCCCGTCAGCAGCGGTCTTCTTGCCGGTCCCGTAGACCTCGAGCCAGTGCCGCAACGTGCCGCGGACGATGCCGAGGTCATCGGCGATCTCGCGGACCGTCGCCCCCGGCGTGGTCTCGTACAAGTCGACGGCCTGACGACGGAACTCCTCGGAGTAGTTCTTCCTGGCCATGGTTCTTCGATCATCTCGCTTCCCCAGCAGATGCTGGATTCAGCGTGTCCAAGAACCGGGGTCAGGCCCCGTCACCGAGGTGGGCCGGACGGTGTCGGCCGCACCGACCGGGCGGACAATTCAAC
>NZ_FWFG01000048.1 GCF_900163655.1 Brachybacterium nesterenkovii
CTCCCGCATCGGGCGCCCCCGCGCCCGCCCCTGACGTGCTCTCCCCTGACGGAGCAGCTCCCGAGCCCTTCGTCCCCAACAGCGCCTGCCCGAACATCGTGTCGGAGTCCCCCACGCCGGGCAGGATCGCGAACAGGCCCGAGGCCACGTGCTGGAGGTACTCGGTCATGGCGTCGCTGCGCGTCATCCGATCCAGGATCGGGTAGAACCCGACGCGCGGATCCCGCACGAAGGCCGCGAAGAACAGGCCCGCATCGATCTGGCCGAGGGCATCGGAGCCCTCGGAGTAGTTGTAGCCGCGGCGCAGCATCCGGGCCCCGCCGTTGTTCTCGGGAGCGACGATGCGGATGTGCGAGTCCTCCGGGATGGCCGGACGACCGTGCACCGCCGCCGCGTAGTCGGGCGCTTCGAACTCCTGGGCGCTCTCGGTGGGCTCCGCGATCGACAGCGGCGCCCCGTAGCGCTTGTCGCGCCCGGTGATCTCCTCCTGCTCGATCAGCCGCAGGCGGTCCCAGGACTCCAGACGCATCTTGATCTTGCGCAGGGCCAGGTAGGTACCGCCCGCGAGCCAGTCGCCGCCCTCGTCCTCGGGCTGGACCCACAGGTGCTCGGCGAGCTGGGCCTCGCTGTCCTCGGCCTTCACGTTCACCGTGCCGTCCTTGAAGCCGAACAGGTTGCGCGGCGTCTCCTGCTCCGTCGAGGTCGAGGAGGTGCGGCCGTGGCCCACCTGGGTCCAGCGCAGCGCGGCCGTGCCCATCGCGATGCGGGTCAGGTTGCGGATCGCGTGCATCGCGACCTGGGTGTCGTCGGCGCAGGCCTGGACCAGCAGGTCCCCGTCGCTCTGCTGGGCGCGCAGGGCCTCGTTGGCGAACAGGGGCATGCCCTCGGCCAGCACGGTCGTGGCCCGGGAGGCCAGCCCGAAGCGGTCCACGCCGTCGGCCGTGCGGAACAGCGAGGGCCCCACGCCGACGGTGATGGTGAGCGAGGACGGCGGATACCCCCACGCCTCCCCGGTGTCCTTGGGGGCCGCCTGGGGGTTCGCCAGCGGCTCCCCGCCGACGAGCTCCCCCGCGGTCATCTGCTGCGCGGCCACGCACCAGTCCTCCATGAGACCGCGCAGCTCGTCGAGGTCGTCCGTGGTCACGTCGAAGGCCGCGGTGAACAGGCAGTCCTGCGCGGGCGTGGTGATGCCCTGCTGGTGCTCGCCGCGGAACGGGTAAGTGCGCTGGATGGGATCCTCAGCCGCTGCGGTGCCGCCGCTCGCGCCGCCCGCGAGGTGCGAGGCGCCGAATCCGATCGCGCCACCGGCGGCGAGAGACGCCCCGGCCGCGCCCAGCAGCGTGCGCCGGCTGGTCCCGCGACGCACCGGCGTGCCGTCCTCCGTGCCCGTCATCATCGTCCTTCCTCCGTGTTCTTCGGGTGCGCGCGCATGGGCCGGGCCGTCCGCCCGGAGCGACCGTCCCGCCTCTTGACACGGCCCGCGGCCGATGGGCCGCCGTCTCGGGGCGGGCGACCCGCACCGCGCAGGCAATCCTTCCAGAGCAGACCTCCTGCTCAGGGCATGCGTACTGCTCAGTGCAGGATCAGGCCCGCGATCTCGGACAGCGACTCCGCGAGCGCATTGACCGCGGTCGACAGGGCGCGCTGGGCGTCGGTGTAGTCGGCGTCGCCGGGGGCCTCGCCCGCGTCCTTCTGCACGGCCGCGATCGTCGAGTAGTCCACGAACTTCGGGTCGCCGTCGGGCGTGGTGCCGTCCTTGTGCTTGTCGAGCTCGGCCTGGACGTCCCCGAACTGCTTCTCGATGGTCTCGACCAGGTCCGCGTCCTTCGCCTTCACCAGCTCCATGACGTTGCCCCACGCGACTTTCGAGCCCTCGACGTTGGCCTGGAAGTCGTCGAGGTCGGTGTGGGAGAAGGTGTCCTCCTCGCCGACGATCTTGCCGGTGGCGACCTCGTTCATGAGGCCCGCCGCGCCCTGGACCACGTCCGCGAGCGTCACCTCGAACTTCCCGCCCGCGCCCTCGATCTTCCCGTAGACCAGGTCGTAGAGCTTCTGGGTGTCGGTGTTCAGCTGCTCGGCGGTCTTCTGGCGCGAGGCGTCGTCGGGGAAGCGGAAGGCCTCGTCGGCGCTGAACAGATCGGCCTCGATCCGGTGCCAGCCGGTCCACTCCGCGAGCACCTCGGGATCGGTGACGCTCTTGCCGGCATCGGCCGCGAGGTCCTGGATGCGCAGGTCCAGGGCGCCGTCGAGGTCGCCCGCCTCCTCGATGCCGAACGCCTCAGCGGTGGGCTCGATGCGCTCGTAGAAGCGACGGGCCTGCGGGAACAGCGCCTTGGCCTGCTCGGCGTTCCCGCCGATGTACGCGTCGGTGAACTCGCGCGTGGCGGTGACCTGCTGGCCCACCTGATCCTTGATGTAGGCCGTGTAGTTGGTGATGGCATCGGCCTCGAGCTTCGCGGTGTCCTCGTCGACCGCGGCGCCCTCCCCCTGGGTGACGGTCAGCTTGGTGACGCCCTTGAGCTCGCCGACCATGTTGGGCTTGCAGGCCGCGTAGTACTCCCCCTCGGGCAGGGCCGTGGTGACGTCGACGCTGGTGCCGGGCCCGATGTTCTCCTTCTCGGTGATGATCCGCAGCTTGTCATCGGCGAGGATCTCGAACTCGTTGGGCGCGCTGCCCGTGTTGGTGACCGCGAAGGTGACCTGGCCGGCGGGGAACTCGGTGCTCGAGAGCTCGCAGCCGTCGTCAGTGATCGTCACCGTGATGGGGCCGTCCGCGCTCGCGCCGCCGCCGCCGTCGGAGGCCCCCGCGGCCGCGGACGGGTTGTCGGTGCAGGCCGTGAGGCCCGCGGAGGCCAGGACGGCGGTCGACAGGGCGCCCAGGCGCAGCACGGAGCGGCGGGTGGCGGGGGTCAGGGAGACGGAAGCGGACACGTTGAGCTCCTGGAAGAAGAGGTGGGAGGAAGGGGAACAGACGCCGGTCGTCAGCGCGAGGGCACGGCCTCGGGCGCCTCGGCGGCGCGGTCGGCGGGTGCGGACGCCGCCGTCGAGGCCGACCGCGGCGGGCCGGTACGACGGGTCCGCTGCCAGAAGATGACGGCCACGGGCAGGAAGTACGCGAGCCAGGCGATCACCTGCAGCACTGTCGGCTGAGCGTTGACCTGGAACATCGCGTTGCCGATCGTGTACAGCCAGTTGATCGGCGACCCGGCACTGCCCACGTGCGCGGAGCAGTCCCAGGCGAGGGTGCCCCAGCCGGGCAGGACCGACGCCTCCTGCAGGTCGCCGATGCCGTAGGCGGTGATGCCCGCGGCCACGAGGATCAGGAACGCCCCGGTCCAGGTGAAGAAGCGCCCGAGGTTCAGGCGCAGCGCCCCGCGGTAGATGAGCACCCCCAGCACGATCGCGATCGCGAAGCCGACGACGATCCCGCCGGTCGTGGCCCAGACGCTGGACTCGATCGAAGACTTCACGGTGGCCCAGAGGATCAGCGCGGTCTCGATGCCCTCGCGGCCCACGGCCACCATCGCGATGACGACGACGCCCCAGCCGTTCTCGCTGCGGCGCAGGGAGCGGTCGAGCTCGGTCTCGAGCCTGCCCTTCATGGCCCGCGCATGCGTGGACATCCAGAAGATCATCCCCGTGGTCAGGGCGACGGCGAGCAGCGAGAGGACGCCGCCGATGATCTCCTGCGCCTGGAAGGTGAGGGTCTTGGGCCCCCAGGTGAGGATCACGCCCAGTACGAGCGGGACGGCGGCGGCGATGCCGATGCCGAGCCACAGCTTGGGCAGCACGTCGCGCCGATCGGACTTCACGAGATAGGCCACGAGGATGCCGACCACGAGGGACGCCTCGAGGCCCTCGCGCAGTGCGATGAGCAGGTTGGGCAGGAACAACGGGACTCCCCGGGTCGACGTGGGCGCCGCGGTCCCGACGCGCCGACCGGTGCTCGGCGCGCGGCCCGACGACGGGATCGCACGATGCCCGCCGACGGCGCGGCACGACCTAAGGTATGCCTAACCTTGGTGGATTGTCCAACACCAGCGTTGCGAATTAGCGGCGCATGGGTGTGGGGGAGGCGAGATTCGCTTCCGTCGCAGCGTGCCCCGACAGACTCGCCCCACCCCGGGGCGGCAGCGCTCGGCCAGGCGTCACGAGACGACCGTCGGCGATCAGCACGCGAGCGCCGCCCCGGCGCCGGGCACGGAGCGAGATCGCCGAAATGAGCCACCGACGTGGCTCGGAACGGCTATCTCGCCAACAGGGCGCTCGGAAGGGGCATGCAGGCGCAGGTTCCGGTGCAGGTGCAGAACCAGACCCGAAACCGGGCACGTAAGTGGTCACGACGAAGGAGAATCCCGCCGCAGATAGGACTCAGGCGGCATAACGCCTGGTCAGAGAGCTGGAGACGGGAATCGAACCCGCAACCACCTGTTTACAAGACAGGTGCGCTACCGTTGCGCCACTCCAGCGGAGCGGGGCCTTCCGGACGCCCGGTCGGCCCCGCGCTCCCGTGATCCTACGGGAGTCGTCGATCGCCGCCCGCCCCGCAGGCGGGCGCGACGGTCAGTTGCCGCCCGCGTCCGAGGCAGTCCCGGCCGCACCGCCGGCGCCCGGGGCGCCGCCGGCATCGGAGGCGCCGCTCGCCGCCGAGGTGTCGGCCCCGGCATCGCCGAGGGCCTGCGTCAGGGCACCGGGCGTGGACCAGTCCTGGAAGACCTCGCCGTCGATGAGGACCGTGGGCGTGCCGTTGGGCGCGCTCTTCTGCGCCTCCGGCTCGACCACGTCGTGCAGCCACGACACGTGCTTCTTCGAGGAGATGCAGTCGGCCACCGCGTCGGAGGCCCCCGCCTGCTTGGCGTACTCGGTCAGCTGGGCGTTGGTCAGGCCCGCGGTGCGCTCGGCCGGCTGGTTCTCGAACAGCAGCGTGTTCATCGCCACGCGCTTGTCCTCGCCCTCGTCGGCCACGCAGGCCAGTGCGTTCGCGGCGCGGGTGGAGTAGTCGCCCGTGGTCGACATCGGGTCGAGGAAGGTGCGCGTGTGCTCGCGCAGCGTGATCTGGTCGGCATCGGCGAGCGCCTTCAGCTCGGCGCCGTTGAGCTGCTCGAACTGGTTGCAGATCGGGCACATGTAGTCGAGGTACACGTCGACCACCGGCTTCCCGGAGTCCGCACCCGACTGGTAGTAGGTCTGATCGGCGGCCACGCCCTGGGGCGGCGTCACCGGTCCGGCGGGTCGGGTGCTCTGGTAGATGGCCCAGCCGATGCCGGCCGCGATCGCGAGGGCGACGACGGCCACGGCCGCGATGATCGTGGTGCGGATGCGCTTCTGGCGCTTCAGCTCCGCCTGGCGCTGGCGACGGATCTCCTCGCGCTGCGCGGCGCGGCGGTCCTTGTCGGAGCTCGCCTGGTCAGAGCTCGACGATCCGGACGGCGACATGGAACCTCCAGGGGCTTCGGGGACGGGCGCGCACAGGCCGAGAGGGCCGTGCGACCTGTCGGTCGGGTCGGGGCGAGTCTACGGGGAGGCCGATGACAGGGGCTCCCAGCCGGGCGCGCGGCCCCACGACGCCCGGGCGCGGCCACCGCGCCCACCGCGGCCACGCCACGTCCGGATGACGTCACGCCCGCCAGGGCAGCAGCTCGTCCAGGCGCGGCCCGCCGACGAACGGGAAGTAGTCGACCTGGCCGGTGCGCGCACCGATCGTCACGATCACGGCGCCGAGCAGGAGCGCGAGCAGGACGGCGATGACACCGCCCCACAGATGATCGGGCGCGGCCGAGTCCAGCATGCGATGGGCGCCGTCGCGCGTGGTCCGAGAGCCCAGGCCCACCCAGGTGAGCAGCAGCGTGACCGCCATCGTCCCGGCGAACAGCGCCCCCGAGGGCAGGATGATCCCCGCGCCGTAGTGGGCGAGCGCATCGGCGCAGACGGCGAGCACGAGGCCCAGCAGCAGCGGGAACAGCGCCTGGAGGGCCATCTCGAGCAGCCCCAGGAGGAAGCGGAACGGCGCGGCCAGGCCGATCGTCCACGACGCTCCGGATGCCTTGCCCCGGTAGCGGGCGGTCTGGATGGAGCGGTGGCTGCGCTCCCAGGTGCGGGAGACGGCGCCGAGCACCAGCATCGCGGCGAGCGCGACGTAGGGGACGACAGCGGCGAGCGCGATGAGGATGGCGTGGCCGAGCAGCGTGAGCAGCGGGCGACGCGGCGGGCGGGGCGGGCCGACGACCTGCGGCGGCCCGAGCGGGCGACCATCGGGCCCGAAGCCGTAGGGGGCGTAGATCTGCGGGGCGGCGCCCTGCTGCGGACGCTGCTGGATCACCTGCTGCTGAGCCATCGGCTGCGAGCGCGGGGTCTGCTGCGGCATCCGCGGCTGCTGCATCTGCGCCGCCTGCTGCGGATGCATCGCGGGCCTCGTCTGCTGGGGCCCCCCATACCCGGGGTGCTGCGGGTAGCCGGTCGGGCGCTGCTGCGAAGCAGGGTGCTGCGCGGCCGATTGCTGCGGCGCGGGCGACGAGCCGGGGTAGCCCTGGGGGTACGTCTGGGGCTGGCTCGGACGCTGATGCCCGGGATGTCCCTGCGTCGGCGCGGACCCTCCGGCATCGTGACCGCTGGCCGCCGGGTACCCCTGCCCGGGCCGAGCCTGCGTCGGAGACCCCGGAGCCGAGCGGCCCTGATCGCGGTGTCCGTACGCCGCATGGTCGTCGCGGATCACCGGGATGGCGCGCGTGGGCTCGCGCACGATCTCCATGATCTCGGTGTCGGGCTCGGACGACTCCGGGAGGGCCGTCGGCTCGGCATCGACCGGGGTGCTCGCTCCCCTCGTCCGATGAGCCGCAGATTCCTGGCCCAGCACCGTCTGGCCCGATGCGTCATGTCCCCTCGCGGCGGGCCCTGCCGGGAGCACCGCCGTGGCACCGGGGCCGGCGGGGAGCGCCTCCGTCGCACCGCCCGCGGGCAGCGCCTCGGTCGCACCGTCCTGGACGGCGAGATCCTCGGTCGCCTCCCCGAGCGCGGGCAGGGCCTGGGTGCGGTCCGCATCGTCCGGCATGGCGGTCTCTCCGCCGACGGCGGCAGCCGCACCGGTCGCACCGGCGGCACCCGCCGCACCCGCCAAACCCGGCGCACCCGCCAAACCCGCCACAGGGAGCGCCCGCGTGGCAGCGCCCCGCGAGCTCTCGTCCGGCGCATCGGCACCGGCCGCGACAGCATCGTCGCGGGTCCCGAACGCACCGTCGCGGTCCCCGAACGCCTCCCCGTCGGCCGCACGCGCATCGCCGCCACCGGCCGCGATGCGCGTGCGGCCGACGGCGAAGGCCTCGGTCTCCCCCGGATCGTCGAAGGCCTCGAGGTCGAGGTCCTCGAGCCGCGCGAGCAGGGCCTCAGGGTCCGCGCGCTCGGCGGGGTCGGCGCGCAGGGCGTCGCGCAGCCAGGCGGCGAGCTCGGTCGGGAGCCCCTCGACGTCGATCTCGCCGCGCTGGGCGCGGAAGAAGACGAGGTCCGCGCGGCCGGAGCCGAAGGGCTCGCGCCCGGTGGAGGCGAAGGCGACGAGCGCGGCCCAGGACCACCAGTCGGAGGCCGCCGACGTCGTGTTGGTGGCGACGACCTCGGGATCGAGGTAGGCGGCGGTCCCCATGACCAGGCCCGTCGAGGTCAGGCGCGACTCCTCGGCGGCCTGGGCGATGCCGAAGTCGATGACGACGGGGTCGAGGCCCGCCCCGTCGGGGTCGTAGCTGACCAGATCCGTCTCGCGCGCATCTCTCAGCAGCACGTTGGAGGGTTTGAGGTCGCGGTGGACGATGCCGGCCGCGTGGATGTCCCGCAGGGTCTCCCCCAGCGTCAGGCCGATCTCGCGCACCGCCTCGGGGTGCAGCGCGCCGTGGTCGCGGACGGCGTCCTCGAGGGTGGGGCCGGGCACGAACTCGGTGGCGACGAACGCCTCGGAGGAGTCGAGCTCGGCGTCGAGGATGCGGGCGATGTTGTCATGGCGCACCCGCTGCTGGGCGGCGACCTCGCGGGCCAGGCGCTCTCGGGCGCGGGGATCGTCGGCGATCTCGGGCCGCAGCAGCTTGATGGCGACGTCGCGCCCGTCGGCGTCGAGCGCGCGATAGACGATGCCCATCCCGCCCGCGCCGATCCTGCCCAGCACCTCGTAGCCGGACTCCTCGGCGAGCAGGCGCAGGCGCGGGTCGCGACCGAGCGCGCGCGAGGAGCCGTCGGGTGGGGTCATGCCGGTCATGCTAGAGGCCGCATCTGCGCCCCGCCTCCCCCTGCGGTATGCCCTCGCGGCGTGATCCCGGACCCTCCGCCTTGATGGGCATACCCCCGAGGGGTATCGTTCTGGGCATTGGTCCCGGGAGCTCCCGAACCCGCCCCGGGTTCGGAGACCTCCCCGGACCCGTCCACACCGGTGCCTGGCAGATCGGGCACCCGCACATCTGATTTCAGGAGGCACGCATGACCGCTCAGCCCACCACCACCGTCCACGGCCTCACCGGCCTCACCTGCGGGCACTGCGTCAACGCGGTGACCGAGGAGGTCGAGGCGATCGACGGCGTGACCTCGGCGCAGGTCGAGCTCGTCGTCGGCGGCACCAGCCGCCTGACCGTCGCCGCCGAGGGCCCCGTGGCCCGCGAGGACCTCGCCGCCGCGATCACCGAGGCCGGCGAGAGCTACGCGCTCACCGATATCTGAGCACCCGCGCCGGCTTCTGAGCACCCTCGCCGGAATCTGAGCGCCCGCGCCGCTACCTGAGCGCCCGGGCCAGCCCGTCCGGCCGCGTCCGATCCCGGCGGCGCGCGCCCTGCCGCGCCCGAGACAGGTCCGCGCAGCATCACCCCCACGTCCCGAACGGAGCCCCATGACCGCCACCGGCACCCGCCCCGACGCCGCTCCCGCAACAGACCCGGGAACCCGCCGCGTCGACCTCGACATCTCCGGCATGACCTGCGCGTCCTGCGTGGCCCGCGTCGAGAAGAAGCTGCGCCGCGAGGGCGCCGCCGAGGCCGCCGTGAACCTCGCGCTCGAGCGGGCGACGGTGCTGGTGCCCGCGGACGGCCCGAGCGACGAGCAGCTCGTCGCGGCCGTCGAGAAGGGCGGGTACGGGGCGCGCGTGCGCTCGGCAGCGGCGCCGGGATCCGCGCTCGAGGACGCGGTCGGCGCGACCGACGGCTCCGAGCTGGACCGGCATGAGGCCGATCAGCGCGAGGCCCTGCACCGCACGCTCGTCTCGGCCGCTCTCAGCGTGCCGATCGTGCTGGTGTCGATGGTCCCGCCGCTCCAGTTCCCGGGATGGCAGTGGGCGGCCCTGGCGCTCGCGACCCCCGTCGTCCTCTGGTGCGCCTGGCCCTTCCACCGCGCCGCGGCGATCAACCTGCGCCACGGCACCACCACGATGGACACGCTCGTCTCGCTCGGCGTGAGCGCCGCCTACCTGTGGTCGCTGTGGGCGCTCCTGTTCGGCGGCGCGGGCCGCATCGGCATGACGATGGACTTCTCGCTGACACCGGCGATGCACGGCGGCCACCACGAGATCTACCTCGAGTCGGCCGCCGTCGTGACCACGCTGATCCTCCTGGGGCGCTGGGCCCAGGCCCGTGCCGTCCACCGCTCCTCCGCGGCGCTGCGCGCGCTCCTCGACCTCGGGGCCAAGGAGGCGACGGTGCTCGAGCTGGGACCCGACGGCCGCACCCTCGAGCGGACGGTCCCGGTGGGCGAGCTGCGCACGGGGGACGTGTTCGTGGTGCGCCCCGGGGAGAAGATCGCGACCGACGGCGTGGTCGTCACCGGGTCCAGCGCCGTGGACCGCTCGATGCTGACCGGCGAGTCCGTGCCCGAGGAGGTCTCCGCGGGCGACGAGGTCGCCGGTGCCACCGTCAACGCGCACGGCCGCCTCGAGGTCCGCGCCACCCGTGTCGGGGCCGACACGCAGCTCGCGCACATCGCGCGCCTCGTCGAGCACGCCCAGACGTCGAAGGCTCCCGTCCAGCACCTCGTGGACCGCATCAGCGGCATCTTCGTGCCCGTCGTCATCGCGCTGTCGCTGCTGACGCTGGCCGGCTGGCTGCTGACCGGGCACGGCGCCGAGCAGGCGTTCACCGCGGCCGTGGCCGTGCTGATCATCGCCTGCCCCTGCGCCCTGGGGCTCGCGACGCCCACCGCGATCATGGTGGGCACCGGGCGCGGCGCCGAGCTGGGCGTGCTGATCCGCTCGGCCGAGGCGCTCGAGGCCAGCCGGGCCATCCGCACGATCGTGCTCGACAAGACGGGCACGCTCACCACCGGCGCGATGACGCTGCGTGATGTCGCGGTCGCTCCCGGTGCCGATCGGGCCGAGATCCTCGCCCTGGCCGCCGCCGTCGAGCGCGGCAGCGAGCACCCGATCGCCCGCGCCGTCGTCGGCGCGGCCGAGTCCGAGGCGGATGCGGCCGCTCTCCTGCAGACCCTGACGGCGGAGGGCACGGCGGCCCGCGCGGGCTCGGGCGTCAGCGCGACGGTGGCCACGCCGGGTCGCGCGGCCCGCGAGGTCACCGTGCGCCGCATCGAGGCCGACGACGTGCTGGACGACGCCGTCGCCGCGGCGGCGGCGCGCTCCGGCGACGAGGGCGCGACCGTCTCCGCCGTGGTCGTCGACGGTGCGGTGCTCGGAGTCCTGGCGCTCGGCGACGCGATCCGCCCCGAGAGCGCAGGCGCCCTCGCCGCGCTCCGCCGCCTGGGCATCCGCCCCGTCCTCGCCACGGGCGATGCCGCCCCGGCCGCGTGGCACGTGGCCCGGGCGCTCGGTATCGACGAGGTCCACGCCGGGGTGTCCCCCGAGGACAAGCTGCGGCTCGTGGAGGCCCTGCAGGCCGAGGGCGCCGGCGGCGTCGCGATGGCCGGCGACGGCATCAACGACACGGCGGCTCTCGCTGCGGCCGACCTCGGGATCGCGATGGGGACGGGCACCGACGCGGCGATGGCCAGCGGCGACATGGTCGTTTCCGACGGCTCGATCGCCACGATCCCGACGGCCATCCGCCTGGCCCGCGCCACGCTCCGCACGATCCGCTGGAACCTGTTCTGGGCGTTCATCTACAACGTGGTCGCGATCCCCCTGGCGATGGCCGGGTGGCTGGGCCCCCTCATCGCCGGAGCGGCGATGGCGTTCTCGAGCGTCTTCGTGGTCACGAACTCCCTGCGCCTGCGCCGCTTCCGCTGACGGCGCGGCGGGCGCCTCGCCGGATGAGCCGGATAGCGTTTCAGCGCCGGATCGGGTCCGCCGCTCGTGCGTCGGGCGCGCACTCTAGGATGTGACCGGGGAGACACGCCGCACATGCCCGGCTTCGGCCCGCCTCATCGGCATCGGGCCACCGGCACCAGGCTGCGTCCGTCTCCTCGCATCCGCTGACCGCGCACACGATCCGAGGGGGAACCCATGCGCTCCAACCTGTTCGACGCCTCCAACCAGGAGAAGCAGACCACCGACCGCTGGACGCTGCAGTCCAATAAGATGCTCCGCTGCGCCCTGACGCCGCAGGCGCCGGAGATCATCGCGGCGGCGGGCGCGATGGTCGCCTACCAGGGGCAGATGGAGTTCTCCTACCAGGGCTCCGGCGGCGGCATGAAGCTGCTGAAGAAGATGGCGACGGGCGAGGGCGGCAACATGATGCGCACGCGCGGCCAGGGCGAGGTGTTCTACGCCCGCCAGGCGCAGGAGATCTTCCTGCTCCAGCTCGAGGGGGACGCCATCACCCTGAACACCGGCAACATGCTCGCCTTCGACTCCTCGATCCAGTGGGACATCCGCTCCCTCGGCGGCGCGGGATTCATGGCCGGCGGCCTGTTCAACCTCCTGCTGCAGGGACACGGCATGGTCGCCGTGACCTCCGACGGCCCGCCGATGCTGCTCGACTGCTCGCAGCAGCCCACCTACGTCGACCCCCAGGCCGCCGTCTGCTGGTCCGCGAACCTGCAGCCCACCATCAAGAACGACTTCAAGATGGGCTCGCTCATCGGCCGCGGCTCCGGCGAGTCGTTCCAGCTGGCCTTCCACGGCCCCGGCTTCGTGGTCGTCCAGCCCTCCGAGGGCATCCCGGTCGTCGCCGCGAGCTGACCCCGCGCGACCAGGACGGCGCCGCGGACCGGGCACACCGCGGCGCCGTCGTCGTCCCCCGTCGCGGCGCCGTCACCACCCCCGATCCGCAGCGCCGTCACCGCCCCCGATCGACGGTGACGACTCCGCATCAGGGCACCCGATCAGCCTCATCGGCCCGCTCCGCCCCGTACACTGCGGAAGATCACGACCGGACACCCGTCCGGCCGTATGTCGCGCCCGCACGCGGTGCGGGCGACTCGCTGCATCCCGTCACGCCCCAGCGGGCCCGTCGAAAGACCTCCCCATGACTGATTTCTCCTCCAAGATCGTCATTCCGACGCCTGCCGCCATGGCCCAGGCGACGGAGGACGGCATGCTCGCCAAGGCCACCAAGCCCTGGTTCGAGATGTTCCTCCTGTCCCTCACCGGCGGCGCCTACATCGCCCTCGGCTTTCTCTTCTTCGTGACCTCGCAGCAGGGCCTCGGCGCCCCGTTCCCGGTCGGCCCCGCGAAGGTCCTCGGCGGCGTCGTCTTCAGCGTCGGCCTCATGCTCGTCGTCATATCCGGCTCGGACCTGTTCACCGGCACCACCATGACCGTCATGCCGCTGCTGTCCAAGCGCCTGGGCGTCGGTCGCTTCCTCGGCCACTGGGGCGTCGCGATCGTCGGCAACTTCATCGGCTCGGTGCTCGTGGCCCTGCTGGTGCTGTGGGCCGGCACCCCGTCGTCCAACAAGAGCGCCTGGGGCCTCGTGGTCCTCAACACGACGCTCGCGAAGGTGTCCCTGACCTGGGGCCACGCCTTCTTCCTCGCCGTCCTCGCGAACTTCGCCGTCTGCCTCGCGGTCTGGATGGCCAACTCCGGCCGCTCCACCGCGGACAAGATCCTCGCGATCGTCGGCCCCATCGCCCTGTTCGTCGCCTCCGGCTTCGAGCACTCGGTGGCCAACATGTTCATGCTGCCCATGGGCTGGCTGATCAAGAACTTCGCTCCCGACACCTTCTGGGCCGGCGAGGCCATCACCAAGGCGGGCAAGACCGCCGCGGACTTCGACGCGATCACGCCCGGCGCGATCTTCTTCGACAACCTGATCCCGGTGATCCTCGGCAACATCGTCGGCGGCGCCGTGTTCGTCGGCATCTACTTCTGGGCCTGCTACATCCGCCCGGCCCAGCGCGCCAAGGCGCTCGAGGCCGCCGGCGCGCACGCCGCGAGGTGATCCTCCGGGGCTGCTGAGCAGCTCCGCACGAACGTCGCAGCATCCGACAGCCCCCGTCCGAGCGGACGGGGGCTGTCGGCGTCCGCATCCGGCTCCGCCTCGCTCTCCGCCCGCGCGGCCGGCTCGCCCGATGCTCCGTCCGCACCTCCTCCACGTGATCCGCACCGCCTCCCCGCCCCTGCCCCGCGGCAGGCACGATTTCCGCGTATACAGTGGTCCGTAAATCGTTCCCGGCCCCGCACGGCCCGCGGTCTCGCACGGCCTCCGCGCCCGGACAGCTCTCGGACTCGTGCAGCGCCCCGGTTCCCGTGCGGCGCGCCGACGCCCGACCAGACTCCTTCGAGGTGAGATGTTCTCCCCCCAGCCGTTCCGCCTTGCCGTCATCGGATCCGGTCCCGCCGGCGTCTACGCCGCCGAGACCCTCGCCCGCACCCCGCAGGTGAAGTCCGGCGAGCTGACCGTCGAGTGCGACATCTTCGACGCCCTTCCCACGCCCTTCGGGCTCATCCGCTACGGCGTCGCGCCGGACCACCCGCGCATCAAGGGCATCATCACCGCGCTACACCGGATCCTGGGCCGCGGCGACATCCGCTTCCTCGGCGACGTCGAGTTCGGCCGCGACGTGACGCTCGAGGAGCTGCGCGAGCGCTATGACGCGATCGTCTTCGCCACCGGCGCCCTCAAGGACGCGCGCCTGGAGATCCCCGGCATCGACCTCGAGGGGTCCTTCGGCGCCGCCGACTTCGTGGCCTGGTACGACGGCAACCCCGACTACCCGCGCACCTGGCCGCTGGCGGCCCAGCAGGTCGCGATGATCGGCAACGGCAATGTGGCGCTCGACGCCGCGCGCATGCTCGCGAAGTCCGCCGACGAGCTCCTGCGCACCGAGATCCCCGCCAACGTCTACGAGGGCCTGAAGTCCGCCGCCACCACGGACGTCCACGTGTTCGGCCGCCGCGGCCCCGCGCAGACCAAGTTCTCCCCGCTCGAGGCCCGCGAGCTCGCTCACCCCAAGGGCGTGCAGATCGTCCTGGACCCGCGGGATTTCGAGCAGATCACCGACGCCGAGCGCGAGGTGATCCGCGCCGACAAGCGCACCGACCAGATCTTCACCACCTTCGAGGGGTGGCTGGCCGAGCAGCAGCGGCGCGAGGCCGCGGGCGAGGAGCCGACGGACGCGCACGGCGGTCCCGTCCAGCGTCGCCTCCACCTGCACTTCTGGCACCGCCCCGTCGAGGTCCTCGGCGAGGACGGGAAGGTCGTCGGGATGCGCTTCGAGCGCACGAAGCTGGACGACGGCGGTGCCGTGGTCGGCACCGGCGAGATGGTCGACTACGACCTCCAGGCCGTCTACCGGGCCATCGGCTACCACGGCTCCGAGCTGCCGTGCGTGCCCTACGACGCCGAGCGCGGCGTGATCGTCAACGAGGCCGGGCGTGTGACCCGCGGCGTCGGCGAGCCGATCCCGGGCCTGTACGCCAACGGGTGGATCAAGCGCGGCCCCGTGGGCCTGATCGGCGCGACGAAGTCCGACGCCGTTGAGACCATCTCCTCCCTGCTGACCGACCTCGAGGAGGGCGTCATCACGCCCGCCCCGGACCGCGACAACGACTCGATCCTGCGCCTGCTGGACGCCAAGGGCGTCGCGTACACGACGTGGGACGGCTGGACGGCCCTGGACGCGCATGAGATCGAGCGCGGCGCCGCCGAGGTGGACGCCGACGGCGAGCCGCGCCCGCGCATCAAGGTCGTCGAGCGCGAGGAGATGGTGCGCATCTCCCGCGAGGGCATGGAGCGCGCCGCTCCCACGGCGGAGGACTCCGCGAGCGCCTGACGCGTTCCGACGCAGGCAGACGAGGGCCCCGCACGGCCGGATGACCGTGCGGGGCCCTCGTGCACCTCGGGCGCCCCGCATGCGGGGACGCCGTGGGTCACCACGTGCGCAGCGTGTCCTCGAGCGGGACGGTGGGGCGGCCGATAAGGCGCGACAGATCGCCCGGCGTCGCCGCGAGCAGGCCGCGCGCCGTGTCGGCGCTCAGCTGGGCGACGAACGCGGCGGTTCCCGCGTCGAGGCCGACGCCCTCGAGCATCTGCGCCTCCTCCTGCTGGGTGAGCGGACGGTACGTGACCTCGCGTCCCAGCACGCGCGACGCGGCCGCGGCGAAGTCGGCGAACGACCAGGCGGTGTCTCCGGAGAGCTCGTAGGCCGCGCCCTCATGGCCGTCCTCGGTGGCGACGACGGCGATCGCCTCGGCGTAGTCGGCGCGCGGTGCGCTCGCCGTGCGGCCCTCGCCCGCGGCGTTCGCGATGACGCCCCGCTCGCGCGCGGCCGCGAAGTCGGCGACGTGGTTTTCGGTGTACCAGCCGTTGCGCAGCAGCGTCGCGGGGATCCCGGAGGCCGCGATGAGCTCCTCGGTGGCGCGGTGCTCCTCGGCGAAGGTGTGGTCGGACGCGGGGACGCCCAGCAGCGAGGTGTAGATGATGCGGCCGACGCCGGCATCCTTCGCGGCGTCGATCACGGCGCCGTGCTGCGCGAGGCGCTTGCCGGGCTCGCTCGCCGAGATGAGGACCACCGTGTCGGCGCCCTCGACGGCGGCGCGGACAGCGGCCGGATCGTCGAAGTCGGCCCGCGCGGTTTCGAACCCCTGCTCCTCGAGCTCGGCGAGCCGCTGGGCGCTGCGGCCGATCGCGCGGACATCGCTCGCGGCGACGCCACGGCTGCGCAGGGATTCCAGGACGTGGCGGCCCAGCTGGCCGGTGGCTCCGAAGACGGCGATGGTCATGGTGGTTCTCCTTCGAGGGGACGTGCGTCGGCTCATGCCGTCGCACCGTTGTGTGAATCTTCAACGATGCGTGCCGTCCGCGCATTCCCGGGGCACCCGGATGTGGCCCACGTCCCGATACGGGGTCCGCGCCCCGAACGGCCTGGTGCGATCCGGGGCGCCGGGGCCCGGGCTGTCGGGGCCCGGGCTCAGCGCCGGATGCCCGCTCTCGGCGCCGGAGCCCGGCCTCCGCGTCGGGGCCCGGCCTCAGCGCCGGATGCCCGCCAGGAAGTCCGCGATCCGGTCCACCGCGTCCTCGATCATCTCCACGGGCGGCAGCGTCACCAGGCGGAAGTGGTCGGGGTCCGGGTAGTTGAAGCCGGTCCCCTGCGTGACCAGGAGCTTCTTGGCGCGCAGGAGGTCGAACGCGAACTGCTCGTCGTTCTCGATTCGGTACATCTGACGGTCCAGGCGCGGGAACATGTACAGCGCGCCCTGGGCCTTCTCCACGCTCACGCCGGGGATCGAGGCGAGCCCCTCGTAGGCGGCGTCGCGCTGCTCGAGCAGGCGCCCGCCCGGCAGGATCAGCTCGTTGACGCTCTGGTAGCCGCCGAGCGCGGTCGCGACCACGTGCTGGGCGGGCACATTGGGGCACAGACGCATATTGGAGAGCACGTCGAGGCCCTCGATGAAGCTCGCCGCGTCGTCCTTGGGGCCGTAGATCGCCATCCAGCCGGCGCGGAAGCCCGCGACGCGGTACGCCTTGGACAGCCCGTTGTAGGTGATGGTCATGAGGTCCGGGGCGATCTTGCCCATCGGATGGTGCACGGCGTCGTCGTAGAGGATCTTGTCGTAGATCTCGTCGGACAGGATCAGCAGGGAGTGCTTGCGGGCGACCTCCGCGATCTCCTTGAGCACATTTTCGGGGTAGACGGCGCCCGTCGGGTTGTTGGGGTTGATGACGACGATCGCCTTGGTGCGCTCGGTGACCTTGTCGGCGATGTCGGAGACATCGGGCCACCAGTGGTTCTCCTCATCGCAGCGGTAGTGCACGGCCCTGCCGCCGGCGAGCGCGATCGAGGCGGTCCACAGCGGGTAGTCGGGCGAGGGCACGAGCACCTCGTCGCCGTCGTCGACCAGGCCCTGGCAGGTCATCTGGATGAGCTCGCTGACGCCGTTGCCCAGGTAGATGTCGTCCAGGCCCATGCCGGGCATGCCGCGGGTCTGGTAGTACTGCGCGACGGCGCGGCGGGCCGAGACGATGCCCTTGGAGTCGGAGTAGCCCTGCGCGGTGGGCAGCTGGCGGATCATGTCGACGAGGATCTCGTCGGGCGCCTCGAAGCCGAACGGGGCCGGGTTGCCGATGTTGAGCTTGATGACCTTGTGGCCCTCGGCCTCCATGCGTGCGGCCTCGGCGGGGACGGGTCCGCGGATCTCGTAGCAGACGTCCCGCAGCTTCGAGGACTGGGTGAGGATCATCGGGCGCCTCCTGGCATCGAGGGAGAGGCCAGGGTATGCCCTGGCGCCGGAGCGACGCGCACCCGCTGCGCCGCATAGGGTCGAGGTGCACTGGTCGTGTCCCGTGTCGGAGCACGCTGATCGGCGCCTGCTGATCAAAGCAGGCTCGTCGGCGCAAGCTGGTCGACGAACGCGGAATGGACACCGATCAGTGCACGACCGCTCATCCACGCCCGGCCACGCCGCACCGCCCTCGCTCCTCCCCCGAGATGTCTGGAGATCCTCTCGCTATGACCGCCGCCGCCCGGCCCGCTGCCGCGCCCTCCGCCGACGTGCCGCCCGCCGACGCCCTTCCGATCCGCCGGGTGCACCTGAGCGCCGCGGGCGTCTCCCTCGTGATCGACGCGAGCGGGGACCGCATGCCCGCGATCGTCCACTGGGGCCGCGAGCTGGGCACGCTGACCGCGCAGGACGCCGCGACCCTCACGGAGATCGCCGGGCCCGCGATCACCCACAACACGATCGACGTGCCGCTGCGCGTCGGCATCCTGCCGCAGCTCGCCGACGGCTGGGTCGGGACGCCCGGGATCTCCGGGGCGCGGGCCGACGGCTCCGCGTTCAGCCCGCTGCTGACGGTCCGCGACCTGCGGGTGGAGTCGTCCGTCGGTGCCGACGGGGAGGCCGATGCCGCGGGCTCTGCGGCCGACGAGCCTGCAGCCGCGGCGGACGGAACGCGCACTGCCGCGGCCGAGGGGTTCTGCGAGACCGGCGCGGCTCGCGTGGAGATCGACCTGGCCGATGAGAGCGTCGGGATCGCCGTGCGCCTGGACGTGGAGATGCTGGCCTCGGGCCTGGTGCGCGTGCGCGCCGCCCTCACGGACACGACGGAGGCCGCGACGCCCGGCACGGACGCCGCGCGTGCCCCGTACGTGCTCGAAGCGCTCACGCCGATGCTGCCGATCCCCCTGGACGCCACGGAGCTGCTGGACTTCGGCGGCCGCTGGACCCGCGAGCGCACCCCGCAGCGCTCGCCGCTGGTGACCGGCACGCATCTGCGGGAGAACCGCCGCGGCCGCACGGGCCCGGACGCGGCGCACGTGCTGCACGCCGGGACCGCCGGCTTCGGCTTCCGCCACGGCGAGATCTGGGCGGTGCACACCGCGTTCTCCGGCGATCACCGCCACCTGGCCGAGCGCTCCAGCCGCGGGGTGCAGCTGCTGGGCGGCGGCGAGCTGCTGCTGCCCGGCGAAGGCCGCCTCGAGCCCGGCGGCGCGTACGAGACGCCGTGGCTGTACGGGGCGCATGCGAGCGACGGTCTCGACGGCATCGCCCGCCGCTTCCACACCCACCTGCGCTCGCGCCCGCAGCACGTCGACGCCCAGCGCCCGGTGACGCTCAACGTCTGGGAGGCGGTCTACTTCGACCACGACCTCGAGCGGCTGAAGGACCTCGCCGACCGGGCCGCCGCGCTCGGAGTCGAGCGCTTCGTGCTCGACGACGGCTGGTTCGGCTCGCGCCGCGACGACACCTCGGGGCTGGGCGACTGGGTGGTCTCCGACGAGGTCTGGCCCGACGGCCTGACGCCGCTCATCGAGCATGTGACGGGCCTGGGCATGCAGTTCGGGCTGTGGTTCGAGCCGGAGATGGTCAACGAGGACTCCGACGTGGCGCGCGCCCACCCGGAGTGGATCATGGCGCCGTCCCCGGATCGCCTGCCGGAGGAGTCGCGCTCCCAGCAGGTGCTGAACCTCGCGATCCCCGAGGCCTTCGAGCACGTCCACTCCCAGATGCGGGCGATCCTCGCCGAGAACGACATCGCCTACATCAAGTGGGACCACAACCGCGACCTCATCGAGGCCGCGACCCGCGCCACCGGCGCCGCCGCGACGCACGCGCAGACCCTCGCCCTCTACCGCCTGCTGGACGCGCTGAAGGAGGAGTTCCCGGACCTGGAGATCGAGTCGTGCTCCTCGGGCGGCGCCCGCGTGGACCTCGGCGTCCTCGAGCGCACCGACCGCGTGTGGGTGTCGGACTGCATCGACCCCCTCGAGCGCCAGCTGATGAACCGCTGGACCGCGCAGCTGATCCCGCTCGAGCTCATGGGCACCCACATCGCCTCCGGCGCCTCGCACACCACCGGCTGCCTGCACTCCCTGTCGTTCCGCGCGGCGAGCGCCCTCTTCGGGCACCTCGGGATCGAGTGGGATCTCGCGCATGCGAGCGCGCAGGAGATGGACGAGCTGCGCGCCTGGATCGCGCTGTACAAGGCCCAGCGGGAGCTGCTGCTGACGGGCGAGTACGTGCGGGCCGACCGCGGCGAGGACTCCCTGTGGGTGTACGGCGTGGTCTCCCCCGAGCGCGACCGCGCGCTGTACGAGCTGGCAGCAGTGGGCCGCGCGGATGTGGCACCCATCGGCAGCGTGCGCCTGCCGGGCCTGGATCCCGCGCGCCGCTACCGGGTGCGTCCGCTGGTCGTCGGCGAGGCGCCCGCCGGGCTGTACTGGCCGGCGTGGGCACGGGAGGGCGCGAGCACGGCGACCGACCGCATCCATCCGGGCATCAGCGCGGATCCGCTGGTCGAGGCGGTGGAGCTGCCGGGCTCACTGCTGGTAGAGGCCGGTGTCGCAGCGCCGATCATGTACCCGGAGTCGGCGGTGCTGCTGGAGGTCACCGCGGTCTGAGCCCTTCGCCCGGCCGCCTGCACGCCCGGCTGCGGCCCGTTCAGGGCAGGGGTCAGGCGACCCCGACCTCGTCGGGCCCGACGGGCGCCCGCCTCTCCCGCGCCTTCCGCAGCCGTTCCTTGAGGTTCCGGTAGGCCCGGTGGATGCGGTAGACGAGGTACTTGCCCAGGGCGATCAGCACGATCGCGACGACGGCCGCGAGGACGGGCAGCACCAGGACGAGCGCACCCATGACCAGCGCCGAGACGTCCTCGATACCGGAGACGACCATGTTGGAGACGGGCTCCGGGGAGACGTTCACGGCGGCCCGCGCGGTGGCCTTGGTGACGTGCGCGCCGAAGGCGGTCGCACCGCCCAGCAGGGCCATGACGATCGCGTCGGTGGTGGAGGTCTCCCCGCCGAGGAGGAAGCCGATCGCGGCGCCCGCGACGGGGCGGATCACGGTGTTCAGCTGATCCCAGAAGGAGTCGAAGTACGCGATCTTGTCGGCCGCGAAGTCCACCAGCAGCAGGATGCCGGTGATGATGATGACGTCCCAGCGCTCGAGCACCTGCGGGACCTGATCGAGGTCGAAGATGCGGCCGGCCAGCCCCAGCAGGAAGACCATGAAGTACGGTCGGATCCCGCTGACCCAGCCGGAGCCGACGGTCATGAGCAGTGATTCCATGGGTCCCCTCCCCCTCTGTCCGACGCGGGTGCGCCGCCGATGTCCAGCGCGGCTGCGCCGCCGACCGGCGCTGGTGCACCGGGGCCGCCCCGGGGCGATGTCGGCGCGACGATGCCGAGCGTACAGTGGCGCCGTGCCTGCGCCCTTCCGCCGCCCCGCCTCCCTCTCGCCGACAGCACAGGACCAGCTGCCCGGCGATCCCGATCCTGCTCTCTCCACGGATCTGGCCCACCGCAGCGCCGAGGCGCTGCTGGCCGGGGTCCGCGGGTCCGCGGAGCCGGAGGTCGTCGAGCGCGTGGTGTCCCTGGCCCGCACCGAGGGCCTCGAGGACCTCGCCGCCCTGTGGTCGGCCTCCCCCGCCGGGACCCTTCCCGGGGCGCTGTGGCGTCTGTATGCCGTGCACACGTGGGTGCAGCGCGACAGCGATGAGGCCCTGCGGCGCTACGCAGCGGGATCGCGCACCGTGCCGGGCCTGCGCTATCTGGCGGGCCTGTCGGAGCCGCCGGACGTCGCCTCGGTGCGGGCCACCCTCGATGAGATCCTGCGCGGCGCCTTCACCGGCGATCTGGCGGTGGCGCTCGGCCGGGCGGGTGCCGTGATGATGCTCATCGCCTACGGCACGGCGCATTCGGCCGACGACCAGCACGACCCGGCCGCCCAGCAGGACCTCACCTCCCAGGCATCGCGCCTGCTGGCCACCGGCGAGGAGCTCGCCGCCGCGGCACGCCTCGAGGCGGCCGGCGAGCTGTCCTGAGTCGGACCCGTCCGGATCCGCCCTGGCCATGCGCCCCGAAGCGGCCGGCGAGCTGTCCTGAGCCTGGCCCCGCGCCATCGGCCCAGCGCCGGGAGGCCCCCAGCGCACGGGCCGTCGGCGTGCATTCCCGTCCCCGCGGGGAAGAACCTCACACGGCGACCGCCCCGCACGCCCGGCACGGCCCCTGCCCTGTGGCCTACAGTGGACGTGCGTCGGGCCGCGGTTGCCCCGGGCTCCACACATCGCCGCTTCGAGCGGCCTTCGCGCCGACAGGCGCATCCCGGTCCGGCGCTTCTTCTTCCCTCCTCCATCCGGCCCGGTGCCGGATCCCTCTCCAACCTCGCGGGCCAGCCCCGCCCATGACATCGGGAGCATGAGTGCGGCTCTTCCCCCGTCGCTACGAGAAGCAGCTGTTCGACCTCTTCGCGGACAGCGCGCACCTCATCGTGGCCGGAGCCGAGGCCCTGGCCCGCTCCCTCGGCGAGGATCCCGAGGAGCGCCCCCGCCTGGCCGCCCAGCTGCATGAGCACTCGGCCGATGCCCTGGCCCTGTCGCGCCGCATCTCCAACCGCCTCGCCGAGGCCCTCATCACGCCGTTCGAGGCCGAGGTGCTGCACGCGATGTCGCTGGCGATGTCCGACGTCCTGGACGCGATGGAGCGCACCGCGGACCTCGTGGTCCGCTTCCGCCTGGGCTCGATCCCGCTGCCCCTGCTCGAGACCGCCGAGCTGATCACGCGCGCCGCCGAGCTCACCGTCGAGGCGGCCTGGCACCTGGGCGACGTCGACGAGCTGCGCGAGTACCGGGCGGCGATGCGCCGTCTGGACACCCACGCCGAGCGGCTCATGCGCGGCGAGCTCGTCGACCTCTACGCCTCCGCCGCGCCCGCGGGCGAGATGATGCAGGTGCGCGAGGTGACGTTCGAGCTGCGCCGGGTCCTCGAGCGCTTCGAGGTCGTGGCCCGCTCCGCGGATCTGCTGCGCATCAAGGACTCCTGAGGCCGATGTCGCTCGGTCTCCTGGGCGTCGGCGCCCTCGCCCTCGCTCTCGCCGCCCTCAACGGACTGCACGACGCCTCGAACGCGGTGTCGACCACCATCGCCACCCGCACCCTCTCGGAGCGGGCGGCGCTGCGCCTGGCCGCCGGGCTGAACCTGCTGGGGGCGCTGCTGGGCCTGGGCGTCGCGGAGTCCGGGACCCGTCTCGCGCTCGACGGGCTGCGGCCCGCGCTCGAGCCCGCGGGCTCCGGGAGCACGGCGGTCGTGCTGATCACCGCGGCCCTGCTCGGCGGTCTCGCCTGGGGCCTGTTCACCTGGTGGCGCGGCACGCCGTCCTCCACCTGGCACGCCGTCTACGGCGGCCTCGCCGGGGCCACGCTCGCTCTGGGCCTGCGGGTCCCGTGGACGCACGAGATCGGCCTGGTCGCCCTGTCCCTGCTCATCTCCCCCCTGCTCGGGGGCGGCCTCACGTACCTGCTGGTGCTGGGCCTGGCGCGGGTGACGACCCGCACGCGCGTGCGCAATCGGCATCTGCGCGCCGCGCAGACGGTCTCGGCGGGGGCGGTGGCCGCGGGCCATGGCATGACCGACGTGCTGCTGCCGATGTCGGCGCTCGTGCTGGCGGCCGAGGCGACCGACTCGGCTCCCCTGCCGTGGTGGGCCGGCCCGCTGCTGGCGGTCGCGCTCGCGCTGGGGACCCTCGCGGGCGGACGACGGATCATCCGCACCCTCGTATCGCGCCTGACCGACCTGTCGACCGCGCAGGGCCTGGCCGCGGAGACCTCCGCGGCCGTGATGATGCTGGCCGCGAGCATCGGCCTGGGCGCGCCCGTGTCGACGTCGCACACGATCACGGCGGGCATCGTCGGCTCCGGCCTGGCCGTGGGGCCGCGCTCGGTGCGCTGGCCCGTCGTCGGCCGCATCCTGGCGACGTGGGTGGCGACGCCCGTGGTCGCGGGCGGTGCCGCGGCGCTCGCCGCGGCGGTCCTCTCCGTGCTCCCGGCCTGACCTCCCGCCGGCGCGCCTGGCCCCGGCTCTCCCGCCTCCCGGCTCGGCCCGCGCTCCCGGACTGGGTCCAGAGCGCGGTCCTATCCTGGCGGCCCCGCCCGCGGCCGCCGCCGTCCCGGCGGGACGCCCGGCGCCGGGCCCTGTGCCCGAGCGCGCGACCCCGACCCCGGAGCGACCGTGACCGACGATCCCAGCACCCGCCCGTCCCGCCCGCGCCCCTCCTACGGGCTGCCCGGGCCGACGCCCGCACCCGGTACCGCGTCGCCTGCGGGCTCCCCCGGCGGACCGGACGCTGCGGTCGGCGCGTACGGCGCTCCCGCGCCGCAGCGATCGCCCGCGCCGTGGACACCGGCTGATGGCACCTCCGGCGCGTCGGGCGGCGTCGGGCCCGGTGACGCGCCAGGCTCCGGTGATGCCCGAGGCTCCGGCGCCCCGAAGCGCCGCGGCGCCATCCCCCTCGTGCTCGGGTTCCTGTCGCTCGCCCTGTCCGTCGTCGCGCTCATCATCGGGCTGTTCGTCGGAGCCGGGTCGATGATGGGCGTCCTGTCCTCCGGGCTCACCCCCGTCTCCGGGCCGACGGAGGTCGCGGCGGAGAGCGGGCAGATGTACCTGGTGTACATCCCCGAGGGCTCTGCGACGACGTGCACGGCCGCCGGGACGACCCCCGACGCCGCGGTGACCGTGCCGGCGCAGGTCGGCAGCGCCCCGCTGGGTCCGAACGGGGAGACCTACGAGCCCGTCCTCGGGGTGCAGGCCTCCGAGTCCACGACGATCACGATCACCTGCACGGGCGAGGACGCCGGCTACATGGGGCCGGTGGACGCCCCCTCCGCGATGGTCCCCCTCGGCATCGGATTCCTCGTGGGCACCGTGCTCGGGATCCTCGGCCTGGTGCTGATCATCGTCGGGATCGTCCGCCTCGTGCGCTCGCGCCGCGCCTGACCGCATCCGGCGCGCTGCCCCGGGGGCGGCCATCGACCTGCCCCGCCACGCCGCCGCGACCGCCCTCCGGCGACCGTCTCACACCGTCGACATGCCCTCTCATCACCCCTGACGCTCCCCTAGAGTGGATGCGCGGGGCGGCGCAGTCGCCGCCCCACCCGTCGACAGGAAGAGCGGTTCCATGCATGCACGCGCTGGCCTCCCGGCCCTCCCCGAGGACCTGATCGACGTCGAGGCCCTCCTCGACGCCTACTACGACCGTCACCCGGATCCCGCGAACCCCGACCAGGCCGTCTCCTTCGGCACGTCCGGCCACCGCGGCTCCTCGCTCGACACCGCGTTCACGGAGGACCACATCGCCGCGACCACGCAGGCGATCGTCGAGTACCGCGCCGCGCAGGGGATCCGCGGGCCCCTGTTCATCGGCCGCGACACCCACGCCCTGTCCCGCCCGGCCTTCGACACCGCGCTCGAGGTCCTCGCGGGCAATGACGTGGCCGCACTCATCGACACCGGCGACACGTACACCCCCACCCCGGCGGTGTCCCACGCGATCCTCGTGCACAACCGCGGCAAGGGCCCGCAGGATCCGTCGCGGGCCGACGGCATCGTCGTGACCCCCAGCCACAACCCGCCGCGCGACGGCGGCTTCAAGTACAACCCGCCGCACGGCGGCCCCGCCGGTTCCGACGCGACCGGGTGGATCGCCGATCGCGCCAACGAGATCCTCCGCGACGGCATGAAGGGCGTGCGCCGGGTGGACCGCAGCCGCGCGCTCGAGCAGGCGGGCCGCTACGACTACCTGCACGCCTACATCTCCGATCTCCCGTCGGTGGTCGACATCGACGCGATCCGCCGCGCGGGCATCCGCATCGGCGCGGACCCGCTGGGCGGCGCCGCCGTCGACTACTGGGCCGAGATCTCGGAGATGCACGATCTCGACCTCACGGTGGTCAATCCCGCGGTCGATCCGCAGTGGTCGTTCATGACGCTGGACCGGGACGGGAAGATCCGCATGGACTGCTCGAGCCCGTGGGCGATGGCGTCGCTGCTGGCGGCCAAGGACGACTACGACATCGCGACCGGCAACGACGCGGACTCCGACCGCCACGGGATCGTGACCCCCGACGGCGGCCTCATGAACCCCAACCACTACCTGGCCGTGGCGATCGAGTACCTGTTCTCCCACCGCCCCGACTGGCCGGCTGGCGCGAAGGTGGGCAAGACCTGCGTGTCCTCGAGCCTCATCGACCGAGTGGTGGCGGCGATGGGCCGCGAGCTGTACGAGGTGCCCGTCGGCTTCAAGTACTTCGTGCCGGGCCTCGTGGACTCCTCGGTCGGCTTCGGCGGAGAGGAGAGCGCGGGGGCATCGTTCCTGCGCCGGGACGGCTCGGTGTGGACCACCGACAAGGACGGCATCATCATGGCGCTGCTGGCCTCGGAGATCCTCGCGGTCACGGGGAAGACCCCCTCGCAGCTGCACGTCGAGCAGGTCGAGCGCTTCGGCTCGAGCGCCTATGCGCGCATCGACGCCCCGGCCGACCGCGAGCAGAAGGCGCGCCTGAAGAGCCTGTCGCCCGAGCAGGTCTCCGCGACCGAGCTCGCGGGCGAGCCGATCACCGCGAAGATGACCGATGCCCCCTCGGGCGATGCGATCGGCGGCCTCAAGGTCACGACCGAGTCGGCCTGGTTCGCCGCGCGGCCGTCCGGCACGGAGGACGTGTACAAGATCTATGCCGAGTCGTTCCGCGGTGAGGAGCATCTGGCGCAGGTCCAGGAGGCCGCGAAGGCCGTCGTGGACGGCGCCCTGCAGAGCTGATCACGTTCCCCGGGCGCCTCACGGGGTGCCCGGGGAGCACGGAGCCCCGAGGGACCGTGCGGGGTTCCGGTGACGGAGACCGCGCTGCGGCGTGTGGCCACGGATCGCCGCGCGACCACCGACGATGCCGAACGAAGCGCCGAGAGCTGTGACCTGCTTCACACAGGAAGGCGTGCTCGCGTCCACATCGGGTTGCACGTCGGTCACTCGAGGAGGACGCTGGTCGGGAAGGTCAAGAAACGGCAAGGTACGCTCCAAGGCCAGTCCGCCCCGCCAGCGCGCGGGGTCATGCCGGAGCCAGGGCACTGAGGACGCGAAGGGAGAGACCGCATGCGTCGACGCATCACCACTGCCGCAGCGAGCACCTCCATGCTCCTCGCCGGGCTCATGCTGGCCGGGTCGCCAGCGGCGCTCGCAGTCGGTGAGTCTGGGACGACGGAGGGAACGACGTCCACAGAGTCGTCGCCGAGCACCACCACGTCGAGTTCGCCAGCGGAGCCGACGAAGCAGACGCCCACCACCGGCCCGACGACGAAGACGCCCACCTCGGATCCGACCACGTCGACGAAGACGCCCACCACCGACCCGACGACGCCCGAGTCCACGACGACGAAGCCCCCGGCCACGGACCCGACCACCACGCCGACGGATCCGACGACGTCCGAGCCCACGACGACGAAGACCCCGGCCACGGACCCAACCACCACGAGCGGCGGCGCCGACGAGACCACCGATTCGCGCCCCGCGCCGACCGAGGACGATTCCACGTCGAACACCACGGTCCCCACCCGGGATCGCGAGACGTCCTCGTCGACCGCGCCCCGCCGCGAGCAGACCACCGAGTCCGACCGCACCGCGTCCGACCGGACCACCTCGGATCGCACGACGCAGCCCGAGGGCACTCCGGTCACCCCCCGCACCACGTCGGACACCCCGGTCGAGTCGCCCGCCCCCGCGACGACCTCATCATCGACGCCGGGCGGCGGTGCGCAGACCGAGGCGCCGTCGTCCAGCTCCTCGCTCGCCTCGGTGCCGGTGACCACGACGACGCCCCCGTCCTCGAACGGCGGCGCCTTCCACGATCTGCTGTCCGCGTTCACCACGAACGACGGCACGACCTTCGGGCGTCTGCGCCAGATCCTCATGGTCACGTTCGGCGCGGGCTTCCTGACCGCCGCGGGGTTCATCGCCGCGACGTGGCGCTCCCGGTCCCGGATCGCGAAGGCCGAGCGCGAGCGGCGCCCCCTGGGCGACGTCGACGACCTCTTCGGCTGAGCGTCAGCGCGCGGCGTCGATCGCCCGCAGGCGCGAGCGCAGGTGCATGACGAGGCTCGGCACCGCACGCTCCATGCTCAGCACCGTCCTGTCGAAGGCCTTCTGACCCGAGTACCACGGGTCCTTGACCGCGAGGTCCTCCTCGCGCGCGTTCGCAGGGGCGGTCGGGTCGAACTGGCGCCACAGGTACAGCTCGGGCCGTGACGCCTCCGGCGGCAGCTCGTCGATCTTGCGGCGGAGGGTCTGCGCATGCTGCGCCGTCATCGGGAGCACCAGGTCCCACTCGCACATCTCGGACTGATGGATCACCCGCGACGTGTGCTCGAAGGGCTCCTCATAGCCCGCCCGGACGAGCGCGAGGACGATCCGCTCGTCCATCGCCTGGCCCGCGGCCTCCCAGCTGGTCCCGCCCGACTGCACCTCGACGCGGTCGGCGATGCCCGCCGTCTCGAGACCGCGGCGCAGGATCACGGCGGCGGCCGGCGACCGGCAGACGTTGCCGGTGCAGACGGTCAGGACACGGATGTCGGGCACGGGGATATCCTCCCAGGCCCGGGCGCTCCGTGCGCACTCAGGCACAGCGCGAGCGAGCGGCACGGCACGAGCCCTGCCCGCGGCGCGGGCGCGGTCGCACGGCACAGGCCCCGCGCGCGGCGCGGGCGCACGGCACAGGCCCCGCGCGCGGCGCGGGCGCACGGCACTGCATAGCGCAGGCGCGAGCATCTGCGGACGGGCGGATCGTGCACGGGGGCCCGGCGCTGTGGCAAGGTGGGGCCGGGGCCGAGGGGGCTCCGCCGATCACATCGAGGCCAGCCCGACCGAGGCGACCGAGACGCCGGGAGAGAGGACCGCCATGGCACAGATCGTCAGGGCCCACGACGAGCACTGGGCACAGGTGCGAGAGATCCGCCTGCGCTCCCTGAGCACCGATCCGCAGGCGTTCGGCGCCACCTGGGAGACCGAGTCGACGTACGACGAGGCCCGGTGGCGCGAGCTGCTGACCGAGGCGGCCTGGTTCCTCGCGCTCGAGGACGGCACGCCCGTCGGAGTCGTCGCCAGCCGCCACGAAGCCGATTCCCCCGAGGACGAGCGGGAGCTGCAGGGCATGTGGGTGGCGCCCGAGAACCGCAAGACCGGCCTCGCCCAGCGCCTGACCGATGCCGTCCTGGACTGGGCGCGCGAGGACGGGGCGAGCACGGTCGCGCTCTACGTGAGCCCCGCCAGCAAGCCCGCGATCGCCCTGTGGGAGTCCCTCGGCTTCACCGACACCGGGGAGCGCTGGCAGGTCGACGACGAGGACCCGTCCACGACCTGGCCCAAGTTCGCACGGCCCCTCTGAACCGCAGCTTCCCCGTGACATCCGAGAATCCCCCTCGTCGCCGCCTGCGTCCCCGCGCAGCGCTCGCGGGCCGCCGCGCAGGCGGCGACGAGCACCGCGCCGTCTCCTCCGATCTCCCCTCGGCCCGCCCGCACTGGGCCGCCCGCATCGAGGACGTCAAGAACCGCCTGATCGCGAGCGGGCTGCGCGCCGTCGGCTGGGACGTGCGCCTGCAGCCCTACACCGGCTACGGGACTCCGTCCCGGGTGCGCGTGCTCGCGAAGGCCCTGTACGCCCCGCCGCGCACCCCGGCCGACCACCACGACCAGCCCGTGCACGACATGCGCACGATGGCCGTGCGCGGGTTCCGCAGCTTCGCCTCCCAGTGCGCCCCGCGGGAGCGCGTCCGCATCGACGTCGGCGAGCGCTCCTTCACGGTCCGGGCCGACCGCGCCGGGATCATTGACGCGATGCTCGACGTGGAGCTCACGCCAGGGCGCCACGAGGCCGTGCTGTCGACCCACGCGGGCAATGCGATCACGACGGATGTGCTCGTGTTCGACCCGGCGCAGCGCCTGGGCCTGGTCAGCGACATCGACGACACCGTCGTCATCACCTGGCTGCCGCGACCGCTGCTGGCGTTCTGGAACGCGTTCGTGCTCCAGCAGTCCTCCCGCAAGGTCGTGCCGGGCATGCCCGCCCTGTACCAGGAGATCGCCCGGGCACGACCCGGCATCCCCTTCCTCTACCTCTCGACGGGCGCCTGGAACGTGTACCCCGTGCTGCGGCGCTTCCTGTTCAAGAACGGCTACCCGGATGGCCCCATGCTGCTCACGGACTGGGGCCCGACGAACACGGGCTTCTTCCGCTCGGGCATGCAGCACAAGCTGCGCTCGCTCGACCTGCTGCGCACCACGTTCCCAGAGCTGCGCTGGCTGCTGGTGGGCGACGACGGCCAGCACGACCCGGAGATTTACGGCGGCTTCAGCCGGGAGCACCCCGAGGCCGTCGAGGCCGTCGCGATCCGGCAGCTCTCGAACGCCGAGCAGGTGCTGTCCCACGGCGCCCGCCATGCCGAGGCCGATGAGCGCGCCGCCGGCCGCACCGCGGTGGAGGGGGCCGGCATCCCCTGGATGGAGGCTCCCGACGGGCACGGCCTCCTGCGCGAGATGCGCGAGCGGAGGGTGCTGCCGTGACGGCACTGCAGATCCGCGACGCCGTACCGGGCGACGCGCAGGGCATGCACGCCGTCATCGAGGCCGCCTACCGGGGCGAGGGCGGCTGGACCGCCGAGGGGCATCTGGTCGACGGGGCGCGCATCACCCTCGACGAGCTGCTGGTGCACATCGCCGATCCGGCGCGCATCGTCCTGGTCGCCGGGCGCCCCGTCGACGAGGGCCCGGTGGAGGAGGCGCCCCGGATCGTCGGCTGCTGCACGGTGCATCTGCCCTCTGACGCCCCCGACAGCCCCGACGCCACCGACGCCACCGACGCCACCGACGCCACCGACGCCACCGACGAGCGTCATCTCGCCGAGTTCGGGCTGTTCGCCGTGGACCCGCGCGTCCAGTCCGGCGGCATCGGGCGCAGCCTGCTCGAGGCGGCCCGGCAGCGGCTGCGCGAGCGCGGCATCGACCGCCTGATGATCCAGGTGCTCCAGTCGCGGCCGGAGCTGCGAGCCTGGTACGAACGCCGCGGCTTCGAGGCCACCGGTGAGGTCCTGCCCTTCCCCGCCACCGGGCTCAAGGTCGCGGGCCTGGGGATGGACGTGCTGGTCGCGCCCGTCGACTGAAGGCCCAGGACTACGCTCGGGCAATGAGCACCGTGCCCTACATCCCTGCCGAGGACCGCTACGAGCAGGCCCCCTACCGCCGCGCCGGCCGCTCCGGCGTGCTGCTGCCGCCCGTGTCGCTGGGCTTCTGGCACAACTTCGGGGGCGACCGCGATCTGGCCGATATGCGGGCCGTCGTGCGCCGCGCCTTCGACCTGGGCGTCACCCACTTCGACCTCGCCAACAACTACGGCCCGCCCTACGGCAGCGCCGAGACGAACCTGGGGACGATCCTGCGCGCAGACCTCTCCCGTCACCGCGACGAGCTGATCATTTCCACCAAGGCGGGCTACGACATGTGGCCGGGCCCCTACGGCGACCACGGCTCGCGCAAGTACCTGCTGGCGTCCCTCGACCAGTCGCTCGGGCGGCTGGGCCTGGACTACCTGGACGTCTTCTACCACCACCGCGAGGACCCCGAGACCCCGCTCGAGGAGACGATGGGGGCGCTGGCCCAGGCCGTCCGCTCGGGCCGGGCCCTGTATGCGGGCATCTCCAACTACTCCCCCGAACGCACCCGCCAGGCCGCCCGGATGCTGGCCGACATGGGCGTGCCGCTGCTGCTGCACCAGCCGTCCTACTCGATGTTCAACCGCCACGTCGAGAACGGCCTGCTGGACATGCTCGCGGACATCGGCGTCGGGGCCGCCGTGTTCTCGCCGCTGCAGCAGGGACTGCTGACCGACCGCTACCTGCACGGCGTGCCCGCCGGGTCCCGCGCCACCGAGGGCCGTTTCCTCACCGAGGACCAGGCGACCGACCAGACCTATCTCGAGCGGGCGCGCGGCCTGCAGGAGATCGCCGCCTCGCGCGGGCAGAGCCTCGCGCAGATGGCGCTGTCGTGGGTGCTGCGGAACCCGACCGTCACCACGGCCCTCGTCGGCGCCTCGAGCGTCGCCCAGCTCGAGGACAGCGTGGCCGCGCGCGAGAACCTCGAGTTCGCAGACGACGAGCTCGAGGCCATCGATGCCTTCGCGGTCGACGGGACCGGCGCCCGGCGCTGAGCCTCAGAGCACGGCAGGCCCTCAGAGCACGGAGGCGAGGAAGGACTGCAGGCGCTCCGAGCGCGGGTCGTCGATGATCTGCTCGGGCGCGCCCTGCTCGACGATCTCGCCGTCGGCCATGAACACGACCTTGTCGGCGACCTCGCGGGCGAAGCCCATCTCGTGGGTCACGACCACCATGGTCATGCCGCCCTGGGCGAGGTCCTTGAGCACGGTGAGCACCTCGGCCACGAGCTCGGGGTCGAGCGCGGACGTGGGCTCGTCGAACAGCATCAGCTCGGGCTCTATCGCGAGCGCGCGGGCGATCGCGACGCGCTGCTGCTGACCGCCGGAGAGCTCCGAGGGGTAGTGGTCGGCGCGGTCGGCCAGGCCCACCCGCTCCAGCAGCTCGCGCGCGGTCGCCTCGGCCTCGGCCTTCGGCCTGCCGAGCACCTGGACGGGCGCCTCCATGACGTTGCCCAGCGCCGTGAGGTGCGGGAACAGGTTGAAGCGCTGGAACACCATGCCCACGCGGGAGCGCTGGGCCGCGATCTGCTTCGGGGACAGCCGCTGCCAGCGGCCGTCGGCCAGCGGCTCCTCCTCGTACCCCTGGGTCACGCCGTCGATGCGGACGCGCCCGGCGGTCGGCTCCTCGAGCTGGTTGATGCAGCGCAGCAGGGTGGACTTGCCCGAGCCGGAAGGGCCGATGAGCACGCACACCTCGCCCTCGGCGACGGTGAGCGTGTTGTCCTTGAGCACGTGGACGGGGCCGAAGGCCTTGTGGAGGCTCTCGATCTCGATGAGGGGACGGGTCGGGACGGCGTCGGGTGCGGTCATCACAGCTCCACCTCCGGGAGGGTGTCCTTGGGGGTCGTGCCGGCGCTGTTGACGGCGGCCTGGCGGGAGCGCTTGGCGGACGGGCCCGTGTCGCGGTCGTCGAAGCCGCGGCCGAAGTAGCGCTCGAGGTAGTGCTGGCCCACCATGAGGATGCTGGTGATCGCGAGGTACCAGAAGGCGGCGACGATCAGCAGCGGCACGGGCGTAAACAGCTTGTTGGCGATCGCGTTGGTGGCGAACGTGAGGTCCAGGGTGAACGGCACCGCCAGCACCAGCGACGTGGTCTTGAGCATGCCGATGGTCTCGTTGCCCAGCGGCGGGATGATCACCCGCATGGCCTGGGGCACGATGATGCGCCGCAGGATCCTCCCGTCGCTCATGCCGAGCGCCTTGGCGGCCTCCGTCTGGCCGCGGTCCACCGAGTTCAGGCCCGAGCGGATGATCTCGGCCAGGTAGGCGCCCTCGTTCAGGCCCAGTCCCACGATCGCGCCGGCGAGCGCCGGGAACAGGTCGCGGGTGGAGAAGGAGAACAGCTCCGGACCGAAGGGCACGCCCAGGGCGATCTTGGGGACGATCACCGTGAACAGGCCCCAGAACACCAGCTGCGTGTACACCGGGGTGCCGCGGAAGACGAAGATGTACGCCCACGAGACGCCGCGGAGCACGGGGTTGGAGCTGCGCCGCATGATCGCCGCGGTGAGCGCGACGACGGTGCCCAGCACCATCGAGGCCGCGGTGATCAGCAGCGTCCAGCCGACGCCCTGGATCACCTTCACGTCCAGCAGGTAGGTGAACACCGTGGTCCAGTCGAAGACCGGGTTGACCACGAGGAAGCGGAGCAGCGCGGCGGCGAGCAGCGCGACGATGACGGCGCTGATCCAGGTGCCCGGGCGGGGGCTGCCCTTGGCGCGGATGCGGCCCGGGATCGGGTCGGCGCCCGGAGCGGGGGGCGGGGAGGAGGTCGTTGCGGTGCTCACGGCTGGGGGTCCACTTCCGATCGTTCGATCATGCCGGACTCGTTGCCCCACGCGGCGAGGATCTCGCGCATGCGGCCGGAGTCGATGAGGTGCTGCACGGCGCCCTGGAGGGCGGCGGCGAGCTCGGGCTGGTCCTTGGCGACGACGATCCCGTTCAGGGCCGAGTCCTCGATGCCGCCGATCTGCTCGAGCTCGCCGCGGGAGCGGTCGACGGCGTACGCCACGACCGGGGAGTCCGCGAGGAGGATGTCGGCCTTGCCGCCGGCGACAGAGGTCGCGGCATCGGCATTGCCCATGTACGGGAGGTCCGTGACGCCCTTGCCGCCGGCGTCCCGGCAGGCGGCGTCGAGCTCGACGACGACGTCGTCCATGTAGGTGCCGACCTGGTGGGCGGCGCGCGTGCCGCACAGGTTCTTCGGGTCGATCCCGTAGGGGTTGCCGGTCTTGACGGCATACGACATGCCGGCCCGGAAGTACGAGACCATCGAGACGGTCTGCAGGCGCTCCTCGTTGACGGTGAAGCTGGACATCCCCACGTCGTACTTCGATCCGATCGCCGGGATGATCTGCGCGAACACCGCCGACTCGGTGCGGGTGGCCAACCCCAGGACGCGACCGATCGCGGCGAGGATGTCCATGTCGTAGCCGACCGCCTGACCGTCGTCGCCCACGAACTCGCCCGGCGCGTAATTCAGCGCGGCGCCGTTGACGAGCTCTCCCCTGTCGCGGATGGCCGGGGGCAGGAGGGCGGCGAGCTCGGGGACCTCGGCGATGTCGGAGACGTCGACGACGGGGATCGCGTTCGATTCGGCGTCGAGGCGCTCGGAGGCGTGGGTGCAGGCCCCCAGCGCCGGGGCGGCGGCGAGGCCGAGGGCGCCCAGCGGGATCGCGCGCAGGAGCGTGCGCCGCGAGGCGGTCGGGGCGGGACGATCGATCACCACTGACTGTTATTCAGTAGGACGCATAGTTTTCAAATCGTGTGGTCGGTCCCGCGGTGCGCCGGGTCCGATATCCGGCCGGGCACCGTCATTCCTCCAGGTCCTCGGGCGCTCCCGAGGGCTCGCCCTCGGCCGGCGTCGTCTCGCCCGAGGACTCGCCAGCCTTCTTCGCTCTGTCCGAGTCGGCCGCGACGATGTCGAGCACGTCGATGCTGCCGCGGTAGTTCGCCACCCACACCCGGTGGTGCGCGGGCTCGTAGGCGACGCCCACGGGGTGCTCCCCCACCTTCACCCGTTCGATCTCCTCGAGCGTGTCGGCGTCGAAGGCCGAGAGGGAGTTCTCGTAGTAGTTGACGACGTAGAGGACCGTGCCGTCGGCCGAGATGTCCATCGAGCGCGGCTCGCGCCCCGTCTCCGCGCTCTTGATCACCTCGCCCGTCGCGGCGTCCAGCGTCACGAGGCGATCGGAGCCCGCCTCGGTCATGTGGATGCGCTTCCCGTCCGGGGACAGCACCAGGTGGCGGGGCTTGCGGCCCGTGTCCATCACCTTCTCGCTCGTCCCGGCCTCGAGGTCCAGGCGGTAGAGCTCATCGGCGTACATCGCCGTCACGTACGCGGTGCGGCTGTCCTCGAGCACGACGATCCCGCGCGGCGCCGCCTCGACGGGGATCGTCGCGGTCTCCTTCGCCTGGGCGAGATCCACGACCGAGACCGTCCGGTCGCACCAGTTCGACACGAGCGCACGCGTCCCGTCGGGCGTCAGCGTCACGTACTTGGGCACGCGGCCCACCTCGATCACCTGGTCCCAGACGCCCTTATCGGCGTCGTAGCGGAACAGGGCCGAGCGGCCGATCGCGTCGCCGCCGGTGCACTTGTCGGTGCCGTCCTCGCCGCTGCCCGGACCGGTCAGCGAGTACTGCGAGACGTAGGCGTAGCGGCCGTCCTTCGTCCAGACGGCCTCGACGGGGGCGCCGCGGGTCTCCCCCGCGCGCTCCGGGAAGCCGAAGTCGGCCAGGTCCACCGTGTCCTCGACGGTCCGCTCGAGCTCGAGGGTGCCCGCGTCGTACACGGTCATCGTGTGCTCGTAGAGCATGTTGTTGGCGATCACGCGGCCGTCGCCGCTGGCGACCACGGACTTGGGGCGGATGTCCCCCGTCAGGCGCTTGTGCCGCACCAGGCGGCCCTCGCGGGCGGGGAAGCCGAGCTCCTCCGCCTCCTGCTGCGCGTCGTCCCCGGCCGCGGCCTGGCTGTCGTCCGAGCCGGACAGCCGCCCGGTGAGCGCGGCGACGCCGAGCCCCAGCACGAGCACCGCCATGAGGGCGAGGGCGATGAGCACGACGATGCCGCGGCGCGTCGGCGCGAGGTGCGGGCCGTGCTGGCGACGGGCGGTGCGAGCGGATCCTGCATGGCCCGGGCGCCGCGCGGCGGATGCCCGCCCGGGGGCCGGCTGGCGCGCGGAGCGGGCGGGTCGTCTCGTCGCGGCCACGGCTCTCCCTCGCTGCCCGTGCAGGGCCGCAGCCCTCGGTCCCGGTCGAGCCTACGGGCGCGCGGCGGTGCGGCCGGAGCGGACACGCGGGCGCGGGCGATCACCCCCAGCCGGGCACCTCTCAGCCGGGCACCTCTCAGCCACCCATGCCCGACGGCGCGGGCGCCGCGGACGCGACGTGCTCCTCCTCGGTGTCGAGATCGGTGGCCGCACCCTCGAACTGGGAGGCGTACAGGCGCGCATAGGCGCCGTCCGCGGCGATCAGCTCGTCATGGCTGCCCTGCTCGACGATGTCGCCGTGCTCCATCACGAGGATGAGGTCCGCGTCGCGGATCGTCGAGAGCCGGTGGGCGATCACGAAGCTGGTGCGGCCCTCGCGCAGTCGGTTCATCGCGTTCTGCACCAGCAGCTCGGTGCGGGTGTCCACGCTCGAGGTGGCCTCGTCGAGGATCAGCAGCGACGGCTGGGCCAGGAACGCGCGGGCGATCGTCAGCAGCTGCTTCTCGCCGGCGGAGATGTTCGAGCCCTCGTCGTCGATCACCGTGTCGTAGCCCTCGGGCAGCTGGCGCACGAAGTCGTCGACGTGCGTGGCGCGCGCGGCCTCGAGCACCTCCTCGTCGGTCGCGTCGAGGCGGCCGTAGCGGAGGTTCTCGCGGATCGTGCCCTCGAACAGCCAGGTGTCCTGGAGGACCATGCCGGTGCGCTCGCGCAGCTGGCGGCGCGTGAGGTCGCGGATGTCCACGCCGTCGAGGGTGATGCGGCCGCCGTCGATCTCGTAGAAGCGCATCACGAGGTTCACGAGCGTCGTCTTGCCCGCGCCCGTGGGGCCGACGATCGCGACCGTCTGGCCGGGATCGGCCGTCAGCGAGAGGTCGGTGATGAGCTCGCGCTCGGGGCTGTAGGAGAAGCGGACGTGCTCGAACTCGACGCGGCCCTCGCGGATGCGGGAGGCGGCCGCGGTCGAAACGTCGGTCGCGGACTCCGGCTCCTGCTCCTCGGCGTCCAGCAGCTCGAAGACGCGCTCGGCGCTCGCGACGCCGGACTGCAGCATCGTGGCCATCGACGCGACCTGCGACAGCGGCTGGGTGAACTGGCGCGAGTACTGGATGAACGCCTGCACGTCGCCCAGCGTCATCGTCCCGGAGATCACCTTGAGGCCGCCCACGATCGCGACCGCGACGTACGCCAGGTTCCCCACGAACATCATCAGCGGCATGATCAGCGAGGACACGAACTGGGCGCCGAAGGAGGCGCGGTACATCTCCTCGTTGCGCTCCTCGAAGGAGCGGGACACCTCACGACGGCGCCCGAACACGTTCACCAGCTCGTGACCGCTGAAGGCCTCCTCGACCTCGGCGTTGACCTTGCCGGTCGCATCCCACTGCTGCTGGAACAGCTTCTGCGAGCGCCTGCCCACGATGCCCGTGACGACGAGCGCGAGCGGGATCACCACGAGCGAGATCAGCGTGAGCTGCCACGACAGGGTGAACATCATGACGATCACGCCGATGAGCGTGAGGATCGCGTTGATCAGCCCGGTGAGCGTGTTGATCAGCGTGTTCTGGATGTTGTCGATGTCGTTGGTGACGCGCGAGAGGATCTCGCCGCGCCGCATCCGGTCGAAGTAGGCCAGCGGCAGGCGGTGGATCTTCTCCTCGATCTGCCGGCGCAGGCGGTAGACCATGCGGAAGATGATGCGGTTGAGCAGCCAGCCCTGCAGCCACGTGAACACGGACGCCACGACGTACAGGCCGATCACCAGCAGCAGCACCCGGTGCAGGGCCGCGAAGTCGATGCCCTGACCGGGGGTCACGTCCATGCCGGTGAGCATGTCGGCCATCTGCGTCTGCCCCTGGGCGCGCAGGCCCGCGATGACCTGCTCCTTGGTGGTCCCGGCGGGCAGGTGCTGGCCGATCATCCCGGAGAAGATGAGGTCGGTGGCGCGGCCCAGGAGCTTCGGGCCGACGACCGTGAGGGCGACGCCGATGATGCCGACGAGGATGCCGCCGATCGCGTACTTCCCCTCCGGCCCCATCTCGCGCACGAGGCGCTTCGCCGACGGCCAGAAGTCCTTGGCGCTCTGGCCGGGCCGCAGGCCGCGCTCGGCGGCCTTCTCCGAGGCGAGCTCGGCGGCCTCCGCGGCCTCGTCGCCGCCGACGGGCGCGGTGGTGGCATTAGTCTGCTCGCTCACGCGGCCTCCTCCTGGGCGCCCTGGGAGGCGACGATCTCGCGGTAGGTGTCGCTCGTGGCCAGCAGCTCCTCGTGGCTGCCCTGGGCGATCACGCGCCCGTGGTCGAGCACGAGGATCAGGTCTGCGGCGGTGATGGTCGAAACGCGCTGGGCGACGATCAGCACGAGGGCGTCACGGGTCTCGGGCCGCAGGGCGGCGCGCAGCTTCGCGTCCGTCGTGAGGTCGAGGGCGCTGAACGAGTCGTCGAACAGGTAGATCTCGGGGCGGGCCACGAGGGCGCGGGCGATGCACAGGCGCTGGCGCTGACCGCCGGAGACGTTGGTGCCGCCCTGGGCGATCACGGAGTCGAGGCCGTCGGGCATCGCGGCCACGAAGTCGCGGGCCTGGGCGATGGTCAGCGCGTGCCACAGCTCCTCGTCGGTCGCATCGGGGCGCCCGAAGCGCAGGTTCGAGGCGACCGTGCCGGAGAACAGGTACGGCTTCTGGGGCACGAGGCCGATGCGGTCCCACAGCACCTGGGCCGACAGGTCCCGCACGTCGACGCCGTCGAGGCGCACCGTGCCCTCGGTGACGTCCATGAGGCGCGGCACGAGGTTCAGCAGGGTGGTCTTGCCGGCCCCGGTGCCGCCGATGATCGCGATCGTCTGGCCGGCCCGCCCGGTGAAGGAGATGTCTTCCAGGACGGGGTTCTCGGCGCCCGGGAAGGCGAAGGTGACGTCCTCGAAGGCGAGCTCGCCGCGGCCGGTGACCTCGGTGGCGCCGTGCGCGGGGACGACCACCGAGGTGGAGGTGTCCAGGACGTCGCGGATGCGCTCGGCGGAGACCATCGCGCGCGGGATCATCATCGTCATGAACGTGGCCATCATGACGGCCACGAGGATCTGGATCAGGTAGGCGATGAACGCCGTGATCGAGCCGACCTGCATCTCGCCGGACTCCACGCGCGGCGCCGCGAACCACAGCACCAGCACGCTCGAGAGGTTCAGCATGAGCAGGATGATCGGCTGGATGAGGATCATCAGCAGGCCCACGCGGCGGTTGGTGTCCGTGAGCAGCTCATTGGCCGTCTCGTAGCGGGCGCGCTCGTGGTCCTCGCGGGTAAAGGCCCGCAGCACGCGGATGCCGGTGATCTGCTCGCGCAGGATCAGGTTGATGCGGTCGATGCGCTCCTGCATGACGCGGAACAGCGGGGCGGCGCGCATGATGATCGCGCCGATGGCCAGCAGCATGATCGGGACCATCACGGCGATCAGCCAGGCCAGAGAGGCCTCCTCGCGCAGCGCCAGGATGATCCCGCCGATGCCCGTGATCGGCGCCTGCACCAGGAAGTTGAGCCCGAAGAACACGAGCATCTGCACCTGCTGGACGTCATTGGTCGAGCGGGTGATCAGCGAGGCCGTGCCGAAGCGGTGCATCTCCTGGCTCGAGTACGTGGCGACCTGGTCGAACACGCGCGAGCGCAGGTCGCGCCCCACCTGCATGGCCGAGCGTGCGGCGCAGTAGTTGGCGATCACGACGGCGACGATGTTGCCGAGGGTCACGAGGAGCATCCACGCGCCCAGGCGCCAGATCGTCGGGATGTCGCCCTGGGCGACGCCCTCGTCGATGATGTCGGCGTTCAGCGTCGGCAGGTACAGCGCGGCGAGCACGCCGAGCAGCTGGAAGAGCACGACGAGCACGATCCACCAGCGGTAGGGGCGCACGGAGCGCAGGATCAGGCGCAGCAGGGTCACGGGCATTCCTCTCGAGCGCGCACGGAAGGGGCGTCCGCTCGCGGATCGGAGCCTATCGGCGGGGTCCGACGAACGGCACGGGGAAATCCGCCATGTGTGGCGCGCGGTACGCGGCATTGCGCTGAGGGCGCACCGGCGGAGGTCTCCGGCCGGGGTGGCCGCGGTGGCGGTCAGCCCCGCGGAGCGCCTGGACTGCTCGGAGTGCTCGGAGCCGCCTGGGCGCCCGGAACCGCGCGGGCACCGGACCGAGCCTCGGCCTGCTCGGAGCCGCCTGGGCTACCGTGTCCGGGTGAGTCGTACAGCCCAGCGGATCGTCATCGCCGTCATCGCGCTCGCCCTCGTCGTCTCGATGGGGGCGGTCGGGCTCGCTGGCCTGTTCTCCTCCCCGGACGACACGCAGGCGCAGGACCCCGCCGACACCCGCGCCGCCGTCGACCCGTCGTCCCAGCCGCAGCCCTCCCCCACGGCTAAGCCCGAGGCGCCGGCGGAGATGGCGCAGCAGAGCCCCGAGGGCGCCCAGGCGACGCTACGCTACATGCTCGACTCCTACGCCTACATGATGGCCACCGGCGACACCGAGTCCTGGGAGGGCTCGATCTCCCCCGAGTGCCAGGTGTGCGTGCAGTTCGTCGCCAACGCGAAGCAGCTGCACACGCAGGGCGGCTGGTCCGTCGGCGGCGAGTTCACGGTCGGCGCGATGACGTTCCAGGGCAACGGCGAGCCCCCGGCCTCGGGCATCGCCACCGCCGAGTTCCACCAGGCCGAGCAGCGCATCATCGACGATCCCGCGAAGGAAGCGGCGACGATGCCCGAGGTCGACGCACAGATCCAGGCGTCGATGGTCTGGGACGGCGAGCGCTGGCGCGTGGGCGACATGTCGATCATCGAGCCGGGCACCGGGCCCTCGGACGCGGGCGGCGGTGCGGGCGCGGCCTCGGACGCGGGCGGCGCGGCGGGCTGACCGACGGGCGGGCGCGTCGGGCGCTCGTCCCGCCCAGCAGTCCGAGCGCGGCAGTACAGGTCACGGTCCTGGTCGGGACCGAGGTGGTGTTCGTCAGACGTCGGCGCGCAGCAGGAACAGGTCGGTCCGGTACGGGATGCCGACGATGCTCCCCGGCGCGTACCCCAGGTGCTCGTGGACGTACCAGTCGAGGTTGGCGAGCACCTTCTCGCGGCGCTCGGGCGATGCGGTGATGACGTAGCTGCGGGTGCGCGCGAGGTCAATCAGCTCCGGCGTGGGCCGCGGATCCTCCCAGCGGTGCACCACCCGCTCGACGATCCGCAGCCCGGCCGCGGTCGGCGGCGTGAAGTCGTCGCGCAGCACATCCCCGGCGTGCATGATCCGGCTGTAGCGGTGGACCCAGCCGATCGCGACATCGAGCGTGTTCCACACGAGGGCGAGGGTTCCGCCCGGGCGCAGGATCCGCGTCACCTCGGCGCTGGCGGCCTCGGTGTCGAACCAGTGCCAGGCCTGGGCGGCGGTCACGAGGTCGACGGAGTCGTCGGGCAGGCCCGTGGCCTCGGCGGTGCCCACGAGGGTGCGCAGGCGGGGCCGGGCGGGGCCTGGGCCGTCAGCCCCGTCCGCATCCGTGCGCGTGGGCGAGATGCCGGGGCCCGCGGCGAGGGCCGCGTCGAGCATCGAAGCACTGGGGTCGATCGCGATGACGTCCAGACCGCGGTCCGCCAGCGCCCGGGAGAGCTTGCCCGTGCCGGCCCCGAGGTCGGCGACCGTGGTGGTCGCCCGTGCGGGTGGCAGCTGCGGGCGCTCCTGTGAAGGAAGGGACATCGCCGCAGGGCTGAGCAGCGTCGAGGGGCCCGGCGAGGTCGAGTACCTGGACCTCGCTGTGTCGACCGCGTGCACGGCATCGAGGATCGCATCGATCACCGGGGCCGGGTAGCCGGGGCGCAGACGGTCATAGTCATCCCCCTGCCCGGCGAACGCCGAGGCCAGCTCGCGGTGCCGCTCGGGCGTGCCGAACACCGGGGCACTGCGCCGCGACACCGGCGGGACGGGCGGGTGCGAGCGGTCGGGGGCAGGCATGCCTCCGATCCTAGGTGCGCGATCTCGGACGCCCGCGGCCCCGGTGCGGCATGCGCACCGGGCTGCTCCCCTGACGGACGGTTCCGGCGCGACGGCCGACCCGGTCTGCCGCGACGGCCCGTGACGGCAGGCCCCCACCTGCCGCCACGGATGCGGGCTCCCCCGATGCCCGCGCCGCGGCGATCTCGACGGGCCCCGGACCCCGTGGGGTCAGCCCCCGGCAGACGCCGTCTCGAACTGGTCACAACGCTAAGCGGCGGCGCGACCAGCGTCGATGGGGACAACTCCCCTGGGGAGAGGTGCCCATCGCGGCGCTGGGCTGCCCCGCCACGGCATCGCCCCCTGTCCCCCGCACCGAGTGCCAGCCTGCGACTCATCCGCGCCCGAATCTGAGTCCCAGCGTGACACTCGGCACCGACGGCGGGCGCCACACGGACATCTACCCGCACCACTGCCGAGGGCACCCCCGGCGGCGCGGCGGCACGGCGACCCGGTAGCCAGCGAGACGACGACGGGCCGAGCCTCCCTGGCGTCAGAGGCTGATGAAGTGGACCGTCGCCGCGATCGCGAAGGTCAGGGTCGACAGGAAGCCGAGGCCCAGCTCGGCGAGGATGCCCAGGCCCAGCGACTTCACCGCGATCCACGAGGAGTCCCATGCGAGCTTCGGGTCCTTGCGGCGCGCCCACTCGGCCCCGTACAGGCCCAGCAGGAAGCCGATGAACAGCCCCAGGAACGGGATGACGAAGATGCCGACGATGCCTGCGGCGATGCCCACGAGGATCGGCCAGGTCGGGACCTCCGCGTCCTTCAGCCGTTTGCCCGTCAGCACATAGCTGCAGGTCATGCCCGCGATCGAGAAGACGGCGACGAGGGCGAAGGCGACCCATGAGGTCCAGCCGCCGGTGAGGATCGCCCACACGAGCATGGTCACGAGGATCGTGATGGAGCCCGGGAGCACGGGGACGACGATGCCGGTCAGACCCACCAGGAACAGGATCCCCGCGATGATCGTCGCGAGGATGTCGATGGTCAGGGAATCCACGGGACCTCCGGTCGATGGGGCGGGCGCGGCTCTCGCGCCGAGCGGGGCCATCGTAGCGGGGCGCTCCGCACGGCTCCCGATGCGTGCTCACCGCCTCAGCGCCCGGCCTGCAGGGCCCGCCCCAACGGCGCTCGCACCGGGCCTGCCACCGTCAGCGCACGACTGCCGCGGTGCGCACGACTGCCGCGGCGCTCACGATGATCGCCGCGCTCGCGCCGGACCTGCCGCGTCGCCGTCGGGCTCCCCGCACAGGCTCGCGGCTCTGCTCCTCACGCGGTCACGGCCACCGCCGAGGTCCGGTCCGGGAGGCGGCGCACGTGGACCTGCTCGGGGATGCGCGCCTTGAGCTCGCCGACGTGGGAGACGATGCCGACCACGCGGCCCGTCTCGGACAGGCGGCCGATCTCCCCGATCACGGCGTCGAGGCGCTCGGGGTCCAGGCTCCCGAAGCCCTCGTCGATGAACAGGGTCTGCATCTGCACGCCGCCGGCCTCGGCGGTGACGATGTCCGCGAGCCCGAGCGCGAGGGCGAGGGACACGAAGAAGGTCTCGCCGCCGGACAGGGTCGCGGGGTCGCGCGGCAGGTCGGTGCGGCGGTCGATGACGCGCAGGTCCAGGCCGGTGCGCTGCGCGCCGCGACCGGTCGTGGCCCGCACGAGCTCGAGGTCCGCCCCGGACAGCAGCGACAGACGCGCGTTGGCCGCGGACACGACGTCCTCGAAGCGGCGCATGAGCACGTAGGTCGACAGGCGCACGCGCTCCCCGTCAGCGGAGCCGCCGGTGGCGAGGTCCGCGACGCGCAGGATGACGCCCGCCGTGGCCTGCACCGACACCACGGCGTCGCTCGCGCGGGCGAGGGACTCGCGGGCCGTCGCGGTCCGCGCGGCGGTGGCCGCACGACGCCCCGCCTCGGCCTGGGCCAGGCGGGCGGTCTCGGCCGCGACAGTGAGAGCCGTCTCGGCGTCCTCGACGGCCGTGCGGGCGGCGGCCTCGGCCTCGTCGCTCGGGTCGGCGTCGGCGATGCCGGGCTCGGCCATCCCGTCGGTCAGGCGCGAGGCGTCGACGGCGCGTCGCTGGGCGGCCTCGGCGATGCCGGTGCGCTCGGCGGGGGCGAGCGCGGCGGCCCGGGCCTCCGCGGCGTCGGCGAACGGCTCGAGGTCCTCGTCGCCCAGCGCCACCGCGGCCGTCTCCAGCGCGGCATCGAGCTCGGTGCCCGCCTCGGCCGCACTGGCCGCGGCCTGCACGGCGGCATCGACGAGGCCCTGGAGCGCGACGGCGGCGCGGGCGCGACGGCTGTGGTGGTCGCGGCGGGCGGCGACGCTCGCATGCTCGCCGCGCGCTGCGCGGATGCGCTCGGCGTCTCGCGCGAGGGCCTCGGCCGCTGCGGCGATCGCGGTCGCCTGCTCCCGCGCGGCCAGGGCGCGCCGCTGCTGCGCCTCCTGCATGGCGGCGGTGCGGCGGTCGTGCTCCTCGACGGCTGTCCCGAGCTTCTCCGCGTCGCGGGCACACGACTCCGCGTGCGCGAGCGCGGTGCGGGCGGCCTTGAGCGCGGCCTCGGCGTCCTCGATGGAGAGCCCGCCCGCGGCCTCGGCAGCGGCGTGACGGCGGGCCTGAGCGACCTCGAGCGCGGTGCGTGCGGCGGCCGCGGCGGCATCGGCGGCGCGGCGCGTCTCCTCCGCCTCGGCGACGGTCTCGGCGTTCACATGGTGGGCGTCGGGAGCGGCGGGCCGCGGGTGCTCGAGCGCGCCGCACACGGGGCATGCCTCCCCGTCGGCGAGGTCGAGGGCGAGCTCGGCCGCGAGGCCCTCGGTGCGGCGTCGCCGCAGGTCGGCCTCGGTCTCCTGGGCGCGAGCGGCCGCCCGCAGCACGTCCTCGGCGCGGGTCTGAGCGGTCTCGACCGCGGCCTCCTGTCGGGCGGCATCCTTCGCCGCCGCGGAGCGCTCCTGCGCCGTCTGCACGGCCACGGCGGCGGCGGCGCGGTGCTCGGCCTCGGCCTGGGCCTCCCGCTGCCGCGCGATGAGCTGCTCGCGCTCGGCGGGGCGGGCGGCGAGGGCTTCGGCGTCGGCGGCGGAGCGGGCCTCGAGCGCGGACTGCTCCTCGCGCCGGGCCGCGAGGTCCTTCTCCCGTGCGGGCAGCTCGGCCTCGAGGGCGACGAGGGCGGTGAGCTCGCCTGCACGCCCGGTCTCCGCCTCGGCGAGCGCGGCGAGGGGCCGGGCGGCAGCCGAGCCGTCGCCCGGGGCCTCCGCCTCTCCCCCGGCCCGTCGCGCGGCGTCGGACGAGGTCGGAGCCTCCACCGCCCCCTCCCCTGCGATCGCGCCCTGTGCCCCTGCCGTCTCCGCGAGGTCCGGGTCCTCGGTGCGGGTCGCTTCGACGGCGCGGTCGAGCTCCTCGCGCGACCGCGCGGCTGCGGTCTCGGCTCGTCCGCTGCGCTCGGCGGCGGCGATGACCGGGGCGGCGGCACGGTCGCGCAGCAGTCGGCGCGCGCCCTCGTCGTGGGCGGGAGCCTCATCGGCGAGACGTGCGGCGAGGGCGTCGAGCTCCCGGCGGCGCCGGATCCGCGCGAGCGCCTCGCGGGCGGCATCGCGGGCGCCCCGGCGCTGCACCTCGTCCTCGGTCGCCGCGGTCGCCGCCGTCTGGGTCGTATCGCGCGCGGACTGCGCCGCCGCGAGCGCGGCATCGGCGGTCTCGGCGATCTGCTCGAGCTCGAGCGCGCCGGCATGCGCCTCGAGGGCCTCGCGGGCATCGTCGTCCAGGGCCGCGGCCTCGGCGAAGCGCGCGACGGACGCCGTGAGCACGCCCGCGGCCTCCGTGACGGACCGCTTGGCGTCCTTGCGCATCTCCACCAGGCGCGCCTCGACGTCCTCGTAGATCGCGGTGCCGAACACGCGGGTCAGCACGGCCTGGCGCTCGGCGGTGTCGGCGGTGAGGAAGCGCGCGAACTCGCCCTGGGGCAGCAGCACGGTCTGGGTGAACTGCTGGCGGGTCAGGCCGATCGCGCGGGTGATCTCCGCGCCGATCTCGTCGAGCCGGCTCGAGATCGGCGTGAGCCCCGCCCCGGCGCCCGCGCCGTCGGCGATGACCTGCTCGATGAGGTCGGGCGAGCCCAGGCGCCACAGCACGCCCTTGGCGTTCTCCCGGGTGGTGCCGCTGCCGCGCCGCTTGGCCCGCTGGTACTCCGGCTCGCGGCGCACACGGTAGATGCCTGAGCCGGTCTCGAAGATGAGGTCGACGACGCTGGGCTCGGTGGGCGGCGCGAACTGGGAGCGGATGCGCTCGTTGCCGCGCTTCATGTCCGCACCGGCGATGCTCCCGTAGAGCGCGTAGACGATCGCGTCGAGGATCGTGGACTTGCCCGAGCCGGTGGGCCCCTCGAGCAGGAACAGCCCGCTGGCCCCCAGGGCGGCGAGGTCCAGGGAGACCTCGTCGCGGAAGGGGCCGATGCCCTTGAGGCGCAGGTGGTGCAGTCGCATGGCGTCTCTCCTCAGGAGGCCTCGGCACGGCGGGCGCGCACGGCGGCGTAGGCGTCCTCGAGCACGGCATGCTCGGCGGCGTCGGGGGCGGCACCGGTGACGTGGGCGAAGAACTCGTCCATCACCTCGACGGGGTCGGCGCCCTGGCGCACCACCGGGGTGATCGCGACGGCGTCCCGGCCCTCGGGGGCGAACTCGGTGAGCAGCAGGTGCGGGAGGGCCGCCCGGAGGGTCTCCTGCAGGTGCGCAGGGCGCGCCGGATCGGTGACGACGGCCTTGACGCGGTCCTCCGCGTGCCCGGGGGCGCGCTCGAGGATCTGCGCGAGCGTGCCGCGCAGCTCGACGAGACGGCGGCCGGCCGGGGTGGGACGACGGTCGACCGCGACCTCGCCGCCCGCGCCCAGCTCGACGAGCAGGACGGACTTGCGCTGGTCCTTCTCGGAGAAGGAGAAGGCGAGCGGGGAGCCGGAGTACCAGGCCGGGGCGCCGACGGTCCGGGTCATGTCCTGGCAGCCGTGGAGGTGCCCGAGCGCCAGGTAGTCGATCCCGCCGAGCAGGGCGCCGGGCACCGAGTCGACGCCGCCGATGCGCAGGTCCCGCTCGGAGTCGCTGCCCGTCCCGCCGGTCACGAACGTGTGGGCCAGGACGACGGAGCGGGCGCCCGGGTGGTCGGCCAGGCGGGAGCGCACGCGGTCCAGCGCCGCGACGGTCACGGCCTCGTGGGAGCGAGCCAGGGGCTCGCCGCCCTCCGGCGCGAGGGTGAAGCGGGCGATGTCGGGCTCCAGGTAGGGCAGGCCGAAGAACAGCACCTCCCCGTGCGCGTCCTCGAGGATCACCGGGTGGTCGAGCCCCGGGGTGTCCGCGAGGATGTGCACGCCCGCGCGCATGAGCTCGGCGCCGAAGCCCAGGCGGGTCGCGGAGTCGTGGTTGCCCGGGGTGAGGATCACCGTCGAGACCTCCGCGAGGCGCGCGAGGGTGCGCGAGAGCAGCCGGACCGCGTCCACGGGCGGGACCGCGCGGTCGTACAGGTCGCCGGGGATGACGACTGCGTCGACCGCCTCCGTGGCCGCGAGCTCCACCAGCCAGTCGTGGAATCGGACCTGGTCATCGTGCAGATCGACGCCGTGCAGGGTGCGCCCCAGGTGCCAGTCCGAGGTGTGCAGGATCTTCATGGTGATCACCCTAAAAGAGGGGTCCGACGAACGAAGCGCGCCGGACAGGGCTGCTACTTTTCAACACTCCCTTGTGCTAATGAGTCGAAGTGGGTTGCGATCCCTTGTACGGCTCGGGTGCCCTGTGACCCCGCATCCCCGCCGCCTTAGGCGACCGTGCAATCCCCCATCGGCCTGCCCCGACCCCGCCGCGTCGCCTACCCTCGAGGCAGAGGCGCCGATGCCGTCGCCCCGTCCGCCCCGTCCCCGATCGGCCGCGGCCCGCAGATCGCCCCCGATCACGGGATCCGAGCCGCCCAAAGGAGCATCCGCCATGCCCGCGTCGCCCGTGGTTTCCCGTCCCCGTCGTCGGACCATGCCGTCCCTCCGCCGCCGCACCGTCCCCGCGCCCGACGGGGCGCACTGGCCCCACGTCGTCGTGGTCGGCGGCGGCTTCGCGGGGGCGAACGCCGTGCTGGGGCTCACGGACACGAAGGTCCGCATCACCCTCATCGACCGCAACCTGTACAAGACGTTCCAGCCGCTGCTGTACCAGGTGGCGACGGCGGGGCTGAACCCGGGCGACGTCACGATGATGCTGCGCGGGCTGTCGCTGAAGGTGCCCAACATGCGGTTCCGCCAGGGCGTCGTGACGGGCGTCGACCCGCAGGCGAAGACCGTCACGGTCGAGGGGGCGTCGGAGCCGTGGACCCTCGCCTACGACTACCTGGTGCTCGCCAACGGCGCCACCACCACGTTCTTCGGCACCCCGGGCGCCGAGGAGAACGCGATGCCGATGTACACGCGCGCGCAGGCCCTGCGGATGCGCGACCGGATCTTCGCCGAGCTCGAGCGCACGAGCCGGGCGGGCGACGGGGATCGCCTGTGCGTGTCCGTCGTGGGCGGCGGCCCGACGGGCGTGGAGATCGCGGGCGCGCTGGCGGACTTCCGCCGTCAGGAGCTGGACATCCTCTACCCGGAGATGGACCCGGGCACGCTGCACATCCGCCTGATCCAGCGCGGCACCGAGCTCATCAAGGAGTTCGACCCGGGGCTGCGGGAGTATGCGGCCGATGAGCTCGAGGCCCGCGGCGTCGAGCTGAGCCTGGGGCACGGCGTGAAGTCCGTCGGCTACGACTACGTGGAGCTCGACGACGGCTCGATCCTCGAGTCCGACATCACCGTGTGGGCCGCGGGCGTGGCGATCCCGGACTGCGTCGCCGACTGGGGCCTGCCGCAGGTCAAGGGCGGGCGCCTCGACGTCGAGGAGGACCTGCAGGTCAAGGGCTTCCCCGGGGTGTATGCGGCGGGGGACATGGCCGCGCAGGCCGATCCCCTCCCCCAGCTCGCGCAGCCCGCGATCCAGACCGGCTGCCACGTCGCGGAGATGATCCACGCGGACGTCCACGGCGGGGCGCACAAGCCCTTCCGGTACAAGAACCTGGGCACGATGGCGACGATCGGACGGCGCGCCGCGATCGCGGACATCCCCGGGGTGGGGAGCCTGACGGGCACCGCGGGCTGGTTCGCCTGGCTGGGCGTGCATGTGGCCAAGCTGCTGGGCCACCGCAATCGGCGGGCCGTGACGATGAACCTGCTGTCGCTGTACACGGGGACGCGCTCGACCCATCAGCCCAACCCGATCCTGGGCGATATCGACTCCGTCGCCGCGCAGCGCGAGTTCGAGAACCACGCCGGCGATCGGAAGTTCGGGCCCGGTTACCTCTCCTGACCTCAGCTGACAGATCGACCAGGTCCCTCCGTCCGGTGCGGCCGGCGTTCTCGGCCTGCGCCCGGTCTTCGGCGTCGGTCCCCGCTTCGGCGTCGATCCCGTTCCCCCGCGTCAGCCGCGGTCGCGCCGAGGCCGTGCGGACAGGCGCTCGGCATCGGCGCGGATCGCGGCGAGACGCTCGACCGCACCGCTCGACCGCGACGGCGCGTAGCGGGCGCGGGCGACGGCGGCACCCAGGTGAGCGGCCGCGGCGCGGTCCTCGTCCTCGACCGCCAGCCCGGCCCGTTCCCGCTGGGCGAGCAGGTCGGCGAGCGCCGCACGCGGCGGCAGCGACGGGTCCAGCCGCTCCGGCGACCCGCCACCACGAGCCCCACGGCCGGGAGCCCCTGCCCCGGGAGTCCCTGCGCCGCGGGGCCGCCAGCGTCGGCGCCGTGCGAGCGTCCGCTCGAGCTCGTCCCAGGCCAGCAGCGCCGTCGCGCGCTCCGGCTCTGTCGCCGCGGCGGCCTGCTCCCAGCGCCGCTCGACGGCCCGGCGTCGTGCACGCACCAGCGCGATCGCCCCGCCGGCCAGCGCGAGCAGTCCGAGGACGGCCCCGAGGGCGGCCTGCGGGATGCGCCCCGCCGTCGACGGAGACTGCGTCGCCGCGGCGCTCGTGCTCGAGGCCGTCGGCGCCGGAGCGGTCGGCGCGGCGCCCTCGGGTGTCGGGTCCTGGGCGGCCGACGTGGTCGGCTCGGGGGTCGCGGTGGGCTCGGCGGCGTCGGCGGACGCATCGCGGTCGGGTCGGTCGATGCCGCTGGGCGCGGCCGCCGGGGTGGGCTCGAAGCGGATCCACCCGAGCTCGGGTCCGAACCACACCTCCGGCCACGCGTGCGCGTTGCGGCTGGTCACCACGTGCTCGTCGCCCTGCGCTGTGCCCGCGGTGAAACCGATCGCGACGCGCGCGGGATGCCCCTCGGCGATCATCATCAGCGCGAACGTGGCGGCGAACTGCTCGCAGTAGCCGCGGCGGTCGTGGAGGAACGAGACGACGGGGTCCTCGCCGAGCGGCGTGCGCGCCTGCAGGTCGTAGGCGAAGGAGCCGCGGAAGTAGTCCTCGTAGGCGAGCGCGAGGTCGTAGACGGTCTGCGCGCCGGAGTCCTCGCGGACCTGGCGGGCGAGGGAGGCGACGAGCGGGGGCACCTCGGCGGTGATCTCGCCGGAGTCGAGGGGCCCGGTGAGGTCCTCGGGGGCGACGGCGCGCAGGGACTCGGCATCGGCCGGGGCGGGGGCGGCGGCGACCGCGTAGGTCGTCCCGGCCAGCGGACGCGGCTCGCGGGAGTCGAGCGCGAGCTCCCCGCGCCCGTCGCGGTCGGCGGGGATGCCGAGGGTCCCTGTGTCGGCCCAGCGGATCCGGTCCGGGGCCGGCAGGGTGTCGGAGGCCAGGTCGGTCACGGACAGGTCGTAGCGGTGGGTGCCCTCGGGCGGCTCCGGCGCGCTCATGCGGTCGGAGGAGGCCTGCTGGCCCGGGGAGCCGAGGCCGCGCTGCCAGTCGCCGTCGGCGTAGGCGGTGAGGGTGTGCAGGCGCAGGTAGCCGGGCTGCGGGTCGTCGGTGCGGTAGCGCAGCACCTCCGTCTCCTGCGCCTGCTGGAGGTCGCGGCGCACTGAGACGCTGTCGTCGATCATCACCGGGCCCGCCGAGCCGCCCAGCCCCCATTGTGCGAGCATGCCCGCGGTCACGGGCCCCTGGGGGACCGCGGCGGTCGGGAGCACCGGGGCGAGGACGGGGCCCAGGCCCAGCACGGCGGCGCTCGCGACGGCGGCGACGACGGTGCCGCGGATCGAGGCGAGCGAGGGCAGCAGCCACAGCAGCAGGGCTCCGGCGATCGGGCCGGCGATGGTCCACCAGGGGCCGCCGTCGGGGACCATGAGCACGGGGGCCAGGGCGAAGGCCGTCAGCGTCAGGCCCGCAGGACCGGGCCGGTCGAGGTCGACCACCAGCGTGTCGAGGACCAGGGCGATGAGGCCCAGCAGGAGGATGAGGGTGATGAGGCCGCCGCCGTGGACGCGGGCGGGCGGCGCGGCGCTCCCCAGCTGCAGCAGCCCGCGGCCGATGAGGTCCACCTGGCCGGTGATGGCGGAGGTGAGAGAGGGGCCGAGGGCGAGGGTGCCGGTCGCGGCTTCGGTGGCGAGGATCGCGAGCCCGAGGCCCAGCATCTGGGCGAGCGGCACCGGCAGCCACCGCGGCCCGAGGGCGCGCACGAGCAGGCCGGGGGCGGTGATCGCGAGGCCCCCGACGGCGGTGACCAGCAGCGGGCCCGGGGGCTCGAGCAGCAGCGCCAGCGGGGGGCACGCCAGGAGCAGGGCGATCAGCACGGCGAGCGCGCGCAGGGCGGGGCGGAGACGGTCGGCGGCGCCGGGTCGGTCGGTGCTGCGACGGTCGCCCGTGCGGGTCGCGGCGCTCATCGTGTCGCCGTCCCGGTGGCGCCGAGGGCCTCGAGGGCGTCGGCGAGCGGCGTCCCGACCGTCAGCTCGACCACGTCCCAGCCCCCGCCGCGCCCCGCCTCGGGGGCGGTGCGGGCACCCGGGGCGACGGCGACCGCGAGGCGCCGGCCCGCCCGTCCCGTGAGCGGGGAGAGCTCCGCCAGGTGCGCGGGCAGCCCGGCACCGCCGAGGGTGCCGTCGTCCGCAGCGCCCCGTTCGCCCCCCTGGGAGACGCGGTGCTCCGCCGCGCCCGTCGGACGGGGCCCCAGGCTTGTCGATCCCACGACGACCGCGAGGCCCACCCCGCCGGTGGTGATGCCGCCGGACGGGGCGGCGTGCAGAAGCGCCCCTGCAGGGCCGGGGCCGACGGCGCCACCACCGCGGTCATCGCGGCCGCTTTCGCCACCGCCGCCCGCGTGATCGCCGCCGCCGTCGTCCTCGGCGGTGCGGAAGCGCAGGCGGGCGAGCGCGAGCAGGGCGGCGCGGACGGCCTCGGCATCGGCGGCGAGGGCCGGGGCGCCCGCCTCCCCCGTCGCGGCCAGCGGCGGGGTCTCGGCCACGATCTCCTCGCCGCGCGCATCGAGCATCCGCACGCCCCAGCCCTGCGCGCGCAGGATGGTCCACAGGCTCGCGGCGAGGGAGACGATCCGCTCGCGCACGGCCTCGTCCGCCCCGGCATGGGAGCGGTCGTCGAGGACGATCGCGGCGGTCGCGGCGGCGGCCGGCTCGTCCTCGCGCGTCATCAGGCGGTCCGTGCGGGCGCTCGCCCGCCAATGGATGCGGCGCAGGTCGTCGCCGGGGACGTAGGGCCGGGCGAGGGGGCCGATGTCCCCGGCACCGGGCGCGGCGGCGCTCATGCGTCCATCGGCGGCGAGGCCCGCGCGCCGCGGCAGCGCGTCGGGGACGGCCTCGATCCGCGGGAGCGCGGTGATGCTGCCGCCGGGGTGCTCGGTGCGGCTCAGGCGCCACATCCCCAACGGGTCGACGGCGCGGATCCGGCAGGCGCCGAGGTCGTGCTCGCCGCGGCCCTGCGCGATCAGCCGGTGGGACATGTCGGCGCCCAGCGGAAGCACCCCGGGGCCGCCGAGCGCGGGTGGGAGGGCGCAGCGCACGGTCCCGCGGGCGAGGGGGATGCGGGCGATGACGGCGCGCGGGGCGAGCGCGAGGTCCACGCGGACGCCGTCGCCGACGGGCACCGCGTCCTCCTGGACGCGGCGGTGCAGGCGCAGGCCCGGCAGCGCCAGGGCGAGGCAGAGGGCGGAGACGGCCAGGACCACGCAGAGCGCGGCGGCGACGTCGCGCGGCGCCCGCAGCCCCAGGCCCGCGGAGCCGGCCAGGAGCACGACGGTCGCGAGGATCACGGCGAGGCCGCGGGCGATCGGCCGCAGGGTCGTGCCGCGCACCGGGATCAGGCCCGGACGGGGGTGCGCTCGAGCACCTCGGCGAGGACCCCGGCCCCGGTGGCGCCCTGGGACAGGGCGCGCGGCGCGAGGTGCAGGCGGTGGCCCCACACGGGCTCGATCACGGCGCGCACGTCCTCGGGCTCCGTCCACGGGCAGCCGGCGACGGCCGCATGCGCCTTGGCGGCGCGCAGCAGGTGCACCCCGGCGCGCGGCGAGGCCCCGAGGGCCAGCTGCGGGTGCGAGCGCGTGGCCTCGGCCAGGCGCACGACGTAGGAGGCGACCTGCGCATCGACGTGGACTCGGCGGACGTCGCGGATCGCCGCTGCCACGGCGCTCGGCTCGGTCACCGCACGGATCGCGTCGACGGGCGAGCGGTCGGCTCCGGGCAGCGCGCCCGTCTGGTGCAGGAGCATGCGCGACTCGGCCTCCGCGACGGGGTAGCCGATGGAGATGCGGGCGGTGAAGCGGTCGCGCTGGGCCTCGGGCAGGCGGTACGTGCCCTCCATCTCGACGGGGTTGGAGGTCGCGATGACGAAGAACGGGTCCGGCAGCGCGTACGTGGTGCCGTCCACGCTCACCTGGTGCTCCTCCATCGCCTCCAGCAGCGCCGACTGCGTCTTGGGCGAGGCGCGGTTGATCTCATCGGCCAGCAGCACCTGGGTGAACACGGCGCCGGGCCGGAACTCGAAGGCCCGGGAGGCCTGGTCGAAGATGCTCACGCCCGTGATGTCCCCGGGCAGGAGGTCCGGGGTGAACTGGATGCGGTGGCGCTCGGCTCCCAGCGCGGCCGCCAGCGACGTGGCCAGGACGGTCTTGCCCACGCCGGGGATGTCCTCGATGAGCAGGTGCCCGCCGGACAGCAGCACCAGCAGCGTGCGGTCGACCACCTCCCGCTTGCCCTCGACGACGGTCGCGACCTGTTCGCCGACGGACTGCGCCAGGCGCGCGATCCGCTCGGCCCCGGCGTCATCCAGCGGCCGGGGCTCTGCGGCGGCACCGGTGTCGGCGGTGGTCTCGGTCATCGCTGCGCTGCTCCTCGTCATCGCGTCAGGTGCACTCCGGGCGGATTCACGCCCCCAGGTAGGCCCGCAGCGCCGCGTCCTGGTCGCGCGGGGCGAAGCCCGTCGCCCGGATCCTCGCGAGGTCGAGGGCGGAGTGCTCGGGCCGGGGCGCGATGCCCTCCTTGCCCGCGTAGTACTCGGCCGTCGTCACCGGGGTGACGCGGGAGGGATCCGCCCCCACCAGCTCGAACACGCGCTGCGCGATATCGGCCCAGCTCAGGACTTCGCCGTCGCAGGAGACGTTGTAGGTCCCGTACGGCGCGTCCGCCTCGAGCAGATGGTCGATGGCGCCGGCGAGGTCCTCGGTGAACGTCAGGCGCCCCAGCTGGTCCGAGACGACCGACGGGTCGATGCCGCGCTCGGCGAGGGACGCCATCGTGCGCACGAAGTTGTTGCCGTCGCCGACCACCCAGCTGGTGCGGGCGATGTAGTGCTCCGGGAGCGTCGCGACGGCGAGGTCGCCGGCGGCCTTCGTCTGGCCGTAGACGCCCAGCGGGCTGAAGCCCTCGTCCTCCGTGTGGAGCTCGGCGGTGCCGTCGAAGACGTAGTCGCTCGAGACGTGCACCAGGCGGGCGCGATGGGCCCGCGCGGCCTCGACCAGGCGGGCGACGCCGTGGACGTTCGTGGCCCAGGCGTCCCGGCGCCCCTGCTCCGTCTCGGCGGCGTCGACCGCGGTGTACGCCGCGGCGTTGACGATGGTCCCGTACGGCGCGAAATCGAAGGCCGCCACGCTCGCGGCGTCGGACATGTCCAGCGTGTCGCGATCGACCACGTCGACGTCCGCGCGCCCGGTCCACTGCGTCGTGAGCGCCCGGCCCAGCTGCCCTCCCCCGCCGACCACGAGGGTGCGGCGCGGCGGCACCGGCACCACGTCGGCCAGACGCGGATGCGCGCGGTCCTTGTCGGACAGCTCCGCCTTCTCCAGCGGGACCGGCCACGGGATCGCGACGGTCTCGTCGGCCAGGTTCAGGAAGGTGTACTGCGCCTGCGCGGCCTCCGACCAGTGGTCGTTGACCAGGTACGTGTACGCGGCCGGGGCCTCGATCGTCTGGAACGCGTTGCCCACGCCGCGGGGCACGAAGATCGCGGTGTCCGGGCCGATCTCGTGCCAGTAGGCGGTGCCGAACGTCGGCCCCTCGCGCAGGTCCACCCAGGCGCCGAACACGCGGCCCGTCGCCACCGAGATGTACTTGTCCCACGGCTCGGCATGGATGCCGCGGGTCACGCCCTCGACCTGGTTGAACGAGATGTTGTTCTGCACCGGGCCGAAGTCCGGCAGCCCCGCCTCGACCATCTTGGCCCGCTGCCAGTTCTCCTTGAACCAGCCGCGGTTGTCCCCCGGCAGCGGGAGGTCGATGACGAGCAGCCCCGGGATCGAGGTGGTGTGGACGGCGAGCTGCTTCATGCGGGAGATCTCCTGTGGGCGGATGCGAAGCGGATGGGGCGGAGGAAGGGCGGGGCGCTGGCCGGGAGCGGCCGGCACCGGGGCGGATCAGAGCTCTCGGATCAGAGCTCTCGGATCAGGGCTCTCGGGGCAGCGCTCTCGGATCAGCAGACGCCGGCGCGGATCGGAGATGACCCGGCGAGCACCGGGCGATCACTGACCGGTCTTGGCGTACTTGGCCTCGGTCTGCTCCTTCTGCGGGCGCCACCAGGCCTCGTTGGCGCGGTACCAGTCGATCGTCGAGGCGATGCCCTGCTCGAAGTCCTGGAAGGACGGCGCCCAGCCGAGCTCCTCGCGCAGCTTGCTCGAGTCGATCGCGTAGCGCATGTCGTGGCCGGGGCGGTCGTTGACGTGGTCGTAGTCGTCCGCGTCACGGCCCATCGCCTCGAGGATCAGCTCCACGACCTCTTTGTTGGACTTCTCGCCGTCGGCGCCGATCAGGTAGGTCTCGCCGATCCGCCCCTTGTCCAGGATCGTCAGGACGGCCGAGGAGTGGTCGTCGGCGTGGATCCAGTCGCGCACGTTCTCGCCGGCGCCGTAGAGGCGCGGGCGGATCCCGTCGATCAGGTTGGTGATCTGGCGGGGGATGAACTTCTCCACGTGCTGGCGGGGGCCGTAGTTGTTCGAGCAGTTCGAGATGGTCGCCTGCACGCCGAAGGACCGCACCCACGCCCGCACCAGCAGGTCGCTGCCGGCCTTGGTCGAGGAGTACGGGCTCGAGGGGTTGTACGGGGTGTGCTCGGTGAAGCGCTCCGGATCATCCAGCTCGAGGTCGCCGTAGACCTCGTCGGTCGAGATGTGGTGGAAGCGGGTGCCGTGCTTGCGGGCCGCCTCCAGCAGCGTGTAGGTGCCGATGAGGTTGGTCTGCAGGAACGGCGAGGGGTCGCTCAGGGAGTTGTCGTTGTGGGACTCCGCCGCATAGTGCACCACTGCGTCGGCCTCGCCCACGAGGCGATCGGCGAGCTCAGCATCGGTGATGTCGCCCTCGGCCAGGGTGAAGCGGTCCGCAGGCAGGCCGTCGAGCGAGGCGGCGTTGCCGGCGTACGTCATCTTGTCGAGCACCACGACGGAGTCGTCGGTGTTCTCCAGGACGTAGTGGACGAAGTTCGACCCGATGAAGCCGGCGCCGCCGGTCACGAGCAGAGTGCGAGGCATGGTGGTCCCTCTCATGGAGTGCAGGTAGCAGGCACGACTCTAGTCGAGGGACGGCGGCACGGCCCGCCCGCCCGGCCGCACCCCAGGGCGCCGCGGCGGGGCCCGATGGGCCCCGGTGGCAGAACTGGTAGCCATGGGTGCAGACGCTCCCTCTGGAGGGCTCGTCTTCCTGCATGACTACCAGTTCTTGCAGCGCCTCCGCCCACCCGCAAAGCCATGACGCACGGCGGACCGGATCGCGGCCCCGTCTTTCCCGCACATGCAGAGTTCTCCACAGCCGAGCGCTCGGCGGGAGACACCAGAGCGCGCGACGGCGAGGCTCCCGACATGCACTCAGCCAGCACCCTTCGCATCCCTGCGGATGCGATCCCCACACCGAGGCCCCGTCGGGCTCCAGGATCACCGCATCTGTCTCCTGAGGTATCCGGCATCTGGGACCGTCGCTCCCTGCTCCGCAGCGGGTTCACAGACGCCGAGGTCAGGTCGCAGCTCCGGCTCGGCAGACTCGTTCCCGCCGGGCGCGGGAGGTACGCGAGCGGAAGCGCGGACCCGCGCGCTGCGGGCGCTTCGCGCTGGCTATCGTCCGACCTGCGTCGACGCCGCGTTCGCCCACAAGCTGTGGATCCCCGACGGCGCTCGAGATCAAAGGGCCCACGTCTATCGCAAGCGCGACGCTGGTCCCGCCCCGCGGTGGGCCGCCCCCCATAGACCGTGGCTCACCTCGTGGCCCGAGGCGGATCCGATCGCATCAGTGCCGGTGCTCCTCGCCCATGCTCTGCGCTGCCAGGAGCCCGAGACGACTGCCATCCTGATGGAGTCGGCGCTGCATCAGGGTCTGATCCTCCCCGACGACCTCATGTCCCTGATCCACGAAGCTCCCGTCGCCGCCCGACGCACCTTCCACAGCCTCTCGACGGCCAGCGAGTCCGGCTCGGAGACACGCGTGGTGCGCTGGCTGCGGCACCGCGGCTTCCAGGTCGAGCAGCAGGTCTTCATCGAGGAGGTCGGCTACGTCGATGCCTATGCAGGCGGAGTGGTCCTGGAGATGGATGGGCGTACGTATCACAGCTCTCCGGAAGCCTTCGCCGAGGATCGCCGACGCGATCTCGTCATGCGGCGACTCGGCCTCCAACCGATTCGCCTGAGCTACGGACAGATCTGGCACGACTGGCGGCGCACCCGTGTCGGCACTGCTCGACGCTATCACCGAAGCGGGGGCCACGGGCCGCAGGGCGTTCGAGCGAGCAACGACAGTCTGAACCGAGAACATCGCGCGGGCAGCGTATCCAGCTGGCCCGGCTCTACGTTGCGAGAACTGGTAGCCATACATGCAGACGGGTCCCGCAGAACGGGTGTCTGCACGTATAGCTACCAGTTCTCGTAGCCCGCCGGGCAGGCGCTCGAACGCCCGGCCCGTCAGCGCTCCGCGCGCTCGCGCTCCAGCGTGTCCAGCAGATACTTGCCGTACCCGGACTTCACGAGCGGCTCCGCCTTGGCGCGCAGCTCGTCGTCGCTGAGGAAGCCCATCCGCCAGGCGACCTCCTCGGGGGCACCGATCGACAGGCCCTGGCGCTTCTGCACGGTGCGGATGAAGTCTCCCGCCGCCGCGAGGTCGTCGAAGGTGCCGGTGTCCAGCCACGCGGTGCCGCGGGTCAGGACCTCGACGTGCAGCGATCCGTCGTCCAGGTAGGTGCGGTTGAGGTCGGTGATCTCGAGCTCGCCGCGCGGGGACGGCTCGAGCGCCTTGGCGCGCTCGGAGACGGTCGCGTCATAGAAGTACAGGCCCGGGACGGCGAGGTTGCTCTTGGGCTGAGCCGGCTTCTCCTCCAGCGAGATCGCCCGCCCGTCCTCGCCCATCTCCACGACACCGTAGGCGGTGGGGTCCGCGACCCAGTAGCCGAACACGGCGGCGCCGTCGACCTCGGTGTAGCGGCGCAGCTGCGAGCCCATACCCTGGCCGTAGAACAGGTTGTCGCCCAGCACCAGCGCGGCGCGGTCGCCGTCGAGGAACTCCTCGCCCAGGATGAACGCCTGCGCGAGCCCGTCCGGGGAGGGCTGGACCTTGTACTGGAGGTTCACGCCGAAGGCGGAGCCGTCGCCGAGGACGCGCTGGAAGGCGCTCTGGTCCTGCGGCGTGGTGATGACGAGGATGTCGCGGATGCCCGCGAGCATCAGCGTGCTCAGCGGGTAGTAGATCATCGGCTTGTCGTACACCGGCATGAGCTGCTTGGAGACGCCGATGGTGAGCGGGTGCAGTCGGGAGCCGGTACCGCCGGCCAGGATGATTCCACGCATGGGCACAGTATGGCAGGCGACGACGCTCCGGCCGGGGCGTTCGGGGCGGATGGGGCCGCGGCGCGCAACGGGGCGGACGCCGGGGGATCAGCGACGTGGACCGGGGCTCATCCCGGAGAGGACGGGGAGCGGCACCCGCGATGCCCCGCAGTCGTCAGCGTCCGGTTCCGGCGCCCTTCAGCACGCCGTCCCGCACGGCACCGTCCCCGAGCACGCCGCTCGTGCACGCACCGTCCCCCAGCGCGGCCAGCTCCTCCCCCGTCAGATGCCCCGTCACCGGAGCCTCGGGGGCGTCCTCGAGCGGCCCTGTGGAGGGGTCGAGGACCAGACGGCCGGAGCCCGCGGGACTGAGACGGTCCGCGGCGACGAGCACGATCCGCCCTCCCCAGCGCCCGATCGCGACCGACAGCGCCGCGACCTCCCCCGTCCTGTCGACGCGGAAGACGTCGTGGACGCGGCCGAGTCGACGTCCGCGCACGTCGACGACGGTCGCGCTCGACAGGGTGCCGGGGTCCGGCGCTGCCGCGCTCGATCCGGTCACCGCCCGGGTCCCCGCATCTCCGGCGGTCGAGCCCGCCCCGGTCGAGCCGACCCCCGCAGGGTCCGTCCCGGTCGAGTGATACCCAGCCGCAGCGGCCGGGCCCGGTACCGGCCGGGAGCTCACCGCATCGTCCGACCGTCCGCGCGCGGCCGCCGCGTCATCCGCGGACTGCTCGGCGCCTGCCATGTCAGCGGCGCATCAGCGCCAGCAGCGCGAGGTAATCGGGCCCCGCGACGCCGGCGCTCGAGGACTGCACCGCGCCGATCGTCGCCTCCCGCGTGGCCAGGGAGATGGTGGCGCTGACGAGCATGCGCGCCGCCCAGGCCAGATCGAGGCCCTCGCGCAGCTGCTCGCGCTTGTCGAAGGTGCGCAGGACGTGTTCGAGGATGTGCTCGTAGACGCGGCGCAGGCGGATGATCCGCATCCGGCCCGGGAACTCCGGGTCGATGGCCTCGGTCGCGAGCACCGCGAGCAGGAGGATCTGGTGGGCGTCAGTGGCGAAGTCCCGGGCCACGGTGCGCTCGAAGCGCTCCACCGAGGTCTCGATGCTCTGGATCTGGTCGATGGCGTGCTGGGCGTGGCCCTCGAGGTCGTCGATCACCGCGTCCAGCAGGGCGTCCTTGGACTTGAAGTAGTGGAGCATCCCCGGGTGGGAGATGCCGACCCGGGCGGAGATCTCGCGCAGGCTCGCCCCGCGGTATCCGTGGATCGCGAAGAGCTCCGCGGCGGCGTCGATGATCTCCCGGCGGCGGCCGTTCGACGCTCCCTGGCGCGGCCGGACACCGGCCGTCGGGGCGGGGCCGGAGCCCGAGGCGGAGTCGAGGGTCGCGATGGCGTGCGCCATCCAGCCCGGGGACACGGCGAAGCCGTGGTCCTGGACGCCCAGCGCGTCACCGGCCCGGTCGCTCATCGCGGTCGCGGGGTCAGCCACGGACGGGGAGTGGGGGAATTTGCCCGGGTCGAGCGGCGCGATGCCGCCCTCGGAGTCGAGTGGAGTGCTCATCGTCCCGCCACCATAGCGCCGGGGGAGGCCGATCTACCGGTCGGTCGGAACTGCTCGCGCCGACGCCCGCGATCGGGTATTAGCGCGCCGCGATCTCCGCCGCGACCAGCTCGGCGATCTGCACCGCGTTCAGGGCGGCGCCCTTGCGCAGATTGTCCCCGACGGCGAAGAGGATCAGGCCCCGGCCCTCGGGGACGGACTGGTCCTGGCGGATCCGGCCCACGAAGGTGCCGTCGCGGCCCGCGGCCTCGAGCGGGGTCGGGATGTCCGCGAGCTCGACGCCCGGCGCCGCCTCGAGCAGCGACCGCGCCTCGTCCGGGGTGATCGGGCGCTCGAACTCGGCGTGGATCGCCAGCGAGTGCCCGGTGACGACGGGGACGCGCACGCACGTGCCCGCGACGGCCAGGTCGGGCAGCTGCAGGATGCGGCGCGACTCGTTGCGCAGCTTCTGCTCCTCGTCGGTCTCGCCGGAGCCGTCCTCGACGATGCTCCCGGCCAGCGGCAGCACGTCGTAGGCGATGGTCTTCGCGTACACCTCGGGGGCGGGCAGCGCGGCGGCGGAGCCGTCGGTCGCGAGCGCCTCGATTGCATCGGCACCGGCGCGGATCTGCGCGGCGAGCTCGGCCACGCCCTTGACCCCGCTGCCGGAGACGGCCTGGTAGGTCGCCACGGTCAGGCGGGTCAGGCCCGCGGCGTCGTGGAGCGCCTTGAGCGAGGGCATGGCGGCCATGGTGGTGCAGTTCGGGTTGGCGATGATCCCCTTGGGGCGCTGCGCGATCTGCTCCGGGTTGACCTCGGAGACGACGAGCGGGACCTCGGGGTCCTTGCGCCAGGCGGAGGAGTTGTCGATGACGACTGCTCCGGCCTCGGCGAAGCGGGGCGCCAGACGCAGCGAGGTGCCGCCGCCCGCGGAGAAGATCGCCACGTCGATGCGGTGGCCGTCGGAGGTGATGTCGGCGGTCTCGGCGTCCTCGACGAGCACCTCGGTGCCCGCGAAGTCGACGGTCGCGCCGGCGGAGCGCGCGGAGGCGAAGGCGCGGATCTCGCGATGGGGCACGGCCCGCTCGGCGAGCAGCGCGAGCATCACGCGCCCCACCTGGCCGGTGGCGCCGACGACGCCGATGACGGGCCCGTCGGCGGTGCGGCCGGGGATCTGCGCGGCGGCCTGGTCGGCGCGGCCCTGTGCAACGGGGCGCTGGGCGTTTCGGTCCTGCGTCATGGGGTTCTCCTGCGGGAACGGGTCAGAGGGCGAGCGCTCGGTCAGCGGCCGGTGCCGCCGTAGACGACGGCCTCGGCGGCGTCGGAGTCGAGGCCGAAGGCGGTGTGGATCACGCGCACGGCGTCGTCGAGGCGCTCGATGTCGGTGACCGCGGAGATGCGGATCTCCGAGGTCGAGATCATGTCGATGTTGATCCCGTTGTCCCCCAGGGCGCGGAACAGCGTGGCGGAGACGCCCGGCGACTGGCGCATGCCGGCGCCCACGAGGGACACCTTGCCGATGCGGTCGGTGTAGCGGACCTCGGAGAAGCCGACCTCGTCCTTCGCGGCCTCGAGCGCGGCCAGCGCCGCGGTCGCGTCGGACTCCGGGAGCGTCAGCGAGATCGCGACGGTGTCGTCGGTGGTCGACGTGTTCTGGACGATCATGTCGATGTTCGCGCCGGTGGAGGCGACGATGTCGAACACCCGGGCGGCCTTGCCGGGCATGTCGGGGACCTCGACCACGGTGATCTTGCCCTCGCTGCGGTCGTGCGCGACCCCGGAGATGATCGGCGCCTCGAGGCCCTCGGCGTTCCAGCTGTCCACGGCGTTCTCCTCGTTCTCGAATGCGTCCATCGGTGCGGCGGCGCCCCCCGGCTCCGCCGGGGCGGGATCGTGCGTCGGGGCGGAGTCGCCCGTCGGCGCCGCGTCCCCCGCGGGTGCGGCGACGGCGCCCAGGCGGGGCAGATCGCCGATGCGGCAGGTGGTCTCGGGATCGATGGGGATCATCCGCTCCCCGTCGTCGCTGACGATCGTCCCGACGTTGCCGCTGAACGAGCTGCGCACGTGCAGCGGGATCCCGTGGCGGCGCCCGTACTCGACGCTGCGGACCATGAGGATCTTGGCGCCGTTGGCGGCGAGCTCGAGCATCTCCTCGCACGAGACGACGGGCACGCGGCGGGCCGCCGGGACGATGCGCGGGTCCGCGGTGAACACGCCGTCGACGTCGGAGTAGATCTCGCAGACGTCGGCGTCCAGGGCCGCGGCGAGCGCCACCGCGGTCGTGTCCGAGCCGCCGCGGCCCAGCGTGGTGATCTCCTTGGTGGTCTGGGAGACGCCCTGGAAGCCGGCGACGATCGCGACATCGCCCTCGTCGATCGCATCGCGGATGCGCCCCGGAGTGACATCCAGGATGAGGGCGCGGCCGTGGGTGGCGTCGGTGATGACGCCGGCCTGCGAGCCCGTGTAGGCACGGGCGCCGATGCCGCGGGAGTTCAGGGCCATCGACAGGACGGCCATGGAGATGCGCTCGCCCGCGGTCAGCAGCATGTCGAGCTCGCGCGGGGGCGGGTTCTCGGTGACCTGCTGGGCGAGGTCGATGAGCTCGTCGGTGGTGTCGCCCATCGCGGAGACCACGACCACCACCTGGTGGCCGGCGCGCGCGTACCGCGCGATCCTGTCCGCGACGCGGACGATGGACTCCGCATCGGCGACGGAGGACCCGCCGTACTTCTGGACGACCAGGCTCATCGCTGCCCTCTCTCTGCGCTCGGTGCTCCGGGCAGTCTACGGAAGACGACGACGCCGCCTGCGGCTCGTCCGCGGGCGACCCGCGGAGGGAGAGGCGGCCGCGGAGCGGCGCAGGCCCCTGAGAGCGCCGCTCCCGGCGGGGGCACCGTTGTCGGGCGGGCTGCTCCTGGGCGGGGTGCCGTCTCTGACCCGGGGCACGCCGCTCCTGGGGGTGCCTGCGTGCGCGCGGTGTGGGATGCTGGCGGCGCCGCTTCCCCCCGGCTCCGCCCGCGGCACCCCGCCCCTTGCCGCGTCCTGATGCGCCCGCTCCCCGCTCCCCCATCGTCGGCTCCGGGCGGACCTCCTCTGCACCGGTCCTTCGGGGCCACGCCCTACGGTCCCGGCGAACGGCGAACGATGTCCTTCTCCCCCGCTTCCCGACGACGCACGCGCGAGCGCACGCGCCGGACGACGCTCCCGATCCACCCGCTGCCCCCGTGCCCGGCCCCCGGCGAGGCAACGGGCACGATGCGGCGCACCATCATCCCCGGCCCCTTGGCCCGCCCGGTCCTCGTGGCGGGCTTCGCGACGATCGCCCTGACGGGCATCCTGCTCGGCGCCTCCGAGGCGCGCGCGGGCGAGAGCCCCGTGACGACGGTCTCGGCATCGGACAGCGCTGCGGCGCCCGCGGAGAGCGCACCGGTCTCGGGCGCCGCCGAGCCCGAGAGAAGCGCCGCGTGACGCGGCCACGACCGAGCAGACGACCGACCCCTCGTCCACGGCTGCGGAATCCGGGACGGCGTCCCCCGTGGCTCCGACCGATCTGCCGACGGAGGGCTCGCTCGCCGAAGCCCAGCCCGAGCAGGGCGCGGCGCCGGCTGGCACCGACAGCGCGGCGGCTCCGGCCGCGGCGGCACCGAGCGCCGAGGCCCCCGCCGCGACGACCGGCCCGACCGCCGCGGACACGCCGATCACCGCAGCGGCCCTGACGCTCGCCCCGGAGACGACGCCCGCGGCACCCGCACCGACGATGCCCCTGCGCGCGGTCGCCGCTCCCGCGCAGGTCGGCTTCACCGACGTCCCCGCCGGGACCAGGTACTACGACCAGATCCTGTGGGCGCAGTCCCAGGGGATCGTGACCGCCGAGCCCGACGGGACGTTCCGCCCGACGGCGAGCACCACTCGCGCCGAGTTCCTCGCGATGCTCTACGCCCTCCGCGGCCCCTCCACCTGGACGTCCCCGTCGACCAGCCCGTACACCGATGTCGCGACGACCGACCGGTACTACCGCGAGATCACCTGGGCCTACGGCACCGGTCTGGACACCGGCTACGCAAACCGCACCTACCGTCCGACGACGGCGATCTCTCACGATGCCGCGATGACCCTGCTGTACCGCCTCTACCGCCTCTACCGCTTCGAGGGCGCTCCCGGCCCGGCCCGCTCCCCCTTCATCGACGTGACTCCGCAGTCCCCGAGCTACACCGAGATGTCCTGGGCGTACGCCAACGGCTTCGTCACCGTGTCCTCCAAGGGCGAGTTCCGCCCCAGCAGGACCATCACCCGGGGCGAGATGACTGCGGTCCTGTACCGGGTGGTGGGCGGACGCCCGTCCCGCGCATCCGTGATGCTGTCCGGGCCGACCGGCTCCTACTGGCGCACCCACAACGGCGGCAGCGCGGTGGGCGCCCCGACGGGGCACGCCTACCGCTACGGCAACGGTCTGCGCCAGGACTTCGCCGACGGCTCGATCCTGTAGTACTCCCCGGTGACGGGCGGGGTCACGTTCGTGACCGGTGACCAGCTGGCCGAGTACGACGCCCGCGGCGGCGCCTCGACCTTCGGGATGGTCACGAGCGACCGCACCCACCGCGGCGCCACGGCCTACCAGCAGTTCGACAACGGCGGCATCTACTCGACCGACGGCTGGACCTTCACGGTCACGGGCACGCTCTATCGGCGCTACCTGGCGGCCGGCGGCATGGGCGGCTACCTCAACGCCCCCATCGGCGACGTCCGCACCGGCAGCACCGGCATCACCTACCAGAGCTTCAAGGGCGGGCAGCTCACCACCCCGGACTACTGGGACTCCCCGCCGCCCACCACCCCCGCGGGCGGGGCGAAGTACACCTACCCGACGCTCTCGAGCGGCTCGACGGGCGACTACGTCCGCGCCGTGCAGGCGAAGGTGGGGGCCCCGATCGACGGGAGGTACGGCGCCTCGACGGTCGCCGCGGTCAGGGCCTTCCAGCAGGCCCAGGGGATCCCCGTGACGGGGACCGTGGACCTGCGCACCTGGGCGCGGATCATGTCCTCCCCCAATCGGGTGTTCGACGGCACGAACGGCCGCCTGGCGCCGGAGCAGCTGACCATCGTCGCCCCGAACTGGACGCTGCCCACCGACGCGGCCCAGGCGTTCCTCGCCATGCAGGACAAGTTCCGCCGCGACACCGGCGGCACGTTCACGCTGAACGACGCCTACCGGCCGTTCGACCGGCAGGTGCAGCTGTTCGTGGCCTACGGGGCACCGCGGGCCTCGGTGCCCGGCACCTCCAACCACGGGGACGCGACAACGGGAGCGATCGACATCTCCCTCGAGCGCGACGACGCCACCTACCGTTGGCTGCTCGCCAATGCGATCCTCTTCGGCTTCGGCCAGAGCGCCTACCAGAACTCCAGCGAGCCCTGGCACTGGCAGCACACGTACTGAGCCGGACATTCCGTCCGCCCCGGAGCGGGTGCCTCCGCGCGATTGCACGGATGCAGGAAGGGCGGGCGCCGATCGGCACCCGCCCTTCACCGTCCTCGCCGGTCGCCGGTGCGCGCCGCGGGGATCCGGCGGTCAGCCTCGCGGCGTCCCCCGCGTCACTCCGCGGCGATCCTGCGTCACTCCGCGGCGGTCCCGCGGCGGGTGCGCAGCCATCGGCGTCCGCCCTCGATCGCCATCGGCAGCACGGAGATGAGGACGATCAGCAGCACGGCGGCCTCGAGGTGGTCGCGGATGAAGGCGACCTGACCGAGGAAGTAGCCGAGTATCACGAGCAGGAACACCCAGAGGATCGCGCCGACCGCGGACCAGGTGAAGAACACGCGGCGGGGCATCTGGCCCACGCCCGCGACGACCGTGATGAACGTGCGGACGATCGGCACGAAGCGCCCCAGCACGAGGGCGCGGCGCCCGTAGCGGTCGAAGAACGCGATGGTCTGGTCGAAGTACTTGCGCTTGAGGAAGCGGCCGTCGCGCTCGTACAGCTTGGTGCCGGCGGCGCGGCCGATCTCGTAGCCGACGACGTTGCCGCCGAAGGCCGCGACCCACAGCGTGATGAGCGAGAGCCACAGCGGCTGACCCAGCTGGCCGTTGTGGGAGAACATCCCGACGGCGAACAGCAGGGAGTCGCCCGGCAGGATCGGGAAGAACAGCCCGCACTCGATGAAGACGATCACGTGGGCCACCCACCAGAAGGCGTCGCCGAAGCGCTCGAGCAGCTGGACGGGGTCCATGAGCAGGTGGATCAGGTCCACGGCGTCTCCTGCGGGGTCGTCGGGGCGGCCGACGGGACCGCGACCTCGGACATCGTGCCCGCCCGGAGGGGGCGGATGCCAGCACTCGTGGCGCAGGCATCACGCGGGTCGTGGGGAGAGGATGCGCAGGCGCGGTGAAGGGCGGGCGCCGCAAGGCTCCCGGGGGCGCCGCAAGGCTCCCGCGGGCGCCGCAAGGCTCCCGCGGGCGCCGCGACGCTCGCGCGGGGAGCGCGGTCGTGCGCGTACCCCGTCGTCAGCGGGTCGCGCGCTCGAGCGCCACGAGCGCCGACTCGTAGGCCTTCCCGGTCGCGTGCTCCATCCCCAGCTCGCAGGTGCGGTTGCCGCTCAGGTGGGCATCGGCGTCGACGGCGAGGACGTCCTCGCGCTCCTGGGCGGTGGCCGCCTCCGTGAGCTCCGGGTGCAGGAACCCGCGGTCGCCGGCGAAGCCGCAGCAGGTCGCCACGGGCCGCACGACCTCGCGGGCGCTCGCGCTCGCGACGGCCACGAGATCGTCCTCGAGCCCCAGGTGGGCCATCGAGCAGGTGGGGTGCAGGACGGCGCGCTCAGCGGGACTCGTCGTCTCCAGGCGCGGCAGGATCTCCCGGCGCGCCCAGGTCAGGGCGTCGAGGATCTCTATGCGCGCATGGCGCTGTCGCTGCTCGGGCGTGAGATGCGGGAGGATCTCGCGCGCCATGCCGAGGGTGCAGGAGGAGGCGTCGACGACGATCGGGCGCCGCCCGCCGTCGCTGAAGCGCCACAGGGCCTCGAGCAGGCGGCGCGCCATGATCTCCTCGCCGCGCTCGAAGCCCTTGGAATGCCAGACGGTCCCGCAGCACAGGTCCCCGACGCCGTCGGGGATGGAGACGGGCACCCCGGCCCGCTCCCCCAGCGCGACGACGGCCTCGACCACGCTCAGCGCGGCCCCCGCATCGGCGGGGACCCCGAAGATCCGGTTGATGCACGCGGGCAGGTACACGGCGCCCGCCCCGTCGTCCGCGGTGGTCGGCAGGGGCCGGGCTCCGCGGGGCATGGTGCCGATCCACGCGGGCACCAGATCGGAACCGCCGACCCGCCGCGCGAGCGCCGACGCCGCGCCCAGGGGCCGATCCCCGACCCTGCGGGCGACCGCCCCGAGGGCCCCCACCCCGATGCGGGCGACGCGCGTGACGGCGCCCCAGCGCCGGGCGGCCTCCGCGGCGAGGCCCTCGGCGACGCGGCCGTGGCCGGCACGGCGCACGTGCTTCATCGCCGCCCCGGTGTCGATGTCGACGGGGCAGGCGATCGCGCACGAGGAGTCGCCCGCGCAGGTCTCGACGGCCTCGTAGGAGAAGTCCGCGGCGAGGCGCTCGACGAGCTCCCCGCTGCCGCCCTGACGGGCGATCTCCCGCTCGAGGACGATGCGCTGGCGCGGCGTCGTCGTGACGTCGCGGCTCGGGCAGACGGGCTCGCAGAAGCCGCACTCGATGCACGGGTCCAGCTCGGCCTGCACCGGCGACAGCGACTTCAGGTGGCGCACGTTGGCCAGCGGGTCGTCATCGAGGATCACGCCGGGCGAGAGGATCCCCGCGGGGTCGATGAGCTCCTTGACCCGCCGCATGAGGCCGACGATCCGGTCCCCCCACTCCTTGCGCAGGTACGGGGCCATGTTGCGGCCGGTCGCGTGCTCGCCCTTGAGGGAGCCGTCGTAGCGGTCGACGATGAGGTCCGCGACGTCGTCCATGACGGCCCGGTAGCGCGCGAGCTGGGTCTCGTCGGTGGTGTCCACGAGCAGAATGAAGTGGAGGTTGCCGGCGCTCGCGTGGCCCTGGACCGCGCTGGGGAAGCCGTGGCGGGCCAGCACCTCCCCGAGGTCCACGGCGGCATCGGCCACCGCGTCGGGCTGGACGCAGACGTCCTCGGCGAGCACGACGGTGCCCTGCGGACGCGCGCCGCCGATCGCGGGCAGGACGCCGCTGCGCACCGCCCAGTAGCCGCCCGCGGTCCTCGGGTCGCGCGTGAACTCCCCGCCGATCACGCCCTCGCCGAGCTCGGCCATGACGCGCTCCTCGAAGGCGGCGAGCGTCTCCTCGTCATCGGCCCGGAGGTCGGTGAGCACGCCGGCGACGCCGTCGGCGAGCTCCTGCTGCCAGGCCGGGGCCCCGGGGATGTGCGCGGTGTCCCGCAGGCTCTGGCAGTCCATCAGCTCGGCGGTGCGGGCGCCGGCGCGCATGAGCACGGGCACCGCGGCGGCAGCCGCGTGGAGGTCGGCGAAGAGCAGGAACGCCGTCGTGGACAGGCGTCCGATCGGGACCGTCTCCATCCGCGCCTCGGAGACGAAGCCGAGGGTCCCCTGCGAGCCGATGAGCAGGCGGCGCAGGATCTGCACGGGAGAGCCCTCGTCGCAGAAGGCGTCCAGGCGGTAGCCGTTGGTGTTCTTGATGGAGAACTTCGAGCGCAGGCGCGCGACGAGGGCGTCGTCGCCGCGGATCTCCTCGCGCAGGGCCTCGATCCCGGCGACGAGCTCGGGCTCGGCCGCGCGCAGGCGCTCGTCGGCGTCGGGTGCGGCGGTGTCGACGATCGTGCCCGACGGGAGCGCGAACACCATCGAGCGCAGCGTCGCGTACGCGTTCCAGCGGGTCCCCGCAGCCATCCCCGAGGCGTTGTTGGCGATGACGCCGCCGACGGTCGCGGCGCCGCTCGAGGCGGGGCCGGGCCCCAGCTTGCGGCCCAACGGCACGAGCTGCGCATTGGCCCGCGCCAGCACCATCCCGCAGCCGACGGCGAGCACCTCGCCGCCGTCCTCGGGGCGCGCCCAGGAGAAGCGGCGGCGCACGTCCACGAGGATCCCGTCGCCCTGGGACTGTCCGTTGAGGCTGGTCCCGGCCGCGCGGAAGGTGATCGTGCGGCCGTGGGAGGCGGCGTAGCGGCAGATCGCCGCGACGTCCTCGATGCTCCGCGGCTGCACGACGGCCTGAGGGATCATGCGGTACGGGCTGGCGTCGCTCGCGTACCGCACGAGGTCGCTCGCGGAGGTGAGGACTTGCTCGGTGCCGAGGAGGGCGCGCAGGTCGGCGGCGAGGGGCGCGGGCGTGCCGTGGGCGAGCGCCTGCTCGGCCCGGTCGGCCGGGCAAGAGCCGGCGACGGGGAGCTGTCGCAGCAGGGGCGAGGGCATCGGTGACCTCCCGGGGCGGGGCGAACAGACGGTGGGACAGGCAGCGAGCCGGGGCGGGCAGACGGTGCGCACGAGGCGGGCGACGGGCGCGCACGTGGTGGAGATCACCAGTATCGCCCCTGGCGTGGCATGATCCATCCACCGGCGCTCTCGGGGGACGGCGCCGCGCACCATCCGCCGGGCCGCCGATGCACGAGGGCCGCCGCGGACCGGCACCGACCGTTCAGGGGGACCACGATGACTCTTCCGCAGTTCAGACCGCCGCACGAGGGCGATCACGCCGCGCCCGGCGGGGCCTCGTCGCCTCATCCGTACGGCGCCGTCGCGCCATCGGGCCCTGCCATCGCTCCCGAGCCCGGTCCGATCCGCGGCGCGGGATCCGTCCCCGGTCCGTCGGCTCCGGCCGCGGCGGACGCCCCCGGCATCCAGGTCGACGGCGTGCACCGCGCCTTCGGCAGCGTGCAGGCCGTCGCCGGGATGAGCCTCACCGCGCACCGCGGACGGGTGACGGCGCTCGTCGGTCCCAACGGCTGCGGGAAGTCGACCCTCATGCTCATGCTCGCCTCGCTGCTGGCCCCGGACACCGGGACCGTACGCATCTGCGGGTACGACCCGCTCACGCACCCCGCCGAGGTGCGGCGCCTGGTGGGGTGGATGCCCGACCAGTTCGGCACCTGGGACTCGCTGAAGGTCCACGAGGTGCTGTCGATCGTGGGCCGCGCCTACTTCATGCCGAGCGCGGACATCCGCCAGCGGATCCCCGAGCTCCTGGCCGAGGTGGACCTCGAGTCCCTCGCCACCCAGCCCGCCCGCGTGCTCTCCCGCGGGCAAAAGCAGCGCCTGGGCCTGGCCCGCGCGCTCATGCACCGCCCGCAGGTGCTGATCCTCGACGAGCCCGCCTCGGGCCTCGACCCCTCCTCGCGCCGCAACCTGCAGCGGATCGTGCGCTCCGTCGCCGCCGGCGGCGGCACGGTCCTCGTCTCGAGCCACATCCTCACCGAGCTCGAGGAGATGGCCGACGACGTCGCGGTCATGGACCAGGGCGCCCTCGTCGACCAGTCGAGCGTGCGCGACCTAGCGCACCGCCCGCGACCCTGGCGCCTCGAGTCCGCCTCCACCACCCGCCTGCACGACGCCCTCGCCGCCGTCGGCCTCCAGGACGTGGCCGTCATCCCGCCGGACCAGGCCGTCAGCGGCCACGCCGAGGCGATCGTCATGGCCCGCGACGAGGAGGCGGCCGCGCGCCTGCTGGCCGATCTGGTGCGCGCCGACGCCGCTCTCGTCGCCTTCGCACCCAGCGCGGGGCGCCTCGAGTCCGCCTACCTGTCCACCGAGGCCGCCCAGCGGAAGGGAGCCCTGTGATGAGCCTGCGACCCCGGGGCGTCGGCCTCATGATCGACCTCGAGCTGCGCCAGCGCGTCCGCACCGTGCGCTGGTACATCGCGCTCGGCATCTGGTTCCTGCTGCTGACCGGCATGTCCGTCCTCATCGGCCTGGCCTCGATGTGGCTCGGCACGGGCAGCGTCTTCGGAGACGACCTCCGGCTGGCCGGGGCGATCGTGTTCAGCGCGAGCGTGCTGCTGCTGATCTTCGCGATGCTGCTGGTGATCCCGGCGATGTCCTCCGCGGCCATCAACGGCGACCGGGCCGACGGGACGCTGGCGACGCTGCAGGCGACGCTCCTGTCCCCGCTGGAGATCGTCGTGGGCAAGGTCCTCGCGGGGTGGATCACCGGGCTCGCCTTCCTCGTCGCGGCGCTGCCCTCGGTGGTCCCGGCGGCCCTCCTGGCGGGGGCGAGCCCGTTCTACGTCGCCCGGGTGATCGCCATGATCGCCGCGCTCACGCTGTGCATCACGGCGATCGGCGTGGGGCTGTCCTCGCTGACGAACCGCCCGCTGGGCTCCGTCGTGCTGTCGTACCTGGTGGTGCTGGGCACCACCACGATCCTGCCGATCGTGTTCGCCTGCGCGGCCCCGTTCGTCGTGTGGAAGCACGAGGTCACGGTCTACGAGACGGAGTACACGTCCGGCTCGATGGACGCCGGGCGCTGCGTGAAGACGCAGGAGGTGCGGGACGTGGTCCGCACCGATCTGCTGATGCCCCTGCTGTGGCTGAACCCCTTCGTGATCGTCGCGGACACGGCACCGCAGATCCCGATCGGCCAGGACGACATCGGCCCCGGCGACATCGACGCCCTGCGCGGCATCTCCACCCTCGTCCGCTACCTGGCCCACCCCACGCACCCCTCGCACTTCGTGGAGTGCTGGGACACCGAGGCGGAGGGCTACCCGAAGGACCTCGAGCAGCCGTGGACGCTCCCGGTGTGGCCGATGGGCCTGGGGGCGCACGCCCTCGTGGCGGCGGGCGCAGTGGCCGTGGCGACCTATCGGATCAAGGCCCCGGTCAGGCGCCTGGGCACGGGCACGCGCATCGCCTGACGCGGCGGGTAGGCGCCCGAGACCGCGGGCAGGCACCCGAGGCCGCAGGGTGAACCGCTCGGACGTCCTGCCGCGCTGCCGCCCGGGACACCCCTGTCCCAAATCTGCAGTCCAGCAGCATCTGCCTCGCATATGCCAGGGCGCATGCCGCTGGACTGCAGACTCTGGACGCCCCCGCACTGGGACCAGTCGGCTCAGCGGTGGCCAGGGCCCCTGCCAGCGGTCGGCTCAGCGGTGGCCAGGGCCCCTGCCAGCGGTCGGCTCAGCGACGGCGCGGCCGGCCGAGGTCGGTGAGGTCCTCGGGGATCGAACCGTCATCGCGGCGGACGCGCCGCGGGATCGGGGTGAGGCTCGAGCCCGTGGCCCCGAAGTCGGGGAGCTCGCCGTCGGGCAGATCACGGGCAGGATCGGGCCGGCCAGCCACCCCGGCGGCGCTTCCTCCAGGGCCATGGCCGCTGCCGACCAGGTCAGGGCCGCTGCCGACGGGGCCGGATCCACTCCCGACGGGATCCAGCCCATACGCGTCCCCGGCCGCCGCCCGCAGGCGCTGACGGACGACGGGATCGGCGGCCAGCTCGCTGCGGGTGCCGGCCTCGGGAGCGATGCGCGCGGCCGGGCAGCGGCGCCGCATGTGCGCTGACGCGGGCCCGTAGACCACATCCCGCAGACGGGCGCGCATCCGCCACAGGAGAATCCCGAACAGCACCGGGATCACCAGCACGAGGTCGAGGACGATCCAGATCCACGCCATCGCGTCCAGGCCCCCGACAGCGGCGAGAGAGAGCACGAGCAGCAGGAGGGCGGCGAGCGCGATGGCCGTGTCCGCGGTGGCGATCACCGTGCACACCCGGCGCTCCCACGGGTTGACCAGGGCGCGGTCGTTCCAGGCCGGGTAGGTGCGCAGGTCGGTGACCTGGGAGCGCAGGCCATCGGCCGTGCGCATCGCGATCCAGGGCACGAGCGCCATCGCGGCGACGGCGAGCGCGAGCAGCGTCCCGCCGACAATCCACGTCGCCAGGCTCAGGCCGGTGTCGATGCGGCTGCCGAGCGACGGGTCCGACACCCTCCCGAACACCACGACGGCATCCCCGAAGCCGAACACCAGCCAGGCCAGCGGGAGCACGACCGCGCCGGCGGTCACGGCCAGCGCCCGGAGGGTCTCCAGGAGGCTGCGCCACAGCAACCGCGGGACGTCGAGCGGCGCGCTCGGCGGCAGGTGGCGGCGGTCCTGGGCGAGCGCGCCCCCCGCGTCGCGCTCCCCCAGGACCGCGGTGACGTCGAGGAGGGCGCGCGCGGCGATGGTCGCGCACCAGGTCAGGCCGATGCCGCCCGCGAAGCCGGCGAGCACGCCGTAGCTGAGGTCGCTCCACGCGAGCGGCGCCTGGCAGAGGACGGCGAGGCCCAGCACCCCGATGGTCGCGGCGACGGGCGCCAGCAGGATCCGCGCCCAGGTGCGGGCGATGCGGCGGCGGAAGGCGAGGTCCGTGAGCTCGTGGCGGGGGTTCAGGCGGGCGATCCGCGCGGATGCCACGGGCACCAGGGCGATCGAGGCGGCGGTGCCGAGGATCGGTACGAGCGGCAGCGCCGCGGTGACGCCCCACGGGGACAGCCCGAGCGTGCGCAGGAGAGTGCCCAGCGAGATGTCCGAGCCCAGGTAGAGCGGGGACAGCGCCCACATGGTCGGCGAGGTTGACTGCACGTAGCCGATCACCAGCAGGAACCAGAGGGCCGCGATGACGAGCGCGGGCTTCCACACCTGGCGCAGCAGGCGCCGGGTGAGCTCGCGGCGGGATTCGAGCAGGATCTCGTCGGGCAGGGCGGGCTCGTCAGGGCCGATGCGCGGGGGCGGCGGCAGCGCGGTGAGCGGCGCGATGCGGCGCATCGGGACCGCGGGGGCCGGAGCGCCCAGGGCGCTGGCACCCTGCGCCCCGGGGACGGGCTGCGACGGCGCGCCCGGACCGGTGTCGCCCGGATGCCCCGGATGCTGTGCGCCCGTCATCGGTGGCCCGCTCCCCCGCTCAGACGGCGCGGCGACCGGCGAAGGCCCGGCCCAGCGTCATCTCGTCGGCGTAGTCGAGGTCACCGCCCACAGGAAGGCCCGAGGCCAGGCGGGTGACGGTCAGCTCGAGCGGCTGCAGCAGGCGCGAGAGGTAGGCGGCGGTGGCCTCGCCCTCGATGTTCGGGTCCAGCGCGAGGATGATCTCCTGGGTCTCGCCGGATCCGAGGCGCGCCATGAGCTCGGTGATCCGCAGGTCGTTGGGGCCGACGCCGCCGATCGGGTCAATCGCGCCGCCGAGCACGTGGTAGCGGCCGCGGAACTCGCGGAGGCGCTCGATGGCGACGATGTCCTTGGACTCCTCGACCACGCAGATCACCTGGTCGTCGCGACGCGGGTCGGTGCAGATGCGGCAGCGCTCGTCGGCCGAGACGTTGCCGCAGATCTCGCAGAAGCGCACGGTGTCCTTAACCGTCACGAGCACCTCGGCGAGCCGACGGACCGAGGCCTCGTCGGCGTCGAGCAGGTGGAACGCGATGCGCTGGGCCGACTTGGGGCCGATGCCCGGCAGCCGGCCGAGCTCGTCGATGAGGTCCTGGACGATGCCTTCGTACACGCCTGCCACTCTAGGCGAGCGGTCCGACGGACCTGGACAGCCGATGGGGCGGGGCGACGGGCGCCACACGCGGCGGGGAGCAGCGGGCGGCGGTCACGCTCGGGGCAGCCGGGACAGCCCGGGGCATCGGAACGGACGCAGCCGGACGGATGCAGCCGAATGAACGCCGCCGGACGGGGCCGCCGGACGGACGCCGCCGGACGGAGGCCGCCGTCAGGGCGGGCCCGTCACCGGGTCTCGTCGATGACCTCGAGCACCTGTCCGCCCAGCAGCTGCTCGACGAGCTCCTGCGGGCGGCGCGTCGACACCTGGGCGTCCTCGTCGTCACGGGTGGCACCGCCGGTCAGGTCCTCAGGCGCTCCGGGCTCGGCGTGGCCCGCGCCGCGTCCGCGCTGCGTTGCCGGGGTGGTGCGGCGCGAGGCGAGCGCGGCCTCGCGGGCGAGCGCCGCGCCGGAGGCACCGTGCGGGCGAGCCTGCTCCTGTGCGGTGTCGGGCCACGGCGCCCGGTCGGGCCGCTGCGAGGGTGCGGTCTGTATCTGCTCGGGCGGGGCGCTCTGGGCAGACGGGACGCTCTGCGCGGACGAGGCGCTCGGTCCGCCGCCCGTGCCCAGCGTGATCGGCGCACCCCAGCCGTCGTCCGCTTCGGCAACCGCCGATGCCGGAGGAGACGATGGCGCAGGCTCCGACTCGGATGCGAAAGCGGGGGCAGAAGCCGGAGCGGGGGATGTCGAGGCGGGCGGCGCCGACGGGGCGACGGGCTCATCGCGCCCCACCGCGATGTCCGGGGCGACGTCATCGGCACCGGTCGCCGACGGACGGGATGGCTCCTGCTCGCCCGCGGCCGTGGCCGGGGACCCTGCGGAGCGCTCTCGGGGCTCGGTGCGCACCGGGCGGCCCTCAGCGAGGGCCGTGCGCAGGGCCGTCTGGCCGTGGGTGCGCGGCTCGTCGTCGGGGACGTCGTCGCGGGAGTCGTCGGGGATCGTGAGCGGCGTCAGGTCCCCCGCGCCCGCCGGAGCGGCCGGAGCGGAAGCGCTCTGTTCGCCGGTCTGCGCCGGTGCGGACGTTCCCGCGGGAACGTCGTCGGGCTCTTCCGGCACCGCCTGCGCGGCACCGCCGTGGTCCCAGGGGTCCGGCGGGTAGGGGTCATCCGGCTCGGGCGGGAAGTCTTCGTCGGGAACGTACGGCGGCACCGGGGCGGACGGCCCCCGACCCTGCGGGCGGCCGGGCTGCGCGGTCTGTCCATGCCCTTGGCCCTGGCCTTGGCCTTGGCCTTGGCCTTGGCCTTGGCCCTGGCCCTGGCCCTGGCCCTGGCCCTGGCCCTGAGCATTGTGCCTCGGGCCGCCGTTCGACGGCTGCGGGCGCACTGCGGGTCCGCCCTGTCGCGAAGCGGCCTGCGGATCGGCGTTCGACGGCGCATCCCGCGGCGGCTCACTGCCCGGCCCACTCGGCCGACGTCCACCGGGCTGAGGCCCTCCAGGTCGCGGCCCCCCGGGCTGGGACGCGCCCGGCTGGGCCCCGCCCGGTCGGGGCCCGTCGTTCCCACCTGCCGGAGGCCCCGCGGGTCCCTCGCCGACGACGCCCTCGACCGTCACGTCCCGGCGCATCACCCGCCGCACCGCATCCGCCACGTTGGCGGCGCCCGTACCCCGCTGGAACGCGGCGAGGAGCCCCTCCGTGCGAAAGGCGAGCACGAGCGCTCCCCCGCGGACGGAGTGGACCTCCGCGTTCTGGGAGACGAGCGCCCACGAGGGGCGGCGGATCTGCTGGAGCTCATCGAGGATCGCGGACCAGTGCCCGCGCACCTCGTCGGCGTCGAGGCCGTCCCCGGCAGGGGAACCAGCAGGGGCGGGAGAAGCGGTATCGGCACCGGCGTCGGTTCCGGGAGCGGGAGCGGGAGCGGGAGCGGGAGCGGGAGCGGGAGCGTCGGACGATGCGCTGCCCGTCGCAGGGGCACCCTCGGTGACATGCGGCGCATCCGGTGCAGCCGTCACGGCAACGGGATCCGCCGACGCCCGCCCGCCATGAACGCCCTGCTCAGGGGCGATGCCGCCGTGCATCGGCGCGGCACGGTCGACGTCCGCTCGATCCGCGGGGGTCTCGTGCGCAGTTCCGCCGTCGGGCGCGCGATCGTCACCGGATCCGCCCTCCCCGAATCCGCTCTGGTCGGATCCGCCCTGGCCTGATCCGCCCTGGCCGATCGGGGCCACCGGCCCCCAGCCGTCGTCCACCACGGGCGCCGCGGTGCCCGCCGTCTGCTCGCGGCCAGCGGGCTCTGCCACCTGCGCGGGGCTCCCTCCCGGGACACCGTCGCGTGCGCGCCGCGCGGCCTCCGCCTGCTGCTGGGCGATCTGCCGGGCCCGGTCTCGTCCCGAGGCGGCTCCCGCGCCTCCGGCCGGAGCGCCCGAGGGTCCACCGCTCTGCGCCATCGGTGCACCGCCCGAGGACGATGCACCGGCGTGCGCCGCGGGTGCGGCCTGGGCGCGCTCGTCGCGCAGCACGAGACGCGCGGCGAGCAGCTCGAGGTGCAGGCGCGGGGAGGTCGCACCCGACATGGTCGACAGGGTCTCGTGCACCAGATCACCGCAGCGCGAGAGATCCGCCGGGTCGGCACCCTGGATCTGGTCGCGCATGCGCGCGAGCTCATCGGCGGGGTGCTGAGGCAGGAGATCCTCGCCGCGCTCGGGGACGGCGGCCAGCACGATCAGGTCGCGCAGTCGCTCGAGGAGGTCCTCGACGAAGCGCCGCGGCTCCTGGCCCGAGGAGATCACCTGCTCGACCGCCGCGTACATCGCCTGCGCATCCCGCCGCGAGATCGCCTCGACCGCGGCGTTCAGGAGGGCCGTGTCGGTGAAGCCCAGCAGGGAGATGGCCGTGGCGTGGTCCAGGCCGTCCTCCCCCGCCCCGGCCATGAGCTGGTCGAGCACGGAGAGGGTGTCGCGGGCCGAGCCGCCGCCGGCGCGGACCACGAGGGGCAGCACGCCCTCCCCCGCGGGCACGTGCTCGGCGGCGCAGATCTCCTCGAGGTACGGGGTGAGGATCTGCGGCGGGATCAGCCGGAACGGGTAGTGGTGGGTGCGGGAGCGGATGGTCCCGATGACCTTCTCGGGCTCCGTCGTCGCGAACACGAACTTCACGTGCTCGGGCGGCTCCTCCACGAGCTTCAGCAGCGCGTTGAAGCCGGCCGACGTGACCATGTGGGCCTCGTCGATGATGAAGACCTTGAAGCGGTCGCGGGCCGGGGCGAAGGTCGCCCGCTCGCGCAGCTCGCGGGCGTCGTCGACACCGCCGTGGCTCGCGGCGTCGATCTCCACCACATCGAGGCTGCCGGGGCCGCCGCGGGCGAGGTCGCGGCAGGAGTCGCACTGCCCGCACGGGGTGTCCGTCGGCCCCTGCTCGCAGTTCAGGCAGCGCGCCAGGATGCGCGCGCTCGTCGTCTTCCCGCAGCCGCGCGGCCCGGAGAAGAGGTAGGCGTGCCCGACGCGCCCGGAGCGCAGGGCGCGCATGAGCGGCACCGTGACGTGCTCCTGGCCGATGACATCGGCGAAGGTCTCGGGGCGATAGCGGCGATACAGAGCGGTGACCACGGGCCCAGGCTACGGGAGCGGACCGACGGACGAGCACGGCATCCCCCACGGGCTCCGCGTCGTCGTCGGCCGACCGGGCGAGCAGTCCTCTCCCGGCGCACTCGGAGATGCTCAGCGCCCGACCCTGGAGACGGCGAGCCGACGCACCGCGACCGCGGCCCCGAGCCACAGCACGCATGCGACCAGCTCGAGCAGCAGCCAGCCGGAGGCGGGACGCTCCTCGAGCGGCACGGTGAGGTTCTGCTCGAGGGCCACGCGCAGCGAGTTGAGCAGGCCGTGGCCGAGCACAGCAGGCCATACGCTGGCACCCGCCTCGCGCAGGGCCGCGAGCAGCGGGCCGACGGCGAAGACGGCCAGGAGGTAGGCGGTCGCATCGCGCACGCTGAAGCCGAGAGCGAGGACGATCGGCAGGTGCTACAGCGCCCACAGCGCCGAGGTCCACAGCGCCGCCGCCCAGAACCCCCGAGGCGCGAGACTCTCGTGCAGCCAGCCGCGCCAGGCGGTCTCCTCTCCGAACGCGAACAGCGACTGCATCACGGCCACGACGGGGACGGCGAGCGCCACGGCGAGCAGGGAGCCCGACGGGGCCCACAGGCTCGCCCCCGTCACGGCGCCGAGCAGGATCCGCAGCACGGGGACGAGCGCGAACGCGGCGAGGGCGGCGGCGAGGCCGATCAGCAGGCGCCGACGGTCTCGGACCACGAGCCCGAGGGCGTCCCGCAGGCGCTGATCACGACGACGGACGGCGAGCACCGCGAGCAGCGGTGTCAGCTGCGCCAGCGGTACCGCCAGGCCCAGCGCCTCCTCGGGCACCGGCCCGAGGGCGAACGGGACCGACAGCAGGGTCGAGGCCCCGATCGCGAGCACGGCGAAGCCGAGCACCCGCATCAGCGCGATCGGCCCGGGGCCACGGCCTGCGACGGAATCCGGAACGGGGCGACCGACCGGTTCCGGCGCCGGGCGGCGGACAGGAGCGGGGGCGCTCGGGGCGAGATGCATCTGGTCTCCTCGGCGGGTCATCAGGACCCGTGCGGCCCCGCCGTCGATGCTTCCCGCGGACGCGGCGCCGCGGCATCCGGCGCTCCCTCCGATCGCCCGGGGGATAACCCGATGCGGCTCGTGCGGGATCGCGCACGCATCGGCGTGGTCGCGCTCGCTCCGACCACCGCGTCCGTCCTGGCGCGGATGGCCCCCCGCCGAGCGCACGACAGCACCCCGGGCAGGCGACGACCCCCCGTGCACCTGCCAGAGCCCGCCTGCCCTTGCTGCCGTCAGGCCCTGGGGGAGTTCAGCGAGATGACACCGCACGAGGGGTCGCTGTGGAGTCTACCCAACGCCACGGCCCTCCCGCGAGCCCGCAACGGGTCGCGTGCCCGACGAAGGTCACCGTTCGGACACGGCTTGACCGATTGCGCCGCGCGATGCGCTCAGTGCACTACGTTATCCACCGAGCAGTCTGTGACCCCGGCCACTCGAGCCCTCTCGAGCTGCCGACCCGCCGTGCGAGCCCCCTCGCACGCACTCCCCCCATCCCCGACGGCAGCAAGGGCAGCGACCATCCCCGGTGCGCGGCCCTCCGTCGCCCCCTCCACTCGAGGAGTCCTCGTGATCCAGAACCTCATCGACGGCGCGAACGGCCTCATCTGGTCGCTCCCGCTCGTCCTGCTCTGCCTCCTGGCGGGCCTCTACTTCAGTCTGCGCACCGTGTTCCTGCAGGTGCGCTGCATCCCCGACATGCTCGCCCAGCTCCGCGACGGCGAGGCCTCCCAGGACGGCACCTCGTCCTTCCAGTCGCTCATGATGTCCCTCGCGGGACGCGTGGGCATGGGCAACATCGGCGGCGTCGCCACGGCGATCGCGATCGGAGGCCCCGGGGCCGTGTTCTGGATGTGGACCGTCGCCTTCCTCGGCGCCGCGACCTCGTTCATCGAGTGCACGCTGGGGCAGATCTACAAGGAGAAGGACGTCGACACCGGCGAGTACCGCGGCGGACCGGCGTACTACATCGAGAAGGCCTACAAGCACACCGCTGCCGGACCGCTGTTCCTCGTCTACGCGATCGTCTTCGCCGTCGTCACCATCTTCGCGATGTGCTACTTCCTGCCGGGCGTCCAGGCCAACGGCATCGCCTCGTCGATGTTCGCCGCGTGGAACCTGCCCCACTGGATCACGGCGGTCGCCCTCGTGATCGTGCTCGCGTTCATCGTGATCGGCGGCGTCAAGCGCATCGCGACCTTCGCCGTGATGGTCGTTCCCGTCATGGCGGTGCTCTACATCATTGCGGCGCTGATCGTGTTCCTCATCAACGTCGACCAGATCCCCCACGTGTTCGGGATGATCTTCTCGTCGGCCTTCGGCGCCCACGCGGTCTTCGGCGCGATCGTCGGCAAGGCCGTCGAGATGGGCGTCAAGCGCGGCCTCTACTCCAACGAGGCGGGCCAGGGCACCGGCCCCCACGCCGCCGCGGCGGCCGAGGTCTCCCACCCCGCCAAGCAGGGATTCGCGCAGGCCTTCGCCGTGTACATCGACACCCTGTTCGTCTGCACCGCCACCGCGTTCCTCATCATCTCCACCGACATGTATCGCGTGTACGGCCCCGAGGGCGACACCGGCCCCACGATCTACGAGGGCAAGGTCCCGGCGGACGTCGACTACGGTCCCGAGTTCGCGCAGTTCGGCTTCGACACCGTCTTCTCTGGCATGGGCCCGACCTTCGTGGCGATCGCCCTGCTGTTCTTCGCCTTCACCACGATCGTCGCGTACTACTACATGGCCGAGGTCAACCTCGCCTACCTCTCCCGCTGGATCCCCAACCGCACGGCCCGCCGCGTGGTCCTGCACCTCCTGCAGGCCCTCGTGCTCATCTCCGTCGTCAACGGCGCGGTGACCACCACGGGCGCCGCCTGGGCGCTCGGCGACATCGGCGTGGGCGCGATGGCATGGCTGAACATCGTCGCGATCCTGATCATGCAGGGCCCCGCCCTCAAGGCCTTCAAGGACTACCAGCGCCAGAAGAAGGAGGGCCTGGACCCGCAGTTCGATCCGCGGCCCCTCGGGATCCGCAACGCCGACTTCTGGGAGCACCGGGCCGACGGCCTGGTCCGCCAGGGGCAGAGCGGCGCGGAGCTCGACGACATCACCGGCGGCAGTTCCCGCTCCTGATCGCCCCTGCGGTCGCCTCGGCGACCTCCGCCCCCTGCGGCGACAGCCCGACGGCGGGCACCGGCAGCGTCCGGTGCCCGCCGTCGTGTGTCCGGATTCCGAGCACGAGGGGTGCAAAGCGCGGACCCCTCCTTACCCTGGACCGTCCCAGTCCTTCCACGCCCGGCCGAAAGGCTCTCGCATGTCCTCCTCCACCACTCCCGACGCCCCCGCGCACACGGCGACCGCGGACCGCGGCGCCTTCTCGGGCCGCTCGGCGTTCATCTTCGCCGCGATCGGCTCGGCCGTCGGCCTGGGCAACATCTGGCGCTTCCCCGCCGTGGCCTACGAGAACGGCGGCGGCGCGTTCATGATCCCCTACCTCGTCGCGCTCATGACGGCGGGCATCCCGCTGCTGTTCCTCGACTACGCGATCGGCCATCGCTGGCGCGGCTCCGCCCCGCTGGCCTGGCGCCGCGTCAAGCGCTGGACCGAGTTCATCGGCTGGTGGCAGGTGCTCATCTGCGTCGTCATCGCGGCCTACTACGCGCTGATCCTCGCGTGGGCCGGCGACTACATCTTCTTCTCGCTCAAGCAGTCCTGGGGCGACGACGCCGCGGCGTTCTTCGGCGAGTTCACCCAGGCCCCGGCCCCCGAGGCCTCCGGGCTGACCGGCCAGATCATCTGGCCCATCTTCATCTCGATCGTCGTCGTCTGGGTCGCCGTGCTCGCCACGATGGTCCTGGGCGTGGAGAACGGCGTGGCCAAGACCTCGATGGTCTTCATCCCGCTGCTGGTCGTCATGTTCCTGGTGCTCGTGATCCGGGCCCTGTTCCTGCCCGGCGCCCTCGAGGGCCTCGATGCCCTGTTCACCCCGAACTGGGGCGCGCTGCTGAACGGGCAGGTGTGGGTCGCGGCCTACGGGCAGATCTTCTTCTCCCTGTCCGTGGCCTTCGGGATCATGCTCACCTACGCCTCCTACCTGAAGAAGAAGTCGGACCTCACGGGCTCGGGCCTCGTGGTGGGCTTCGCCAACTCGGGTTTCGAGATCCTCGCGGGCATCGGCGTCTTCGCGGCGCTGGGCTTCATGGCCCAGGCCCAGGGCGTCGAGGTCTCCGAGGTCGTCTCCGACGGCGTCGGCCTGGCGTTCATCGCCTTCCCGACGATCATCGGCGAGGCTCCCGGCGGCGCGCTGATCGGCGTGCTCTTCTTCGGCTCGCTCGTGCTCGCGGGCTTCACCTCGCTGATCTCGATCGTCGAGGTCGTCATCTCCGCCGTCCACGACAAGTTCGGCACCACGCGTGCGGCGGCCTCGGTGATCGTGGTCGTGCCGCTGGCGATCGTCTCCACGCTGCTGTTCTCCACGAGCCAGGGCCTGCCGATCCTCGACACGCTCGACGCCTTCGTGAACCAGTACGGCATCGTCGCGGCGGCCCTCGTCTCGACGATTATCTTCGCGTGGGTGCTGCGCGGGCTCCCCACGCTGCGCGATCACCTCAACCACCGCGGCAGCTTCAAGGTCGGCACGATCTGGATGCTGTGCGTCGCGATCATCGACCCGATCGTGCTGGCCGTCTCGGTGTTCTTCGCGACCAAGGAGCTGCTGGCCACCGGTGCGCCGTACGGCGGCTACCCCGGATGGTTCGTCGGCCTCCTCGGCTGGGGCATGGCGGCCGCGCTGATCGTGGTCGCGATCATCCTGTCGATGCTGCCGTGGTCGCAGCGCTCCCACCTCGACAAGGCCGACTCGGACGGCGACGAGGTCGCCCCCGAGGTGGTCCGGGGCGTGGGCCTGGACGACGCGGGCACCGACAACCCCCACCAGATGCGTCCCCACGGGCACGCCGCCGCTGCGGTGCGCTGACCCGCCGGACTGCGCAGTCCGACCCGTGCAGCCGACGCGCGCACGGACGGACGGCGCCGTCGCCCAGCCCCTCCCTCCCCGGTCCCCGGACCGGCTTCCAGCAAGGAGTTCCCATGTCGGCATCTGCCATCGTCATGATGATCGTCGCGATCGGCGGCGTCTGGGGCGGCCTCGCCGCCGCCGTCGTCAACGTCGCACGCCACCCGGAGGATCTCGACTGAGACCCCTCCCCTGATCGACGTGAGCGCCCGGTCCGCGCTCGGGGGCCGGGCGTCGTCGCATCCGGCCCGGGTTCCGACCCCAGCGCAGGTTCCGGTCCGACGACGGGCCCCGCCTCGGCTCCGGCACAACGCTGCGAATGTGAGATGCACCCGTCCCGGGGCCGAGCTGGGCGATCCGCGACGGCATCCTGTAGTCTGATGCCTGCTCTTCGGAGCGCCTGGAGGATTCGCATAGCGGCCTAGTGCGCACGCCTGGAACGCGTGTTGGGTGAAAGCCCTCGGGGGTTCAAATCCCCCATCCTCCGCCCGGGAAACGCCCCCTGACCTGCGATAACGATCGCAGGCCAGGGGGCGTTCGGCATGTCGGGAGTGCGGCTCGCGGCACCGGGAGACGCCTGTGCGGCCGGACCGCCCGCCCGGGCCCCTGATACCGCGGCCCGGGTTCCGCCTCAGCTCGAGGCACCTCGCACCCAGGCTCCGACGCAGCTCGAGCGCTTCCATTCCCCCGCGCCGCACCCCGGCTTCGGCGTGCGCGTCCAGAACATGCTCCCCAGCGGCATGCGCCCCGGATATTGCAGGGCGCATGCCGTCTCACTGCATCTTCTGGACGCCAGACGCTCGTGAGCGCACCCGGGCGGCGTGCCAGCGGGCCGCCCGCAGCCGACCGCCCGCCTGGGCAATCGCACCCCCGGCCCCCTCCCTCTGAGTACGCTGGCGCCGAGGCCCGGAGACCGTCCGTGCGCCGCGACACGACCGCGCAGAAGGACCATGAGACCCCAGGGCCGACACCTCGCACACGGCGCCGAGGCGACGCATCGTCACCCGGCGCTGGTCCTGTGCGCAGCAGTCCTGACCGGCCTGTGCGTCGTCGGCCTCACGGGGTTGGCGTTCCTGGGGCATCTCGACGACCTCGCCGCCCCGTACGCCTCGACCACGAGCCCGCGCCAGCATGCCGACGGCGCAGGTTCCGGCACGAGCGCCATCGCCGGCAGCGCGGCCTCGGTGGCGCCGGGCACCGTGCCGACCTCGCACGCGGACGATGCGGCCTGGCTGGACCTGGTCCGCAGCCCGATCACCGGGCTCGGCGTCCCCGAGCGCACGCGGTGCGACCTGCCCGCACCCGATCCGACCGGCTCGACGCCCGCGCTCGAGCAGAGGCTGACGGTTCTGACCTCCTGCCTGGACCGCGCCTGGCAGGGACCGGTCCAGCGCGCGGGGCTGGAGTTCAGCCCGGTCGCGGTGCGCGTGCTCGATCCGGCCCAGACCAGTCCCGGCCAGTGCGAGCAGGCCGAGACCGTGGTCCCCGCCGCGTACTGCGAGGCCGATCGGACCATCTACGTCTCCCCCGCCGCCGCCCGGCAGGACGCCGAGGTGCCGGACATCGGCGACCTCCTGCTCGTCGCGGCCGTCACCCACGAGTACGGCCATCACCTGCAGTCCCTGACGGGTCTGGCTGGCGCCGTGCACGCGTACACCGCGGATCACCCCGAGGCCGAGCCCGAGCTCACGCGCCGCCTGGAGTCGATGGCCACCTGCCTGGGCGCGAGCACGCACGGCCTCCTCGACGGGTCGCCGCAGGTCACCCAGGGGTTCTACGAGCACATGGTCGACGCCGAGACGTACCGCCCCGATCCCGCTCACGGATCCGGCGCCACCCAGGCGCGATGGGCGCGGGCGGGCTACGACGATCCCGGCGTCACCGGGCGCTGCGCGACGTTCTCCGCCCCCGACGAGCTCGTCGCCTGAGGCAGCAGGTCATCCTCCGAGGGCGCACGCGCGCCGCCTGCGGTAACGGGGGCGCGGGCTCGCGGGACATGCGGCGGGAGTGCACCGGTTCGAGCAGGAACGGGGAGCGCGACCCCGCCAGAACGCACTCTCAGCGTGCCCGCAGCTCCAGCACGCGGGCGCCGTCGGGCGCGCGGCTCGCGCACGGCGCCGGGCCGGCGGCCGCGACGGGGCAGGAGCCGCAGCCTCCGGACGCGCAGCCCGCGCCGGTGCTCGAGACCGTGAGCGCGCCCGTGCGCTCGAGCTGCACGAGCACGGCCCGCACCACCGGTACGGGCAGGTCGGTGGCCTGCGCGATCATCGGCGGGGTCGACGCGCCGTCGCGGACGGCGGCCATCACCCGGGTGGCGGGTCCTCGCGCCCGGACCCCGGTCACCAGATCAGCCTGCCGATCTGGAACACGGCGACCGCGAGGGTCCATGCGATGCACAGCTGCATCGCGACCCCGAAGACGGTCCAGCGCAGGCCGATCTCGCGGCGCTGGGCGGCGAGGGTCGCCACGCACGGCGTGTAGGCGAGGAGGAACACGAGGAAGGCCCAGACCGCGGGGCCGGTGTGCCCGCCGGAGGAGTCCGCGAAGGTCGCGCGCAGCTGCACCGCGAGCGGCGAGGAGCCCTGCTCGCGGGCGTCCAGGGAGCTGGGGTCCTCGAGCGCGTAGGTCTGCGCCCAGGACGAGATGACGGCCTCCTTGGCCACGAAGCCGGTCACGAGGGTCCCGGCGGTGCGCCAGTCGCCGAAGCCGGCGGGCGCGAGCACCGGGGCGACCGCCTGGGCGCCCGCGGCGTACAGCGAGTCCTCCGGCGGGACCTCACCGAGCGCATGGTCCCCGGTCGCGGGGATCGACTGCAGCGCGAAGACCACGATGACGGTCGCGACGATCACGCCCCCGGCGGTCTGCAGGAAGCCGTGCAGGCGCACCCAGGTGCCCGCGGCGAGGATCCGCGGCGAGGGCACCTGGTAGGGGGGCAGGTCCATGACCAGCGGCGCCGAGCCCATCGTGCGCCACAGCGTGCGTCGCAGCGCGAACCCGGTCGCGATCACCAGCAGGATCGAGATGACGTACATCGCGAACACGACGGTCCCGGCATGCTCGGGGAAGAACGTTCCGGCGAGCATCACGTACACGGTCAGGCGCGCCGAACATGAGGTGAAGGGCACGAGCAGGGCAGTGAGGATCCGCTGGCGCGTGTCCGACAGCACGCGGGTCGCCGAGATCGCCGGGACGTTGCACCCGAAGCCGACGATGAGGGGCAGGAACGCCCGCCCCGGCAGCCCGAGGGCGCGCATGGCGCGATCGGCGACGACGGCGGCGCGGGCCATGTACCCGGAGTCCTCGAGCGCGGCGAGCAGCGCGAACATGATCGCCATGAGCGGGGCGAAGGTCAGCAGCATCCCGACGCCCGCGACGAGGCCGTTGAGCACGAGCCCGGTGACGAGGGGGTGGTCGATGCCCAGAGCCGCGAGCAGCGCCGCGCCCGCGTCGGTGACGGGGCCGCTGAACAGGGCGTCGAGGCCGTCCTGCAGGGGCGCGGCCACGATGGTGGTCAGCTGGAACACCGCCCACATCGCCGCGAGGAACACGAGCGGTCCGGCGATCGGGTGGAGCACGATGCGGTCGATCCGCTCGCTGGCCGAGGGCCGGGCCGGGCCGTCGCCTGTGCCCGGCGAGCCGGCGAGCGCCGGGGCGAGCGCGGCCTCGATCCACGCGAAGCGATCGTCCATCGCGGCGAGCTCATCGTCCGCCGGGGCGTCGGTCGGGCGCGGCGCCATGGTGCGGCTGCGCAGGGCGTCGGCGACGGCGGCGGCGAGCTCCTCGACGCCGGTCCCCCGGCGCGGGTCCACGGCGACGACGGGACAGCCGAGGCCCGCGGCGAGCGCCTCGGCGTCGACGGCGGCTCCGCGCCGGGCGGCCACGTCGTTCATGGTCAGGGCCACGACGACGGGGAGGTCGAGCTCGCGCACCTGCGCGCACAGGTAGAGGGAGCGGGCGGGGTCGACGGCATCGGCGGCGATGACGACGGCGGCGGGGCGCTCCGCGGCGGGGGCGTCGACCAGGATCGAGCGGGTCAGGGCCTCGTCGGGCGACTGCGGGTCCAGCGAGTAGGTGCCGGGCAGGTCGATCACGTCGACGCGCTCGTCGCCCACGTGCCAGCGGCCCCGACCGGTCTCGACGGTGGTGCCGGGCCAGTTGCCGACGCTGCGGCGCAGGCCCGTCACGGCGTTGAACAGGGTGGTCTTGCCGACGTTGGGGCAGCCGATGAACGCGACCGTGGGCGCGCCCGCGGTGGGGGCGACGGAGCCGCCGCCGTGGCAGGAGGACTGGACGGTCTCAGGCACGGGCCGCGGCGTTCGCGCTCGGCTCGCCGGTGCCCGCGTCCGCCCGGTGGGCGGCGACCGCGCCGGTGCCGCCGGCGCACATCGGGCTCCCGGTCGCGTCCGCGGCGCCGGAGGCGGCGAGGCAGGTGCCGTCGGCGCTCGCGAGGCACACGGTGATGCCCGCGCAGGTGGCGCGGTCGATCGCGACGCGGCTCGGGCCCGTCCGCAGCAGGAGCCCGCCGCCGGCGGTCCGCTGGACGGCGCTGATCGGCGCTCCCCGGCGCACGCCGAGCTCGAGGAGACGGCGGCGCAGGCCGATGTCCGCCGGGAGGGCCTCGATGTCGAGGTCCCGGTGGAGCGGTGCGTCGAGAAGCGAACAGACGGTCATGCGAAAAAGGGTAAGGCATGCCTCACTCGCGCGGAAGCCGATGGTCCCGCACTGTCCGCCGTGTGCCCCGGCGAACACGCCTCTTGCTATCGGGCGCAGGTTAGTTTAGTTTTCCCCTAACGGATCGCGCCGCGGACTGCACAGCACGGAGCAGCAGGCGACGCGCAGGATGCACCGAGCACGCCGCATTCAGCGCACCGTGTCGTGCATGCGGCATCGGGAACGCCGCATCGGGCACCCACCCCGAGCGCGATCATCGAGGACGACGCACCAGGAGGCGCACCATGCAGTTCGGCATCTTCACCATCGCGGACATCACCCGCGATCCCACGACCGGCCGCGTTCCCACCGAGCACGAGCGCCTGAAGACCATGATCGCCGAGGCCGAGCTCGCCGAGCAGGTGGGCCTGGACGCCTTCGCCCTGGGCGAGCACCACAACCCGCCGTTCGTGACCAGCTCCCCCACCACCACGCTCGCCTACATCGGCGCGCGCACCGAGAAGATCATCCTCTCGACCGCGACGACGCTCATCACCACCAACGACCCGGTGAAGATCGCCGAGGACTACGCGATGCTGCAGCACCTCACCGAGGGCCGCGTGGACCTCGTCATGGGCCGCGGCAACACCGGCCCGGTCTACCCGTGGTTCGGGCAGGACATCCGCAAGGGCCTCGAGCTCGCGATCGAGAACTACGAGCTGCTGCACCGCCTGTGGCGCGAGGACGTGGTCGACTGGCAGGGCGAGTTCCGCACGCCGCTGCAGCAGTTCACCTCCACCCCGCGCCCCCTCGACGGCGTGCCTCCGTTCGTGTGGCACGGCTCGATCCGCTCCCCGCAGATCGCCGAGCAGGCCGCGTACTACGGCGACGGCTTCTTCCACAACAACATCTTCTGGCCCATGAGCCACACGAAGCAGATGGTCGAGCTCTACCGCCGCCGCTTCGAGCACTACGGCCACGGCAGCGCGAAGCAGGCGATCGTGGGCCTGGGCGGCCAGGCGTTCATGCGCAAGGACTCCCAGGCGGCCGTCGCCGAGTTCCGCCCCTACTTCGACAGCGCCCCGGTCTACGGCGGCGGCCCCTCGCTCGAGGACTTCACCGCGCAGACCCCGCTGGTGGTCGGCTCCCCCGATCAGGTGATCGAGCGCTACCTGACGATGGCCGACCACGTGGGCGACTACCAGCGCCAGCTGTTCCTCATGGACCACGCGGGACTGCCGCACCAGACCGTCATGGAGCAGATCGAGCTGCTGGGCACCGAGGTGGTCCCCGTCCTTCGCCGCGAGCTCGACGCCCGCCGCCCCGCCGACGTGCCGGACGCCCCCACCCACGCCTCGCTCGTCGCCGCGGCCGAGGCCGAGCGCGGCGCCTTCGACCCGACGTACCGTTTCGAGACCGGGGACAACTGGACCGGCCTGCGGGCCGAGGACGCGAGGGAATGATGACCGAGACGCCGAGGACGGAAAGCCCGACCACGACGGGACGGAACGTGACGGGCCCGACCACGACGGGACGGAACGTGACGGGCCCGACCACGACGGGCGCGACGACGACCGCCGCGCAGCAGGGCGCGGACGCCGCCGCCGGTGCAGCCGCCGCGCGCCCGCTGCGCCTGCTCGTGCTGGCCGCCGGACTCTCCACCCCGAGCTCCACCCGCATGCTCGCCGACATGCTCTCGGGCGCGACGCGCCGGGCCCTCGAGCACGCCGGGAAGGCGGTGGAGGTCCGCACGATCGAGCTGCGGGAGATCGCTCGGGACGCGACCGACATGCTGCTGTCCCGCGTGGCATCGCCCCGCCTGCAGGAGGTGATCGACGCCCTGGGCTCGGCCGATGCCGTGATCGCCGTGACGCCGATCTTCAACACGGGCCCGTCGGGCCTGTTCAAGACGTTCGTCGACGCGCTCGACACCGAGCTGTGGCGCGGCACGCCGGTCCTGCTCGGCGCCACGGCCGGGACCAGCCGCCACGCCCTCGCGCTCGAGCACGCCATCCGGCCCGTCTTCGTCTACCTCAAGGCCCAGCTGGTGCCGACCGGCGTGTTCGCCGCGAGCTCGGACTTCGGGGCGATGCAGGCCGACGAGTCCGACGAGCAGCCGCTGGCCCTGCGCGCCGCCCGCGCCGCCGACGAGCTCGCCGCCTTGCTGACCTCTCCCGCCGCCGCGGCCGCTCGCGCCGCCGCGGAGGCGGCGCCCGAGCCGTCCGGGGCCGACGGCGATGCCACCGGGCTGGACGCCGAGTTCGCCGACTTCACGCCGATGGACGCCCTGCTGCACCGGCACCGGTGACCGCGCCCTGTCCGTGCCCGCCGCCGCGCGCTCCCGCTCCGGGGACGCGCGGCGGCGTCCGTAGGCTTGGCCGGTGACCCGGATCGAGCAGAACCCCGCCCCGGCCGCCAGCACGGGCGATGCCAGCGGCACGGACGTCGGGCGCTGGTTCGCCACCGCGACCGCGCCGGGGGCCGCGGTGGCCCGGGGCCTGCCGCGCCTGCCCGCCTGGGGCCCGGACCCGCGCGGCGGCTACGGGATCGTGAGCGCTCCGGAGGTGGTCGACGAGGCGCTCGCCGTGCTCCGCCGCGCCTCCCCGGCGGCCGTGCTGACGGGCGCGGGCATGTCCACCGGCGCGGGCCTGCCGGACTATCGCGGAGCCGATGCCGTGCCCCGCTCCCCCATGACGATCCAGGAGTTCACGGGCTCCGACCTCGCCCGGCGGCGGTACTGGGCGCGCGCCACCGTCGGCTGGTCCCACTTCACGCGCGCACGCCCGGGCCGCGCGCACGAGCTCCTCGCCCAGCTGGGACGCGCCGTGCCGCTCACCGCCGTCATCACCCAGAACGTCGACGCCCTGCACCAGGCCGCCGGCTCCGATCCGGTGATCGACCTGCACGGACGGCTCGATACGGTGCGCTGCTTAGGCTGCGGCGCGAAGATCTCCCGCGCCGTGCACCATGAGCGCCTGCTCACGATGAACCCGCAGGTCGCGCGGCGACTGCCCGAGCTCGCGGCCGAGACCGCGCAGGCGCCCGACGGCGATGCCGAGGTGGACCGCACCGCGGACTTCCGCTACCCCGTGTGCGCGCTGTGCGGCGGGATGCTCAAGCCCGACGTGGTGTTCTTCGGGGAGAGCGCCGAGCGCGCCCGGGTGGACGCGGCCTTCGAGGCCGTGGCCGACAGCGGCGCGCTGCTCGTCCTCGGCTCGAGCCTCACGGTCATGTCGGGGCTGCGCTTCGTGCGGAGGGCGCGGGCCGACGGCCTGCCCGTCGTCATCGTCAACGACGGCCCCACCCGTGGGGACGAGCTCGCGACCGTGCGGGTGCACGGTCGGATCGAGGACGTGCTGAGCACCTGGTACGCGCGCCTCGCCGGGGCCTGAGCGCCGCCGCGTCCCTCAGACCGAGCGCCGGCGGATCATCCGCAGCCCCGCGGTCGCCTCGTCGCCGGTCGCGCTCTCGCCCATCTGCGCCAGGCCCCGCGCGAACAGGCGATGGGCGATGGCCTGCGCGTCCAGGGCGATCGTCGTGAGCGGCGGCTCGAGGAACGCGGCCATGGGCTCGTCATCGAGGCCGATCACGGCGAGGTCCTCGGGCACACGGATGCCCTCGGCGTGCGCGGCGGCGAGCAGCGCCCCGGCCCAGAAGTCGTTGTAGCAGACCACGCCGTCCACGGGCTCCGGCCCGCGCACCCAGTCGCGGACGATCGGGCCCAGTGCCGTGTCGGCGTCCTCGCGGATCTGCGGCACGCGGTGCTCGCGGGGGACGGGGAGCCCTCGCCGGGCGCACGCGGCGGCGACACCGGCGCGGCGGTCGGCCTCGAAGATCCCCAGGGACTCCTCGACGGCCCCGAAGTAGGCCAGGCGGGTGCGGCCGGCCGCGACGAGCGCGGCGACCTGCATCTCGGTGACGGCGGCGCCGGAGGCGACCTCCTGCACGCCGCTCCAGCCGTCGACCCACGGGGTGCCGAGGCGCTCGATGACCTCGCGGTCGGCGTCCTCGAGCCCGACGACGGCGAGGGCCAGGCGCGGCCACAGGTGGGAGAGCGTGAGCTCGAGGCTGCTGGAGGACCCGGTCTGGAAGGTGACGAGCGAGAAGCCGCGCGCGGTCGCGAGCGCCGTGAGGGTGTCCATGATGTCGCCGATGTTGCGGCCGAAGGGCATGGAGCGGGTGATGACGAGGATGACGGGCGGCGCCTGTCCGCGCAGGGCGCGGGCGCTGTGGTTGGGCACGTAGTCGAGCGCGGCGGCGGCCTCGCGCACCCGCTGCCGCGTGGCCTCGGGGATCGAGATGCCGGGGCGGTCGTTGAGCACGTAGCTGACGGTCGCGCGGGAGACGCCGGCGCATGCTGCCACGTCGGCGCTGGTCGCGCGCTTCATCTCGTGCTCCTCTCGCGCGCCGGTCATTCCCGGTTCTGATCAACCCTGGCCCACATCGTGGCCCCGCCCGGCGCGCCGCAGCGCCATCCCCGTCACCGTCGACACCACCCGGAGGCCCCCTCCATGAACCCCAGCGCCACCCCCGACATCACGCCGCCTAACGCGACCTCCGGGCTCGGGCCCACCAGCCGCACCCTCGAGCCGGCGGGTGAGCACCACGTGACCGGCGCCGCGCTCCACAAGCTCGTGTGGTCGATGCTCATCACCTCGATCGCCCTCTTCGCCTGCTACATGGCCGCCGGCTCGGTGCTGCTGCCCGCGCAGGTCAACGAGCTGGACCCCTCGGCCAAGGAGGCGAACCTCGCGATCGTCACGTCGGTCTCGAGCTTCGCGACGATGTTCGTCCAGCCCCTCGTCGGCGCCCTCTCCGACCGCACCCGCTCCAAGCTCGGCCGCCGCGCCCCGTGGATGCTCGGCGGCGCTTTCCTCGGCGGCATCATGCTGATCCTGCTGCCCCACATCGGGCGCGGCGTCGCGATCATCGCGGTCATGTGGGTGCTCGCTCAGGTCTCCCTCAACGCCTCCAGGGCCCGCTGTCCGCGCTCGTCTCCGACCGCCTGGACGAGGACTTCCGCGGCACCGCCTCCGCGTTCATGGGCGTTGGCTCGACCGTCGGCATGACGCTCGGCATCCTCATCGCCGGGCAGTTCGTCGCGAACATGGGGGTGGGCTACCTCGTCGTCGCCCTCGCCGTGATGATCACGACGGCCCTGCTGATCCTGCTCAACCAGGACCGCTCCTCGAAGGACCTCGCGGTCGAGCCCTTCCGCCTGGGCTCCTTCCTCAAGGGCTTCTGGGTCTCGCCCCGCCTGCACCCCGACTTCGCCTGGGCCTTCGCCCAGCGCTTCGCGATGTTCCTCGGCGCGATCGGCCTGACCGGCTACATGTTCTACATCCTGCTCAGCTACGTGGGCATGGACCCCGTCACCGCCGGCGGCTTCATGGGCCTGCAGTCCCTCGTCTACGCCGCCTCGTCCGTGGTCGCGACCTTCATCGCCGGCCCGCTCTCCGACAAGCTCCAGCGCCGCAAGATGTTCGTCGTCATCGCGACGCTGCTCATCGCCATCGGCTGCATCTTCCCGCTGCTCATGCCCACCACCACCGGCATCCTGCTGTACTCGGTGGTCGCCGGGGCCGGCTTCGGCGCCTACATGGCCGTGGACGTGGCCCTCGTGGTCGACGTGCTCCCCTCCCCCGAGGAGGCCGCCACGTGCCTGGGCATCATCAACATCGCCAACAACGTGCCCCAGATGCTCTCGCCGATCATCTACGCGGGCCTCATCGCCGCCTTCGGCTACTCCTCGCTGTGGGTCGGGCGATCGTGATCGTCATCATCGCCTCGCTCCTCGTCCTGCCGATCAAGAAGGTGCGCTGACATGGCCGAGAACGACGCCCTGCCTAATCCGCTGATCCCCGGCTTCCACCCGGATCCGAGCGTCTGCTTCGTCGACGGCTGGTACTACCTGGCCACCTCGAGCTTCGAGTACCTGCCGGGCATCCCGGTCTTCCGCTCGCGCGATCTGCGCGAGGTCGAGCTGATCGGCCACGTGGCCGTCCGCGAGGGCCAGCTGGGCGTTCCCGGCGTGCCCACCGGCGGCGGCGCCTGGGCGCCCACGATCCGCCATCACGACGGCCGTTTCCACCTCGTGGTGCCCGACATGCTGGGCACCGGGCGCGGGAACGTGCTGTTCACGGCCGACGACCCTGCCGGCACCTGGTCCGACGGCGTGGTCATGGAGGCCCTGGGCATCGACCCGGACATCGCCTGGGACGAGGACCGCACCTGCTACGTGACGATGTCGGGCTTCATGCTCGACGACGAGACCGGCGAGCTGAACCACCTGGGCATCACCCAGGTGACCATCGACACCGAGACCGGGAAGGCCCTGTCCGAGCCGATCCGCCTGTGGTCCGGCACCGGGGGCATGTTCCCCGAGGCCCCGCACCTGTACCGCCGCGGCGAGCACTGGTACCTGATGATCGCCGAGGGCGGCACCGAGCGCGGCCACTCCGTGACGATCGCCCGCGGCCCCTCCCCCTCGGGCCCCTTCTCCGGCGCACCCCACAACCCGCTCGTGACCGCCCGCGGCACCGACCGGGCCGTGCAGAACACCGGGCACGGGGACCTGATCGAGATGGCCGACGGCTCCTGGGCGATGGTGCTGCTGGGCACCCGTCCGCGCTCGACCACCCGGGCGTTCGCGCCGATGGGCCGCGAGACGTTCATCGTGCCCGTGACCTGGGTGGACGGCTGGCCGTACGCGGAGCCGGTGCGCCTGGACGACCGCCACGCGCCGCACGAGCACGTCGTCGACCTGGGCGGTGCCGCCCCCGCGGGCGAGCAGGGCTTCGACCCCGAGCTGATCGCGGTGCGGCGCTTCCCGTGGGAGGTCGCGGACGCCGCGGCTCGACCCGGGGCCCTGCGGCTCACGGGCCGCGGCGTCGGCATGGAGGACCTCGCCCCGGACTTCATCGGGATCCGCCAGAGCACCGAGGGCCTCGAGCTCGAGTGCGAGCTGGATCTGCGCGCGGGCGCCGGCGGGCTCTCCCTCCGCTTCGACGAGCACTCCCACCTCGATATCGAGGCGGGCGGCGCAGAGGGGACCGTGCGCGCGAGCATGCACACCTACTCCCTGGCGCAGTCCTGGGAGGTGCTGCTGCCGGATGCCGGGACCGACGGGGACGCCACGGACGGCCCGCTCGCCCGCCTGGCCCTGCGGATCGTCGCCGAGCCCTTCGTGGTCGGGGCGCTGAACATGAACGCCTCCTGCGACACGCTCCGCGCGCAGGTGCGCGGAGCCGACGGCTGGATCGACATCGCCTCCGTGGACGGCCGCTTCCTGAGCTCGGACGTGTGCGAGTCGTTCACCGGTCGCGTGGGCGGGCCCTACGCCCGCGAGGGCGTGGTCGACGTGCTCGCGCTGCGCCGCCGCGGCCAGGACATCGAACGCGCCATCCGCTGACCCCTGCGGGCGCGCCGGTCCCCGGTGCGCCCGCAGCGCCGCTCCCGCTTCCCGCATCCGGACGGGCGCCGCCGCCCGACCGGGAACGCCCCTTCCAGGAGGACCCCATGACCGCCACCGATCCGACGTCCAGCGCGGCGCACCCCGTGCGCACCGCCCCGTGGGACGAGCGCCTCGGCTTCGGCGCCGCCTACTACCACGAGTACCACCTGAGCGACCGCCTGGACGAGGACATGGACCTCATGGCCGCGGCGGGCTTCACGCTGATCCGCGTGGGCGAATCCGTGTGGTCCACGTGGGAGCCGAGCGAGGGGGTGTTCGACCTCGACTGGCTCGAGCCGGTCCTGGACGCGGCGCATGCGCGCGGCATCGACGTCATCATCGGCACCCCCACCTACGCGGTGCCGCCGTGGCTGCGGATCGCGTACCCGGAGACCGCGCTCGAGCTCGCGACGGGCGCGCCCAAGCCCTACGGAGCGCGCCAGGACGTCGACTACTCCCACCCGACGTTCCGGCGCCTCGCAGAGCGGGTGATCGCGAAGATCGTCGAGCGCTACCGCGAGCACCCGGCCGTCGTCGGCTGGCAGGTGGACAACGAGCCCGGTCTCGCGCTGATCCACAACGAGGGCGCGTTCCGCGGCTTCGTGGAGTCGCTGCGCAAGCGGTTCGGCGGGGACGTCGAGGAGCTGAACCGGCGCTGGGGGCTCGTCTACTGGTCCCACCGCCTCACGGACTTCGACGAGCTGTGGCGGCCCGAGGGCAACACCACCCCCAGCTACGACCTCGCCTGGCGGCGCTGGCAGGCCGAGCTCTCCCACGACATGATCCGCTGGCAGACGGAGCTGGTGCGCTCCCTGGTCCCCGAGCATCACGTCATCACCACCTGCATCGCGGCCAACCAGTCCGGCCAGGACGTCACCGTGATCGCCGATCCGCTCGACGTCGCGGGCGCCAACGTCTACTACGCGGCCCAGGAGGGGCTCGCCCTGCCGGGGCCCGACGAGCTGCACCCGATGGGCGCCCCCGCGTGGATCCTGTGGTCGGGCGCCGCCTACCCGTCCTACCTCGCGGACGTCGCGCGCGGCATGAAGCAGGGCCCCTTCGTGGTCACCGAGACGAACGCGACGAACATCGGCTTCTCCGCCGATCAGCTGCCCTCGTGGCCCGGGCAGCGGCGCCAGGCGGTCTGGACGCTGCTGATGCGCGGCGCCCGGATGGTCGAGTACTGGCACTGGCACACCAACCGCTTCGGCGTCGAGACCTACTGGTCCGGCGTGCTGGGCCATTCCCTGCAGCCGGCCCGCGCCTACGACGAGCTCGCCGCGGTGGGCGCCGAGCTCGCGGCCCTGCGCGAGGACGTCACGGGCCTGACGCCGCTGAGCGATGTGGCGATCCTGGTCGACGCCCCCTCGCGCTGGGCGATCGAGTGCCAGCCGCCGTTCCACGCTGGCGACACCGCGACGTTCTTCGGGGACCGCGACGCCTCCGAGAAGATGCTCGCGCAGACCTACCGGGGCCTGTTCGACGCGGGCCTGTCGGCGGACATCGTCGCCCCGCACCAGCTGCCCGAGGACCCCGCCGCGATGGTGCGGGAGCATCCGGTGCTGATCGTGCAGTCGCTGTACATCGCCTCCGATGCGCTGCTCGCGCACCTGGTCGCCTACGCGGAGGCGGGCGGGCACCTGGTGCTGACGCCTCGCACGGGCGTGGCCGATGAGGACGCCGTGGTGCGCGCCGAGGTGCTGCCGGGGGCCCTGCGAGGCCCGGCCGGCGTGCGGTACACGGAGTCCACGGCGGTGCGGCGCCCGACCGCGGTGGGCGGTGCGCATGCTGATGCCGGTCCCGCGACGGGTGGCCAGGCCCCGGTGGAGGAGGCTGCGGGTTCTCGCCCGACCATCGCGGGCGGCGCGCTCTGGTACGCCGACTGCCTCGAGACCGAGGGCGCCGAGGTGCTCGCCGGTTACGGGGACGACCCGTTCCTGGGGCGCTTCGCCGCCGTGACCACCGCCCGCTGCGGGGAAGGCCGCGTGACGACCATCGGCTGCGTGCCCGACCGGCCGCTGTCGGCCTCTCTCGCCCGCTGGATCGCGCGCACATCGTTGCCGGAGGACCCGTGGCGGAGCACGATCGCCGGTCTCGCCCCGGCACCGGAGGGCGGTGACGGGCCGGTGGAGCGCGCGCATCCGACGCTCTCGCACAGCGCGGCGCGCCTGCGCGACGGGCGCGTGCTGCACGCCCTCCACAACTGGTCGTGGGAGCCTGCCGAGGTGGGCGCCCCGACCGCCTGCACGCGACGACAGCCCGACGGCACCTCCGTCGAGCTCGCCGCGGGCGCCCCGATCGTCCTGGGACCGTGGGACACGGCCCTGCTCATCACCGACGCGCCCGACTCCGACGCCGCACCCCGGTCGCCGGAGCCGTCCGCGGCATCGCGGCCGTCGGCCTCGCCCCGCACGACCGGCACGACCCGCACGACCAGCACGACCCGCCCGACCGGCACGGAGGAATCATGACCACCACCCCCACCGACGCGAGGACCCGCGGGGCTTCACCTCCGACGCCTTCTGCGGCATCCCGTTCGCGGCGCCGCCCCAGGGCGCCCTGCGCTTCGCGGCCCCGCAGGAGCCCGCGCCGTGGACCGAGCCCCGCGATGCCTCCGCCTACGGCCCGACCCCGCAGCGGGTGCCGTTCGGCGAGGTCACCGCCATCCCCGAGCCGACGATCCCCGGCACCGAGACCCTGAGCGTCAACGTGTTCACCCCACCGCTGGCCGACGCCGAGCGCGAGGGCGCCCGCCTGCCGGTGCTCGTGTGGATCCACGGCGGCGGCTACAGGGCCGGCAGCGCCGCGAGCCCCTGGTACGACGGGGCGGCGTTCGCCCGCGACGGCATCGTGACCGTGACGATCTCCTACCGCCTGGGCCTGGACGGCTTCGGCTCCGTGCCCGGCGCCCCCGACAACCGCGGACTGCGCGACCAGATCGCCGCCCTGACCTGGGTGCGCCGTGCGATCGGCGCCTTCGGCGGGGACCCGGAGCGCGTGACCATCGCCGGCCAGAGCGCCGGCGGCGGCTCCGTCCTGGCCCTGCTGGCCTCCCCCGCCGCCGAGGGCCTGTTCCGCGCCGGGATCTCCCAGTCCGGTGCGCTGCGACGCATGCCGCTCGAGACCGCGCGGGAGCGCACCGCGCGCCTCGCGCAGATCGCGGGCGTCGAGCCGACCCTCGAGGGTCTCGCGACCCTGGACGATGCGGCGATCGACGCGGCGCAGGCCGCCCTCGAGGGCGAGCTCGGCGCCGCGGCCCAGCAGGCGGCGGCCGCCTCCGCGGCGCCGCTGGCCGACTGGGTGGCGGAGAACCTCGCGGGCGCGGACATGCCGGGCCTGGCCTTCTACCCCGTGGCCGACGACGAGATCCTGCCCCGGGAGATCCTGGACGCCCTGGCCGACCCGCCGGCGCGGCGCCCGCTGCTGGCGGGGGCCGTGGCCGATGAGTTCTCGATGGCGGGCGGCGCTCTCGCAGGGATGCTCGGCGGCGCCGACGTCGTCGAGGCCCTGGGCTCCACCGTGGTCGGGGATCTCGCCGGGCGTCTGGTCACCGAGCTCAACCGCGGGCACCCAGCGGCGGACGCCCTGGGCGGGATCATCACCCTGGGCACGTTCCGCCTGCCGCTGCTCGAGGTGGCCGACCGCAGCGCGGGCCCCATCTTCGTCTACGACCTGCGCTTCGCGCCGCGCGGGGGCACCGCGAGCCACTGCATCGACGTGCCCTTCGTCTTCGACGCCCTGGGCACCGCGGCCGAGCACGTCACGGCGCTGTGCGGCGAGCAGCCGCCGCAGGAGCTGGCCGATGCGGTCCACGGCGCGTGGGTGCGCTTCATCGCCGACGGCAAGCCGGGCTGGCCCGCCTGGGAGACCGCCGAGGGGCGCGGCATACGCCTGGGCGGGCCCGAGGCGTCGGGCGACTGCGCCGTCGAGCCCCTGCTGGGCCTCGAGCGCGCGCTGGCCGAGCGCCTCGCGGAGGCCGCACCGGTCGCCGAGCCCGATCCCGCGTCTTCCATCGCCCCTGCCCCTGATCACTCCCCGGAGGAGAACCGATGAGCGCCCAGAACCCCGCCGTCACCGACACCACCACCGCCCCGGCGACCGCGCAGGCCGCCCTGCCCCAGATGCCCGAGATCCGCCCGCGCGTGCGCGTGATCAGCGACAACGACTACATCGGCGACCCCGACGGCCTCGTGCAGCTGGCCCACCACGCGCTCAGCCCCTCCGTCGAGCTCGTCGGCGTGATCGCCTCGCACCTGCGCGAGGGCGACCCGTTCGACCCCTCGGGCCGCTCCGCCGAGCGGGGCGTCGGCGCGGCCCGCGAGGTGCTGCGCCTGGCCGGGCGCGAGGACGTGCGCGTCGTCGCGGGCTCCGAGAAGGCCGTGCCGTCCGCGGACGCGGCCGTGATCGCCGCCGAGCGCGGCGGCAGCGAGGCCGTGCGCTTGATCGTCGACGAGGCGCTGCGGGAGGATCCGCGACCGCTGTACGTGTGCTGCGGCGGCTCCCTCACGGAGATCGCGAGCGCGCTGGCCGCAGCCCCGGAGATCGCCGAGCGCCTCACCGTGGTGTGGATCGGCGGAGCCGAGCATCCGGCAGCGCCCGTCGCGCCGGGCGTGCCGCCGGTCGAGTACAACACCGCGATCGATCCCGTCGCCGCGCGCCTGGTGCTCAACGCCTCGGCAGTGGAGCTGTGGCAGGTCCCGCGGGACGCCTATCGGCAGACCATCGCCTCGTTCGCGGAGCTCACCGTGCACATGGCGGGCGCCGGGGAGCTCGGCGCGCACCTGTTCGCGGCCCTCTCGCGGGTCACGGCCGAGGTGTCGGCCCTGGGCATGGACCCCGGGGAGGCCTACGTGCTCGGGGACTCCCCGCTGGTGCTGCTCACGGCGCTGCAGACGGCCTTCGAGCTCAGCCCCGCGTCCTCGTCCTTCCGCCGCCGCCCGGCCCCGGTGCTGACCGACGAGGGCGCGTACTCGGGCGAGGTGATGGCCGATCGCGAGATCACCGTGTGGGAGCGCCTCGACGTGGCCCTCATGCACCTCGACCTGTACGCCAAGCTGGCCCTGCGCGCCCGGGCCTGATCCGCCACCACCACCGCCGACCACCCCTCCAGGAGCCCCCGATGACCTCCCGCCCCGATCTGGCCCTGCTCACCGCCGACGACGGCACGCGCTTCCGCGACCTCGACCACGACGGCGTCATGGCGCCGTTCGAGGACCCGCGGCTCTTGCCCGACGAGCGCGCCGCCGACCTGACGTCCCGCCTGAGCCTCGAGGAGAAGGCCGGGCTCATGTTCCACAGCATCATCGAGATGTCCCCCGACGGGGAGCCGCTGACCGGCCCCGGGATGATCGCGACGATGGGCACCGAGGACATGGTGCTGCGGCGTCGGATCACGCACGCCAACGTGCACGCGCTGGCGTCGAGCGGGCGTGCCACGGCCCGCTGGGCCAACACGGTCCAGGAGATGGCGGCCCAGGGGCCGCATTCGATCCCCGTGACGATCAGCTCCGATCCGCGCCACTCGATGGTGCAGAACGAGGGCGCCGCGTTCTCCGCGGGGGTCATGTCGGCCTGGCCGGAGCCCCTCGGCCTCGCGGCCCTCGACTCCCCCGAGGCGGTGCGGGAGTTCGCGGACATCGCCCGGCGCGAGTACCGGGCCGTCGGCATCCATGCGGCGCTGCACCCGCAGATCGACCTGGCGACCGAGCCGCGGTGGGGCCGCCAGTTCCACACCTTCGGCCCCGACGCCGAGCGGGTCTCGCGGATCGCCGAGGCCTACCTCGACGGCTTCCAGCTCACGGCGGAGCTGGGCCCGGAGTCGGTGGCCTGCATGGCCAAGCACTTCCCCGGCGGCGGCCCGCAGAAGGATGGGGAGGACCCCCACTTCCCCTACGGGCGCGAGCAGGTCTACCCGGGCGGGCGCTTCGAGATGCACCTCGAGCCGTTCCGCGCGGCCATCGCCCGCGGCGTCAGCGCCCTCATGCCCTACTACGGAATGCCCGTCGGCCTGGTGCGCAACGGAGAGGCGATCGAGGAGGTGGGCTTCGGCTACAACCGGCAGGTCATCACGCAGATCCTGCGCGAGGAGCTGGGCTTCGACGGCGTCGTGTGCACGGACTGGGGCCTGGTCACGGACATGCACGCGATGGGCAAGCCGCTGCCGGCCCGCACCTGGGGCGTCGAGCACCTGGACGCCGACGAGCGGATCATCAAGGCCGTCGGCGCCGGGGTGGACCAGTTCGGCGGCGAGGAGTGCCCCGAGCGGATCGTCGCGCTCGTGCGGGACGGGCGGATAGACGAGGCCCGCATCGACGCCTCCGTGCGCCGCCTGCTGCGGGTGAAGTTCCAGCTGGGGCTGTTCGACGACCCGTTCGTGGACGAGGACGCGGCCGAGCAGATCGTCGGGCTCGAGGAGTTCCGGGAGAGCGGGGCACGGGCGCAGGCGGCGTCGGTGATCGTGCTGAAGAACGGGGCGGATGCGCGGGCGGCGACCGCGGGGCAGGCTCCTGCGGCGGAGCGGGGCGCCGCGTCGGCGGCTGAGCGGAGCACCGCGTCGGCGGCGACCCTCGGCCCGGTCGTGCTGCCGCTGCCTGCGGATGAGCGCCGCGTGTACGTCGAGGGCTTCTCCGAAGCCGCGGCCTCGCGGCTCGGGACGGTCGTGGCGGATCCCGCGGACGCCGATCTCGCGGTGGTGCGGCTCGCCGAGCCCTTCGACCCACGCGACGACCTGCTCCTGGAGTCCTTCTTCCACCAGGGCTCGCTCGAGTACCGCCCCGGCCTGGTCGCCCGTCTGCGGACGGTCGCCGAGCAGGTGCCGCTCATCGTCGACGCGACGCTGCTGCGCCCGGCGATCCTCGCGCCGATCGCGGAGATCGCGACCGTGCTGGTCGGCAGCGCCGGGGTCTCCGACGATGCCCTGGTGGACGCGCTGACCGGTGCGGTCGAGCCGATCGGGACGCTGCCCTTCGAGATCCCCTCCTCGATGGACGCCGTGCGCGCCTCCCTCACCGACGTCCCCGGCGGCACCGCGGATCCGACGTTCCCGGCGCGCTTCCGCGCGGGGAGCTGAACCGCGGGGCGCTGAGAACCGCAGGGCACGGCATCGCGGGGAGCTGATTCACCGGGCACGAGTGCTCAGGCGCCGCCGGTGCTGTGCGGCTCTGGACGGGCCGAGGGTCGGTGCTCGGCGAACGCGGGGTCGACGGCGAGCTCGGGGGCGACGGCGAGCACGGGGTCGACGGCGAGCACGGGGCGACAGCCGGCGCTTCCGCTGAGCGCGGTTCAGCGTCGCGCGTCGACCACGCCGCTGCGCCCCATGCCCAGCAGCACGCTGTCCGAGGTCAGCAGCTCGGCGCGCTCTGCCGATGCCTGTGCCAGGAGCATCCGATCGAACGGGTCGTGTCGACGGAGGTCCGGGTCCTCGAGCAGCGTCGCGGCGTGGTGCGCCGTGAACGGCAGCTCACGCAGCCCGGACTCCGCGAAGATGCGCGGGAACGCGTCCGCGCCGGGGAGGGCGATCCGACCGAGCATGTGCTTGATCGCGATCTCCGAGACGGAGACCGCCGAGAAGCAGACCTGATCCGCTGATCCGATGCGCTCTCTCGCCTCCGGTCCGAGACGGGGGCTGTCCGCGACGAGCCACAGCAGCGCATTCGTGTCGAACAGGATCATGCGTCCTGCGCCCCGTAGAACATCTCCGCGATCTCCTCGTCGTGCCCGTCGAAGACATCCGGGTCGTGATCCGCGGCGTCCGGAGCCAGCCCGTAGACCACGCGCAGGGGGCGGTGCGGCACGAGATCGACGAGCGGCGCCCCCGCCCGCGCGATCGTGATCTCCTCCCCCTCGAGGACGCGGGCGATGAGCGCGGAGAGGTTCGACTTGGCCTCGTGCATGTTGACCCGCGTGGACATGCGACCACGATACCGGGCCCGGTCGGGCCCGGTCCAAGTCTGGATCGGCGAGGCCCCGTCCAGGCCCGGATCGGCGAGGCCCGGTGCGGCTCGGAGCCGGGCCGCCCCCGGGTCGAGGCGCGCGAGACGGCCCTCACGCAGCCCCGAGCGACACACCGACCTTTCCGATGACGTCGCATGGCGATATCATCGTTTTTTGACGATGCCGCTGTGGCGGCACCGATCCGGGAGGGGGCGCGACCGCGATGGGCACTGCGGACGAGGGTGAACGGCCGGGCCGCGGTCACTCCGACTCCGGCGGGAGTCCCCTCCGCCCGGACCATGCGCACGCGGGCACGGGCACCCCCGGCCACGAGCTCGCACACCCGGGCGCGCAATCCCCGCCCCAGGCGCACGCGCACCCGAGCAGCCATTCCCCCTCCCCTGCACACGGCCACGGCCACGGCCACGGCCACGGCCACGGCCACGGCTCATCGTCCACCGCGCGCCTCGCCATCGCCGCCGCCCTGACCTGCGGGATCGTCATCGCCCAGGCCGTCGGCACCGTGCTGACCGGCAGCCTCGCGCTCCTCACCGATACCGCGCACGCGCTCGTCGACGCCTCGGGCCTGATCATCGCGCTGACCGCCGCCGCGCTCATGCGCCGCCCCGCCACCAGCACCCGCACCTGGGGCCTGGCCCGGCTCGAGGTGCTCGCGGCGCTGGCGCAGTCGAGCCTGCTGATCGGCGTCGGCGTCTACACCGCGATCGAGGGGATCTCGCGTCTGGCCTCCCCGCCCGCGGTCGCCGCGCGGGAGCTGCTGGTGTTCGGCGTGATCGGCCTGGCCGCCAACGTCTTCGCGATCCTGGTCCTCGCGGGCGGGCGCGATGCGAGCCTGAACCTGCGCGCCGCCTTCCTCGAGGTCCTGAACGACGCGCTCGGCTCCGCCGGCGTCATCGCCGCAGCGATCATCATCGAGACCACGGGCTTCCTGCGCGCCGATGCGCTCGCGGGCCTGTTCATCGCCGCCCTGATCGTCCCGCGCGCCCTGCGGATCCTGCGCGAGACCGTCCGCATCCTCCTCGAATCCGTGCCGGCGGGCATCGATCTCGACGATGTCCGCAGCCACCTGCTCGAGCTCGAGCACGTGCGGGGCGTCCACGACCTGCACGCCTCGACGATCGGCACCGGCCAGCCCGTGCTCTCGGCCCACGTGGTGGTCGATGCCAGATGTTTCGAGACCGCCCATGCGCTGCAGATCCTGCGGGACGTCCACGAGTGCGTGCGCACCCACTTCCCCGTCGCCTTCGAGCACGCCACGATCCAGCTCGAGACGCTCGAGATCGCCCGCGCCGAGGAGCCGCACGGCCTGCACGCGTGAGGCGAGCGCCGGGAACGGGACCCCGTGCTGGAACTGGTAGCCATACGTGCAGACACTCCTCATGAGAGCCGCGTCTGCACGTATGGCTACCAGTTCTGTCAGCACCGCACCGGCGCGTCGGACCAGGCGGGGATCAGGCGGTTCATCCGCTCGGACATCGCCAGGCCCAGGCCCGCGAACAGCAGCAGCGCCACCGGGAACAGCCACAGGCCGACCCACCCCGCGACGGCGCCGAAAGCCGGCGGCATCAGCGTCGTGCCGAGGTAGGCGGCTGCCATCTGGATGCCGATGATCGCCTGGGAGTTGTTCTTCCCGAAGTTCGCGGGCGTCGAGTGGATGATCGCCGGGTAGATCGGGGCCGAGCCGAGGCCGGCGATGACCAGGCCGGCGAGCGCGAGGACGGGCGTGGGCAGCGGCAGCAGGAGCAGCAGCGCGCCGATGCCGACGAGCGTGAAGCCGCCGCGGATCAGCTGACGGTCCCCGATGCGATCGGCGACGAAGCCCGCGAGGAAGCGTCCGCCGGTGACGCCGAGGAGGTACATCGCGGCGAACGTCGCCGCCGTCGCGGTGTCCACCCCGCGAGCGGAGACGAGGTAGGTCGAGGCCCACAGCATCGCGGTCGACTCGAGGGCGCAGTAGGCGAAGAACGTGGCCAGGATCAGCACGACGCCGGGGATCCGCAGCGCGGTCGCCAGCGGCACATGCCCGCCGGGACGCTCCTCGGCCTCGCCGTTCTCGTCGACCGGCACCGGGCGGGCGCGATCGACCTTCCCCCACAGCGGGATCGCGACGACCAGGGCGATCACTAAGGCCACCTGGATGATGCCGACGGTCAGGTAGGCGCTGGACCAGCCCGCCCCCATCGACAGGGCGGTGCCCATGATGAACGGGCTAATCGAGGCGCCGACGCCCCAGAAGCTGTGCAGCCAGTTCATGTGGCGGGCCGCGTAGTGCAGTGCCACGTAGTTGTTGAGGGCGGCGTCGACCGCTCCGGCGCCCAGGCCGTACGGGATCGCCCACAGGCACAGCATCCAGAACGCGCTGGAGAACGAGAATCCCAGCAGGGCGACGGCCGTCATGCCCACGCTCACGGCCGTGACGACGCTCGCGCCCAGACGCCGGGTGAGGCGCTCCGAGGCGAGGCTCGAGACGATCGTGCCGGCGGCGATGATCATCGAGACGATGCCGGCGAAGGCGACGGGGACGTCGAGCTCGCCGTGCATGGCGGGCCAGCCGGCGCCGAGGAGGGCGTCGGGGAGGCCGAGGCTGATGAAGGCGATGTAGATGATCGCGAGGAGGAGCGCGTACACGGCGGGAGGCGGTGCCTTTCGGGGACGGCTGCTGCGGACGGCAGGCGGCGCGAGCAGGAGGGACCGGGGTCGACACGTCTGCGGATGAGCTCGCGAGGGGCGTCGATCGCACGGCGACCGGGCGCTGCCCCATCGCCGTGGGACCAGGGTACCCAGAAATAGGTGACCACATTTATTTAGTCGGGCGCCGCGTCCTCCGCCGGGCGCTCAGGTCGCCCACGGAGCTCCGGTCCGACTCGCGCTCCGTCTCCCATCCGCTCCCGACATCCGGTCCGTTGTTCCCCACCTCCGATCGGTGCTCCGCCTCCGATCCGTTCCCGACCTCCACTCCGCTGTTCCCCGTCTCCGGGCCGCGCTCCGTCCCCCGTCCGCTCCCCACCTCCGATCGGTGCTCCGCCTCCGATCCGTTCCCGACCTCCACTCCGCTGTTCCCCGCCTCCGGGCCGCGCTCGGTCCCCCGTCGTCGCCTCCTGCGCGGAACGGCACACGCACCGGTGTCCCTTCGCCGCGCACTCCTGCGGTACGCGTCCAGAATCTGCAGTCCAGCGGCATGCGCCCCGCATATGGCGAGGCACGTGCCGTCTCGATGCATTCTGCGGACCGAGCCGCCCGGTCCCACATCCCATCGCTGCGCGCTGTGGTCTCCTGGTGCCATGGCTCCCGCTCCCGCCCTCGTCCCCGAGCTCGCCGTCACCGACTGCGCCGCCTCTCGGCGATTCTGGTGCGACCTGCTGGGCTTCATCGTGCTCTACGACCGTCCCGAAGAGGGCTTTGCCTATCTGGCCTGCGGCGATGCGCACGTGATGCTCGACCAGATCGGCCTGGGGCGGACATGGCGCACCGGCGGATTCGAGAAGCCGCTCGGGCGCGGGATGAATCTGCAGATCTCCGTGGACGACCTCGACGCACCGCTGGCTCGTCTCGCCGCGGAGGACTGGCCGCTGTTCCTCGAGCCCGAGGAGGTCTGGTACCGCACCGGCGGGGAGGAGTCTGGCGTGCGGCAGTTCCTCGTGCAGGACCCCGACGGGTATCTCGTGAGGCTGCAGACGTCGCTCGGGCGCCGCAAGGTCTGAGCAGCACCGCTTCCGGGGCCGCGCCATGGCCCGGGGAGCGGCTCAGCCCCGGGAAGCGGCTCAGCCCCGGGGAGTAGCTCAGCCCGGGCCGGGATTCATACCGTCGACAACGCGGTCGACCCTGCGACCGCCCCACGCGGGCCGATGGCCCGACGGGAGCACACGGCGTCGGCGAGCACCGCCGACATGTATGCCCACCAGCGTTGCGAGAACCGGTAGCCATACGTGCAGACACCGCCTCCACGGGCGTCGTCCGCACGCATAGCGACCACTTCTGTCAGCGCTCCCCCGCCACTCGTGCACGAGGGCTTTTCCCCGCACCCGACGCCCGGCGATCACGGTCCGCCGCAGAGCGACCATCACCCTTCTCCTCGGCCCGCCCCGTGAACGCATGCACCGCCGCCGCGCGCACCACGCGCGGGCTCCTCGCGGGCACGCGCCCCATGAGCACGCGCACGCGCCGCGGTCAGAGATCCTCGAGCGCCTCCGGGGTCTCCGGGAGGATCTGGCCGCCGTCGACCACGATGCCCTGGCCGGTGATGTACCGCGCCCCGTCGAAGGCGAGGAAGGCGACGGCCTCGCCGATGTCCGCGGGCTCCCCGAGGAACCCGGCGGGGACGGAGCGCGCCATCCGGTCCATGTACTCCTGCCCCAGCTCCCGCAGCCCCGGGGTCACGATGTTGCCCGGGAGCACGGCGTTGACCGTGACGGAGCGGCGGGCCAGCTCGATCGCCGCGGAGCGCACGAAGCCCATCTGCGCGGCCTTCGTCGCCCCGTAGTGCGACCACGCCGGGAAGCCCGTGATGTTCCCGGTGATCGAGCTGGTCACGACGATGCGCCCTCGGCCGGACGCCTCGAGTGCGGGGATCGCGGCCTGCACGGCGTGGATCGTGCCCTTGACGTTGATGTCGAAGATGGCGTCGATGTCCGCATCGGTCATAGCGTCGATCCGGGCCTGCGGGTACACCCCGGCGTTGGACGCCAGGATCGACAGTCCGCCCAGCTCGGCGACGACGTCGGCGACCACGCGTCGGCACGCATCGGCGTCCCGGACGTCGAGCACATGGGCGATGGCCCCTGTCTCGCGGGCCTGCGCGCACTCCTCCTCGGTGACCCCGGTGACGGCCACCCGGGCGCCGTGCGCGCGCAGGCGCTCGGCGATCCCGGCGCCGATGCCGAGCGTCCCTCCGGTGACCAGAGCGGTGCGGCCCTCCAGCAGTGCGGTCATTCCCGATGCCTCCTCATGCGTCGCTGCGATGCGGCGCCGCGTCGGGGGGCCGTGCGTGCGGCCCTGCGACGCCTGGCTCCCTCCATCCACCGTAGCCCGGGGGCGGCGGGGGCGGGGCGGGGTCCGTGAGCCGGTGAGCGGGCCGGTTGCGAGCGCCGGGAGTGAGCCGTGCTGGCGGGCGGGAGCGGGCAGGGTCGCGTGTGCCGGGGAACGGTGGCGGCACGTGTCGGGGACAGGCTGTGCGAGGGCCGCGCACGTGGGGGAAGGACGGGGCGAGAGCCGTCCAGAAAATGCAGTGGGACGGCATCTGCCTCGCCCATGGCGGGTCGCATGCCGCCTCGATGCATGTTCGGGACGAGGCGGCGAGCATGGCGGGGTCGATCATCACCGCACCCGCCCGTCGACGCGGTCCCTCAGCGATGCACTCGCCGCGCCAGCAGCGCGAGCGCCCCGATCCCGAGCAGCTGGATGACGACCGAGACGACAGTGGGCACGAGGCCCAGAAGGTACCCGGCGTACATCGCGAAGGAGTGCAGGAAGAGGAAGGAGACCGCCGTCGAACAGACGGTGGCCGCGACCGCGACCACGACGGCACCGAGCAGCAGGATGGGGCGGTAGCGGCGCGCGAGCACCCAGGCGCCGATCACGAGCGAGACCTCGATGAGGCCGATGACACCCGTGGACAGCAGGTGGAACACGCGGAAGGTCTCGACCTCCATCTGCGCCAGCGCCATGCCTGCGAAGAGCGAGAGGACGTATGCGGCACCGATGCCCCACACGAGGGCGCCGACCACGGCGCCTGTCGCCCAGGCCCTCGAGGCCACCGGCGTCCGCATGAGCCAGATGCCGACGACGAGGACCGCAGTGACGGCGAGCGCCGTTCCGAAGGGGACCAGGCGCGCGAGAAGGTATCCCGCACCCATCTCGCCGGGGGCATTCAGCAGCGAACGAATGATGAGGGCCGAGATCAGGGCCGTCGGGATGCTCGCGGCGATCCCCAGGAGGAACACCACGACCCCGACTGTGTCGCGCGGGCCGCGGGGCCCCGGAGTCGCTGCGCTCGGCGTCCCCGGTACGGGGCCAGCAGACGGTGCGCCGGCCGCGAGGTCCGTCGACGGTGCTCCTGCCACGGCGCCCGTCGACGGCGCACCCGTCGGGGAGGCGCCCATCGCCGTCGGGCTCGGATCACCTGGCGTCTGCGACGTCGCTCCCGGACCCGTCGGCCCCTGACCGCTCGGTCCCGCCGGTGAGATCGCAGAGGGGTCCTGCATCGGCCGCCATCCGTCCATGTCCTGCCCCGTCCTGTGCGCGGGCGACCTTGTTCGCCCTCCCGATCAGCCCGATCCGGGCCCCAAGGGAAGAGTATCGCCGCGGCACCGGGGACCCGGCCCTGCCGGGGCCGACACGGCGAGGGCGCAGCCGACCGAGGCGGAGCGCTCGACCTCACCGGACCGTTCCATCACGGCGAACGGTTCGGCCGAGACGAACGGCCCGGCCGAGGGAGACGGCTCCCATCCGCTCGGGCGCCCCGCTGAGCCCCTGTCCACCGGTGTGCCGGACCCCGACCGCCCTCTTCACCCCAGCACGGCCTCGCCGACGAACTCGCCCTCGGCGCAGCCCGGCGGGATCCCGAACACGGCCGAGCCGATCGGCGTGGTCCACGTGTTCAGCAGGTCGAGCTCGTCCAGGCGCCGCTGCATCGGCACGAACTGCTCGAGCACGCTCGCCTGGAACGCGACGAAGATCAGGCCCGACGACGAGATCGCGCCCGCCCCCGCGCCCACCGGCTCGTCGTAGCTGTAGGGCCGACGCAGGATCGTCTGCCCCCCGTTCGGGCTGTCGACGCCCCGGGCCCGGCGCATGTGCGAGAACTCGGGGATGGCCGCGAAGCCGTTGGGGCCGAGCTTGTCGAAGTCGGGCTCGTCGTGCTCGGCGGTCCCGGTCAGCGGCGCCCCGGTGTCCAGGCGGCGGCCGATGGCGAGCTCGCGGCCGGGCCGGTCGAGCTCGTCCCAGGTGTCGAGGTCCATGGCGATGCGGCGCAGCACCATCGAGGTGCCGCCCGCCCACGGTCCGTCGGGGATCCACACGGTGTGGCGGAACGACTCCTCCCCGGGCTGCGGGTTCACGGTGCCGTCGACCTGGCCGAAGAGGTTGCGCATCGTCGTCCCGGGCTTCACGGAGCCGTGGGCCTGGTGGAAGCCCTGCTGGGTCCAGCGGAGGTCCGCGAAGGCGCGCAGGTCCTTCAGCAGCATCCGCACGGCGTGGGCGACGGTGTGGGGCTCGCCGGCGGAGACCTGGAGCAGGAGGTCGCCGTCGCACAGCGTCGGCTCGAGGCGGTCGATGCCGAACGCCGGCAGCGGGGCCAGCCACGTCGGTACCTCCCGCTCAGCGGCCCGCACGAGGGCAGGTCCGAAGCCGACGGTGATCGTGAGCGACGCCGGGACCTCCGCGAGCTCGGGCTCGGTGTCCGCGAGGGCCCCGCGGCCGGCGGTCAGGCGCGCCGCGTCGTCGGTGAGGATGCGCAGCATGCGGATCACGTCGTCGCGCACGGCCCCCGGTCGCAGGTCGAGGGACACGAAGGTGGCGTGCGCGGCGGGCGGGGTCTCGATGCCGGCCTGGTGCTCGCCGTGGAAGGGGATCGTGGTCGCGCCCATCAGCGGGGCGGCCTCACCCCCGGAGGGGGCGCCGACGCGGTCGCGGACCGCGTCGGCGCCGGCCAGGGCAGCGGCGCCGAGCACCGCTCCCCCGGCCGCGGCTCCGCCGATGAGCACCCCGCGGCGACCCGGCCGCGACGCGGCAGGATCCTGCTGCCCGTCGGGGCCGGCCGCGGACTGCGGTGCCGCCGATGCGGCCGATGCGGCGGATGCGGCGGCGTCCTGCCGCTCATCCGGCTGGGCCGCAGACCGGCGGTCGGCGGATTCGGTCACGTGCTGCGGGTCCGCCGCGTCTCGCGGATCCCCTAGGTGCTGCGGGTCCGCCGGGTCCTGAGGGGCCGTCGGCTGGCGTGGGTCGTCCTGCATCAGTGCCCGCCGTCCGAGCCCATGCCGCCCATGTCCTCCATGCCGCCGCCGTCGGAGGCGCCGCCGTAGTTCTCCTTGGCGCCGGTGAACTCCTTGACGGCGGCGGTGAAGGGGATCGTGGTCCCGTCCTCGAGCTCGAGGGTCACCTCGACCTCGTCGCCCGGCTTCAGAGGACCGGTGAGCTGCATGAGCATGATGTGGTTCGCGCCCGGCTCGAGCGCGAACTCGCCGCCGGCGGGGACGACGAATCCGTTCTCGGCCTTCTGCATGCTCGATGCTCCCGTGGAGTCGGTGATGGTCTCGTGCAGCTCGCACATCCCGGCGGCCGGGCTCTTGGCACCGGTCACGTGCACGTCCTTGTCGGTCGTGTTCTTCAGGACGCCGAAGACGCCGGTCATATCGGACTCGGCGGCCTTGGCCCACGGGTCGGTGACGCTCAGGGCCGACGCGGTCGCGCCGGACGAACCGCCGTCCGAGGCGCCGGAGGCCGTGCCGCCGTCGCACGCGGCGAGCAGGGGCAGGACCGGGAGGGACACGAGGCCGAGCAGCGCGGCACGGCGGGTGGGGGCGGTGGTGCGGGTCATGGGTGCTCCTTGGATGGGCGTGCTCGCGCATCGGTGCGCGGGCGCAGGACGAACGGTGTCGAAGAAGGGATGGGGCCGATGAGCGATCCCCGGTGGATGCCGCGGTGCCGAGCCGGTGGCAGCCGTGCCGGTGGGAGCCGTGCGGTAGCAGCCGGTCCGTGTGCAGACGCCGCGGGCGCCGGTCCCGTCGATCGCGCGGGTGCCGGTCCCGTCGATCGCGCGGGTGCCGGTCCCGTCGATCGCGCGGCTGCCGGTCGCGTCGATCGCGCACAGGGCGCGGCCGTCCGCTCGGCACTCCGATGACGGGGCACAGATGACGGGGCACAGAGCCGGGTTCCGCAGGTCTTGCGGTGCCGACCGCGAGGCGGTCTGCCCGGGCCCCTGGACGTGCGGTCCGCACGGACACGGAACCCCTGCCGCAGATGGGCGCGGCGGGTCCGGCAGCGCCGGGGCGGGGCGTGGTCGCATCGAGGGTCCGGCGGGCCTGCGCTCGGACGCGGGGTCAGCGGCGACGACGGGCTCAGACGGCCAGGAGCAGCGGTGGCCCGCGCCGCCGCAGGGGGTCCAGGAGCGCCTCGCGGAGGCGGGCGCCGATCTGCTGGGGTGCACGATCCCGGGCCGCGGGCACGGCCGGGAGCGCGAGAAGGGGGCGCGGCAGGTGCGGGGCGATGTGCGCGAGCGCGCGGGCGATCAGGCCCAGGCAGCGCAGGAGCACGACCTCCCCGCGGTGCAGCAGCGAGATAGTGACGAGGGCGGCGGCGACATGGCCCAGCAGCATCATCGGCCCCATGCCGACGGCGTGCGCGAGATGGGCAGCGGCCGACGAGTCCGGGGTCGCCGCCGTCGCGGGCATCGTCATGCCGCCGTGGAGCATCGCGCCGTCCGGCATGACGCCGTCAGGCATCGCGCCCGGTGGCACCGCCCCGTTCACAGCCGCCCTGCTCGCAGCCGCCCCATACCCGGCATGGTGGCCCGAGGGCAGGCCCCCGGCGGCGAGCGCGAGCTGCACTCCCCCGCCGATGCTGAACAGCAGGTGGAACAGGACCTGGCTCGCTGCGACGGAGACGCTCATGCCCACCAGGCTCGGCCGGCGACCGATCGCCAGGACGCACACCGAGACCGACAGCCACCACGGCAGCAGGATCCCCAGCAGCGGCACGGACTCGGCGCCGCCGAGGAGGTGGCCGATCAGGGCGACGGCGGTCGCGACCGACGCGGCAGCGGTGCCGCGCAGGATTCGCAGGCCGCGTCCGTCGCTCATGCTGACATTGTGCCTGGAAACCCGCGCGAGCGGGGCACGGTGCGGTCGAGGGGGCCGGGGCGACGGGAGTTCCGGGCCGCGGGAGCACGGGCGGCTCAGAAATCCAGGGCATCAGGAGCGCAGACGACGCGGTTCCCCCACCCCGATGGGAAGTGCCGCATGCATGCGTGCCGATAGCCGGTATATGGGCCTATCGGCGCGTATTGCTGCGGTACTTCCCATCGCCTCCGTACGACGACTACCCGCGCCCCCGCTCACTCCCCCAGCAGCGCCGCCATCCGGTCGAGCGACTGCGCCGCCGTCGACAGCCCCACCCGATTCAGGTGCCCGTGCGGCACCCCGCGCCGGATCTCGAACGTGACGTCGACGCCCGCGTCGCGCAGCTGCTCGGCATACGCCCGGCCGCTCCGGCGCAGGTCGTCGAACTCGTCGACCTCGATGTACGTGGCGGGCAGGGCGCGCAGGGCGTCCTCGTCGGCGAGCGCTGCGAACTCGTACGGCGTCGCCGTCTCGACGGGCCCGCCCAGGTAGTTCTCGTTCATCGCGACGGTCGTCTCGGTGTGGAAGCGCAGCACCCCCGGCGTGACGGCGAGCGCCGCCGCCTCCTCCGGCGTGGGCTCCGGGAACACGGCGTGGACGACGGGGTACATGAGCAGCGCGCGCCGCGCGGGGGCGCCCTCGTCGGCGAGGCGCTGGGACAGGGAGGCGGCGAGGGCGCCGCCTGCGCTGGCCCCGCCCACGGCGATCCGCGACGGGTCGATGCCGAGGTCCGCCGCGTGCTCGCGCACCCAGGTGAAGGCCGCATGCGCGTCGTCGAGCGGGATCGGGGCGTGCACCCCGGTCTTGCCGCGGGGGTTGGTCGTGGCGGGCGCGCCGCCCATGTCGGCGGGCACGTCGCACAGGCGGTAGAAGACGGAGACGACGACGGCGCCGGCGCGTCCGGCGATGCCGCGGGCGACCTCGTGGGCCTCGGGCATGTCCAGATCACCGCCGATGAACGCTCCGCCGTGCAGCCACACGAGGCATGGGCGCGGCGCACCGGGATCGCTGACCGCACCGGCCCGCGGATCGTCGGCCGCACCGTCCCGCGCTTCGTCGCTCGGGGCGTAGATGCGCACCGGGACGGGGCCGTGGGGGCCGGGGAGCTCGCGGTCGGGGATCTGCAGATCCCAGGTCTCGGGGTCGCCGTGCGGGGCGTCCCAGGCCCGCATCGCCGGGTGATCGAATTGCATCGGCCCGAGGTCCCGGATCAGCGGAAGGCGCTCGGCGAGCTCGGGCAGGAAGCCCGGGGCGTCGTCGTGCGTCGTGGCGGGGCTGTCGGTGGTGGTCATCGGGACTCCTTCGTCATGCGGTCGGGTGGAGTGATGGTCGCGCGAGCACGCTGTGTCCGCCACGGGGCATCGAACAGTTGACATGGTCACCGTCGCACATGCGATGGTCGGACCGGTGACGTGACCAGCGAGCACCAGGCGACCGAGCCGGGCACGTGCACGATGTGGTCGATTTTCGTCGGCACGGCGACGCGGAGTGGTCGATCTCCGTCGGAAAGATGCCGCTGCCCCGACGAAGATCGACCATTCCGCAGGGCGGCGCACGCCAGACGCACGCCCTCGGCGAGGACACCGGCGTCACCTCTCCGACGGGGTCCTCCCCTCAGCGTGCGACGCGCTGCACGTAGCGCTCGAGCTCGATCTGCTCGAGCGATTTGCCGCGCGTGTTCGGGGCGCCGATCACGCCGATCAGGAGTGCAGCCACGAGGAAGCCGAACATGATCAGTCCGACGAAGGGCACGCCTCGCTCGGCCAGCATGGTCGGGAAGAAGTAGCTGAGGATCCCGACGGCGATGCGCGCCACGAAGAACAGGACGCCCTGGGCGCTGGCCCGGTACGGGGTCGCGAACATCTCCGCCGTCCACAGCGCGTAGAAGGCCTGCGCACCGATGCCGGCCGACGCGCCCCACAGCACCGCGAAGAGGATCAGCAGCGGCATGGTCACATGCGCGAAGACGAGAAGCACCCACGCTGCGATGCCCAGCACCGCTCCGATCGCGTAGAGGACGCGCCTGTCCATGCGGTCGCCGAGCATCATGAACCCGACATAGGTGACGACCACCGTCATGGTCCATAGGAGCACCTGCAGGAGGTTCTGCTGGGCGGGATCGGTGACACCGGCGGTCTGGTAGACGCGCGGCATGAAGATGCCCATCTGACCGGCCACGGTGTTCCACAGGCTGTAGACGCCGATGAGGAACAGCAGGGCGGTGATGTTCTTGGGGTGCGAGAGCAGTTCGAGGAAGCCGCGGTGGCGCACCGCGGCGCCGCCGGCCCGGGCGGCCTCGTCGCGGGCCTTCTTGTGGTCGCTCCAGATCGTCGACTCCGCGAGGCCGCGGCGCACCCACCAGGTGATGAAGGCGATGACGAACAGGTGGGCGAAGATGATCCGCGACCCGAGCAGGCCGAGCGGGACCAGCGCGGTCGCGATCGCGAACACCACGGCCGGGCCGAGCGACCAGGCCAGCTGGGCGGTGCCCACGTGCCGGGCGCGCTGACCCTCGGGCGCCTGCTCGGCGATGTAGGTGATGTAGGTCCAGGCCACGGGCACGCCGGCGCCGACCGCGATGCCGGTCAGGACCACTCCCACCAGCAGCATCCAGGGCGCCGCCGCGAACACCACCAGCAGCGTGCCGAGCATGTAGAGGATCAGGTCGTAGGTGTAGATGAACTTGCGTCCGTAGCGGTCGCCGAGCGGCCCGCCGATCATCGCGCCGACGGCGGCGCCGAACGCGTTGGCGGAGATCGCGGCGACGAGGCCGACGGTCCAGTCGGTGAAGCCGAAGTGCTCCTGCCAGAGGCTGAGGCTCGTGGCCAGGCGAGAATCGATCCGGCCTCGATGTAGTTGGACATGGCGACGGCGATCGTCGCCTTCCAGCCGCGGACGGTGCCGGGCTTCGGGCCGGCGACGTCGGGGGTCGTGGTCATGGGTTCTCCTCAGGTGTTCGGGAATGGACTGGGGCGGGTGCGGAGGACGGTGTTCATCCGACCGCGTTGGTGCGGTCGATGGCGATGGGGCCCACGACGGTGGGCGCGGGCACGGCGGAAGGCTGTCAGCGGGATCCGCTGGGGATCGGTCAGGCGAGGTGGAAGTACTGCGGAAGGATCTGCTTGTCCCCGCCGCCGGGGGTGAAGTACTCGGCCATGGCGGCCTCCCAGCGGAGCGAGACGCTCGCGCGGGCGATCGCCTCCTGTGCGGCGTCGCAGTCATCAGCCTCGAAGTAGCCGACGACGATGCCGTCCTCGGGACGGAGGAACAGGGAGTAGTTGCGCCAGCCGGCGTCCGTCAGGGCCTCTCGCATCTCGGCCCACACGTCCTGGTGGGCTTCGACGTAGTCGGCAAGGCGCTCCGGCTGCACGTGCAGCAGGAAGCAGCAGCACGAAGCGCTGCGGGCGTCGGTCGCTGCGAGCAGGGAGGCCAGGCGTGCGACGTCGGCATTCTCGGTGGTCATGCGGCTCCTCCTCGAGCTCTCGGAGGGCGGGTCCTCCTTCGGCCCCGCCTCTGACGTCGTCGTCGCGGGACCCATGCGGTCCGCATCGACCGGGACTCACCTTGTGAGTCGTTTCACGCGATGCTCATGTCCTTCATGAGTCGTTTCACGCGACATCGACGACGAGTTCCGGAACGACCCCAGAGACCATCGCGACCCACCTACCGAGCTCTCACCGAGGAGAACCCCATGACCGCCCACCCCCTCGAGGCCCTGCCCGAGGACGTCGCCCGCGACCTCGCGGAGTTCACGATCGAGGTCCCCAGCTGGGGGTACGGCAACTCCGGCACCCGCTTCAAGGTGTTCAGCACCCCGGGCACGCCCCACGACCCCTTCGAGAAGATCGCCGACGCCGCCCAGACCCACGCGTACACGGGCAGCGCGCCGCGCGTGTCGCTGCACTACCCCTGGGACCGGGTCGAGGACTTCGGGAAGCTGGCCGACTTCGCCCGCGAGCAGGGCGTGTCGATCGGCATGATCAACTCCAACACGTTCCAGAACGACGACTACAAGTTCGGCTCCCTCACCCACGGCGACGCCGCGATCCGCCGCAAGGCCATCGACCACCACCTCGAGTGCATCGACGTCATGCGCGCCACCGGCTCGAAGGAGCTGAAGATCTGGCTGGCCGACGGCACCAACTATGCGGGCCAGGACTCGATCCGCGCCCGCCAGGACCGCCTGGCCGAGTCCCTCTCCGAGGTCTACGCGGGCCTCGCCGACGACGAGCGCCCCTCGATCGAGGCCTGACCGGGCCAGGCCTCGCCCGCCGTCTTCGGGCCCGGGTCACGCCCCGCTGGACTCCCGCACCACGAGCTCGGGCTGGAACACGATCCGTCGGTGCTGCGCCTCGGCGCCCTGCGCGATCTCCTCCTCGAGGAGCGCGAGCGCGGTGCGGCCCATGAGGTCCGCCGGCTGGGACACCGAGGTCAGCGGCACGATCGCCGAGCGGGCGAACTCGATGTCGTCGTAGCCGACGATCGCGATCTCCTCGGGCACGGCCACCTCGTGGCGGAAGGCGCACGCCTGCAGGACGCCGACGGCCAGGAGGTCGTTGACGCAGAACACGGCGTCGGGACGCTCGGCCCGCGGCATCGAGACGATCCGCTCGCCCACCTCGCGCCCGGCGAGGACGGTCAGGGCGTCGGCCTCGAGCACCTCGAAGCGGGCACCGGCCTCCTCGGCGGCGGCACGGGCGCCCGCCTCGCGCTCGGCGACCTGGCGGATGTCGCGGCGTGCGGCGACGACGGCGATGCGGCGGCGTCCGGCGCCCACGAGGTGCTCGACGGCCATGCGCCCGCCGGCCACGTCGTCTACGGAGACGGAGGGCATCTCGGGGTCGCCTGCGAGGTCACGGCCATCGGCGATGCCGTCCTCGACCAGCACGACGGGCGTGCCGCGGCGGCGGATGGCGGCGGGCAGATCGCGATCGCCGCCCGTGGACGCGAGGAGGATGCCGCGCACGCGCTGCTCCTCGAACAGGGACAGGTACAGGCGCTCGCGCTCGAGGCGGTTGGCGGAGCTGCCGGCGATGACGGCGAGCGCGGAGGCTTCGGCGGCGGCCTCCATCCCGCCGACGACGTCGGCGTAGAAGGGGTTGGCGAGGTCGAGGACGACGGCGCCCACGGTGCGGGAGCGGCCCATCTTGAGCTGGGGGGCGGCGTCGTTGCGAACGTAGCCGAGCTCGGCGATCGCGGCCTCGACGCGGGCGCGACGGTCGGCGGAGACCTGCTCCGGGCGATTGAGCACGTTGGAGACGGTGCCGACGGATACCCCCGCGGCGCGCGCCACGTCCTTCATGCCGACGGGCTTCTTGCCGACGGGGCGTGTGGTGGCCACCGAATCCTCCGTTCCCGCGGCCGCCGTCGGCGCCGTCCAGGGCCATCGTCCGGGCGGCGGCCCCGACCGGGCGCCGGCGGCAGGCCACCCTGCCGTCGATGGCACCGAGCGAGGCGTCGTCCGGGTCGTTGTGGCGACCATGCACCGGTCGCCTGCCGCGCGGGGAGCGCGCGGCGGTGAGGCGACGGTATCGCACCTGCGGCCCCGGGCCGCCCGCATCGGGCAGATGGGCCAGCACCGAGACCGGAACGCCCGCCCGGGGAGCAGGGAGCAGGGAGCAGGGACACAGCCTCGATGCGCCCCGGGGCGCATCCCTCGCACGCGCGCCCCACTCCATACCGCCGATGCCCGTTCATGCCCGTCCGCGCCCGCCCGCGCCCGTCCGCGCCCGCCCGCGCACGCTCGCCCGCCCACGCTCGCCCGCACACATGCCCGGCTCCCCTGCCTGCCGCGCCCCCGTCTCCGCCTTAGGCCACATCTTGCAACGTTTCACGCTCTGTCATCGAATGGTTCCCGAGCCCGCTCCTGCGCGATCCCGCCCGGCCCCGTTCCCGGCGGCAGTCGCGCACCGCGGACCCCGCGCCCGGGGCCGCCGCATCGGCCGCCCGCGGGCCGCATCACCCGTCGAGTCGAGGAAGACCATGACCGCACCTGCCGCATCCGGCACCACCGCCTCCGCACCCCTGACCGTCCTCGAGCAGGCCGTCGCCATCGCGGCCGGCGACCCCGAGGGCCGCCTGCCCGTCCCTGCGCACCTCGATCGCCCTCGAGCAGGACGCGGCCCGCATCGCCTCCGCCGAGCTGCTCGCGACCGCCCACGGCGTCTACGAGGCGAGCATCGACGGCGCCCCCGTCACCGACTCCGTCCTGAACCCGGGATGGACCGCCTACGACGACCGCCTGCAGGTCCAGCGCTTCGACGTGACCGATCTCCTGCGCTCCGCCTCGTCCGCGCCCGAGCTCAGCATCCGCCTCGCCGGCGGCTGGTGGCACGGCAACCTCGGCTTCGAGGGCGCCAACGCGAACTACGGCCCCGACACCGCCCTGCTCGCGGCCCTCGTCATCACCTATGAGGACGGCGCCGTCCAGACCGTCGTCACCGATGAGTCGTGGAGCGCGACCCTCTCGACCGTCGAGCACGCCTCTCTCTACGCCGGCCAGCGGGAGGACCGCCGCCTCGAGGCGGAGGACGCCGCGGTGCGCGCCGTCGAGATCGACCGCGCGACGCTCATCGAGCAGGCCTCCCCGCTCATCGGCCGCCACGAGGTGCTGCGCCCGCAGCGCATCTGGACCTCCCCGTCGGGCAGGACCCTCGTCGACTTCGGGCAGAACCTGGTGGGATGGATCCGCTTCGCCGTCGCGGGCCCCGAGGGCACCGAGATCGCGCTGCGCCACGCCGAGGTGCTCGAGCACGAGGAGCTCGGCACGCGGCCCCTGCGCGGCGCCGAGGCGACCGACCGCCTGGTGCTGGCCGGGACCGGGGAGCCGGAGGCGTTCGAGCCCACCCTCACCTTCCACGGCTTCCGCTACGCCGAGGTCACGGGCTGGCCCGGCGAGCTCACGGCCGATGACCTCGAGGCCGTCGTCGTCCACTCGCGCATCGAGCGCACCGGCACCTTCGAGTGCTCGAACGACGATGTGAACCAGCTGGTCAGCAACGTGGTGTGGGGTCAGAAGGGCAACTTCCTGGGCGTCCCGACGGACTGCCCGCAGCGCGACGAGCGCCTCGGCTGGACGGGCGACATCGCCGCCTTCGCCGCGACCGCCGCCTACCAGTTCGACGTCTCGGACTTCCTGCACTCGTGGCTGCTGGACCTCGCGGCGGACACGCGCACCAACGACGGCGGCTGGGTGCCGTTCGTGATCCCCGATGTGCTGCGCCACGCGAACTTCCCCGAGGAGTTCGCGGCCCAGGCCGACGCCTGGGGCGGGGTCACCGCGATCTGGGGCGACGCCTCCGTGTGGGTGCCGCAGGCCTTGTGGAACGCCTACGGCGACCTCGACGCCCTGCGCGCCGAGTACCCGGGCATGGTGCTGCACCTGGAGTCGGTCGAGAAGGTCCTCTCCCCCTCGGGCCTGTGGGACCAGGGCTTCCAGTTCGGCGACTGGCTCGACCCCGACGCCCCGCCGGACCAGCCCGCTGCCGCGAAGGCCGACACCGGCGTGGTCGCGACCGCATGCCTCATCCGGTCCGCCCGCTTCGCCGCCGAGACCGCGCAGCTGGTCGGCGAGAGCGCCGACGCCGAGCGCTGGCAGTCCCTCGCCGACCGCGCCCACGCGGCGTTCGTCGCGGCGTACGTGAGCGAGGACGGCCGGATCACCTCCGACTGCGCGACGGTGTACGCCCTCGCGATCGCCTTCGACCTGCTGGAGGGCGATGTGCGGGCGAAGGCGGGCGACCGCCTGGCCGAGATTGTCGCCGAGGCCGGCTACCGGGTGTCCACGGGCTTCGCGGGCACGCCGTTCGTGACGTGGGCGCTGTCGGAGACGGGCCACGCCGATGCCGCCTACCGCCTGCTGCTGGAGCGAGAGTGCCCGTCGTGGATGTACCCGGTGTCGATGGGCGCCACGACGATCTGGGAGCGCTGGGACTCGATGCTCCCGGACGGCTCGATCAACCCCGGCGAGATGACGAGCTTCAACCACTACGCCCTGGGCGCCGTGGCCGACTGGATCTACCAGGTGGTGCTCGGCATCCGTCCGGCGGAGCCCGGCTACCGCCGCGTGCGCATCCAGCCCGTCCCCGGCGAGGGCGTCACGTGGGCCAAGGGCGCACTCGACACGGTCTCCGGCCGCGTCGAGGTCTCCTGGAGCACCGGGGCCGGCGGCGCGCTGCGCCTGGAGACGACGATCCCCGAGGGCGTGCCCGCGACGATCGTCCTGCCCGACGGCACGGGGCACGAGGTCACGGGCGGGTCGCACACGTTCGGCTGAGGCGGATCCCGGCGCGCCCTCCGGACAGGGATGGCGGAGCGGCGCGCGGGTGACGCCCGCTCCCGTGCAGACCGGTCCCGTGCAGACATTCGGCGCGCTGGGGACGCCCGGCCATGCGACGGGACGACGGGCGGGCGGGGCACCGAGGGACGCCCAGCCCGCCAGCTGCCCCTCGCCTGTTCTGGTCGTTCCACGGGGTGCCGACCGGTCTGCCCGTCGGTCCGCAGCCCGTTCTGGTCACTCCCGGTCGGAATTCACGCCCGATAGCGACGACTTCTGACCAGAACGCGCTCCCACGCTGAGGGGCGCATCCCCGAGCGCCATGATGGGACTCAGATCAGGCCCGATGTGAGTCGCAGAGCGGCGCTGGATGGGACGACGGGCACGAGAGCGCCTTTCGGACACCCCTGCGCTTCCGCAGCCTGCCGTCAGCGCCGCCAGACGTAGGGCGTGGTCGTCGAGACCTTCACCAGGCCGGAGCGCTCGAGGATCGGCCGGGAGTCCTCCGTCGAGTCGGAGTGCACGAGAGTGCGCCCCATCGCGAGGGCCTCGCGGGCACGGGCGGCGGTCAACGCCCGGTAGATCCCGCGGCCGCGGTATGCGGGCAGCGTCGCGCCGCCCCAGATGCCGACGAAGCGGGTCCCGGGCACGGGCTCGAGGCGGCCGCCGCAGACGATCACGCCGTCGACCTCCGCCGCCCACAGCTGCATGCCGTCGGCGCGGTCGGCCTCCCGCTCGAGCCGCGCCAGGATCTCCTCGGCGCGCACCGGGTCCACGTCCTCGCCGAAGGCACGGTCGACCGCGGCGCACACCGCGCGGACATCATCGGGCTCCGTGGCGCGACGGATGACGACGCCCGCGGGAGCATGAGCGTCGAGGAGCGCGGTGAGCGGGCCGATCATGATCGACTCGGTCTCCTCGGGCACGAAGCCGCGGGCGACGAGCGACTCGTGCAGGCCCGGGCCGACGTCGTGGCCGCGGGTCTTCCACTCGACCTCGGTGCAGGCGGTCTGATCGCGGAAGTGCGCGAGGGCGGCGTCGACGAGTCGCCCGATTGCGGTCGCGTCCGCACCGCCGAGGTCGCGGTAGGTGATGAAGCCGCGCCCGCCCGCGAACTCGGCCAGGCGCAGCGGACCGAGCAGCTCGACCCGGAGCGCGCTCGGCGTCTCGGCCTCGGTGCGCAGCTCCTCGTCGTAGGCGCGCAGCAGCGCGGCGGGGTCGGGGGCGTCGGAGACAGGAGCCCGCCGCGCCTCAGCAGAGGCCGATGCCCCGGCCTGCGCGGCAGAGACAGCATCCGGAGGGGAGGCGGGAGCAGGGTCGGGGACGGCGGGGTCCGGGGCGGGAGCAGCGTTCATCGTGGTCATCGTGGTCGATCCTGCGCCCTCGCATCCCCCGCGTCCACCGCAATTCCGCCCGCTGCATCCGGCCTGCGTTCCACCTGTCGCTCCCGAGGCGCGGGGAGCACCGATCGCATCGGGCTGGGACGGCGAGTCCCGCACAGTCGCACCAGCCAGGAGCCGGACGACGAGCACTCCCGGCTCCTGCTCTCGATCGGACGACGCGCCCCGGCCTCCGCCTCTCCGGTCCGACGACAGGACCTGACTGTGCCGCCCATCGCGTCCGACGACGCGCACCCCGGCCTCCGATCGGACGACGAGCACTCCCGGCTCCTGCTCTCGATCGGACAACGCGCCCCGGCTCCCGCCTCTCCTGTCCGACGACGCGCCCGCGCTGTCGCGGTTCGTCGGACCCGCCGCGCATGATGGGGCGATCCCCTCCCGGAAGGACCATCTCCATGGCGGAGCTCAAGAAGTCCCTCGGCATGACCTCCCTCATCGCCCTCGGCGTCGCGGGCGTGGTCGGGTCGTCCTGGATCTACACGTCGTCGACCTTCTTCGCGGACCTCGGCGCGGGCGGCATGATCATCGGCCTGCTCATCGGCGCGGCGCTCGCGGCCTGCGTGGCCCTCGCCTACGGGGAGCTGACCTCGGCGATCCCGCGCGCCGGCGGGGAGGTCGTGTGGGGCTACACCGCGCTGGGCCGCCCGTTCGGCTTCGCGACCGGCTGGTTCCACATCGGCGCCTACATCTCCTCCCTCGCGTTCTACGTGACCGCCTTCGGCACCCTGCTGGGCAAGTACGTCCCCGGCATGGACGCGATGCCGCTGTACTCGATCGCCGACGAGGCCGTCACCGCTCCCGTGCTGATCGCCGGCCTCGTGCTCACCGCGATCGTGTTCGCGCTCAACTGGTGGGGCGTGTCCCTCGGCGCCCAGATCCAGGTGGTCCTGTTCGCCGTGATGATCGTGATCGGCCTGGCGCTGGCCGGCACCGCCCTGGTCCACGGATCGCCGTCGAACCTGCTGCCCCTGTGGACGCCCGAGCAGGAGCCCGTGACCTCGACCCTGCGCATGGTGGTCCCCGGCATCACCTACGTCGTCGGCTTCTCCCTCGTGGCCGTGCTCGCCGAGGAGTCGAGCCTCCCGCCGGCGCGCGTGGGGCGCGCGGTCGTCCTGACCGTCGCGTGCGCCGCGGCCTTCTACGCGACCGTGCTGCTCGCGACCGCGTACGTCGTGCCGTGGGAGGACGTCGCGGGCATGGAGCTCGGCACGATCGACGCGTTCACCGCCGCCGGCTTCCCGCTGCTGGGCCTGGGCGCCTTCCTCATCGCCGTGCTCGGCCTGGTCACGAGCTTCATCGGGCTCTTCGTGGCGTCCAGCCGCGTGGTCCTCGCCCTCGCGCGCGCCCGCATGCTCCCCCATGGCCTCGCCCGCATCGACGAGCGCTCCGGCGTCCCGCGCCGCGCCCTGCTGTTCGTGCTCGCCGTGACGGTGGCCTTCGGCCTGCTGGGTCCGGGCGCCATCGTCTGGTTCCTCGACGCCGGCGGCGTGTTCCTCGGCATCGTCTGGCTGCTGGTGTGCATCGCCAAGTACCGGATGCCCGCCCGCTACCCGGGCCTCGAGTACACGTACCGTGCGCGTCCCGCGTTCCTCCCGGCCGTCGGCGCGATCGGCGCGACCCTCGTCATCGCGTTCACCGTCATCCCGGTCCCCGGGGTCGCGATGTCGCTCGTCTGGCCCGCCGAGTACATCCTGCTGGGCGCGTGGGCACTCCTCGGGACGGTGCTCTACCTGGTCACGCCCGCGCCGACCGATCAGGAGGGCACGTTCCGCGAGATGCTCGGCCCCCACGCCGACAAGCTCCTGGCCGCGCGGCGGGGCTGAGCCCGCCGCGCTGATGGACAGCGCGCCCCGGGCCCTGGATTCGACGGGGTCCCGGCGGCGCCTCCCATCTCAGCCCTTCTCCGCAGCCCCGTCGCCGAGCACCGCGTCGAGCGCGCCCCGGTCGGGGGTCGCGCTGACCACGCTCGCGCTGACGTTCCTGAACCCGCACGTGTATCTCGACACCGTGCTGATGCTCGGCACGATCGCGTCCGGGCACGGGCCCGTCGGCCGCTGGTGGTTCGCCGCGGGCGCGATGGCCGGGAGCATCCTGTGGTTCTCGCTGCTGGGGCTCGGCGCCCGCGCCCTCGCCCCGCACCTCGCGCGCCCGGCGGTGTGGCGGGTGCTGGACGTGCTGATCGGCGTGATGATGCTGGTGATCGCGGCGCTGCTCGTGCTGCGCTGAGGCGGCCCCGCCTCCAGCACCCGCGCACGCCCGCGCTCCAGCTCCTGCTCGCGCACCCGCACCCATTCCCGCTCTCACGCGCGCACCCGCCCCTGCCGAGCACCGCCTTCGCCTGCCGAGCACCGCCCCGCACCCGCACCCGCACCTGCCGAGCGTCACGATGGGTGCCAGATTCGGCCCTAGATGAGTCGCAGCATGACACTCGGCGGAGAGATGGGCAGAGATGCGCCCCTCCCCCGCAGGACTACCCTCGCGACATGGACATCCAGTGCATCGCGGGCTTCGGCCCGATCGGCCCCGACGCGGGCACGACCCACCGCTTCTGGTCGCAGGACCTCGGCATCCCCTTCGACGAGCTCGCCCCCGACTACTTCCACGCCCAGGACCTCGACGGCGCGAGAGTGTTCGGGCTGTGGCCGCTGGCCCAGGCGGCCGAGGCGACGTTCGGGAGCACGGAGTGGCCTGCCGATCTGCCGGTCCCGCAGGCGTGGATCGAGCTCGAGATGGCCTCCCCCGAGCAGGTGGGAGAAGGCCTCGAGGCGCTGCGCGGGCGCGGCCATCGGATCCTCGTCGATGCGCACGTGGAGCCGTGGGGCCAGACCACCGGACGCCTGCTGACCCCCGAGGGTCTGCTGCTGGGACTGTCGTACATGCCGAGCTTCCACCCCGATGACGCGCTCATCGGGGACGACGGGACGGACACCACCAGCGGGACGGACACCACCAGCGGCACGGCCGCCAGTACGTCCACCGGCACGGCGGTCGGGGATGGCCCGCAGACGGCGGAGCCCGCACCGGCTGCGGCCTCGTCCGCAGCGGGGCCTGCCCCCGCCGCGGCCTCGTCCGCATCGTCGCCCGCACCGTCATCGCCCCGTCAGCGCATTGCGATGCTCGCCCGCTACGAGGAGCAGATCCGCTCCGGGGCGAAGCTGCAGACCATCCGCGTCGACGGCCCCTTCGCAACGGGCCCTGCCGACATCGTGCTCCTGGGCGCGGGTGCCGACGGCGCCGACCTGCTGCTGCCCGTCGAGGTCACGTGCGTGCGCCGCACGAGCGTCGGCGAGCTCACCGACGCCGATGCGCAGGCCGACGGCTACCCGGCGCTGCCGCCGTTCCTCGACGCCCTGCGCACGCACATGCCCGAGCTCTCCGACAGCGACGTGCTCGACGTCGTGACGTACCGCCTCGGCGACTGAGCGCCCGGACCGCACCCGCGCCCGCGCCCGCGCCAACACCTGCACCCGGCACCCGCGCCAGCACCAGCACCAGCACCAGCACCCGCGCCAACACCTGCACCCGGCACCCGGCACCCGGCACCCGCGCCAGCACCAGCACCAGCACCTGCACCAGCACGATCACCAGCGGGCGCCCGCGGCAGGCCGGCGCCCAGAGGCACGACGATGGGCCCCTGCCGATCGCCTCGGCAGGGGCCCATCGTCGTCATGCATCGAGCGCAGGGAGCGTGCGGCAGGTGCGCCTCAGACGGCGCTCGAGCTGCCCGTCGCCATCCCGGCACCGGCGTCCATGCCGCTCGCGGTCTCGTGCACGGGGGTCTGCCCGTCGGCGAGCGAGGCGACCATGTCGTCGTACTCGTCCATCGCCGCGCGCGGGGGCTGCGGCGTCACGAGCGAGACGAGCACCGCCAGGATCAGGCAGACGAGGAAGCCCGGCACGATCTCGTACAGGTGCTCCCCGCCGAAGAGGTTCCAGTCCTCATCGGGCAGGGCCTTGCCCCACCAGAAGGAGATGACGGCACCGCCGACCATGCCCGCGAGCGCGCCCATCGCCGTGAGGCGACGCCAGTACAGCGACAGGATCACGATCGGACCGAAGGCGGCGCCGAACCCCGCCCAGGCGAAGGCGACGAGACCCAGGACCGAGCTCTCCGGGTCGAGGGCCAGCAGGCCGGCGATCACGGAGACCACGAGGACCCCGATCCGCCCCGCCCACAGCTTCGCGATCGGGCCCATCTCCATGCCGACGCCGCCCAGGAGATCCTCGACGAGCGCGGAGGACGTCACGACCAGCTGCGAGGAGATGGTCGACATGATCGCCGCGAGCACCGCGGCCAGCAGGACCCCGGCGATGAGCGGGTGGAACAGGATCTGGGACAGGTCCAGGAACACGGACTCGCCGTTGGTGGTGTCGGTGAGCTTCTCCGTCCCGTTCTGCTGGAAGTACGCCATACCCGCCATCGCGGTGAGGACCGCGCCGAGGACGCACAGGATCATCCAGGTGATGCCCACGCCCAGGCCGTAGCGGGCGTCGCGGGAGGAGCGCAGCGCCATGAAGCGCACGATGATGTGGGGCTGGCCGAAGTAGCCCAGGCCCCAGGCGAGCGAAGAGATGACGCCGACGGCGGTCGCGCCGCGAGTCATCGAGGCGAAGTCGGCGTTGACCTGGCGCACGGACTCGAGCATCTCACCGGGACCGCCGACCGCCATGATCGCCGCGACCGGCACGGCTATGAGGGAGACGAGCATGATCAGGCCCTGGACCACGTCGGTGTAGGTGGCGCCGAGGAAGCCGCCGAAGAGGGTGTAGACCACAGTCACGCCCGCGACGATCAGCATGCCCGTGAGGTAGTTCCCGCCGAACATGGACTCGAAGAACTTGCCGCCGGCGGCCATTCCGGAGGACACGTAGAAGGTGAAGAACACCAGGATCACGAGGCCTGCGGCGATGCGGAGCAGACGCGTGCGGTCGTACAGGCGGTTGCCGAAGAAGCTCGGCACGGTCAGCGAGTTGCGGGCGATCTGCGTGTACTGGCGCAGGCGCGGGGCCACGAAGTACCAGTTCAGGGCGGCACCGACGGTCAGGCCGACGGCGATCCACGCCTCGACGAGCCCGCCCATGTAGAGCGCGCCGGGCAGGCCCATGAGCAGCCAGCCGGACATGTCCGCGGCACCGGCGGACAGCGCCGCGGTGAAGGGGTGCAGGCGGCGGCCGCCGAGCATGTAGTCATCGCCGTCGTCGGTCTTCTTGTACGCGTGCAGGCCGATCGCGAGCATCGCGAGGAAGTAGATCGCGAGCGCGATCAGCTTCCAGATCACGTCCCAGTTCATCATCGGGCTCCGGGGGTCGGGGAGAGGCGAGGTGCGGCGGATCAGTGGTCGCCGGGGCGACGAGGGCCGAGGCTCGACGATCCCGAGGAGAAGGACCGTCGGGCGCAGCGCCGCACGCGAGCCATCGGGACTGAGGTCCCGACCGCCACACCGTAGCGGAGGTCACACCCCAGCGGGGCGGATTCACGAAGAACCGCCGCGCGGGGGCCGAGATACGTGCCATCCACGGCCGGGAGCGGCCATGATCGTTCCCGTGACCTCACTCTCCTCCTCCGCCCGCGTCCCCAGTCGGGCCGACCGCTTGGACGGTCTTCCCTTCACCCGCCGCCACGGACGCATGCTCGGCGCCTCCGGCATCGGGTGGGCGCTCGACGCGATGGACGTCGGGCTCATCTCCTTCGTCATCGCGGCCCTCGGCGTCCACTGGGGCATCACGCGCGAGCAGGGCTCGCTGATCGCGTCGGCCGGGTTCGTCGGCATGGCGCTCGGCGCCGCGCTCGGCGGGCTCCTGGCCGACCGGATCGGCCGCCGCAGCGTGTTCGCCCTCACCCTGCTCGTCTACGGGCTCGCCACCGGCGCCTCGGCGCTCGCGACCGGACTGGCGATGCTCATCGCGCTGCGCTTCGTCGTCGGCCTGGGCCTCGGCGCCGAGCTGCCTGTCGCCTCGACGCTGATGAGCGAGTTCGCGCCCCGACGCATCCGGGGCCGGGTGGTCGTGTGGCTCGAGGCCTTCTGGGCGCTCGGCTGGATCCTCGCCGCGGTGATCGGCCGCTTCGTCGCGGCGGGAGGGCCCGACGGGTGGCGCTGGGCGCTCGCGCTCGGCATGATCCCGGCGATCTGGTCGCTCGTGGTCCGCTGGTCGATGCCCGAGTCCGTGCGCCATCTGGAGCGAACGGGCCGCGACGCGGAGGCCGAGGCCGTGGTCCGCTCCTTCGAGGAGTCCGCCGGGGTTCCGGCGCCGGTCGCGGCGGGCGGAGCCGGCGCAGACACCGATACCGACGCCGATGAGAGCGCCGATGCGGGGCGTCCCGCGCCCGGTCCGTCGAGCGCTGCGCCGACCTCGATCTGGTCCGCGGACTTGCGCGGACGCACCACCGCGCTGTGGCTGGTGTGGTTCGGGATCAACCTGTCCTACTACGGGGCGTTCATCTGGATCCCATCGCTCCTCATCGACCGCGGCTTCGACCTCACCCGCTCCTTCACCTTCACGCTGATCATCACGCTCGCGCAGGTGCCCGGGTACGCCGTCTCCGCATGGCTGATCGAGCGCATCGGGCGACGCTGGACGCTCACGCTGTTCCTCGCGGGCTCGGCGGTCGCGGCCGCCGCCTACGGGCTCGCGGACTCCGAGGCGCAGATCATCGCCGCGGGCTGCGCGCTGTCGTTCGCGAACCTGGGCGCCTGGGGCGCGCTGTACGCGATCGGTCCCGAGCTCTATCCGACGGCCCTGCGCGCGACCGGCACCGGCGCCGCCGCGGGCTTCGGGCGCATCGCCTCGATCATCTCGCCGCTGCTGGTGCCCGTGCTCATGGGAGCGGGCGGGCAGGTGCTCACGTTCGCGGTGCTCGCGGGCGGGTTCGTCCTCGCGGGCGCGGCCGCGTTCACGCTGCCGGAGAAGGCGGGCACCGCGCTCGAGGCGTGAGGGGCAGGGCAGGCCGATCAGCGGGGCGACGCGTCACCCCGCTGTGTGCAGGTCCGCGCCGGCGCACCCCTTCAGGACGGCGAGGGCACCGCGCACCCGCTCCGCGCCCCAGTCGCTGAGCAGGTGCGCCTCCTCGGGGCCGACGAGCCGCCAGTCCGAGAGCTCCTCCGCCTGCAGGACGATCCGCTCGCGCAGCTCGGCCTCGGGGATCACGCCGCCGTCGAAGACGAAGTGCGCGCCCATCGGCGCGCAGCTCGCCGCCCGGGACGGCACCCACATGATGTCCAGGAGCACGCCCACCTCGATGTCGAGGCCCAGCTCCTCGGCGACCTCGCGTCGGGCGCACTCGCGCGGGTCCTCCCCGGGGTCGACGCCGCCGCCGGGCAGCAGCCAGTGGTCGCGGTAGATGGGCTTCTCGATGACGAAGCGCCCGGTCTCATCGCGCAGGATCACCGCGCCCGAGCAGACGACCTTCGGCAGGCCCGCGAAGTAGACGGGATCGGGCAGCAGGGCGCTGGTGTCGGCCATGGATCCATCCTGGCACGGGGCCCGCCGCGGACTGCGCGCACCGCGCTCCGTCGGCCTCGTACCATTCCGGGATGAGCCCCTCCTCCCCCCTCCCCGATGCCGCGACCGCTCCCCCCTCGCGCCTCCGCCGCGGCCTGACGGTCCGGCACATCCAGTTCATGGCGCTGGGCAGCGCGATCGGCACGGGCCTGTTCTACGGATCGTCGGCGGCGATCCAGGCCGCGGGACCCGCCGTGCTGCTCGTCTACATCGTGGCCGGTGCGGCCGTGTTCATGGTGATGCGGGCGATGGGCGAGATGGCCGTGCGCATCCCCGTCCCCGGCGCCTTCAGCGAGTACGCGACCGAGTTCCTGGGGCCGTTCGCCGGCTACGTCACCGGGTGGACGTACGTGTTCGAGATGCTGGTGGTCGCGATCGCGGACGTCACGGCGCTCACGCTGTACATGGGCCTGTGGTTCCCGGACACACCGCGCTGGATCTGGGCGGCGGCCGTGCTGCTGATCATCGCCGCGGTGAACCTGCGGCACGTGAAGGTGTTCGGCGAGCTCGAGTTCTGGTTCACCCTGGTCAAGGTCGCGGCGATCGTCGCGATGATCGTCGGAGGCGTCGCGCTGCTGGCCATCGGCTCGGGCGTCGGCTCGACCGCTCCGGGCCTGTCCCACCTCGTCGATCACGGCGGCTTCGCTCCGAACGGGCCGATGGGCCTGCTGGCCGCGCTCACGCTCGTGGTGTTCGCCTTCGGGGGCGTGGAGACGATCGGCATCACCGCGGGCGAGGCGGAGGACCCCGACCGGGCCGTCCCGAAGGCCGTGAACACGGTCCCGGTGCGGATCCTGCTGTTCTACGTGCTCGCGCTCGGCGTGATCATGTCGCTCGTGCCGTGGACGCAGATCGACGGAGAGGCCAGCCCGTTCGTGCAGATCTTCGAGGCCCTGGGCGTGCCGTACGCGCCGCACATCCTCAACGCCGTCGTGGTGACCGCGGCGATCTCCTCGATCAACGCCGACACCTTCGGCTCGGGCCGCATGCTGTACGCCCTGGCCGAGTCCGGGCAGGCGCCGCGCGTGTTCACCTCGGTGTCCCGCGCGGGCGTGCCGTGGGCCAGCGTCCTGGTGATGATCGCGGCGCTCGTCGTCGGCGTGGTGCTCAACGCCGTGGTGCCCGAGAACGCGTTCGAGATCATCGCCTCGCTCGCGACGTTCGCGACGGTGTGGGTGTGGCTGATGATCCTGCTGTCCCACCTGGCGATGCGCCGGCGCATGGTGCGCGACGGGGTGCGCGCGGACCGCTTCCCGGTGCCGCTGTGGCCGGTGGCGTCGTGGGCGGCGCTCGCGTTCATCATCGCGGTGATCGCCCTGCTGGCCGTGTTCCCCGAGACCCGGATCGCCCTCGTGGTGGGCGTGGTGTGGCTGGTGCTGCTGGGCGCGGTCTACGCGGTGGCGCTCAGGAAGCCCCGCCAGCGCCTGGGCTGAGGCTCCCCGCCGGGCAGCCTGGCTTCCTGCCCCCGACACCGACCCCGTGCCAGAACTGGCAGCCATGCATGCAGACGATGCCCTCACAGGCACCGTGCGCACGTATAGCTACCAGTTCTGCCCCGCGGACCGAATCAGCTCAGCCGACGCAGCCGAGCAGAACAGCCGGGCCGCCTCGGCCGCGCCGAATCAGCCTCCTCAGCCGAACAGCGCCTCGACGTCGTCGTCGTACCAGTCGAAGGTGCGCTCCACGGCCTTCTTCCACACCCGCATGTAGCGCTCGCGCGTCTCGGAGTCCATCGACGGCTCCCAGCGCTTGTCCTCGGCCCAGTTGTCGATCACGTCCTGCTCGCCGTCCCAGTAGCCCACGGCGATGCCGGCGGCGTAGGCGGCGCCGAGCGCGGTGGTCTCGATCACCTGGGGACGCACGACGGGCACGCCCAGCAGGTCCGCCTGGAACTGCATGAGGGTCTCGTTCTTGACCATGCCGCCATCGACCTTGAGCTCGGTGAGCTCGACGCCGGAGTCGGCGTTCATCGCATCCAGCACCTCGCGGGACTGGAAGGCGGTGGACTCGAGCGCCGCGCGGGCGATGTGGTTCTTGGTGATGTACCGGGTCATGCCGACGATCGCGCCGCGCGCGTCGGACTTCCAGTACGGGGCGAACAGGCCCGAGAACGCGGGGACGATGAAGCAGCCGCCGTTGTCGTCGACCTGCGTGGCCAGCTCCTCGATCTGCGGGGCGTCGTCGATCAGGCCCAGGTTGTCGCGCACCCACTGGACGAGGGAGCCGGTCACGGCGACGGAGCCCTCGAGCGCGTAGACCGGCTTGTTGTCGCCGATCTTGTAGGCGACGGTGGTCAGCAGCCCGTTCTCGGAGCGCACCGCCTCCTCGCCGGTGTTGATGAGCATGAAGTTGCCGGTGCCGTAGGTGTTCTTGGCCTGGCCCACCTCGAAGCAGGCCTGGCCGAAGGTCGCGGCCTGCTGGTCGCCGAGGATGCCGGCGATCGGGGTGTCGATGAGCAGGCCCTTCTTGCGGCCCACCCCGTAGACCTCGGAGGAGGACCGGATCTCCGGGAGCATCGACAGCGGGATGCCCATGTCGGCGGCGATGTCGGCGTTCCAGTCGAGGGTGTCGATGTTCATGAGCATCGTGCGGGAGGCGTTGGTGACGTCGGTGACGTGGATGCCGCCCTTGACGCCGCCAGTCATGTTCCACACGAGCCAGGCGTCGGTGTTGCCGAACAGCAGGTCGCCCTTCTCGGCCTTCTCACGCGCGCCCTCGACGTTGTCGAGGATCCACGCCACCTTCGGACCGGAGAAGTAGGTCGCGAGCGGCAGGCCCACGCGCTCCTTGTACCGGTCGGCGCCCTCGTCGCCCGCGAGCTCGTCGCAGATGCGCTGGGTGCGAGTGTCCTGCCAGACGATCGCGTTGTACACGGGCTTGCCGGTGGTGCGGTCCCACACGACGGCGGTCTCGCGCTGGTTGGTGATGCCGACCGCGGCGAGCTGGTGGCGGTTGATCTCGGCCTCGACGAGGGCGTCGCCGACCACCGCACGGGTGTTCTTCCAGATCTCCAGCGGGTCGTGCTCGACCCAGCCGGCCCGGGGGAAGATCTGCTCGTGCTCGCGCTGGCCGGTGGCGACGATCTGCCCGGCGTGGTCGAAGACGATGGCGCGGGTGGACGTGGTGCCCTGGTCGATCGCGAGGATGTACTTCGGCTCTTCGTTCATCGGAACTCCTTCGTTGCGGTGGTGGTGACGCGGCCGTCGTGGCCGGTGGCGCGGCTCCGGGGGCGGAGAGCGCGGGGCGGATGTGCGAGTTCTCCGGGGGCGGGTGTGCGAGCGGGCCGTGCGCGCTCGGCGCACGTCCCGCTGCGCGGATCAGATGTACAGGCTCGCGGCGACGCCGGCGATGACGCCGCCGAGGATCGGGCCGACGATCGGGACCCACGCGTAGCCCCAGTCGGAGCCGCCCTTGTTCGGGATCGGCAGGATCGCGTGGATGATGCGGGGGCCGAGGTCACGGGCGGGGTTGATCGCGTAGCCGGTGGGGCCGCCGAGGCAGATGCCGATGACGACGACGAGCAGCGCGACCGCGAGCGGGCCCAGGCCCGAGGGGGTCTGGCCGAACACCAGCACGATGAAGACGAGCACGAAGGTCGCGATCGTCTCCGTGATGAGGTTCCACAGCGGGTTGCGGATCTCCGGCCCGGTCGAGAACACGCCCAGGATCTTGCCCGGGTCGGTCTCGGCGTCGAAGTGGTTCTTGTAGACCATCCAGCAGAGGAAGGCGCCGATCATCGCGCCGATCAGCTGCGCCACGAGGTAGGCCGCGGTGTTGGCGACGTTCACGGCGATGCCGGGGGCGAACTCGCTCGCGCCGTGGGCGATTATGCCGAGCGTGACGGCCGGGTTGAGGTGGCCGCCGGTCTTGTAGGCGGTGTAGACGCCGGCGAAGACCGCGAGGCCCCAGCCGAAGTTCACCATCAGCCAGCCGCCCCCGAAGCCCTTGGTCCTCGCGAGGATGTTGTTGGCGACGGACCCGCCGCCGAGCAGCAGCAGGATCGCCGTGCCGACGATCTCGTGCAGGAGGATCGTTCCGATCATCTGTCGTCTCCTTGGGGTAGGGCCGCGTCGTCGCGGTCCCGGGATGCCCGGTCGCTGCCGGGAGCCGACCGGCGTCGGTGCCGGTGCGGCGGGGGCGGGCGCTGCACCCGCCCCCGGGGGACGCGGACCGGGATCGCATCCCGGGCCGCGAAGACGTCCGGCGCGCGCCGGACGGGTCCATCATGCCCGTCGGGGGGTCTCCATCATGCCCGTCGGGGCACCTCCGGCGCATCCGCGAGGGCCGCGGCGGCGCTCGCGTCGTCGCGCGCCTGCTCACCGGCTAGGCGCGCGGCGATATGGGCCCGGTAGGTCTCGGCCTCGAGGGCCTCGCGCTCGGCGTCCCAGCCGAGCTCGGGGGCCATGAGGGCGGCGACCTCCGCGGCCGCGCCGGCGCCGCGGTCGGCGACCTCGTAATCGGAGCGGGTGCGGCGCATGAGGACGTCGGCGACGTGGCGGGCGCCCTCGGCGCGCACCGCGTAGACGACCTCGGCGCGCAGGTAGCGCTCATCGCCCTCGAGGGGCTCACCCAGCGAGGGATCGGTGTCGATGAGCGCCATGACCTCGGGCAGCAGGGCGCCGTAGCGGCCCAGCAGGCGGTCCACGCGCACGAGATCGTACTCGCGGATGCGGGCGATCTCGCTTCGCTGCGCCGTGAGCTCGCGGTACCCCTGGGCGCCGACGATCGGCAGGGAGGCGGTGAGGCTGGGGCGGTCGGGGAAGGAGTCGCGGATCGCGTGGTCGACGACATCCTCGGCCATCACGCGGTACGTGGTGAGCTTGCCGCCGGCGACCGCGGTGAGCCCCGGCTCGATGGTCATGACCGTATGCTCGCGGGAGACCTTGGTGGACGCACTCGCGGCCTTCTCGCCCTTGCTGACGGGCTGCAGGAGCGGCCGCAGACCGGCGTAGACGCCGATGACATCCTCCCGGGTGAGGTCGCTGGCGAGGATCTCGTTGGCATGATCGAGCACGTACTCGATGTCGGCGGCGGTCGCGGCGGGGTGCGCGACATCCTCGGTCCACGGCGTGTCGGTGGTGCCGATGATCCAGTACTCGTCGCTCGGGATGAGGAACAGCACTGACTTCTCGGTCTGCGTGATGATGCCGGTCGCGGCCTTGGCCGGGATGCGGTCCTTAGGCACCGTGATGTGGATGCCCTTGGAGGCGAGCACCCGCAGTCCGGTCTCGGCCTCGGCGATCTCCTGCTGCTCCTGGGTCCAGACGCCGGTGGCGAGGATGATCTCGCGCGCGTGGATCACGAACTCGTGGCCGGTCTCCTCGTCGCGCGCCTTCACGCCGATCACGCGGCCGTCCTCGCGGACGTAGTCGATGACGCGGGTGTAGGTGGCGATCGCGGCGTCGTGGAGGGCGGCGGAGCGGGCGAGCATCATGACCAGACGGGCGTCGTCGACCTGGGCGTCGTGGTACTCGACGGCGCCGGCGAGCTTCGAGCCGTCGAGGGCGGGGAAGACCGTCATCAGCTTGTCGTGCAGCAGGTGGCGGTGCAGCGGGACGGCGCGGCGGCGGCCGAGCGACTGCAGCGTGTCGTAGAGGGCCACGCCGGAGCCGATGAAGACCCGGTCGATGACCTTGCGCGCGAACGGGAAGACGAAGGAGACGGGGCGGACCAGGTGCGGCGCGGTGCGCGTGAGCAGCAGGTCGCGCTCGCGCAGCGCCTCGGCGACGAGCGTGAAGTCCAGCATCTGGAGGTAGCGGAGGCCGCCGTGAATGAGCTTCGAGGACCGCGAGGAGGTGCCCGAGGCGAGGTCGCCCGCCTCGACGAGCCCCACGTCGAGGCCGCGGGAGGCGGCGTCGAAGGCCGCTCCGGCACCGGTCGCGCCACCGCCGATGACGAGGACGTCGAGGGGGTACTCGAGCGTCGCGGACTCGAGGCGGGCGAGGTGCTCCTCGCGGGAGGCGGGGCTGAGGTTCGCGCGGGCGACGATCGGCACGGGGTGCTCCTTCACAGGTGGGGGCGTCGTCGACCGGGACCGCAGGGCGTGGTCCCGCAGGGCCGGGACCTGACCCGGGACGAAGGTCCCCGTCGACGTCGGCCCCATCGTGACCCGATGTGCGCGTTGACGCAAGGTGGCTGCACGAACGTGCAACACTGGCCGTCATGGGCACGGACGCTCGGCAACACGCCGCCTTCGCAGCTGCACGGATGTACTACGACGAGGCGCTGACGATGGAGGCGATCGCCGCCGCCCTCGGCGTCTCCCGCTCCACCGTCTCGCGTCTCCTGCGCGACGCGCGGGCCGACGGCCTCGTGCGGATCTCCCTGCACCCCCCGGGCGCGCACCGGGCAGAGAAGCTGCGCGAGCGCCTCGAGCGGCGCTTCGATGTCCGGGCGCGCGTGGTCCCGGCCGACAACGGCGGCAGAGACAGCGATATCGACCGCCTCGGGGCGGTGGCCGAAGCGGCCGCCGAGGAGCTCGCAGGGATGCTCCGCCCCGATATGAGCGTGGGCCTGGCCTGGGGCACGACGATCGCGGCCGTCGTCTCCCGCCTCCGCCCCCGCCCCACTCCGGGGCTGCGGCTCGTCCAGCTCAACGGCGCCATCTCGCTCGAGGGCACCGGCCTGGCGTACGTCTCCACCGTGCTCGCGCGGGCCGCGGAGGTGTGGGACGCCTCCGTCATGCAGTTCCCCGTCCCCGCCTTCTTCGACGTCGCCTCCACGCGCGAGGCGATGCTGCGCGAGCGCTCGGTGCAGCGGGTCCTGGAGGCCCAGCGCCAGTGCACGCTGGCGGTGTTCGGCGTGGGCGCCTTCGACGCGGAGGTCCCCAGCCAGGTGCAGACCGGCGGCTACCTCACCGAGGCGGACCGCACGGCGCTGCTGGCCGACGGGGCGGTCGGGGACGTGTGCACCGTCTTCCTGCGCGCCGACGGCAGCTGGGACGGGATCGACATGAACGGGCGCGGCTCGGGCCCGGATCCCGCCCGTCTGCAGCGGATCCCGCGCCGCCTGCTCATCGCCGCCGGCACGCGCAAGGCGGTGCCCCTGCGCGCGGCGCTCCTGGCGGGGACGGCCACCGATCTGGTCGTCGACGAGGTCACTGCCGCGGGCGCGCTCGGGCTGGATTGACGCGCGGACCGCGGTCAGCTCCCCATGTACGCGAGCGCCGCCGCGACCAGCGCCGTGGTGCCCGCGCTGAGCGTGGGCTGCATGACGGGCGTGTAGTTCAGCGCATGGTTGGCCGGGATGTCCTGGGCGACCGTGCCGCGCTCGACCGCCCGGTCGTAGGCCTCCGGGTCGAAGCCGCCGAGCACCCAGGACGTGTACGGGGTGCCGAAGGCGTCCGGGATGCAGGAGAAGTCCTCCGAGCCGGTGGTGGGCTCGGCCTCCTCCATGCTCTCCTCCCCGAGGGCCGCGGTGAGCGCCCCCGTGACGGTCGCGGTGACCTCGGGGTCGTTCGACGTCAGCGGGAACGCGTCGTACAGCTCGATGTCCGCGGGCGTCTCGATGCCGGCGGCGGCGCACTCGCCGTCGACGATGCGGCGGATCGCCGCGAGCACGTGCTCGCGCACCGCGGGGTCGTAGGTGCGCACGTTCAGCAGCAGCTCGGCGGTCGCGGGGATGATGTTCGACTTCGTGCCCGCGTTCAGGGCGCCGACGGTGACGACGCCGAAGGTGCCGGGCCTGAGCTCGCGGGCCACGATCGTCTGCAGGCGCAGCACGATCGCGCTGGCGACGACCACGGGGTCCTGCGCGGAGTGGGGCATCGAGCCGTGGGCGCCGCGCCCGTGGATCGTCACCCGCAGCGAGTCGCCCTGGCACAGCAGCGGCCCGGCGAGGGTGCCGATGCGGCCGGCGGCCCCGGGCATCACGTGCTGGGCCAGCGCGACGTCGGGCCGCGGGATCCGGTCGACGAGGCCGTCGGCGACCATCGCCCGGGCGCCCTGGGCGGTCTCCTCGGCGGGCTGGAACAGGGCGATGAAGGTGCCGTGCCAGGCGTCGCGGTGGGCGGTGAGGACGCGGACCGCGCCCAGCAGCGTGGAGATGTGCACGTCGTGGCCGCAGGCGTGCATGCGCCCGGGCTCCTCGGAGGCATAGGGCAGGCCGGAGGCCTCGGTGACGGGCAGGCCGTCGATGTCGGCCCGCTCGAGGACGGTGGGCCCGTCGCCGTTCTCGATGACCGCGACCACGCCGGTGCCGCCGATCCGCTCGGTAGTCAGGCCCAGCTCCCGCAGCTCGGTCTCGATGCGCTCGGCCGTCGCATGCTCCTGCAGCGACAGCTCGGGGTGGCGGTGGAGGTCCTGGTAGAGGGCCTCCTGCCAGGTACGGAGGTCGGCGACGGCGGCGTGCAGATCGATCATCGGGTGCTGCTGGTGGTGTCGGCGGGCAGGGTGCGGGCGATCGGGGCCATGTCGCGACGGCTATCGGCGGCGGTCAGCCCTCCACCGCGGACAGGTCCAGGCGCTCGGGCGAGGTGTACACGTTCATCCGGCCGTCGCCGTCGGCCTGACCGCGCAGGAAGCCGATGAGGGTCATGCCGACGGTCTCGGCGGTCTCGACGGCCAGCGAGCTGGCCGCGGAGACGCACACCAGCATCGGGATCCCGGCCATGTACGCCTTCTGGGCAATCTCGAAGGACGCGCGGGAGGAGACGAGGAGGAAGCAGTCGGCGGCGGGCAGGAGGTCCTGCTGCAGCGCCCAGCCGATCACCTTGTCGACCGCGTTGTGGCGCCCGACGTCCTCGCGCTGGACGAGGATCTCGCCGTCGCGCCGCACGAGCGCGGCGCCGTGGATGCCGCCCGTGCGCTGGAACACGGCCTGACCCTCGTCGAAGCGCTGCTGCACGTCGAAGAGCCCCTGCGGGGCGATCGTCCAGTCGGCGTCGAGGGTGTAGCGCCCCTTGGTGCGCACCGCGTCGATGCTCGCGGTCCCGCACACCCCGCAGGCGGAGCTGGTGACGAAGGTGCGGGCGACGATCGGAGCGATCGGCAGGGTGCGGGTGGCCACATCCATGACGTTGTACGTGTTCTCGGGCAGGCCCTCCTCCCCCGTGACGACGGCGCCGTCGCAGTAGCGGGCCTCGCAGACGTCCTCGCGGGAGGCGATGAGGCCCTCGGCGTGGAGGAGGCCGTGGACCAGCTCGACATCGTGGCCGGGGGTGCGCATCGTCATCGACAGCGCCTGCCCGTTGACGCGGATGTCCAGGGGCTCCTCGACGGCCACGTGATCGCCCTTGCGGCCCGAGAACAGGCGCCCGTCCCGGACCCGCACCGTCGTGATGCGTCGCGCATCGGTCACTCGTCCCATGGGGAGAGGGTAGTCGTCCGGGCTCGCCCTGTCCTGAGCCGGAGCGCGGCCCATCAGCCTGCCCCGGACTCCAGGAGGAGCCATGACCGAGACCCGACCGATCATCGTGACCGAGATGCTGACGCTCGACGGCGTCATGGAGGCTCCCGGCGGCGGCGACCACCCCCCGCGCCGGCTGGACCTTCCAGGAGGTCGAGTTCGTGCCCGAGGCCTACGAGCTCTAGGGCCGCGAGCAGATGGAGTCCACCGCCCTGCTGCTGGGTCGGCGCACCTTCGAGGAGTTCGCGCCCGTGTGGCCGTCGATGGACGACCAGTTCGCGCACTACAACGCCCTGCCCAAGTACGTCGTCTCGACTACGCTCAGCGACGCCGAGGTCGCGGTGAACCCATGGGGCGACTGCCATCGCCTCGCATCGATCGACGCGGTGCGGGCGCTGACGGAGACCGAGGGAGGGCCGATCATCGTCCACGGCTCGGGCGAGCTGGCCCGGTCCCTCGCCGAGGCCGGTCTCGTCGACCGCTACCACCTGCTGACGTTCCCCGTCGTGCTCGGGGCGGGCGAGCGCCTGTTCCCCGCCGAGGGCCCGGGCCTGCCGCCGCTGCGCGTCCTCGAGGACCGCGTCTTCTCCAACGGGGTGCGCGCGACGGTGTTCGGGGTCGTCCGGGAAGGCTGACCGGCGCCGTCCGGACGGGGAGGACGCCCCGCTCGGTGCCTACGGTGGTCGGAGCGCCCGTTCCCGTCGCGGGGACGGGCGGCCGACCGGCCCGACCACCGAGAGGACCCCCATGCCGCCCCGCCCCGAGCTCCGCGCAGGCCTGAACGATCTCCCCGCGACCGAGGACCAGCTCGGCATCGGGCACTACATGAGCGGGCTCTCGGAGTTCCTCACCCAGTGCCAGACTCCGATGACGGTGGCCGTCCAGGGCGACTGGGGCACCGGCAAGACGAGTGCGATGAAGATCGTCGGCGAGCGGCTCGCCGCGCAGGATCCCGACAAGAGGCCGGAGATCATCTGGTTCAACACCTGGCAGTACGCCCAGCTCGGCGCCGGGACCCAGACCGCGGGGGCGCTGCTGTGGGAGATCTGCCGCAAGGTCGCGCAGGTGGAGTCCGCGCAGACCGTGCAGGCCCGGGAGAAGCGGCGCCGCTTCATCACGCAGGCGCAGCAGTTCCTCGTCGCCGCCTCGGTCGGCGCCGCGAAGGGGGCGACCCGCCTCGCGGGCTACGGCGCCGTGGTCGATCTCGTCGAGAACGGGAAGGACCTCTGGGACGGGCTCGAGCAGACCGACGGCGGTCTCGAGAACCCCGCGGCCGACGTCACCCTGCTGGCCGAGCTGTGCGAGAGCTTCGCCTCCGCGATCAGGGACACGGGCAGGCGCTTCGTGATTTTCGTCGACGACCTCGACCGGCTCGAGCCCGCCCGCGCCGTGGAGGTGATGGAGGCCATCAAGGTGCTGCTCGACGTCGAGAACTGCATCTTCGTCCTCGCGATCGACTTCAAGATCGTGAAGCTGGGGGTGCGGGAGAAGTACGGCGACGACATCACCGACGAGCGCGCCCAGTCGTTCTTCGACAAGATCATCCAGATCCCGTTCAACCTCCCGACCGGCTCGTACGACACCCTCGCCTACCTCCAGCGGCTCACGGGGATCCCGGACTCGCCGGACGGCGCGCTGCGGGTCGATCTCGCGCTCTCCTCCGTCGGCAGCAACCCCCGCTCCATCAAGCCCCTGTTCAACACCCTGCAGCTGCTCTCCCTGATCCAGCTCCAGAACAAGGACGCGCAGCTCGACGAGCGGCGAGAGACCCAGCTGTTCGCGATGCTCTGCATGCAGACCCGCTACGCCTCCGTGTACAAGGCCTTCGCCCGGGCCGCCTCGTCACTGGACGACGAGGCCGCAGACCGCCAATCCGAGGTTCTCGAAGGAATGCTCAGGGTGCCCCAGCGCATCACTCCAGAGACCGAGCGAGCGCGGTCAAGTCCCTGGAAGTGGTGTAGCGGTCGGATCCTTCGGTTTCGGTGTTTCAGGCGGTCAGGGCTGGGGTTGTGTGGCCGGGGGTAGTCACCTCTTTGGTATCGGTCGGGGTGGCGACGAGGTGGAGCTGGGAGCGGCGGAGGACGTCGAGGCCGAGATAGCGGCGTCCTTCGAGCCATTCATCGGTCTGCTCGGCCAGGACCGCGCCGACGAGGCGGGTGATCGCGCCGCGGGTCGGGAAGATCGAGACGGCGTCGGTGCGGCGGCGGATCTCGCGGTTGAGTCGCTCTTGGGGATTGTTCGACCAGATCTGGCGCCAGATCTCCTTGGGGAACGCGGTGAACGCCAGCAGGACTTCTCTCGCGGCGGCGAGGTGGTCAGCGACCTCGGGCAGACGCTCGCTGGTCTGTCCCAGCAGCCGGTCGAACTGCGCGTCGACCGCTTGTGCGTCGGGCTGGTCATAGACGCTGTGCAGCATCGCCTTCACCGCCGGCCACATGGTCTTGGGCGTCACGGCCAGGAGGTTCGCGGCGTAGTGGGTGCGGCATCGCTGCCAGGCCGTGCCGGGCAGGTTCGCCGCGATCGCCTCGACCAAGCCCCGGTGAGCATCGGAGGTCACCAGGCGCACCCCGGTCAGGCCGCGGGCGACGAGGTCGGCGAAGAACGTGTTCCACGCTGCTTCGGTCTCGCTGGTCGCGACCTGCATCCCGAGGCACTCGCGGTGCCCATCGTTGTTCACCCCGGTCGCGACCAGCACGACCGCGTTTATCACGCGTCCGCCCTCACGGACCTTCATCGTCAATGCGTCCGCAGCGACGAACGTGAACGGTCCGGCCTCGCCCAGCGGGCGGTGACGGAAGGTCTTGACCTGCTCATCGAGCTCGCTGGCCATCCGGGAGACCTGGGAGCGGGACAGGCCATCGATACCGAGGGTCTTGACGAGCTGGGGCCCCGGATGCGATGTGCGCGAAGCGTGCATCCGGGGAGCCATGCGGCGGGTGGAGACGCCGGCGAGGTAGCAGTCGGCGACCACGGTGATCAAAGCGGCTTCGGCGCGCTTGCGCCGCTCCAGCAGCCAGTGCGGGAAGTAGGTGCCGGTGCGGAGTTTGGGCACGGCCACGTCGAGCGTGCCGACGCGGGTATCGAGCTCGCGGTGACGGTAGCCGTTGCGCTGGGCCGTCCGGGTCTCGCTGGGCCGGCCGTATTCCGCGCCGGCGACGAGGTCGGCGTCCGCGGACAGCAGCATGTTGATCGTGTTCTGCAGCAGATCACGCATCAGATCCGGCGACGCCTCGCCGAGAGCGTGACTGAGAAGGCCGTGAGGGTCGACAATGTGAGGAGCGGTCATCGTGATGACTCCGTTCGAGTGAGAAGTAGAGAGCTTTCTCGAAGGATCACACGGTGGCCGCGTCCCTGTCCGGGACGACGGGCCACCGCGCTACACCACTATCGGGGACTCAACTGCGAGCCGCTTCCCGACGCAGGCACCACCGAAGCAGCCGCTGTCCGCTACACGCAGTTCCCGGAGGTGCCAGCCGAGGACGTCGACATGCTCGAGGACTTCCTCAAGCACCTGCGCACCGCGTTCTCCACCCCTGGCGGGAAGCTCGACACGGGTGCGCTGCTCTCCGCCGTCACCAGCTCGGCAGTCACCGCCCGCGACGGGACGCGAAAGATCGCGGAGTCCAGCCGGACTGAACGCGATCGCGAGAGTCGCTTCGCCGCGCTCAGGGAAGGCGGGGTCCGGCCCGATCTGATCGAGCTGGTCGGGTATCTCGAGGACCAGGCCGAGCAGCTGGGCCTGAGCTTCGGAATGCAGAGGAAGACGACCGAGTGGACGGGTTATGAACCCCGCCTTCGGGCGCCCGGTGCCCGGCGCGATCCCCGTCATTACCGGCTCTTCACAGATGAGGGTGTCGCTGTGGTGCGACCTGGGGCGGCGCGTCGGTGTCGGGGTGAGGGTCGAGGTCTTC